>CAYLKZ010000033.1:0-30030 GCA_964384275.1 uncultured Sphingobium sp. | reverse complement strand
GAGGCTTCACGTTATAATCTATCACCCGCTTCACGGGTACCAACAGCTTCATATCGGCGACTCCTGTTTCAGCATCTCAATCTTATTCCGGGCAAGGGCGATAGCGGGCTTCGCGCCTGCCGCATAGCCCCCGGCTTTCTCCTGTGCGCCTGAATTGCCCATCAGTGCCCTACCAGGAAACAGATCAGCCTGTTGCATTAGGAAAAACCGCCGGATTCACCTGTCCCATCAAAGCGGCGGACTGACGGGGTCGAGCGAGAGCGCGTCAGGTCAGGCGCGCTCGGACAGCAGCAGGGTCGATGTCGCCGAAGCGCAAAGGCGATCCTGTTCGTCCACCAGCCGCGCCTCGACATGGGCGACTCGCCTGCCTATCGAGAGCACCGTGCCGATGGCGCGGACCGGGCCGGTATTCTCGTCCAGCGCGCGATGATAGGAAATCTTCAGTTCCAGCGTCATGCAGTTCCGGGGCGTCTTGGTCGCGGTGCTGGCGACGACGCCGCAGGCGGTATCCAGCATCGTCGCGGCGAAACCGCCATGGACAACCCCCATCGGATTATAGACGGACCGGCTGGGCGTGGCGCCGAACACCACATGCCCTTCCGCCACTTCGAGCAACGAAATATCGAGCAATTCCAGCATCGGCGGACGCCTGCCGCTCGCGATCATCGCCTTGATTTCGTCCAGCCCGGTCATCGTCGCCACCCCGTCAGAATGCATCTTCAGCGAGCGCCATCATCGATTTCTTGCCCGCCTTGATCGCAAGGAAAGCGGCGGTCGCCTGTGGCAGCAGCCGGTCGAAGAAGAAGGCCGCCGTCTTGATCTTCGCATCATAGAAGGCCGCGTCCTCGCCGCCTTCGGTCAGACGCGCCACCGAAATCTTCGCAGCGCGGGCGAAGCAATAGCCCATCGCGACGAGACCCAGCAGGCGCAGATAATCGGCGGACGCCGCCCCCGCCTCCTCCGGGTCCTTGAGGCCGCGCTGGGCGATCATCCCGGTCGCGAGCTGGAGCGCGCCAAAGGCCTGTTGCAGCCCCGCGACCATCGGCTGAAGCGGGCCTTCACCGCCATTTTCCTCGATGAAAGAGGATACCGGATGGAAGAAGCTGCGCAGATAGCGGCCCATATGCGCGGGCAGCTTGCGCCCCACAAGGTCGAGCGCCTGCACGCCGTTGGTGCCCTCATAGATCATCGCGATCCGGGAATCGCGGACATATTGCTCGACCCCGCTTTCGCGAATGTAGCCGTGGCCGCCATAGCATTGCACCGCCAGATTGGACGTATCGAAGGCAAGATCGGTGAACAGCGCCTTCACCACCGGCGTCATCAGCGCGACGAAATCCTCGGCATGCTGGCGCACTTCGGGATTGTTCGCATATTTCTCCGCGTCGAGCGCGCGCGACACCCAACCCGCAAGCGCCCGGCACCCCTCGTTCCAGCACCGCATCGTCATCAGCATCCGGCGCACATCGGGATGGACGATGATGGGATCGGCGGCGAGATCCGGCCGCTTGGGGCCAGAGAGCGCGCGGCCCTGAATACGCTCCTTCGCGTACCAGACCGCTGCCTGATACGCCGCAACGCCAACGCCCAGACCCTGAATGCCGACAGACACGCGCTCTGTGTTCATCATCGTGAACATCGCGGCCATGCCCTTGTTCGCTTCCCCGACCAACCAGCCGGTCGACTCCTCGAAATTCATCTGGCAGGTCGCCGACGCCTTGAGGCCCATCTTGTGCTCGATCGCAGCGCAGGAAACGCCGTTGCTCTCGCCCGGCGCGCCATCTTCCTTCGGCAGATATTTAGGCACGAGGAAGAGGCTGATCCCCTTCACGCCCTGCGGCGCATCGGGCCGCCGCGCAAGGACGAGGTGGATGATATTCTCGGTCAGGTCATGCTCGCCCGCCGAGATGAAAATCTTGGAGCCGGTGATCCTGTAGCTGCCATCTTCCTGCGGCACCGCCTTGGTGCGCAGCATGCCGAGATCGGTGCCGCAATGCGCCTCGGTCAGACACATGGTGCCGGACCATTGGCCGCTCACCATCTTCGGAAGATAGGCCCGTTTCAAATCCTCGGTAGCGTGCCCCTCGATCGCGGTGGTCCCGCCATGGGTGAGGCCGGGATAGAGGCTGAACGACACATTGGCGGCGCAGATCATTTCCTCGACCAGCTTGTTGACCGCCTCGGGAAGCCCCTGCCCGCCCCATTTGGGATCGCTGGCAAGGCTGGCCCAGCCGCCTTCGGCGAACTGGCGATAAGCCTCGGCAAAGCCCTTGGGCGTGCGCACCACGCCATTTTCGATATGGCAGCCTTCCTCATCGCCGGAGCGGTTGAGGGGCAGCAACACCTCCTGGCAGAAGCGCGCGGCCTCTTCCAGCACGGCGCCGGTCAGGTCCGGGGTGAATTCGGCGAGCGCGGGGATATCGCCAAAGCCGTCGCCCTCATGCAGTTCGTCGAGAACGAAGCGCATGTCGCGCAGCGGAGCTTCATAAACCTGCATAAACTCTCTCCCAATCGGAAGGCCGGGGCGCGCCATGGGCGGCCACCGGCTTCCTTCATCCTCAGTTGCGCAGCGGCTTTCCGGTTTCGAGCATATGCTCGACCCGGGCCTGCGTGCGCGGCTCGCGGACCAGCTTCATGAACGCCTTGCGCTCCAGCGCCAGCATGTCCTTCTCGCTCAGCGTGTCGACCGGATCGGCCTCTCCGCCGGTCAGCACATCGGCGAGGATGCCGGAGACGACGCCGTCATAATCCGTCGCGAGACCGCGCGCCTGAAAGCCCTCGACCGCAAGGGCGAGCGCGGTGCGGCCGCTGGCGCCCGGCAAGCGGAACTCCGGCGGCGCGGGCGGCGCATAGCCATCGGCCAGCGCCAGCGCCTTCGCCTTGGCATCGGCCAGCAGGCGGTCGCGGTTCATCGTCACGCCATCGGTGGGGCGCAGGAAGCCCAGCTCCTTCGCATCGGCCGCCGACTTGGCGACGGTGGCGGTGGAGACGATCTCGAACACCTTGGCGACGGCGGGCATCGGCCCCTTGGGCAACATCGGGTTGTTCCGCCAGCGGTCGAGCATCTCGCCGCAGCCGCCCCAGCCGGGGACGAGGCCGACGCCGCATTCGACAAGGCCGACATAGCTTTCCGCATGGGCCTGCACCGCATCCGAATTGAGCACAATCTCGCACCCGCCGCCCAGCGCGAGGCCGGAGGGCGCGCTCACCACCGGGAAGGGCGCATATTTGAGCGCCTTATACGCCTGTTGCCCACCAACGATGAGCTTCTCGATCTCGCTCCACGCGGCGATATTCACCGCGAACATCGCCAGCCCCAGATTGGCCCCGGCGGAGAAATTGCTGCCCTCATTATAGACGACCAGCGCCTTGTAGCTTTTCTGCACGAGCGGGATCGCCTCGCCGATCAGCTTCATCACATCGCCGTCGAGCGCGTTCATCTTGCCGGTAAACTCAAGGCAGACGACGCCGTCGCCCACATCCCAAAGCGCGGCGGAACCGTTTTTAAGCAGCGGCGCGGACGCGAGCTTGATATCCGCGAGCAGCAGCACACCCGGCGCGCGCGTCACGTCATGATAATCGCCATCAAGGCCGAGATACTGACGCCTGTTCTGCTCGATGCGGTAGAAGCTGCGCTCGCCCGCCAGCTTCAGCACGTCCGGCACCGGCATGTCCTCGGCGGCGAGCCGCTCGGCCAGCCGGGCCGCGCCAATCTTGTCGATCAGCTCGAACGGGCCGTATTTCCAGTTATAACCGAGCTTCATCGCCTCATCGACGGAGACGATATCGTCCGCCGCCTGCGGCACAAGGCTCGCGGCATAGGAGAGGGTCGCCCCCAGTATCGCCCAGGCATAGGCGCCGGTCTTGCCCGGCGCGGCGAGGAGCGCGCCCAGATCGCCCTTCGCGGCGGCGGACGGCAGGGAGGCCGGCGTCATCACCGGGCGATAGTCGCCGGTTGCAAGATCGATCGCTTCCTTCCGTTTCCCCTGCTCCCGGTTGATCCGGTAGAAGCCGCCCTTGCCCTTGCGCCCGGTATAGCCGTCCGCGATCATCTTCTCGATCAGCGGCGCGGTGCGGGCAATCGCCTGATAGGCATCGTCTGCGGGAAGAGTCGAAGTCAGGCTCTGCTGCAAATGGGGCATGAGGTCGATGCCGACCAGATCGACAAGGCCGAAAATGCCGGTCTTGGGGACGCCCATCGGGCGGCCCGCAATGGCGTCCGCTTCCTCGACGGTCAGCCCCAGATCGAAGGCCGCGTTGAGCGACGCCTGAATCCAGAAGGTGCCCACGCGATTGGCGATGAAGCCCGGCGTGTCCTTCGCCCGCACCACCGTCTTGCCGAGTTGGCGGTCGGCGAAGTCGGAAATCCGCGCCACCAGATCGGCGTCGCTTTCCGGCCCCGCCACGACCTCCAGCAGACGCATATAGCGCGGCGGGTTGAAGAAGTGGGTGATGAGGAAATCCTTGCGGAAGGCCTCTCCGCGCCCCTCGATCAGCTTCGCCAGCGGAATAGTCGAGGTGTTGGAGGATACCGCCGTGCCGGGGCGGCGCACCGCCTCCAGCTTTTCATAAAGGCCCTGTTTCAGATCGAGCCGTTCGACAATCGCCTCGACGATCCAGTCGCACTCGGCGACCTTCGCCAGATCGTCCTCGATATTGCCGACCTCGACCAGCTTCGCCGCCGCCTTCGACATGAAGGGCGCGGGATCGGTCTTGAGCATCTTCGCGACCGCGCCCGCCGCGACGGCGTTGCGGTCGGCGGGATCGCGCACGATGTCGAGCAGCAGCACCGGCACCCCCGCATTGGCGACCTGCGCGGCTATCCCCGCGCCCATGGTGCCCGCGCCGATGACGCAGACTTTTTTGATGGCGTTCGGGTTCGGCTGAACGCCGGCTGGTTTGATGGGCGCGGCGCTCATTCCACCGCCTCCAGCACGGTGGCGATGCCTTGCCCGCCGCCGATGCACTGGGTGGCGAGCGCATATTTACCGCCCTCACGCTTCAGCAACGAGGCCGCCTTGCCGACGATGCGCGCGCCGGTCGCGCCGAGCGGATGGCCGATGGCTATTGCGCCGCCGTCGATGTTCACCTTCGCGGCGTCGAGGCCAAGATCGCGGATGCAGGCCAGCGACTGGGAGGCGAAGGCCTCGTTCAGTTCGACCACCGACAGCTCATCGGCACCGATGCCCGCCCGCGCCATCGCCTTGCGCGAGGATTCGACCGGACCGATGCCCATGATCTCGGGCGCGCAGCCGGAAATCGCGACCGACTTGATGCGGGCGAGGATCGCCAGGCCATGGGCGCGCGCATATTCCTCGCTGGTGACGAGCACCGCGCTCGCGCCATCCGTCAGCGGCGAGGAAGTGCCCGCCGTCACCGTGCCCTCCGCGCTGAACGCGGGCTTGAGGCTGGCCAGCGCCTCGGCGGTGGTGTCGGGACGCGGCGTGCCGTCTTCGCTGACCGTGCCTGTCTTGGTGACGATAGGAACGATCTCATCGGAGAATTTGCCTGCTGCCTGCGCGGCGCCAGCCTTCTTCTGGCTTTCGACCGCGAAGGCTTCCTGCTTGGCGCGGTCGATCTGATATTTGGCCGCGACATTTTCCGCCGTGTCGCCCATGCCCATATAGGCGGCGCTGCGCTTGGCGAGGTCCGGATTGGGCATCGGGTTGAATCCCATCATCGGCACCCGGCTCATCGATTCGATACCGGCGCAGATGAACACCTCGCCCGCGCCGAGCTGGATCTGCCCGGCGGCGATGTGGATCGCGCTCATCGAGGAGCCGCAGAAACGATTGACCGTCATGCCGCCGACCGACAGCGGCAGGTCGGCGAGCAAGCCGACAAGGCGCGCGACGTTGAAGCCCTGCTCCCCTTCCGGAAAGGCGCACCCCATGATGATGTCCTCGATATCGGCGGGGTTGACGCCGGTCCGCTCGATAAGGCCGCGCACCACCTGCGCCGCGAGATCATCGGGCCGCACCCGCGCCAGCGCGCCCTTGCCCGCAGGATGAAAGGGGGAACGGGCAAAACCCGCAATAACCACGTTAGTCATTGATCAAGCCTCTCCGAGTAAGCCGACACTATACCGATACGACAATTGGGAATCGGAATTTCATCATTCTTTCCCTATTGGTGCGCAAATTACCCTATACGTCAATAGGTTTTTACGGCAGGATATGATTCGCAGGAACGCCCGCCCTCGCGGGACGTTCCGGGTCCGCGACCGGAAAACCGGCGCAAGAAAGACCGAACAGGTGAGTGAAGGAGGAAAGGATGACAGCTGCCCTCGCGCTGCTTGCGGCCGCAGCGACGCTATCGCCCGATGCAGCCGTGGGGCATTGGCAGACCGGCGTTCGCCATGGCATTGTCGAAATCACCCGCTGCGGACAATCGATCTGCGGCCGGGTCATCGATTCGGACGGGCTAAAGGCCAATCCCGACCTGCTGGACGTAAACAACAAGGACAGCGCCCAGCGCGGCCGCAGGATCAAGGGCCTCCAGATCATGCAGGGCTTCAGCTGGAAAGCAGGCAGCTGGACCGGCGGCACCATCTATAATGCCGAAGATGGCGGCATCTACAAGGCGACCGTCACCCCCCATGGCGCCAATCAGTTGAGCATGAAAGGATGCATCGTCTGGCCGCTATGCAAGACGCAGACATGGACGAGGCTGCATTGAGGCTCTGTCCTTTGCCTTCCCGTCCTTTCCTCTCTCCCCCCGCCCAGTCTTGCCTCCAGAGCAAAAAAGTACATCTTCAGGAGAAACCCATGCACATTATCAACCGGCTTGCAAAAGGCGCATCGCTGGCTGCGGTCCTGACCCTGGGCGCGGGCTTTTCCGGCGCGGCTCATGCGGGCGGCTTCTATCTTCAGGAACAATCGGTGAAGGGCGCAGGCCGCGCTTTCTCGGGCGAAGTCGCGGATCAGGGCGCGGCGTCGCTGTGGTGGAACCCGGCCGCGATCGGCGGCATGACCGGCGGCGATGCTCATTTCGGCGTCAGCGCCATTTTGCCCAAGGGCGACGTGCGCAACATCAACACGCTGATCGTGCCGCCGGTCGCGTCAGGCCCTATCCCTCCTGTCCTCCAGCCCACCCCCCTGTTCATCCCTGTGGGCGGAGCGCAGAACGCCCATAACCCCATCCGCAAGGGCGTGGCGCCCTCCGGCGCGATCGCCTACGCGCTCAATCCCCGCCTCGCCGTCGGCCTCGCCCTTACCGCGCCCTATAATTTCACCACCGATTATGCCGCGGACAGCTGGGTCCGCTATACGGCGGACAAGACAAAGCTCCGCACCATCGACATCCAGCCGAGCATCGCCTTCATGGCAACCGACGCGCTGAGCATCGGGGTGGGCCTCAACATCGAATATGCCGATGCGAGCCTCTCCAATTATTTGCCCGGCCCATCCCCCATCCAGCCACTGGACTGGCATCAGGAACTGAAGGGCGATGGCTGGGATCTGGGCTGGAGCGCGGGCGCGCAATATCGCAGCGGGCCGGTTTCGCTGGGCGTCAGCTATAAATCCAGCATCGAACATGAATTGAAGGGCACGCTTTCCATCGAAAGCTTTTCGCTAAATCTTGCCCCCGGTCCCGTCTTTCCCGGAAATATACCGTCTCAGATGGTTACGCCGGTATCGACCTCCACTCCCGCCCGCGCCACTTTCCGCACACCATGGCAGCTCATCTTCGGCGGACGATTTGCCGTTACGCCCGAACTGACGCTCAATATGCAGGCGACCCGCTTCGGCTGGGCCAAATTCGACGCGATCCGGCTGGGCGCGCCGCTCAATACCGCCATACCGGAACATTACCGCAACACCTGGGCGCTCGCCGCTGGCGTCGATTATGCGGTCTCGCCGCAATGGGACGTGCGCGCTGGCATCGCCCGCGACCAGACGCCGACCCGCAACGGAGAGCGGGACGCCCGTGTGCCCGACAGCAATCGCTGGAACTTCTCCGCAGGCACGAGCTATGCGCTGTCCCGGTCCATCACCCTCGATGCGGCGGCAGCCTATATCGCGTTCGACGATGCCGATATCGACCGCGCCACCGCCGCCCATGCGGGCACCCCCGCGCAGACGCTGATCCTTGTCGACGGGCGGCTCGAAAACACCCATGCCGTCGTGCTGTCGCTCGGCGGCCGGTTCGCTTTCTGATCGAAGGGGCCATCATGACCAACCCTGTGCTTCCTCCTTATACCGAAGACGCCATTCCCCCTCGCCTGTTGACGGACCTGCTCGACAAGGCGCTGGCGGACTATCCGCAACGGACGGCGATCGATTTCCTTGGCCGCTGCTGGAGCTATGAGGAAGTGGGGGACATGGTGCGCCGGGCGGCGCGGGGCTTGCAGGACATGGGGCTGAAACCGGGTGACCGCTTCGGCCTTTGCCTGCCCAATACGCCCTATTTCGTCATCCTCTATTTCGCGGTGCTGCGGGCAGGCGGGATCGTCGTCAATTTCAACCCGCTCTATACCGAGCATGAGCTGGAGCATCAGATCCGCGATTCCGGCACGCGCATGATGGCGGTGCCGGACGTGAAGATGATCCACGACAAGGTGCAGGCGGTGGCGTGCGCCGCTGGCCTCGACAAGATCATATTGTGCGCGATGGCCGATATCCTGCCGCCGTTGCAGGCATGGGGCTTCACCCTCATCAAGCGCAAGGACCATGCCGTGGTGCGGGACGAGGCGCTGCATGTCCGCTTCCGCGCGCTGACCGCCCGCGATGCAGAGCCCGACCCGGTCGCCATCCAGCCCGATGATGTCGCGGTGCTGCAATATACCGGCGGCACCACCGGCGTGCCCAAGGGCGCGATGCTGACCCACGCCAACCTCACCGCCAACAGCGCGCAGATGCTCATCCATGTCGGCGGGCTGCGTCCCATGCAGGAGCGCACGCTGGGCGTGCTGCCGATGTTCCATGTTTTCGCGCTGACGGCGGTGCTCAATTTCTCGGTGGAGATCGGGGCGGAGATGGTGCTGCTGCCCCGCTTCGAGATGGATCAGGTGCTGAAAACCATCAGGCGCAAGCCGCCTACCCAGTTTTTCGGCGTGCCGACCATCTATGTCGCGATGAACAGCTTGCCCGACGAGAAGATACCCGATCTGTCGGCCGTGCGCGCTTGCATATCCGGCGGCGCGCCCCTGCCCCTCGACGTGCGCGAATTGTTCGAGCAGCGCACCGGCGCCCGGGTGGTGGAGGGCTATGGCCTTTCGGAAACCTCGCCGATCATCGCCTGCAACCCGATCGACGGCCTTATCAAGGACAATAGCTGCGGCCCGCGCTTTCCCGGCACCATCCTCGAAATCCGCAGCCCGGAAAATCCCGCGCAACTCATTCCGCAGGGCGAGCGCGGCGAGGTCTGCGCGCGCGGCCCGCAGGTGATGAAGGGTTATTGGAACAAGCCGGAGGAGACGGCAGCCGTATTCATCGACGGCGCGATACGGACCGGCGATATCGGCTATCTGGACGAGGACGGCTATCTCTTCCTGGTCGACCGGATCAAGGATGTGATCCTGTGCGGCGGCTACAACGTCTATCCCCGCGTGATCGAGGACGCCGCCTATAATCATCCCGGCGTCAAGGAAGCGATCGCGATCGGCATCGACGATCCCTATCGCGGCCAGTCGCCCAAGCTCTTCCTCGCCCCGCGGGAGGGCTTCACCCTCTCGGTCGAGGAGATGAAGACTTTCCTCAAGGACCGCATCAGCAAGATCGAGATGCCGCAGGAAATCGAAATCCGCAACAGCCTGCCCAAGACGCTGATCGGCAAATTGTCGAAGAAGGAACTGGTCGAGGAAGAAAAGCAGAAGCGCGGCTGAACGCCCCTCTGTGTTTCCGCCACGACCCTCGTTTTTCCTTTTCTCCAGCCGCATAGCATATCGATGAGCCGAACCATGACATCTTCAGAAACAGCAGGCAGACATAAAACCGGCCCCGGCGACGGCTTTCTGGGCATACAGGAAGTCGCCAGCCAGCTCGGCGTGACGCAGCGCGCCTTGCGCTTCTATGAAGATAAGGGGCTGATCGAGCCGCATCGCGCAGGCAATACGCGCATCTATTCGCGGCGAGAGATCGGCAGGATCAGGCTGGTCCTGCGCGGCAAGCGGCTTGGCTTTTCCATCCGCGAGATCAAGGAATTTCTCGACCTCTACGATACCGACCCGCATCATCTGGAACAGATGAGTCGCCTCGTCGAGCGTGTGGAGGAGAAGATCGAGGATCTGAAGCAGCAACGCATCGCGATAGAGGAAACGCTGGTGGAACTACGCCAGATCAAGGCCGAGGCGCTGGCGCGGCTGGAACAGCAACCGGACTGAAACCCACCTATCTGCTCGGCGCAGCGCACCGCTGCCCCGAAGGCGCACAAGCGCTTCCCACTACCGCTCGCCGCTCGCCATGCGATAGACGCTTCCCGTTTACCGATGCGGGCTCTATAGCCGCCGCCATGCCTGCCCATCCCGCCACGCTGCTGCACGATATATTCGGTTTCGAAAGCTTCCGGGGCGTGCAGGAACAGGTGGTGACGCGCATCATCGGCGGACGCAACACGCTCGCCATCATGCCGACCGGCGCGGGCAAGTCGCTTTGCTATCAGCTGCCCGCCATGGCGATGGAGGGATGCTGCATCGTCATTTCCCCGCTCATCGCCCTGATGCACGATCAGCTCCGCTCGGCCAGGGCGCTCGGCATCCGCGCGGCGAGCCTCACCTCCGCCGACGCCGACTGGCGCGAGACGCAGGACCGGCTGGTCGCGGGCGAGCTGGACCTGCTCTATGTCGCGCCCGAGCGGGCGAGCGGCGCGGGTTTCCGCAGCCTGCTCGAACGCTCCCGCCTCTGCCTCTTCGCGATCGACGAGGCGCATTGCGTATCCGAATGGGGGCATGACTTCCGCCCCGACTATCGCTTGCTGCGCCCGTTGCTCGACGCCTTTGCCGATGTGCCGCGCCTGGCGCTGACCGCCACGGCGGACGAGCACACCCGGCAGGACATATTGGTGCAACTCGGCATAGAGGCCGAAGGGCTGGTCATTTCCGGCTTCGACCGCCCCAATATCCGCTATGCGATCCAGCCGCGCGACGGGCTGATGAAGCAGTTGCAGGCAGCGCTCGACGCCAATCCCGGCCCCGGCATCATCTATGCCCAGACCCGCGCGGCGACCGAGAAGATCGCCGCCAGCCTCCACGCCTATGGCCGTCCGGTGCTGCCCTATCATGCGGGCCTCGCGCCCGAGGTGCGCGCCGCCAATCAGGCCGCCTTCATCGCCAGCGAGGATATGGTGATGGTGGCGACCGTGGCCTTCGGCATGGGCATCGACAAACCCGATGTGCGCTTCGTCGTCCATGCGGGCCTGCCCAAATCGATCGAGAGCTATTATCAGGAAAGCGGCCGCGCCGGGCGCGACGGCGACCCGGCGGTCGCGACCTTGCTCTGGGGCGCGGAGGATTTCGCGCGCGCGCGCCAGCGCATCGCCGAAGTGGACGCGGAACGCCAGCAGGGCGAGCGAGCGCGGATCATGGCGCTCGGCGCGCTGGTCGAGACCGGCACCTGCCGCCGCGCCGTGCTGTTGCGCCATTTCGGGGAAGAACCGCCGCCCGGATGCGGCAATTGCGACAACTGCCTCTCTCCTCCGCCCAGAGTCGATGCGACGACCACCGCGCAGAAGCTGCTCTCCGCGGTCTATCGCACCGGGCAGAGCTTCGGCCTTGGACATATCGAGGCCGTGCTTACCGGCAAGCCCAACGACAAGATCCTGCAACGCCAGCATGATCGCCTTTCCGTCTATGGCATCATCGAGGGTGAGGAAACGAGCCTCATCAAGCCGGTGGCGCGCGCGCTCATGGTGCGCGACGCGCTGGAGACGAACGAGCATGGCGGGCTGATGCTGGGTTCCGCCGCCCGCCCTTTCCTGCGCGGAGAGGAGACGGTCTCGCTGGTGCTGCCGCCCGCCCGCGCCCGGCGAGGCAAGCGCAATGCGGAACCCAATCCGGTCGGCCATCCCTTGTTCGAGGCGTTGCGCGCCTGCCGCCGCGCGCTCGCGGTGGAGGCGGGCCTGCCGCCTTATGTGATCTTCCACGACAGCACCCTGCGCGAAATGGCGATGCGCAAGCCGCGCTCCCTCTCCGATCTGGCGCTGATCTCCGGCATAGGCGAACGCAAGCGCGAGGCTTATGGTCAGGCGTTTCTCGACGTGATCCGGGATTTCGAGGAAGGGTGAACGGGCAGCGCGGCAAGATTATGTTGCGCGGCACAGAAGAAAAGGAGAAGCATTAGCAATGTCATCCTGTGCCCCCGCCCCGATGCAGGCATCCCCTTCACGGATCGCCGCCTCTTGACCGACCGGCCCGGCACCGATCCCCGCTTGAGGGAAGCACCCTCTTCCCGGCGCGGGCGGGCGATCCGCGTCGGCTGGCTGCTGCTTGGCTTCCTTTGCGTGGGCCTCGGCATCATCGGGGCGCTGGTGCCGCTGATGCCGACGACGATCTTCCTCATTTTCGCCGCCGGGTGCTTCACCCATTCCTCGCCCCGGCTGGAGGCATGGCTGCTCAACCATCCCCGCCACGGCCCGACACTGCGGGCATGGCGGGCCGAGGGCGCGATACCGAAACGGGGCAAGCGGGCCGCCTGCATCGGCATGACGGTCGGCTATGGCATCTTCTGGCTGGTCGCCCGCCCCGATCCGCTGCTGGCGGTGGGCGTGGCGGTCGCGCTGCTCGCCAGCGCCGCCTGGATCATCAGCCGCCCCCTGCCCCGCGAGGAAAGCCCTCCCGAAAACGACGCATCGGCGGATTAAACGCGAGAGGCGGAAGAGGCAGCCCTCCCGCCTCCGTTCGTCCTGTCATACTCCGCCGGTTCAGGAAGCGGCGGGCACCGCGAACAATGTCCTGAATTGATCCAGCACATCCGGGTTCTCGATGGTCGGCGGCGTCGGCACATTTTCGCCATTGGCGAGACGGCGCAGCACGCCGCGCAATATCTTGCCCGACCGCGTCTTGGGCAGCGCATCGACCAGATGGACGTCCTTCAGCGCCGCCACCGGCCCCAGCTCCTCGCGCACCTGCCGGATGATCGCCTGTTCCAGACCCGTCATGTCGTCCACGCCTGCCTTGGCGACGGCAAAGGCCATCGGGATCATGCCTTTAAGCACATCGTCAACACCGATCACCGCACATTCGGCAATCGCCGGATGGCTGGCGACGATCTGTTCCATCTGCCCGGTCGAGAGGCGGTGCCCGGCGACATTGATGATGTCGTCGGTGCGGCCCATGATGTTGACGAAGCCGTCCTCATCGATATGGCCCGCATCGCCTGTCTCATAATAGCCGGGAAAGGTCTCGAACGCCTTGGCATAGCCTGCCGGGTTGTTCCACAGGCCGGCATAGCAACCGGGCGCGAGCGGCAGCTTGATGACGACGCTGCCCGATCCACCCTCGGGAACCTGCCTGCCGGTTTCGTCCAGTATCTCGAAGCGATAGCCCGGCACGGGAAAGCCCGCGCTGCCCGCGCGGCGGCGGGTATCGCCAAGGCCGAAGCAGGTGGCGAGGCCCGCCCAGCCCAGCTCCGTCTGCCACCAATGGTCGATGACCGGCAGGCGCAGTTTTTCCTCGGCCCAGTGGATCGTATCGGGATCAGCGCGCTCGCCTGCAAGGAACATAGCCTTCAGCTTGCCGGTGCCGAGCTGCGCGATGAAGCGGGCGTCCGGGTCTTCCTTGCGGATCGCGCGGATCGCGGTCGGCGCGGTGAAGAAGATATCGACGTCCAGCTCGCTTATGGTGCGCCAGAACGTGCCTGCATCGGGCGTGCCGACGGGCTTGCCCTCGAACAGCACCGTGGTGCATCCGGCAAGCAGCGGCCCATAGACGATATAGCTGTGCCCGACGACCCAGCCCACATCGGATGCCGCCCAGAAGCGATCTCCGGCGGCGACGTTGTAGATATTCGCCATGCTCCATGTCAGCGCGACGGCATGACCGCCATTGTCGCGCACCACGCCCTTGGGGGTGCCGGTCGTGCCGGAGGTGTAGAGGATATAGAGCGGATCGGCCGCCGCCACCGGTACGCAATCGACGACGAGGGACTTGTCCAGCTCCGCGGTCCAGTCGAGATCGCGCGGCGCCGTCAGTTCGGCCTCCACCTGCGGGCGCTGCCAGACAAGGACATGCTCCACATGATGCCGGGCAATCTCCAGCGCATGATCGACCAGCGGCTTGTAGGGCAGCAGCTTCTGCCCCTCTATGCCGCAGGAGGCGGTGAGCAGCAGCTTGGGCTGCGCATCGTCGATACGCTTGGCGAGTTCGGGCGCGGCGAAGCCTCCGAACACCACGGAATGAACAGCCCCGATCCGCGCGCAGGCCAGCATAGCGAACAGCGTCTCTGCGATCATCGGCATATAGATGACCACCCGATCGCCCTTGGTCACGCCAAGACGCGCAAGCATGCCCGCGGTGCGCGAGACCTGATCGAGCAATTCGGCATAGCTGATGCTGCGGCGCTGCCCGGTCACTGGGCTTTCATAAATGACGGCGGGCCGATCCCCCCTTCCGGCGGCGACATGGCGATCCACCGCATTATGACAGGTGTTGAGCACACCGTCCGCGAACCAGCCGCCTTCGTTCGTCCAGGCGCGGGTGGGTTGTTGCACCCAATCCAATGCCTGCGCCGCTTCCAGCCAGAAAGTTTCCGGATCGGCCATGCTCGCCGCATAGGCCTGTTGATACCGGGTCACGCCATCTTCCATTATCGAACCCCAATTTTCCACACATGCCCCAAGGAGAGGATGATCGAGCTTTGGGAGCTTTTCCATCAAAATCAATTGGACCAAAGTAGATAGGCGCGTGCTGCAAACGCGAATGGAACCGCCCTGCGCATGAGAGGCGCAAGCTCGCAAGCCCCTCACATAATGCCATGTTCTCCTACCACGCGGCCGCAGCATGGCATTTGCCGCAATAAGACGTTGGCGAAGGGAAAACTTTGGTTTAATAGCCGCACCGAAACCGGAAACCCGGTTTCATATAGATCGCGCCGGTGCCCTCTCGGGCTTAATATGGGAACGCGGTGAGGAAGGGAGAAATCCTGCCCGAATCCGCGGCTGTCCCTGCAACTGTAAGCGGTGAGCGTGATGCACATGCCTTTTCCCGAAGCGGAGGGGCAGCCACTGGACGAAGTCTGGGAAGGCCGTGCATCGACGCCCTGACCCGCGAGCCAGGAAACCTGCCGGCGTCTGGTCGCTCTTGCCTCGATCCAGGGGATGGTCAGGGCACGGTATCTCTCCGTCTGAGCGACGCAAACCATGCGGCAGGGCCGCATCGGCGCACGATGAAGGGCGACATGCGCCCGCCCGTCGTCGCGTGCCGACCGTTTGCGGGCCAGCCATCGGGGCGGGCCACAGGCGGCACGCCCTGCCACGCTACAGACAGGTTCCGGCGCCAGAAGGTGTGTCCCATGAACAGGGTTTTCGTGACAGCGGCGTGCAGCGTCCCTGCCGCGCCCCCGCGCCCGGCCCGATGCGGCAGGGGGCCGATATGACCGACACTCCCATGGCTATGCGCCATCCTGCCTTAATGCCCATTCTGCTTGCGCTGGTGCTCGCGGCCGCGATGGGATCGGTCGCCTTCGGTTCCGTCTCTCTGTCGCCCTCGCGGATCGTCGCGACCTTCATGGGCGGCGGCGATCCGGTCGCCTCCGCCATCCTGTTCGACCTGCGCCTGCCGCGCACGCTCATCGGCTTGCTGACCGGCGCGATGCTGGGGCTTTCGGGCGCGGTGCTGCAAGGCTATCTGCGCAATCCCCTCGCCGAGCCATCGGTGCTCGGCACGTCCAATGCGGCGGCGCTGGGCGCGGTCGCGGCGCTTTATTATGGGCTGAGCACACTCCATCCCGCCCTGCTGCCGATCCTCGCCATTGCGGGGGCGCTCTGTTCGCTGCTGCTGCTCTTCCTGCTCGCCGGGCGGTCGGAGAGCCCGCTTTCGCTGATCCTCGCGGGGATCGCCATTTCCACCCTCGCCATAGCGGGCACCAGCCTTGCCCTCAACCTCTCGCCCAATCCCTTCGCGGCGATGGAGATCATGAGCTGGCTGATGGGTTCAATCGAAAACCGCTCGATCGAGCATGTCCAGATCGCCCTGCCCTGCATCCTTATCGGCATGGCGCTGCTGCTGATCGACGGGCATGCGCTCGACGCGCTCGCGCTCGGCGAGGACGGCGCGCGGTCGCTCGGCGTGGACCTCGGCCGCACGCGGATGCGGATGCTGCTGGGGGTCGCCATCGGCGTGGGCGGCGCGGTCGCGGTGTCCGGGGCGATCGGCTTTATCGGCCTTATCGTCCCCCACCTCATCCGCCCGCTGACCGACCGCAGCCCGTCTGCAATCCTCCTCCCTTCGATGCTGGGCGGCGCGGCGCTGCTGACGCTCGCCGATATCGCGGTGCGCCTCATCCCGACGAGCAGCGAACTGAAGCTCGGCGTCGTTACCGCTTTTCTCGGCGTGCCGATCTTCCTCTTCCACCTGTTGCGGGAGCGCCGGATATGGTGAGCATCTCGCTGGAAAATGTCTCCGTCAGGTTGAGCCAGCGTGGTGTCGTCCGCTCCGTCAGCGCGGCGATGAAGGCAGGCGAGCTGATCGGCGTCATCGGCCCCAATGGCGCGGGAAAATCGACGCTGGTGCGCGCGATGCTCGGCCTCGTGCCGCTATCGGGCGGGCGCATCCTGCTCGACGACGCGCCGCTCGCCTCGCTGCCGACGCGGCAGATCGCCCGCCGCATCGCCTATCTGCCGCAAGGACAGACCCTGCACTGGCCGCTGGGAGTGGAACGCCTCGTCGCGCTGGGCCGCCTGCCCCATCTGGCGCCCATGTCGCGCATCGGCGAAGCGGACCGCCAGATCATCGCGGACGCCATGGCGCGCGCCGATGTGCTGCCGTTGCGCGATCGCATCGCCACCCATCTTTCCGGCGGCGAGCGCGCGCGCGTTATGCTGGCCCGCGCGCTGGCGGTCGGTGCCGCCGGACTGATCGCCGACGAACCCCTCGCCTCGCTCGATCCCGGCCATCAGATCGACGTGATGGAACTCCTCGCGCGGGAGGCGCGGGAAGGCGCGCTGGTGATTGCGGTGCTGCATGACCTCACCATGGCCGCGCGCTATTGCGACCGGCTGCTGCTGATCGACGAAGGCGCGCTGGTCGCCGACGGCACGCCCGCGCAAGTGCTTACCGCCGAGCGTCTGCGGAGCGTCTACGGCATAAGCGCCCGCATTGAGCGGGAGGGCGACGGCCCGCCGGTCATCGTGCCGATGGCGCGCATCCACCCCCAGCCAGAGGAAAATCGCTGATGCTTCGCCCGGTCGAAAGCCGCACCGCCATAGTCGCCTGCTCCACCTGCCGCCTCTCGGCCGAGAGGCGCACCGATGCGAAAGGCCATAGCGGCGGCATATTGCTGGCGGCGGAACTGAAGCGCGTGCAGGCCTCCGACCCGCGCTATGCCGATATCGCCATAGAGGAAATGCCCTGCCTCTTCGCCTGCGGCGACCATTGCACGCTGCACCTGCGCGCGCCGGGCAAGATCAGCTATGTGCTGGGCCGCTTCACCCCCCACGAAGCCTCCGCCCGCGCCGTGCTGGACTATGCCGCGCACTATGCCCGCAGCGAGGATGGGCAGGTGCGCTATGCCGACTGGCCCGAAGGCGTGAAGGGCCATTTCATCACCCGCTCCCCACCCCAAGGATATTGCGTCGAATGATCTTCCCTACGTCCGCCGATTTCGAGGCCGCCCTCGCCGACCTGACTACGCCCGACACCGCCGCGCAAGACGCAGCGCGGGAGCGGCAGGGCCAACTTACCAAACCGCCCGGTTCGCTCGGGCGGCTGGAGGATATCGCGATCTTCCTCGCCGGCTGGCAGGGCAAGGTCCGCCCCATGATCGACAAGGGTCGTGCGCTGGTATTCGCGGGCAATCATGGCGTCACCGTCCATGGCGTCAGCGCCTTCCCGGCGGAGGTGACAGCGCAGATGGTCGCCAATTTCGAGCGGGGCGGCGCCGCAATCAACGCGCTGTCGGCGGCGGCGGGCCTCGATCTCAAGGTGGTGCCGCTCGATCTCGACCGGCCGACGCAGGACTTCACCCGTGGACCCGCGATGAGTGAGGCGGAGTGCCTCGCCGCGCTTTCGGCAGGCGCGGCGGCTGTCGATCCCTGCCTCGACCTCCTCATCCTGGGGGAGATGGGGATCGGCAATTCGACGGCGGCGGCTGCCGTTACCGCCCGTGCCTTCGACGGCGACGCGGCGGCATGGGTCGGCCCAGGCAGCGGCGTCGATGCCTCGGGCGTGTCGCGCAAGGCGCTGGTGGTGAACGAGGCCCTGTCCTTCCATGCCGATGCGCCCCATAGCCCGTTCGAGACGCTGCGCCGCGTGGGCGGGCGGGAAATCGCCGCCATCGCGGGCGCGGTACTGCGGGCGCGGCAATTGCGCATTCCGGTGGTGATGGATGGCTTCATTTGCTGCTCCGCCCTCGCGCCGCTCGCCGCCGCCAATCCGGCGATTGCCGATCATTGCATCGCGGGCCATTGCTCCGCCGAACCGGGGCATAAGCGGCTGCTCGACCGATTGTCGCTCACGCCTTTGCTTTCGCTCGGCATGCGGCTGGGCGAAGGGAGCGGCGCGGCGGTCGCCGTGGCGGTGATCCGTTCCGCCCTCGCCGCCCATGACCGCATGGCGACCTTTGCCGAGGCGGGGGTCACGGCGGGCTGATGGCGGAGTTTCTGCTCCACCTGCTGCGCCATGGCGCGCCTGAGACGCCGGGGCTGCTGATGGGCCGAACCGACGGCCTGCCGACGCCGGAGGGCATCGCCGCCTGCATGGCGCAGGTGGAGGATATCCCGTTCGACCATATCGTCAGTTCCGACCTGCGCCGCTCGCTGGACGCCGCCCGGACGATAGCCGCGCGGCGCGGCCTTGCCGTCGCCGTCGATCCGCGCTGGCGGGAGCTGGACTTCGGCCAATGGGACGGGTTGGCGCCAGACCATGTCGATCCCGACGCCCTGTCTCGCTTCCAGAACGATCCCGAAGCCTGCCCCCCGCCCGAGGGCGAGCGCTGGTCGGCGCTGGTCGATCGGGCGATGGCCGCGCTGAGCGATCTCTCCCCCCAGCCCACGCTGGCGCTCACCCATGGCGGGACGATGCGGGCGGTGCTTGCCGGGCTGTTCGGGTTCACGCAGGGCCAGCTCTGGGGCTTCGACCTGCCTTATGGCACGATGCTGTCGCTGCGGATCTGGACCGGCGGCGATCGGCCCTATGCGCAGATAGCAGGCCTGTGGCCGTGAAGCGCCTCATCCTTGCCATCCAGTTCCTGACCCGCCTCCCCGCCCCGCGCATAGAGGCGAGCGCGGAGGATTTTGCCGCCTCCATGCGCTGGTTCCCGCTAGTCGGGCTGCTGATCGGCGGCATCGTAACGCTGGGCGGCTGGGCAGGGGCGCTGATCGATCCCCGGCTGGGCGCACTCGTCGCGCTGCTGCTCTGGGTGGGCGTTATCGGCGCGCTGCATCTCGATGGGCTGGGCGACATCGCCGATGGCTGCGGCGCTGCCCACAAGAGCAAGGGTATGGACCGCGAAAAGCTGCTCGCCGTGCTGGCCGACCCGCATATGGGCAGCTTCGCGGTGGTCGCCATCGGGATGCAGTTGATCGCCAAGCTGGTGCTGCTCACCCTGCTGATCGAGCGCGGCGCATGGACCGCCTTGCCCTTGGTGCCGCTCGCCGCGCGCATGGGGCCGCTGTTCTGGGCGCGCTGGCTGCCGCTGCTGCATGAAGGACTGGGCGCGCTCTTCAGCAAGGCGATCCGTCCCGTTGACCTGATGGGCTGGAGCGCGGCGCTGGCGCTGGCCGCAATACTGCTTGCGGCATGGCCGCTGCTGGCGGCGGCGATCCTGATCCCGCTCTGGGGCTGGTGGATCAGGCGAGCGCTCGGCGGCATTTCCGGCGACGGCCATGGCGCGGGCATCGAACTGGTCGAAAGCGGGCTGCTGCTGGCGCTCCTCGTCGGAACGCAATGGGGATGAGTAGACGGCGGACAGGGCATAGCGGCGGGATGGCTGGGCCAGTAATTTATGAGGGCGAACGCGCCTGCGCCTTAACCTGCACCATCACGGGAGGAGTCGCATGGGCGCGCTGATGCTTCAGGGCACCGGGTCGGATGTCGGCAAGTCGGTGCTGGTGGCGGGGCTTTGCCGCGCCCTCGCCAATCGCGGCCTGTCGGTGCTGCCGTTCAAGCCGCAGAACATGTCCAACAATGCCGCCGTCACCGGCGACGGGGGCGAGATCGGGCGCGCGCAGGCGTTGCAGGCCATCGCCTGCCGCGCCGAGCCGCATAGCGACATGAACCCGGTGCTGCTGAAGCCGCAGGCCGACCGCACCTCGCAGCTCATCGTCCATGGCCGGGTGCGCGGCACGCTGGGCGCGGCCGATTTCCGCGAGGCCCGCCGCCCGCTGCTGCCCGAAGTGCTGCAAAGCTATGCCCGGCTGCGCGCATGCTGCGACATGGTGCTGGTCGAAGGCGCAGGCTCTCCGGCGGAGATCAATTTGCGCGCGGGCGATATCGCCAATATGGGCTTTGCCCGCGCTGCGAATGTGCCGGTGCTGCTGATCGGAGATATCGACCGGGGCGGCGTCATCGCCTCGCTCGTCGGCACGCGCGCGGTGCTGGAGGCAGAGGATGCCGCGATGATCCGGGGCTTTCTCATCAACAAGTTCCGGGGCGACCCCGCGCTGTTCGAGGACGGCTATCGCCAGATCGAGGCGTTGTCGGGCTGGCGCGGCTTCGGGGTGCTGCCCTGGCTCCCCGCCACCGCCCGCCTGCCGAGCGAGGACGCCGTGGTGCTGGAGCGCGGCGGGAGGGATCGCCGCGGGCGGCTGCGCGTCGCCTGCCCCATCCTTCCCCGCATCGCCAATTTCGACGATCTCGATCCATTGAAGGCCGAGAGCGCCGTCGAGTTGCTGATGGTGCCGCCCGGCCAGCCCATTCCCGCCGACGCCCCCCTCATCATCCTGCCCGGTTCCAAGGCGACGCGCGCCGATATGGAAGCGCTGCGGGCGCAAGGCTGGGATCATGACATCATCGCCCATTATCGGCGCGGCGGGCAGGTGATAGGGATTTGCGGCGGTTATCAGATGCTCGGCACGCGCATCGCCGACCCCGGCGGCATAGAGGGACCGGCGGGAGAGAGCGCGGGCCTCGGCCTGCTCGACGTGGAAACAGTCCTGCGACCGATGAAGGCGCTGAAACAGGTGCAAGGACAGGCGCTGGGCGCGGATTTTCGCGGCTATGAAATGCATATGGGCGAAACCTCCGGTCCCGATTGCGCCCGCCCTTTCGCGCTGCTGGAGGAAACGGCGCGGCCCGATGGGGCGATCAGCGCCGACGGGCGGGTGATCGGCAGCTATGTCCATGGCGCGCTCGCCAGCACCCCCTTGCGGGCGGCGCTGCTGGAGCGGCTGGGCGCCGCTTCGGATGGGCACGATCATGACGCGCAGGTCGATGCGGCGCTCGACGCCATTGCAGGCGCGATGGAACAGCATCTCGATATCGACGCGATGATCGCACTCACGAAGGAGGCGGCATGACGGCAGAGCATCTGTTCGTGATCGGCGGCGCGCGCTCAGGCAAGAGCCGCTATGCGCAGGGCCGCGCCGAGGCGAGCGGCCTTGCCCGGCTGTTCGTCGCCACCGCGCAGGCCTTTGACGAGGAGATGAAGGATCGCATCGCCCGCCATCGCGCCGACCGGGCGGAAGGCTGGGAGACGATCGAGGCGCCGATCGACCTAGCGGGCACGATCGAACGCGAGGCACGGGCCGACCGGGTGCTGCTGATCGATTGCCTGACGCTCTGGGTGACGAACCTGCTGCTTTCCGGGCGGGATATCGGCGCGGCGGCCGAGGAACTGACGGCTGCGATGGCGCGGGCGCGCGGGCCGTTGATCCTCGTCAGCAATGAGGTCGGCTGGGGCATCGTCCCCGAAAACGCCCTCGCCCGCCGTTTTCGCGACGAGGCAGGCTTCGTCAACCAGCGCATCGCGGCCGCCGTCCATGAAGTGCAGCTAATCGCGGCGGGGCTGCCACTCCGCCTAAAATAGAAAAGGCCGCCTCCCCCATCATCGGGGTAAGCGGCCTCTCCTCTCCATGGCAAAGGGATCAGCCCTCGCCCCGCGCCTCGCGCAGCAGCGGGTCGGCGCGGATCACCAGTTCGGGCGGCATCGCCTGCTCGGCGCCGTTCACATGGCGGATCGCCAGCGCGGCCATATAAGGTGCGCTCAGGAACCGCACAGCAAGGCCCGTCGCGCCGATAAAGGCAAGCACTGCAAACCCGACGCCCAATATGCTATGGCCGATCAGCGCCAGCAGCCCGAAGAACAGGCAGGCGAGCCCGATCGCGGTTTCGATCCTGGTCGAGGTGAACGGCGTTTCCTTGCTGCTTTCCACCGCGAATTTGGGCGTCCGGCGCCAGGCGAGCGGCTTGCTCGACAGCCCCGCGATCCCGGCGACGAGGATGGTGTAGGAAAGCGACATGCGGGCGATCTCGCCATGGATCATGTCGGTCATCCTGCTGCATCCCGCGAGGCGATAGCGGTGCCACGTGCGCACCAGCGAGGTGAGCGTACCGAGCACCAGCAGCAGCCAGACGACATCGGGCACATCCACCGGCGCCATGCTGCGGGTGAGCAGCGCGGCGCTTGTCACCGCCAGCCCCAGCACCGCGCAGATCATGCCGAACAGCACGCGCAGCGGCGCGACGCAGCGCAGCACTTCGAGCAGCTTGGTCCAGCCCGGCATGCGGGGGGCCAGCGGGGCGGGCAGGAACAGCCGCCAATAGCGGCGCAGCTGCTGCACCGGGCCGGCCGTCCACCGGAAACGCTGCTTCTTGTAATCGTCGAACGTCTCGGGGATCAGCCCGCGGCCATAGGTCTCGCCGAGATAGAAGCCGTGATAGCCCGCCGCGCGCAGGCGGACGGACACTTCGGAATCCTCGGTCAGGCACCATTCGGCCCAGCCGCCCACCTGACGCAGCGCCTCGGCGCGCAGCAGGCACATGGTGCCGATCGTGAAGGCGCCGCCATATTCGCTGACGCCCGGCATATCGACCTTGTTATTGGGCATATATTCCCAATAGCAGGCGGTCAGATACTCGCTGCCGGAATAGCCGCAATAATCATGCGGCGTCTGCACATAGGCGATATCCGCGTCGTCGAAGAACGGCGTCAGGCGCGAGAGGAAATCGGGGCGCGCCTGATAATCGGCGTCGATCACGGCGACGATCTCGGTATCGGGCGCCATCACCTCCATGCAGTAATTGAGCGCGCCCGCCTTGGCGCCGGGCAATGGCGAGACATGGAAGAAGCGGAACACCTCCCGCCCCAGCCGCTGGTTGAGGCACGCGCAATGCTCCTCCAGCGGGCGCCAGAGCGCCTCGTCCCTGGTGTTGTTATCGCACACCAACACCTCGAACGCCTGATAATCCTGCGCGGCGAGGCGATCCATGGTGAGCTTCACCACCTCGGGCGGCTCGGCATAGCAGGGCAGTTGCACCGAAACCTTGTAATGGCGCGGCCCGCCGACAGGCTTGGGCGGCGCGATCGGGCGGCGCCATTGCTCATGCGTCAGCACCGATTCCCGCGCGAACCGCTCGGCAAAGTCGAGCGCGAACACGATCACCAGAGAAGCAAGGCCCGCAAAGGCCAGCCCCTCCACCCAGCGCGGCAGCCCCGCCTCCATGATGAACAGCGTTCCCCAGACGGTCGAGACCAGCATCGCCAGCGGTTGCACCGTCATCCACAAAATGCCGGGCATGCTCAGGCGGTTGACGTAAAAACGCATCACCGCCGCCATGTTGAGGAACAAAACGCAGATCAGCAACTGGTCGACCAGATGGCCGGTCAGCAGCGCAGTCAGTGCGACGGCGGCGGCGGAAGCCCCGAAAATCTCGATCATTTCCTGGGAGTCTGGGCGGGCCATGCGGTGCGGCACCGTCACCGCCCGAACCATCAGCAGTGCCGCGATGAAGGCCATCACGGCAAGAAACACCATCGAGGAATCGAGAAACGCCCGCGATAAGTTCATCATATAATTTCTAGTCCATTCTTCGGGCAGTGCTTTGTTTTCAAAATGCAATTGCCATCAGCGACCGATAATCCCGTCCGCGAGGGGGAAAGGCAGGATATCTCCTGCCCAAATCCCTCATGAGCCGTTGGCGAACAGGCAATGGCGGACAAACGATGCCATCCAGGGTCCGTTCCTCTTTCGCTCGCCATGGCGCAACCCATGGAGGCTCGGGACAGCCCGCAGACTCATCCATTCATCTCATAACAGACTGACGAGCAGGATTTTTCTTCATCGGAACCCGCGCCGGGAATAGGCCGCGGATGCTCATGGCGATACCTCAATGCCCGTCGCGCTTGCGGATCAGATAGCGATAGACGCCGGTGCAGTTTATCCCCAGCAGCGCGACATTCTGCCAGCCGATGCCCTCGCTGTCGGGTTGCAGAAAACCCCAGAGGATGAGCGCGATGGAGCTGGTGACGAACAACACGAAAGCCCAGCCGGTGATCCGCCGTCCCAGATCGAGAGACACCAGCAGAGCGGCCACCACAGCCGCCCCCGCGCCATAATATTGCATCAGGTCCAGCATCGTCTTCCTTCCTGTGGTGCGGAAGCGATACGCGTGGGGAAGAAGAAAGCTCCGTCCCAGCGCTGCAGGAATGGCCAATAAAAAGGCCGCCCTTCCTTACAAAGAGCGGCCCTTCCATGGCTGTTAGCGGAGAGGACGATCAGATATCGTCGCCCATCGCCCCCTTAACCTTGCCGGCGACCTGCTGGGCCTTGCCCTTAAGCTCCTGAGCGCGGCCTTCATCGCGAGTTTCGGGGTTTCCGCTTTTCTGCTTGATCTTGCCAATGGCTTCATTGGCATTGCCTTTCATTTTGTCGATCATTTCACCCATCATCCATCTCCTTGGCTGTAACGGACGAAGGGAAAACAGACAGACGCAGCGCATCGTTCCCGCTTTTCAGCCGCTTTCGCGACGAACCGAGACAAAAAGAGCCGAAAAGGGAAGTCTTCCGCGCTATTCAGCTAGGTCCGGTCAGATGAGGCCGGCGAGCGGGCTCGACGGATCGGCATAAAGACGCTTGCCCATGCGCCCGGCGAGATAAGCCATGCGCCCGGCCTCGACGCCCGCCTTCATCGCGCGCGCCATCAGCACCGGATTTTTCGCCTCCGCGATCGCGGTGTTCATGAGTACGCCGGTGCAGCCCAGTTCCATCGCCTCGGCGGCTTCGGAGGCAGTGCCGACACCCGCATCGACCAGCACCGGAAGGCTGGTGCCCTCGACGATCAGGCGGACGGTGACGCGGTTCTGGATGCCGAGGCCCGAGCCGATGGGCGCGCCCAGCGGCATGATCGCCACCGCGCCCGCATCCTCCAGCCGCTTCGCCGCGATCGGATCGTCGACGCAATAGACCATCGGCTTGAAGCCCTCCTTCGCGAGCACCTCGGTCGCGCGCAGCGTCTCCACCATGTCGGGATAGAGCGTGCGCGCCTCCCCCAGCACTTCGAGCTTCACCAATTCCCAGCCGCCCGCCTCGCGCGCGAGGCGCAGCGTGCGGATCGCGTCCTCTCCGGTGAAGCAGCCCGCGGTGTTGGGCAAATAGGTGATCTTCTTCGGATCGATATAATCGGTCAGCATCGGCGCATTGGGGTCGCTGACGTTCACCCGCCGCACGGCGACCGTGACGATCTCCGCGCCCGAAGCCTCCACCGCGGCGGCGTTCAGTTCGAAGCTCTTATATTTGCCGGTGCCGACGATGAGGCGCGAGCGGAAAGTCTTGCCCGCGACGGTCCAGCTATCTTCGCCACTATCGGCCGCGCCATCGCCGCCGCCGACGAAATGCACGATCTCCAGCTCATCGCCGTCCTCGACCACCACATGCGAGAGGGTGGAGCGCGGCACCACCTCCAGATTACGCTCCACCGCAACCTTTTCCGGCACGAAGCCCAGTTCGCTCGCCAGTTCGGCAAGGGTCAGCCCCTGTCGGACGCGGCGATGCTCGCCATTCAAATGGATGGAGATGGTTCCGTCGACTGTCACTGGTAAGCGCCTCTTCCTGCCTGGCCATCAGCGCCTTATCCCGCCCCGCCGTTGCGAACGGCTGGACCTTGCGCGCAAAGCCACATATCAAGGCGCTGCATATAGGCACTGGGGCCATCATCGCAACAGCGAGAGGCCGCGAACAGGGGAAATTTATGAGCGAGACGCGCAGGATTTTGGTGCTGAACGGTCCCAATCTCAACCTCCTCGGCACGCGGGAACCGGAAATCTACGGCTATGACACGCTCGACGACATTGCCGCCCGGATGGAGGATGTCGCCTCGCGCGATCATATCGAGATAGATTTCCGCCAGTCCAACCATGAAGGCCATCTCATCGACTGGCTGCATGAAGCGCAGGAGGAAGGCCTCCATGCCGTCATCCTCAATGCGGGCGCCTTCACCCATACGTCGATCGCCCTGCATGACGCGATAAAGGCGATCAAGGTGCCGGTGATCGAGGTTCACCTTTCCAATCCGCATACGCGCGAGGAGTTCCGCCACAAAAGCTATGTCGGCATGGTCGCGAAAGGGACGATTGCGGGCTTCGGCCCCATGTCCTACATGCTCGCGCTAGAAGCCGCGCTGGACCTGTAAGGCGCGAGAAAAGGGCAACTAGCGGTTGCGCTTCGCAGGAAAGCGCAATAGGCGCTTTTGCCAAACCAAACAGCTTATCCCAAAATTCGAGGGACATGATGAACGACAAATCTGAAAAGGGCGCGATGCACATCGACGTCAATCTCGTCCGCGAACTGGCGGAAATGCTCGACACCACCAACCTCACCGAGATCGAGGTGGAGGATGGCGACCGCAAGATCCGCGTCGCGCGCATGGGCAGCCCCATCGCCGCTGCACCGGTCGCGATGGCAGCGCCCGTCGCTGCTCCGGTCGCCGTTGCCGCAGCGCCCGCGCCTGCCGCTGAAACCGCCGCCGTTTCGGCCAATGCGGTGAAATCCCCCATGGTCGGCACCGTCTATCTGGCGGCCGAGCCGGGCGCCGCGCCCTTCGTCAGCGTCGGCCAGACCGTCAAGGCCGGCGACACGCTCCTCATCGTCGAAGCGATGAAGGTGATGAACCCGATCACGGCGCCCAATGCCGGCACTGTGCGTCAGGTCCTTGTCGAGAACGGCCAGCCGGTCGAATTCGACCAGCCGCTCGTCGTGGTCGAATAAGGCCGCGCCCCCATGTCGATCGAGAAGCTGCTGATCGCCAATCGCGGTGAAATCGCGCTGCGCATTCACCGCGCCTGCCATGAAATGGGCATCAAGACGGTCGCGGTCCATTCGACCGCCGATGCCGACGCGATGCATGTGCGCCTCGCCGACGAGGCCGTCTGCATCGGGCCTCCGGCGGCGCGGGACAGCTATCTCAACATCGCGAACATCATTTCCGCCGCGGAAATCTCTGGCGCCGACGCGATCCATCCCGGCTATGGCTTTCTTTCCGAGAACGCCCAGTTCGCGGAGATCATCGAGGCGCACGGTCTGGTATTCGTCGGCCCCAAGCCCGAACATATCCGCATCATGGGCGACAAGGTTGAGGCGAAGCGGACGGCGGGCAAGCTCGGCCTGCCACTGGTGCCCGGCTCCGACGGCGCGATCACCGATGTCGAGGAGGCCAAGCGCCTCGCCGCCGAAATCGGCTATCCGGTGCTCATCAAGGCGGCCTCAGGCGGCGGCGGGCGCGGCATGAAGGTCGTGCCGTCCGAAGACCTGCTCGAAACGCTGATGAAGCAGGCGGGCAGCGAGGCCAAGGCGGCGTTCGGCGACGACACCGTCTACATGGAAAAATATCTCGGCAATCCGCGCCATATCGAATTCCAGATCTTCGGCGACGGCAAGGGCCAGGCGATCCATCTGGGCGAGCGCGATTGCTCGCTCCAGCGCCGTCACCAGAAGGTGCTGGAAGAAGCCCCCTCGCCCGTTATCTCCGCCGACGAACGCGCGCGCATGGGCGGCATCGTCGCCAAGGCGATGGCCGACATGGGCTATCGCGGCGCGGGCACGATCGAGTTCCTCTGGGAAAACGGCGAATTCTACTTCATCGAGATGAACACCCGGCTTCAGGTCGAGCATCCGGTGACGGAGATGATCACCGGCGTCGATCTGGTGCGCGAACAGATCCGCATCGCGGAAGGCAAGCCCCTCTCGGTCACGCAGGACGAACTGCGCTTCACCGGCCACGCGATTGAATGCCGCATCAACGCGGAAGATCCCGTGACCTTCGCGCCGTCGCCCGGCACCGTCACCCGCTATCATGTCCCCGGCGGCATGCATGTGCGCGTCGATAGCGGCCTCTATCAGGGCTATCGCGTGCCGCCTTATTATGACAGCATGATCGGCAAGCTGATCGTCTATGGCCGCACCCGTGAAGGGTGCATCATGCGCCTGCGCCGCGCGCTGGAGGAATATGTGATCGAAGGGATGAAGACGACCATCCCGCTGCATCAGAAACTGCTCAACGATCCCGAATTCCAGAATGGCGATTATACGATCAAGTGGCTGGAGGACTGGCTGGCGAAGGACCAGTGACCCGATACCGGAAAGACAGAAGGAGTGGCGAGGATGCAGCGCGGGAAAATCGTATTCACCGGTAATTTCCTGGATTATTTCATTAAATCGCTGCTTCTCCTGCTCCTCTGTATCGTGACTTTCGGCCTCGCCATTCCTTATTATGCCTATTGGACGATCCGGTATTTCTTCACCAATATGGAAATAGAGTTGTACGAGCGATGAAAGCGACCATCTGGCACAATCCCCGCTGCTCCAAATCGCGCGAGATGCTGGCGATCCTCAACGACACACCGGGCGTCGAGGTGGAAGTGGTCGAATATCTGAAGACGCCGCCCAGCCGCGCCGAGCTGGCCGCGACCTATGCCAAAGGCGGGATGACGGCGCTTGAGGGCCTGCGCAAGGGCGAGGACGGCGCCAAGGCGCTGAAGGACGCCAGCGACGACGCCATTCTCGACGCGATGGCCGCCGACCCGATCCTGATCGAACGGCCGCTTGTCATCACCGAAAAGGGCGTGCGCATCGGCCGCCCGCCCGAGAGCGTCCGCGAAATCCTCTGACGTTTATAGGGTTGCAGTCCTTGGCTACGGGAATGCAAGTGCGCTTTCCGTGGAACTCTCCGGCGGTCGCCTGCTGCACACCGCCGCCCATTTTCAGCGGCCAACAACCTCATCTCTGCCGCCCGGAAACCCCGCAGAAGAACAGTCTTGTCGCCATCCTGTCATTTTTCACGCTTAACGCCCCTTGCCGTGGCGCATGAGGCGGGGTTAGCCTGAAACGCATGGGCAAGGAACAAACTCTGGCTACCGTCGCCGTATACAGCCTCAAGGGGGGCGTGGGGAAAACCACCTTTGCCGTCAATCTGGCCTGGGCCTCCGCGAAGTTGAGCAGCAGACGCACGCTGCTTTGGGATCTCGATCCGCAGGCCGCCGCGACATGGATGCTCTCGGCCGATCAGAACGGGCGGGACGAGGCGCAGGCGATCTTCAGCAAGGATGTGAATGTCGAGGCGCTGATCCGCCCCTCCACCGTCGAGGGCATCGACCTGATCGCCGCCGACACCTCACTGCGCGGCCTCGACCGGCTATTCTTCGAACTGGGCAAGAAGAAGCGCCTCGCCCGCCTGATCGAAAAGCTGGGCGCGCGCTATGACCGCATCATCCTCGATTGCCCGCCCGGCCTCACCGAAACCAGCGAGCAGGTGCTGCGCGCCTGCGACATCGTCGTGGCGCCGGTGATCCCTTCGCCCCTTTCCCGCCGCGCGCTGGGCGAGGTCGCTCGTTATCTGGTGCAGAATGGCGGCAGCCATGCGCCGATCCTGCCGGTCTATTCGATGGTGGACCGGCGGCGGCGGCTCCACCGCGAGGCGATGGAGGAAAATCCCGGCTGGCCGATGGT
>CAYLKZ010000032.1:5926-30134 GCA_964384275.1 uncultured Sphingobium sp. | reverse complement strand
CGACCTTGCTCGACATTATCCACGAAACCGGCAGCGGCATCGATCATCTGATGCTGGTCGGCCATAATCCGGGTCTGGAGGATTTGATCCTCGACCTGATCGCCGATGATGGCCAATCTCCTTTGCGCGATATCGTCGAGCAGAAATTCCCGACTGCCTGCCTTGCCCAGATCCTTTGGGAAGGATCGGACTGGCCAGCGCTCATCCCCGGCAGCGGCGCCCGGCTCAAAAAGCTGACCCGCCCCCGCGATCTGGACCCGAAATTCGGCCCCGATCACTAAAGAGGCATCGGGCGCCGCTCGGTATCGATATTGTGGCGCTGCCGCGCCGACGCGCCCCTGAAGCGAACAGGAAAAACTCTAGCGCGGCTGATCGAGCGCGACCTTCAACTTTTCGCGAATGGCCTCCAGCTTGCGCAGCAACGAGGCTGCGGCAAGAGTGGGGGCGGCAGACGTGAACAGATCGGCGCTTTCCGTCACGCTGCGGGTTTGAGGCGCATCGGCCAGACCGGACGGCTCCTGCGCAACCAGCATATCCGATCTGGCGGAAAGCGCCTGCTGCGCGCCCTTGACCGTATATCCCTCGACATTGAGCAGGCGGTTGATGGCACGGGCAAGGGCAACATCCTCCGGGCGATAATAGCGGCGGTTGCCGGCGCGCTGCAAAGGACGAAGCGCGGGAAAACGGCTTTCCCAATAGCGCAATATATGGTGGGGAACGCCGAGTTCCGCAGCGAGTTCACCAATAGTCAAAAACGCGCCTTGCTGCTTTGCCATGCCGTTCATGTTGCACCTCTATTCGTGGGTCGGTCAACAGCAATGATGGATGGAGCGTGCCAACGAAAGAAAAAGGCGGCGGAATAGGCACCGCCGCCTTACAAAACTTTGAAACGGAAAAAGCGGACGCCTTAGAACCGGGCAACCTGTTCCCGCATGATCTGGCTGGGACGGAAGGTCAGCACGCGGCGCGCCTCGATCGGCACTTCCACGCCGGTCTTGGGGTTGCGGCCGATACGGCGGTTCTTGTCGCGCAGCACGAAGGTTCCGAAACCGGAAATCTTGACATTCTCGCCATCGGCGAGCGCGTCGCACATCAGGTCGATAATCTGCTCAACCAGCTTCGCCGATTCCGAGCGGGACAGGCCGATCCGACCATTCATCGTCTCAGCCAGATCCGCTCTGGTCAGAGTACCAATATCCACCATGTCTCTCATCTCTTAATCGGCCTCCCTACTGTCGCCCCATTCACGAAAATCTTGCTTTTTGCAAGATTTCCCAGCGGTTCCGCCTTGATTTACGAACCATATAGGTGCGAACTGACTTATTTTTACATTTACCTAGATGCGAAGCAGGCATGCCCCCCATGTAAAGCCGCCTCCCATCGCTTCCATCACCACGATATCGCCCTGCTTGATCCGCCCGTCGCGCACCGCGAGGTCGAAAGCGAGCGGTACCGAAGCGGCGGAGGTATTGGCGTGCTGATCCACGGTCATAACCACCTTTTCCCGCGCCAGCCCGAGCTTGCGGGCCGTGCTTTCGAGGATGCGCGCATTGGCCTGATGCGGCACGACCCAGTCGATATCTTCCGCGGTCATATGGGCCATGTCGAGCACTTCGCGCAGCACGGACGCGAGGTTGACCACCGCGTGGCGGAACACTTCCTGTCCCTTCATCCGCAGCTTGCCGACCGTCCCCGTGGTCGATGGCCCGCCATCGACATAAAGCAACTGGTTATGGCGCCCATCGGCGTGCAGCTTGCTCGCCAATATGCCGCGCTCGCCCTTTTCGCTTTCTTCCGCGCCGAGCAGAACCGCACCGGCGCCATCGCCGAAAAGCACGCAAGTGCCGCGATCTTCCCAGTCGAGAATGCGGCTGAAGGTTTCAGCGCCGATAACCAGCGCGCGGCTGGCCGCACCCGTGCGGATCATGCTGTCCGCGACCGTGATCGCGTAAAGAAAACCCGAGCAAACCGCCGCAACGTCGAACGAGACGCAATCGGCGATGCCCAGCTCGGCCTGCACCTTCGTGGCGCTCGCCGGGAAGGTCTGGTCCGGCGTCGCGGTCGCGAGGATGATGAGATCGACGGCGGACGCCTCCAGTCCGGCCGCCTCCAGGGCACGCCGCGCCGCCTGCGTCGCGAGGCTCGCGGTCGTCTCGCCCTCTCCGGCGATGTAGCGGGTGTGGATGCCAGTGCGTTCGCGAATCCACTCATCGCTGGTGTCGACCTGCTGGGCCAGCTCCTCATTGCTGACGGAACGCGCGGGCAGCGCGGAGCCAGTGCCCAGAACGATAGCGCGCCGAATCATTCTACAATCGCCTCCGCCTTGCCGAGCATATCGATCCTCGCCATGTCGCTGGCGATACGCTCTGTAATATTTTCTTCAAGCAGCCGCGCGGCAACATGCACCGCATTGGCGATGCCCGTGGCATTGGCGCTGCCATGGCTCTTCACCACCACGCCATTCAGGCCGAGAAACACCGCGCCATTATGATTATTAGGGTCGAGATGATGCTTCAGAAGATGCATCGCCGGCTTGGAAATCAGAAAACCGATCTTGGACCGCAACGAACTGGTGAAAGCGCTGCGCAGCAGATCCGTCACGAAGCGGGCCGTGCCTTCAGCTGTCTTCAAGGCGACATTGCCGGAAAAGCCATCGCTGACGATTACATCGGCTTCCCCCCGGGCGATCTTGTCGCCTTCGGTAAAGCCGTCGAAGCTCATCGCCAGATCGTCATAATTACGCAGGATCGCGGCGGCTTCGCGAATTTCGTCGGTGCCTTTCAGATCCTCGGTGCCGATATTGAGGAGCCGCACGCGGGGACGCTCAAGATCCATCGCCACGCGCGCATAGGCAGCGCCCATCACGGCGAACTGGACAAGATTGCGGGTATCGCATTCTGTGTTGGCGCCCAGATCGAGCATCACCACGTCATTATTGCCGAGCGTGGGCAGCAGAGCGGCAAGCGCCGGGCGGTCTATCCCCGGCATGGTGCGCAGGGCGAGCTTCGCCATCGCCATCAGGGCGCCGGTGTTGCCAGCCGATACGGCGGCGCCAGCATCGCCCTTCTTCACCGCCTGGACAGCGAGGCCCATGGAGGTGGTCTTTGCCTTGCGGATCGCGACCGCCGGTTTTTCATTGCCTTCGACAACGCCGTCGCAATGAAAAACCTCGGAAGCGGCACGCAGGTTGGGATGGTTATCAAGCGCGGCCTTGATCCGCACTTCATCCCCGAACAGCATGAAACGCAGGCCATCATGTCGACGACGAGCCTCAGCGACGCCCGCCATCATCACGCGCACGCCCTCGTCGCCGCCCATCGCGTCTATGGCGATATGCGGCCTGCCAGTCACACTATCCCCCTATATGTTCGGGCGATCAGGCCCCGACGGCAATGACTTCGCGGCCGTTATAATGGCCGCAGGCATTGCACAGGTTATGCGGGCGCTTCAGCTCGCCGCAATTGGAGCATTCCTGGTAGGCCTCGACCTTCAGAGAGTCGTGGCTGCGGCGCATGCCGCGCTTGGAGGGGGTAGTTTTCCGCTTGGGAACAGCCATCTCGGCACCTGTATCCGTTAAATAAAGTCAAACCAAAATGCGACATTCGGATCGGCTTCAAACTGGCATTCTGGCCAGCCCGAAACCGCATGCCCTTCAAGAAGCGCCCCGGTCATCGCGAAGTCATGCGCCTATAGCGCTTTTTCCCGGACAAGCAAGTCTTTCCTTGGCCTTTCTGTCCGGCGCCTGACAATCATTGCCGGTCTCGTCACCCGCTGGCGAGCGCGCGATCTCCGACAAAGGGATTGGTCGCGCGTTCATGGCCGAAATTGCTCATCGGGCCATGGCCGGGCACGAAGGCAACATCATCGCCCAGCGGCCAGAGCTTGCCGGTAATCGCGTCGATGAGATGCTGATGATTGCCGAGCGGGAAATCGGTGCGGCCGATAGATCCCTGAAACAGCACGTCGCCGACAATGGCGAGGCGCGATTGCGGGTGGTAAAAGACGACATGGCCGGGGGTATGGCCGGGGCAATGGATCACCTCCAGCACCAGATTGCCGACAGTCACGCTATCGCCATCATGCAGCCAGCGCTGCGGTTCGAACGTCTGGCCCTCTATGCCATATTTGAGGCCATCCTCGCCCAGCCGCTCGATCCAGAAGCGGTCGTCCTCCTGCGGTCCCTCGATCGGCACGCCAAGTTCCTGCGCCAGCAGGCCCGCCTGCCCGCAATGGTCGATATGACCATGAGTTATCAGGATCTTCTCGATTTCAACGCCTTGGTCAGCCGCCGCCTTCTTCAGCCTGTCGAGATCGCCGCCGGGATCGACAAAGGCGCCCTTCCCGGTCTGGGTGCACCAGAAAAGCGTGCAATTTTGCTGAAGGGGCGTCACCGGAATGATCGCGGCGCGCAACGGCGGAACGGGGGTGGTCTGATCGGCAGTCATGCGCCCGATGTGGAGGAGGCGCGCCCGGCTTGCAAGAGCGGTCAGCCCCGAAGCGTCAGAAAATCACGCGCCCCACCCAGACGACGCGACCCACAATATCGACCAGCCTGCGGTCCACATCCTCCCAGGAGGGATAGGTCGGATTGTCGCTTGATATGGCGAGCGCGACCCTGCCCGGTCGCGGGGAAAGCGAGACGCGCTTCACCATCAGCATGGTATCGAGCCGCAACACATAGATTCCGTCGCGCAGCCGATCCGCCCCATCATTGCGATCGACCATGATGGTGTCCCCGTTATTGAGCGTGGGCGCCATGGATTCGCCTTTTACATCGATAATGGAGAGATTTTCCGGCCGCAGCCCCAGCCTTTTCAGCCATTGGCGATCGAAACCGACCCCCTCGCTCGCCCACTCCTCTCCGGTTATCGCGCCTGGCCCCGCGGAAGCCTCCAGCGCCAGCTTGGGAACCTGCGCCGTGCCTGTGGGAAGCGGCTTTTTCCGGGCCTTTTCGAGCGGAGGCGGAGAGGCGCCTTCGCGATCCGGCCCGCCAAGCAGCACCTCATCGATGCCGAAAAATTCGGCCAGCATCCGCCGGTCCTGCTCATCCAGCTTGCGAGGTGTCCCGCGCTTTATAAATTGTTGAATATAAGCCGCATTTCTTCCGAGCAAGCGGGAAAGAGCGCCATAATTGGTGCGATGTTCCGCAATCAGGCTGGCGAGGATTTCACGCGGCGATTGCTCGTCCATATCTGCTCCACAATGATAGTTCTTCTCCTCGACATGTAGGATTTCCAAGTAAATATAGGATTATTCCTATTTCCTAGACCCCTCTCTCCCCTGTTCCAGAAGGAGTGTCCTGCATGCCGATCTTGAGGCGAATCGAACGATTTTTAAACGATACGAACATGGCTCCCACCCGGTTCGGGCGCGAAGCGGCGCGCGATCCGCGTCTGGTGTTCGACATGAGAAAAGGCCGGGAGCCAAGCGCCCGCATGATCCGCAGGATTGAGCATTTCATGTCCATCTTTCAACGCGGAGCTATCAGCCAATGACCTATCCGAAACCCAGCCACGGCATTACGGTGCCGAACACTCATCAGCCTCGCCGGGTGCGTTCACGCGACTGGCCCCGCCCCCCCAGAAGAGACCCGCATACGAGGGTGATAACACAATTGCTGGACCTCGCCGGGAAAGATTCATCCGTTATCGCCACATCCTCTCGTCCCTGGGCCAGCGCTACTTTTGTCGGTGCGCGGCACGCCATCGTGCTGCGACTGACGGGGCCGGATCATGAGGCGCGCGCGGCGGCGCTGGCGGAACGATTGCCGGAGGCGGAGTTTTCGATCGGCGGTCATATTGTCGCAGATGCATGCGTCGACCGGCTGCAACTCGCCGAGGAGGACGCCGGAACGATGATGCATCTCTCGGTGCTCACCATAGAAGATTGGTAAGGAGAAATCGGTGCCGCAGCCATCGGGGGTGCGGCACCCACCGCTTTGATTGGCCCTCTTGATTGGCCCTCTTGATTGGCCCTCTTGATTGGCCTTGTGGAAGATGCGCTGTGGCGCGCACTTTTTCCATGTGGTTATACTGAAGATTTCTCTGCGTCCAGCGTGGCCTGGGCTCTTGCCTTGCGGCGCTCGAACCCTCGTTCCAGCCGCTCGACCAGTTCCTGAGTGGTCGGTAAAGCAGTGTCCGACTCCGCTTTCGCGTCTTCTTGCGCCCCGGTGTCTGCCTGAGTGTCTGCCGGAGCATCTTCCGGTTCGACGACAGGCGCAAAAGCCGCGGAGAGCGCTTTGGCGGAGGGCATTCCCTCTTTTGCGCGTGGAGGGCCTCCGTTCTGGATGCGGCTCATCTCCTGCTCGATGAGGGTCCACGGCAAGGGGTCGGATGTGGGCGCCGCGCCTTTCTCCCCTTCTCCCGCACATTTCTCGGTCTCGCCGGCGGTCGGGGAAGGTCCGGATGGAATAAAGGCATCGACAGCGGGCAGCGCTTCCTCGCCCAGATCACGCCGCGCGGAGACAGGCGGCCGTGCAGGTGCATCCGGATGGGAATCAGATCGCCGCAATACCGGAACATCCGAAAAGTCGTTCCCCTCCGAAGGAGGCTCCAGACCGGTCCTCACCTCGACCTTCCGGCCACGCACCAGCGACAACAGCCTGGAAATGAAACTCATGCCTCTTTCCTTGCCATTAGCTTGCGACCGGAGCTGTTTGGACCGCCAAGGCAGGAGCAAGGCGGTCACGGCCGCGCACGTCATTCCGCCTAACATGATCAGCAGGGACCGCGCCATGGTTCCCAAAGGAGATGCGAAAGCTGGAAATATGTCCGGCAGCCCACTTGCCGAAAAAATCCTCTCGAAAAGGGAAAGAGGCAGGACAAAGGCTATTATCCCGCCGCCAAAGGCGGCGAGCGCGATCAATATCAGATTGGCGTCGCGTCGTTTCACTTGGCCTGTTCCACATTCCCATTATCCGGACCCCGCACCGACTTCTGCGTCACGTCTGCCCTTTCAAGCAGATTTTCGTAAACAGGTTGATAACGCATGATATTAGACGCCCAGTTCCGTTCCCGTTCAACAAAAATACGCGCCGTCGCCCGGCGCTCTTCCCACGAGGCGCGATTGGCGAGCAGGCCGCCCAGCGCACAGGCGATGGAAGCCGGATCGTCCGGTGCGAACAAGGTGCCCGTGACGCCGTCCTCAATCAGCTCGCGATGCCCGCCGACCGAAGAGGCAGCGACCAGCCGCCCCTGCGCCATCGCCTCCAGCGGCTTGAGCGGCGTGACCAGATCGGTAAGGCGCATGGATTTGCGGGGATAAGCCAATATGTCGATCAGGCTGTAATAGCGTTCGACCTCCTCATGCGGCACGCGGCCGACGAAGCGGATCGCACTCGCCACCGGGGAAGCTTCCGCCTGCGCCCGCAACGCGGCCTCCCTCGGCCCGCCGCCGACGAGCAACAGGCGAGCCCGGGGACGGTCCGCCACCAACAGGGGCATGGCGGCGATGAGATCGTCCAGCCCCTCATAATCGTAGAAGGAGCCGATAAAGCCGATCACCTCTGCCTCTGCCTCTTCCTCCAGCCCCAGCGCCGCGCGCAAGGCGGGATCGGGCGGGACAGGCGTGCCGAACATGTCCATATCGACGCCGTTGGGCGACACCACGATCTTGGCCGGATCGACGCCCCTTGCCACCAGATCGCCTTTCAGCCCCTCGCAGATCACCGCCACAGCATCGGCGCGCCGCACCGCGCGGCTCTCCAGCCATCGGGTCGCGCGATAGCGGAGATTGCCCTCCACGCCGGTACCGTTGCCGACCGCCGCATCCTCCCAGAAGGCGCGGATTTCATATAGCAGAGGGATGCCATGACGATGCGCGACGCGCTGGGCAGCCATGGCGTTGAGCACCGGGGAATGGGCATGCATGACGTCAGGCCGCCATTGCTGCACCAAAGCCTCGATCGCCGCCTCATGATCGGCTATTTCGCGCCATTCGCGCAGCCCCGGCGGCCCGCCGCGCGAGGTGCCGGGCGTGCGGTGGAAGACAAGGCCGTCAACCACCTCCATTTCAGGACCGGCAGCGCTATGGCGATGGCCGGTTATGCCCTTCACCTCCCACCCCTGCGCGATCTGCGCGCGCAAAATCGCGCGGGTCCGGAATGTATAGCCGCTGTGCATCGGCAAGCTGTGATCGAGAATATGTAGGATACGGGTCATGACCGCCTGTGCTTTGCCTTAAATTATTTAACGTCGCATAAACCTGCTTCAGGCTATGTCATAGCCGGTGCCGGGGAACTATCCTCCTTCGGGCATGGGGAAAGGCCTAGGCTCGCCTGCACGCGGACCAGCCTTGATGGAAAAGGCCGTCGAGGCCATGGGAACGAGAGATGATCGACACTTTCTCCATCTTGCTTAGTCACGGCTTGCTGTTGCTTGCCTTCTGGCGCCTGCTGGGGCGGCCGGATCTTGACGACGAGAGCGCCCTTCCGCAGTCCGCCGCACCGATTGCCGATACCCTTAAGGAAAGCGAGGCGCTGTTCCCCGATGCGTGATCTTTTCTTCATCGCGCTGCTCGCCTGCATGTTCGGCATGGCGCTGAAGAGGCCCTTCCTCTTCGTGCTGACCTATTGCTATATCGATATCGTTTCGCCCCAACGGCTGACCTATATCCTGCTCAACAGCATCCCCATTTCGGCCATCGCCTTCCTGCTCGCCTTTGGCGGCTGGCTGATCGCCGATAATAAGCGCGACAGCCGCTTTTCCGGGCGGCAGGTGCTGATGGTGATGCTGCTCTGCTGGTGCGCCTATACCACCACGATCGCCGACTTCCCGATCGATGCGGCGCACAAATGGTCATGGGTATGGAAATCGTTGATCTTCGCTATCTTCCTGCCGCTGACCCTGCGCACACGGCTGCGGATCGAAGCGCTGATCCTCGTCATGATCCTGTGCGCGAGCGCCATCATCGTCACTGGCGGCATCAAGACGGCCCTTTCGGGCGGCGGCTATGGCGCGCTGAACCTGATGGTCGACGACAATAGCGGCCTTTATGAAGGCTCGACCATCTCCACAGTCGCGATCGCGATCATTCCGCTCATCTTCTGGCTCGCGCGGTATGGCACCATCTATCGGCCCGACTGGCGTGTGCGCATCTATGCGCTGGCACTGGCGGGCGCCTGCTTGCTGATCCCCATCGGCACATCGACCCGCACCGGCCTGCTCTGCATCGTGCTGCTGGCGGCGTTGATGGTCTGGCACAGCAAGAAGCGGGCGCTGCTCGGCGGCATTTTCGCGGTGCTGGCGCTGATCGCGATACCCCTGCTGCCTTCGGCTTTCACCGAACGCATGGGCACGATCAAAAATTATCAGAGCGACCAGAGCGCTTCCACCCGTGTGCAGGTGTGGATGTGGACATGGGATTATGTGAAAACCCATCCGGGCGGCGGCGGTTTCGACGCCTATCGTTCCAACAAATTCACCTATTACATGAATCAGGCGCAGAGCGATGGCGGCTCTGTGCGCATGGTCCGCACCCGCGTGACGGAGATCGGCCGCGCTTATCATAGCGCCTATTTCGAGGTGCTGGGCGAGCAGGGCTATCCCGGTTTCCTGATGTGGGCGCTCATCCATATCATCTCGCTATTTTCGACCCAGCGCATCTATCGCCGCTATCGCGCCTTTGCGGACGACCCCGACAAGGCGTGGATATCGCCGCTGGCGCTCGCGCTGCAACAGGGGCATATCGTCTATCTGCTCGGCGCGGCGTTCATCGGCGTCGCCTATCAGCCCTTCATTTTAACCCTGGTCGCATTGCAGATCGGCCTGGCGACCTATCTCGCGCGCCTGCGCAAGCAAGAGGAACCGGAAACAATGTTCGGCGCCGCCGCTTCCCTTTCGACCCCATCGACAGGCGACAAGGTGACGGCGTGACGGCGAGCGGTCCTTCTTCCCCCCAACAGGCTCATCTCGACAGCCTCACCTGCGCTCGCGGGATAGCGGCCTGGCTGGTGGTCCTCTACCATATCCGCAGCGGCATGTCCTGGTTGCCGCAGGAGATGCTGGCGTTCTTCGCCAAGGGGTATCTTTCGGTCGATTTCTTCTTCCTGCTGTCCGGATTCGTCATCTATCTTTCCTCTCACCGGGCGTTGCTGAAGGAAGGGGCGGCCGGCATCCGTCCCTTCCTGCAACGGCGGCTGGCGCGCATCTATCCGCTTTATGCGGTGCTGCTGCTGCTCACCATCATCTTCGCGGCCCTGCTGACGGCGAGTGGTCGGGACGCCTCCAACTATCCCTGGCGCGAACTGCCCCTTCACCTGTTCCTGATGCAGAATTGGGGCTTTACGCAGGCGCTGAGCTGGAACCACCCCGCCTGGTCGATCAGTACTGAGATGGCCGCCTACCTGCTCTTCCCGCTGCTGGTGCTTGCCACGCCCATAGCGCGCGCCTCGCGTTCGCTCTTGCTGGTGGGGATCGCGCTGTCGATAGGCATGATGGGCCTATGGCTATACAGCGCCGGGTTGCGCAATCTGGGCGAGTGGATCGCCCATTATGGCCTCATCCGCTGCCTGTTCGAGTTTACCGCCGGGACGATGCTTTGCGCCTTCTGGCTGCAATGCGAGGATGGGCCGCAAAGGCCGCCGATCCTCATCGCCGCGGCGATCCTCATCGCCATGGGCGCGATATGGCGGCTGTTGCCCTGGACCGAATTCTGGGCCTTCCCGCTGATGGCGGCGGCGCTTATCTTCCTGCTGGCGCAGATCGGGCGGGCGCAGGCCCGGCGAACGGACAGGCGCCGCGCTTCCCTGCTGATGCGGGCCCTCACCTATGTGGGGGAAATCAGCTATGCGACTTATCTGTCCCATATGATGCTGTTCATCTGGTTCAAGATCGCGTTCGTCGATGACGCCGCTCACATCCCTCCCTGGCAAATGGGCATGTTCCTGCTGCTGGTGCTGGGCGCCTCTGTCTTCTTCTATCACCTGATCGAGAAGCCGGGGAAGCAGTTGTTCGCCCTATGGTTCGGATCGAGACGGCCCGTGGCGAACCCTGCCGCGCTGGCGCAGGCAGAGGAAGCAAAGGCGTGGAGCCGGGCGGACTGAGATTCCGTCTCGGGCTTATCCGGCCCCCTGCCTTTATAGCCCAAAAAAGAGGCCAGGACTGGAAAACCAGCCCTGGCCAGAGAGGAGAACGGGGTCGCATTCAGTCATTCGCAAGGAGTGCGAATCGTCGACTGCCTGCCCCATCTGAATTAATGAGAATAACTATCAATAGCAAATATAAAATGCATGCATGGCGTGTTTTTTATTCAGGCACCGGAACTGAGGGTCGGGTTTCACGTCTGACATCGTTGGGACTTGTTCCCCCAATAGGCTTCATCTGGATCCTCAAGACGAAAACAAGCCTTCCTGATGCTCCGATCGCACCAAGGAAGCCGGAACGCGCAAGCAAAGGACAGGATTGAAATCTCGCCCAAGACGCTTGCCAAGCCGTGCAATGCTGGCTATCCGCGCGAAAGGTGGGGCCTGTAGCTCAATTGGTTAGAGCTGGCCGCTCATAACGGCTAGGTTGCGGGTTCGAGTCCTGCCGGGCCCACCATCATACAGCTTCCGTCGTCGGGGAGTAGCGCGGTTTTTTGCCCAGAGCCAGAACGGCGCGTGAACAAACTCCGGGACTATTCCGGGACTTCTGTTGACATTCCATGCCGCCTGCTGCCATAGCGAGCCACGAAACAGCGATTGACAGTACGGAAATCCGCCCGTTTTTCGCAGTTTTCCTAGGCCGGGGAGTAGCGCAGTCTGGTAGCGCATCTGCTTTGGGAGCAGAGGGTCGCAGGTTCGAATCCTGTCTCCCCGACCACAACCATTTTGAGACAAGCCAGCACGGGCGGGCCATTACCTGCCGCAGCATTGCCTAGCGGGTAATATCCGCCGCGCGCATCACGTCATCCAGACCTGCAGGATGCACTCCCCTGGCAGCCAGATGGGCGAGCACCTTGTCCCACCAGCGGTAGAAAGCATCCTGCTCCCCCGCGTCACGCACATAGGGCGTATGTCCCGGCGCCAGCGTCGGAGAATGGAAACTGAACATCAGCAAGCGCTGGCCATCAGCGAGCAGCCGGTCAATCGCGCGCATGGTCTGCTCCGCCGTCACGCCTTCGGGCGTCAGCGGAATACGTTGCAGCAAGCCCGCTCGCGCAAAGAAGCCGGTCGCCAGCCCTCTCCCCTCGATCATCGCCTGCACCTTCTTCCCCACATCGCGCAAGCTGCCGACAAAGGCTGTGGAAAGCGGCAATTCCAGCAGCGCCTGGCCGGGTCCGGTGCGATAGGGATGCACCGGCAGGCCAGTAAAGTCCGGGCCATTTTGCGCCGAATAATCGAAGCCACTACGGATCGATGTGTCTACGCGAAAACCCAGTTCGTGCAGGATGGCCGCCGTATTGGGGCCAACGCCATAGCGGCCCGCGCGAAATGCAATGGGCGCCTTTCCGATCACCTCGGTCAACCGGTCGCGCAGCGCGGTGATCTTCGCCCGTTCCAACTCTGCGGGAAGATTGCCCGCGAAGCTGTTGAATATACATACTTGCTCGTCATGAGGGGGGTTAACCCACGGATGGCAATGGGCGCCCACATCCGCCTGACCTTCAGCCACCCAGCGCGCGAGCATCGGCCCGGCGCGCGGATCGTCAATCACCGGATAGTCGGCAACATAGAGAGGACATATCCCGGCCCGCGCAAAATAGGCCTGCCCCCGCTCCATCGCATCGGTGATTGTTACCGACCGATTGTTCCGATCGAACGGCGCCTGCCAGTCGAATTCTTCCTCGGTATCGACGACCAGCATGAAACGGGTGCCGAAGGACCGGGGCAAGTATATAAATTCGCCGCTTTGCGGCGGCGTCAATATGTCCCGACGACGAAGTGGCTCATAATTCATATCGCAGACCTATACCCCAAAGGTTGCCATATGCTTTTTAAGTGGCGCAGCAAATCCCAACAACAGATGACAACAAAAGGCAAGCCATACTAGCCGACCTCATGACCGGCGGCGCGGTCGGCCACCGGCAGTTCGAGCAAAATCCGTTCATTTTCTATCCGCAGCGCGCCGCCCTGACCCTGTGCGAGACTGCGCACCAGCCGGATCGAAAAACCAAGCCCCAGCAACGGCCCATCGGGCCAGTCGCCATCGGCGCCATAGCCGGGATCGAGAATATCCTGTTCCTCCAGCCCCGCAAGGCGCGCGGGGCGATCGAAGCCGATCACCAGCTTGCCGGCCTGCCCCTCGGGCTGGAACCATATGGCGCCCCGCACCTGCTCCCCTTCCTGAACCAGCGAGACCAGGGTGCGGACCAGATGCTGGACCATGCGCTCGCCCTGCACCGGCTCGATCAGTGCGGGAGGAATATCGGCGGAGCCGGTGATGCGAATCGGCACGGCGGCAACATCGCCCTGCCCTGCATAATGGGCCACGACCTTTTCCATCAGCGCTTCGATATCGACAACATCCCCACCGCTGCCCGACATCGAATCTTCTTCCAGCGAAGCAGCCGAGCGGGCGGCAAGGTCGATATCATCGAAAGCCGCCATCAGGCGCCGGGCGTCGGACAGGATATTGCTCGCCATTTCGCGATAATGCACCCCGGCTGGTCCGAAAAGCTGCTGCTCGATGATTTCGGCAAAGCCCAATATCGCATTGAGCGGCGTGCGCAGCTCATGGATGACCTGCCGCATCGAATCGAGCGACGGCTGGCGCGCGGCTTCCCGCACCGAGGAGCGGATCTGGTGCGGCACCTCATGGATCAGGGGGCGGCGGGCCTGCCCGCGATAGCCCTGAAAGCGCCCTGTCGCCGGATCGAAGAAAGGAACCGCCGACAGCCGCCATTCGCCCATGTAGAGGCCCTCGCCGATCAACAGGCGACCATGCTGAAAGCTGCTGCGCCGGGCAAAGGCTCCTGCGACATGGCCGTCTGGCCCCGTATCGCCGGGCGTCGCGGGCTGCGCGATCGACAAGCCGACCAGCGCCGTGCGGGAGGCTTCGCCAACCCAGACCAACGTGCCCTCGGCATCGGTTTCGAAGGGGAAATGATCGAGCGGCTCAAGCTCCGACTCAAGCTCTGGTTCCAGTTCCGGCTCGGGCGACGGCGGGAACGGCGCGCCTTCGGCCGCGAACAATCGGTTGCGTTCTCGCGCGGCGCTGGTGAAGCGCTCGATCCGTTCGACCAGCTGGCGGATCTGGCTGCGCTCGTCCCTGCCGACGGTGACTCCGCCGTCCTGCGGGGCAGGCTTCTGCTCGGCCGAGGTATCGGCGCTCGGCTCATCGCTCTGCACCAGAAGCATCTCGGCCGCTTCGGCATCAAGGGGGGAAGCGTCGAGCAGGGCGGACGCGGCCTCTTCCACTTCCCCATCCTCGCCCACGCCGGCGAAATCCGTCACCACCGCTTCGCCCAGATCGTTGGAAACCAGCGAAGGCCGGGTTCCGAGCACGAGATCGGTAGACCCGAACGCCTCCAGCGCGAGCCTCGTCTCTTCCCCTATATCACGGCGGCCACGCAGCACGCCGCGCGCGGTCGGCCCCAGACGAGATAGCAGCACCGGCCAGATCGCATCGGGCAGACGCGCGCGCGCCATGGCCGCAGCGCAAACGGCGGGCCGGTCGCTGGCGAAAAACTCCACCAGCGCGGGAGAGCGGAGACGCGACCCCAGCTCGATCACGCTGGCGATCCGCTGCGCCTCGCTAAGCTCCGGACGCAGATCGTTGAGCCGCACTACCAGCGCCACGCGATCCTCCTGCGGCAGTTGCACCTGGCCCGGCCGGTCATATTGGGCCAGCATGTCGACGCATTGCCGCCACAAGGTGGTGGCAGCAAGACCCGTCCGTTCTTCAACGGCCAATATGGTCTGCGTCAGATCATTAAAGCGCAACCAGCTTCTCCAGCGAACATCAGGATGAATCATCAAGGTTGGACAGGAGTGTAGGACCTGCCGAACATCAGGAAAAGGGCCGATCCAAAGGAATTAATGGTAAACGTAACAATGTGGGACGCTTGCATTCACTTGAAACATTGTTATACATACGTCCTTATTTTTATAAGGATATTGCAGGATCATGACTGCGCCGGTGCTCGACGAGATTGACCGTTCCATATTGGCACTATTGCAGGAAAACGGCCGCATGAGCAATGTCGACCTTGCGCGAGAGGTCGGATTGACCGCCCCGCCCTGCCTGCGCCGGGTGCGCGCGCTGGAGGATCGGGGGCTGATTACGGCCTATCATGCGGCGTTGAACGGCCCCGCGCTAGGATATTCGATTACCGTTTTCGCGATGGTCAGCCTGAAGAGCCAAGCCGAGCATGATCTCAAAAATTTCGAGGATCATGTCGCCGCCCTGCCGGAAATACGCGAATGCCATATGCTTAACGGAGAGATTGATTTTATCCTGAAAGTCGTCGCGCGCGACCTGCAAAGTTTCCAGACCTTCCTGACGACGCATCTGACATCCGCGCCGAATGTCGAAAGCGTCAAGACCTCGCTCACCATCCGCACGTCGAAAAACGAACCGGGGGTGCCGGTGGACTGAGCCGGACGCGGCCTGTGTCGCGCATTGAAAATCACGCCTTAAAATCACTTATCGAAAAAGGCGGCACTGCAAAACGCAGCCCGCCTTTTTCGCTATTTCCTATAATGGCCCGCTCAGGCCCCGCCCGCTTTGGGCTGGGCGAGAGCCGCCTGCGCTTCTGCCCCACGGACATCGACCCATGCCGACCAGAAGGTCGCGATCTGCGACCATGGGCCAGCGCCGGTCACTTGCGCCAGAGCCGTGCGAGCGCCTGCGAAATCGCCCGACCGGGCCAAGGCGATGCCCAGCCGGGTCGCGGTGCGATCCTTGTCCGCAGTGCCCTTGCCCAACGCCGCCCGATAATAAGGCACGGCGTCTGCGAACTGGCTGTTCGCCAACAAGCGATCACCGTCCTGTTCCGCCTTCGCCCCGGTCGAGGCACTGGCGGCCTTGCCCGGCAACGCCTTCACCGACGCCAGATAGGTGACGGCGCGCGGCGTCACCGTCTTGATGAGCGGCGCGGCAATGGGATCATTGCGCTGCAACTGGCCGCCGCTGATTCCGGCATCGAGCACGCTCTTGGCTTCGGCGGCATAGCCTTGCGCGGCGGCGAGCGCCGCATACCCCTGATAGTCGCGCTCGCTCGCCAGCGCGCCGGTGGCGGCCTGAAGGCGGTAGAGGTCGAGCTGCGCTTCCTTGTCGGGCCGCGCATTTTCCATGTAAACGGCAAGCGCGCTGCGCCACACCGGCGCGGAGATCGGCGCGCCGATCAACCGGGCGCTGTTATAGCGAGCCACCGCTCCCCAGTCGCGACGGGCAAGAGCAATGGTTGCCGCGCGGTCGTACCAGCTGGGCGCAACCGCCTGCCCGGCCTGCTTCTGCTGGGCGATGGTCTGGTCGAGCAGCCGGGCGGCATCGTCGAACTTGCGCTGGCGCACATAGGATTCCACCAGCAGCAGCGACGCCTTCGGGTCCGTCACCCCAAGCTCGCGAGCGCGGGTGAGATAGACAACCGCATTGTCGATTGCGCCCGTCTGGTAGGAAAGATAGCCTGAAACATAGTTCAAATGGCCGATCTGCGCCTGTGGGGCAGCACCACTCTCCAGCATGTCGGCGATTGCCTTGCGCTGGGCGACGACATCGTTGCGCTTGACCGCCAGCTCCATCGACAGGCTGGCTTTCAGATATTTCTCGAACGGCGTGACAGCATTGAGCGAAGCGATGTACCCGCCCGCGCCTGTCACATCCCCCGCAGTGAGACTGGCCTGCGCCCGCTGCGCCGCGCTACGGAAAGAGGCCCCCGCGCTGAAGGCAGAGCCTGTCTCCTTCTTTGCTTCCGCCTGACCCGTCATCATGATCCCGGCCAGCAGGACAGCCGCGCCAATGGGCGAGTGCCATATTTTCTTCATCTCATTCCCTCACCGCCGAGGAGATTTCCATCTCGAAACAAAACAGGAAACGGAGGGTTCCCCAAGGGCCCTCCGTTTCCTCTATCATCCTGCCCTTCAGCTTGCCGGAGCGGCTGCGGCACGGGACTTGTGCTGCGCCCATGTCGCCCAGGCCCGCGCGATCCCTCCGCGCGCGCCGGTAGTCACCTTGGCCAAAGTGGCCTGCGCGCCCGCATTGTCGCCGCTCAACGCCCTGGAAATGCCGAGGCGGGTATTCACTTCCGCCGCATCGACTCCGCCCTTCTGCAAAGCGGTTTCGTAAAGCTGGATCGCCTTGGCATAGTCGCCATAGCCCATATAGGCATCCGCCGTCGCGCTGGCGACCTTGCCATTGGCGGCCTTGGCGGCATCGGCAGCGGCAGAGCCGAGCGACGCCTTGTCCGAGGTCATGCGCTGGGTGGCGACCGAGTAGAAATCGGCGCCATCGGTGGCGTTCAGCACACCCTTGGCGCGGCCCGCGTCGATCGAGGACTTCACTTCGCCATAGAGGCCGCCCTTGAACGCCATTTCCGCATATTCGAGATAGTCCGGCTTCACCGCCAGACCGCCCGACACATACATGAGGCGAAGCAGGTCGAGATTCTCGCGGTTGGTCATCGTCGGATTTTCACGCTGGAAGACGCGCAGCACGGTCCGCAGATTTTCACCCGTAGGCGCCGCTTCATAGGCCATGTTGGCCCATTCCTTCAGTTCCGGCGCGTTGATCGCGGCAGCCTTCCCGACGCCGACCTGATACCATTGCGCGGGAACCGGCTGTCCCGCCGCCTTCAGCGCCTCGATCCCCTGTTTGAACACGCCAAGTCCGCGCGCGACCTCCTGCGGGTTGTTGCCTCCCTTGGCCCAGATCGCCTGCGCCAGAAGCGGGCTTACCTGTTCGGGCCTGTAACCGAGTTGCTGCGCCTTGGTGGCATAAGCGATCGCGCCGTCATAATCCTTCGCATCCAGCGCGTTGCTGGCGACGACGATGTTGAACTGGCCCTGCTGGGACTGGGGCACGAGCCCTGTGTCGAGCATGCCCTTGAGTGCCTCGCCCTGCATCTTCGCGTCACTCGTCGCGATGCTCAGGTTCAGCATGATGGCATAATATTGATATTTGTCGTCGTTCGTGGTGGCGAGCGGCTGCGCGGCGGCAAGGGCTGCCTTCGCGCCCTCGACATCCTTCTTTGCGACCGCGTCATTGGCCTTGGCGATCGCAGGGATGAAATCTTTGGAAAGCTTCAGCTTCGGGGCGCCTTCGGCTTTCGCTTCCTTGGCGGCGGCGGGAGCGGATACCCCGACCGATGCGGCGCCGATGGCGAGCACAAATCCAAGAGCAACCGACGAAACAAAACGCATATCCTATCTCCTATCGAACCGGGCACCCGGTGGGGAATTCCTGATTTGCCTGGGCTGGGTATCAGGAGCGGGGTGAATGGCCGTTGAACGGCCTAAGGCATTACCCCTTCCCTCGTCAAATGTCATGACCGCCCCGAAGCGCCGATCGGTTCTTTTCTTCGCCCGGGCGCCGATCGTCACCATAAATATCGGGAGGCCGGTTGGCTCCCCCGCGCGCGGCTTCGAACGGGGAAAACTTCCATGCGCCGCAAGGCATGTCATGGGGGTGACATGGGCGCGCCGAAGGGCTAGGAAAGCCCACCGACCATCCGCAACATCAAGCCGAAAAGAGAATCACTTTGAACGACGCGACCGCGCTCGCCGAACCTTCTGACATCACCCCCATCGATATCGTCGATGAGATGAAGTCGAGCTATCTCGACTATGCGATGTCGGTCATTGTCAGCCGTGCGCTTCCGGATGTTCGCGATGGCCTGAAGCCTGTCCACCGCCGCATTCTCTTCGGCGCGCACGAGCAGGGCTTCGTCGCGGGCAAGCCCTACCGCAAGTCGGCGCGCATCGTCGGTGACGTCATGGGTAAATATCACCCCCATGGCGACTCCTCCATTTATGACGCCCTTGCGCGCATGACGCAGGACTGGTCGATGCGGGTGCCGCTGATCGACGGTCAGGGCAATTTCGGATCGATGGACCCGGACAGCCCGGCGGCCATGCGCTATACCGAGGCCCGTCTTGCCAAGGTGGCCAACGCGCTGCTCGACGATCTGGACAAGGACACCGTCGACTTCAGCCCCAACTATGACGGTTCCGAGCGGGAGCCGCAGGTTCTTCCGGCGCGCTTCCCCAATCTGCTGGTCAACGGCGCGGGCGGCATCGCAGTCGGCATGGCGACCAATGTTCCTCCGCACAATCTGGGCGAGGTATTGCGCGCCTGCATCGCGACGCTCGACAATCCGGTGATGAGCCTTGAGGAGCTGATGGAGATCGTGCCGGCGCCGGATTTCCCGACCGGCGCCCTTATCCTCGGCCAGTCTGGCGCGCGCAGCGCCTATGCGACCGGGCGCGGGTCCATCATCATGCGCTCGCGCCATGAGGTCGAGGAAGGGCGCGGCGACCGCCGCTCCATCGTCCTCACCGAAATTCCGTTTCAGGTCGGTAAGGCCGGGCTGGTCGAAAAGATCGCCGAAGCCGCCAAGGACAAGCGGATCGAGGGCATCAGCGACATTCGCGACGAGTCGAACCGCGAGGGCGTGCGCATCGTCATCGATCTGAAGCGCGATGCGACGCCGGACGTGGTGCTGAACCAGCTCTGGCGCCACACCCCCGCGCAATCCAGCTTCCCCGCCAATATGCTCGCCATTCGCGGCGGACGGCCGGAGATACTGAACCTCAAGGACATAATCGACGCCTTCATCCGCTTCCGTGAGGAGGTGATCACCCGCCGCACCAAGTTCGAGCTGAACAAGGCGCGCGAACGGGCGCATATCTTGCTCGGCCTCGTGCTCGCCGTCACCAATCTGGATGAGGTCGTGCGGATCATCCGCGGATCGTCCAGCCCGGCAGAAGCGCGCGAGAAGCTGCTCTCCCGCGAATGGCCGATCGCCGAGATCGCGCCTTATATCCGCCTGATCGAAGCGATCGAGACGGAGATCAGCGGCGACACCTATCGCATGTCGGAAACGCAGGTCCGCGCTATCCTCGACCTGCGCCTGCACCGACTGACCGCGCTGGGCCGCGACGAGATCGGCAACGAGCTGGCGCAACTGGCCGCCAGCATCGCCGAGTTCCTCTCCATTCTGGCCGACCGGGCAAAGCTCTACGCGGTGATGCGCGAAGAATTCGAGGCGATCCTCGCCGAATTCGATACGCCGCGCCGCTCGACCATCGCTCCTGCCGCCGACGGCATCGACGATGAGGATCTGATCGAGCGCGAGGATATGGTCGTCACCGTGACCATGCAGGGCTATATCAAGCGCACCCCGCTCGACAGCTTCCGCGCTCAGGGACGCGGCGGCAAGGGCCGCGCGGGGATGACGACCAAGGATGCGGATGCGATCACGGAGCTGTTCGTCACCTCCACCCATACGCCGGTGCTGTTCTTCTCCACCCATGGCAAGGTCTATCGCCTGAAGGTGTGGCGCCTGCCCGAAGGCGGCCCGGCCACGCGCGGTCGGCCGATGGTCAACCTGCTCCCGCTGGCCGAGGGCGAGGTGATCCGCACCGTGCTGCCGCTGCCGGAGGATGAGGCGGAATGGGCGAACCTCCATGTGATGTTCGCGACCGCAAAGGGCAATATCCGCCGCAACAGCATGGACGCCTTCGCCAATATCCCGTCCAACGGCAAGATCGCCATCAAGTTCGAGGGCGAGGATGCCGACGACCGGCTGATCGGCGTGGCACTGCTTTCCGAGGGCGACGATGTGCTGCTCGCCTCCCGTCAGGGCAAGGCGATCCGTTTCCAGGGCGAGGACGTGCGCGTGTTCCAGAGCCGCTCCTCGACCGGCGTGCGCGGCATGAGCCTGAAGGGCGACGATGAGGTGATCTCCCTCTCCATCCTCCATCGCGGCGGCATCAAGGATCAGGACGAACGCGAGGATTATCTGCGCTACGCCCCGTGGAAGGCCGAGAAGGAAGGCGAACCGGCGATGACCGCCGAGCGCTTCGCCGAGCTGGCCGAGCGGGAGCAGTTCGTGCTGACCGTCTGCGCCAATGGCTATGGCAAGCTGTCCTCCGCCTATGAATATCGCCGCACCGGCCGCGGCGGTCAGGGCATCACCAATATCGATAACATCGCCCGCAACGGCGCGGTGGTCGCCAGCTTCCCGGCGAAGAAGGATGATCAGTTGATGCTCGTCACCGATCAGGCGAAGCTCATCCGCATGGGCCTCGATTCGATGCGCGTCATCGGCCGGGGCAGCGCGGGCGTCCGCCTGTTCAACGTGGCGGATGAGGAACATGTCGTCTCCGCCGCGAAGATCGAGGACAATGAGGACAGCGACAATGATGAGATCGCGGCGGGCGACGCGGGCGGCGACGCCCCCGCCGAATGAGCGAACTCTTCGCGTATAAGATCATGACCCGCGACCAGTGGGACGCCTTTCGCGAGCAAGGCGTCTTCCACGGCGCGGCAGTTGATCTGACCGACGGCTACATCCATCTTTCCACGCGCAATCAGGTGGCGGGCACGCTGGAAAGGCATTTTTCCGGGCAGGACGATCTGATCCTCGCAATGGTCGATCTTGCGGCGCTGGGCGATCTGGTGAAGTGGGAGGAATCACGCGGCGGCGCGCTTTTCCCTCATGTTTATGGCACTCTGCCGATGAGCGCGATCACGACCAAGGCGAAGCTGCGTCTCGATGAAACCGGGCGACATGTGCTACCGGCGGGCTTTGCCCAGGGCTGAAACCGGCCCAACGGCGGAACCTCCGCCCTCTCTTCCGCATTATCGTTATTGATGGCCTGAAGCATCGCGGAAAAGGCAGGACGCGCCTTTTCCGAAACAAGCGATGCGGCATCCTATATTGAGAGCGCGCAGGCGGCGTCCCATGAAACGCAATGCGCTCCGGATGATAAGGAGAGTTGCCATGCGCAACATGATTTCAATTCGCAGGACAGCGGTTTCGCTGATGGCTCTGGCCGGGGCGGCGATGATTGCCGGTTGTTCGACCCTCACCGGCGCCGGTGTCGGCGCGGCGGGTGGAGCGGGTGTCGCCGCCGCGACCGGCGAGAATGTCAAGGATGGCGCGCTGATCGGCGGTGCCACCGGAGCCGTGGTCGGCACGGTCGTCGATTAGGGGCGACAGGCCGGATAGACAGACAGGCGGACCTTCTTTCCCTCCCGCTTTTCTCCTCTGGCCTCTCGCCTTTTCGGGCGGCTCGTCCTATGGCGCCGCCATGACATATCAGGTTCACATCATCGGCGGCGGCATGGCCGGGTCCGAAGCTGCATGGCAACTCGCGCAGGCGGGCATAAAGGTCCGCCTTTCGGAGATGCGGGGCGGCGGTCACGAAACGCCCGCCCACCAGACCGAGGGACTGGCCGAACTGGTCTGCTCCAACAGCTTCCGCTCCGACGACGCAGCCAAGAGCGCAGTCGGCCTGTTGCATCAGGAAATGCGCGACATGGGTTCGCTGCTGATGGCGCAGGCGGCTATCGCCAAGGTTCCGGCGGGTTCCGCTCTTGCGGTCGATCGCGATATCTTTTCGGAAGGTGTGACGCGGTCGCTGGCCGACCACCCCAATATCACCCTCGTGCGCGAGCGCATCGACAGCCTGCCCTCCGAAGGCTTGACGATCGTTGCGACGGGGCCTTTGACCGACGGCGCACTGGCCGAGAGCATCGGCGCCGCCACCGGCATGGAGCGCCTCGCCTTTTTCGATGCCATCGCGCCAATAGTTTATCGCGACAGCATCGATATGGACATTTGCTGGATGCAGTCGCGCTGGAACAAGATTGGCCCGGAGGGCGACGGCAAGGATTATATCAACTGCCCGATGAACAAGGAGCAGTATGAGGCCTTTGTCCAGGGGTTGCTCGACGGACCCAAGACCGAGTTCAAGCAGTGGGAGAAGGACACCCCCTATTTCGAAGGCTGCATGCCTATCGAGGTGATGGCTTCGCGCGGGCGTGAAACGCTGCGCCATGGGCCGATGAAGCCGATGGGCCTCGATGATCCGCGTACCGGCCGCTGGCCCTATGCGGTCGTGCAGTTGCGGCAGGACAATGCGCTCGGCACGCTGTGGAACATGGTCGGTTTCCAGACCAAGCTCAAACATGCCGCGCAGGTCGAGCTGTTCCGCACCATCCCCGGATTGGAGAAGGCGGAATTCGCGCGGCTGGGTGGCCTTCACCGCAACACCTTCATCCAGAGCCCGAAGCTGCTCGATACGACGCTGCGCCTCAAATCCGCGCCGCATATCCGCTTTGCCGGGCAGATGACCGGGTGCGAGGGCTATGTGGAAAGCGGAGCCATCGGCCTGCTCGCCGCGCGCTTCATGCTGGGCGATCTCATCGGCAGGCCGCTCACTCCGCCGCCGGTGACGACCGCGCTCGGCGCGCTGCTATCGCATGTGACGGGCGGCGCGGATGCGGAGAGCTTCCAGCCGATGAACGTCAATTTCGGCCTCTTCCCGCCGCCCGAAGAGCGGGTGAAGAAGAAGGACCGCAAGGAAGCCTATACCGGCCGCGCCCGTGGCGATTTCGCCCGATGGATGCAGGAGCAAGGGCTGGCGGAACCGACACCGGCCTAAGCGCCGGGGCTGGTCCGGTCATCGGCGGCCATGACGCGCCCTGAACGCCGATGACCGCGCCTTACGCCCGCGTTGCCCGCGCACGAATCTCTCCGAAGCATCGGAGCAAGCGGCAGCGCCTTCTCCGAAATCGCTCTAGCATTTGCACTTCGGTTTGGCCGCCGATTTGGGCGCGGTGGTCGCGAATTCGCCGCGGTTCAGCTTGCCGTCCTTGTCGGCATCGGCGCCCGCGAACTTGTCCGACGTCGCCACCGCCCATTCCTCGAAAGACAGCAGATTATTGCCATCCTTGTCGAGCTTGCGGAACGCCTTGGCACGGCTCGACAGCATTTCCGTGCGGGTGATGATGCCATCCCGGTTTCGGTCATAACGGTCGAAGCGCTTGGCCTCCCGGTCCTTCGCCGACGCCTCGGGCGGCATGGGCGGCGCCTCGCCCCGCGCCTCCTCGTCGCCCACGGGCAGCGCCTCTTCCTCCGCCTGCCCGGCCGGGGCGAACACAGCGGGCCGCATCGGTGCAGGAGCATTTTCGGCCCTGATCTGCCACCAGAAAAGTCCGCCCGTCACCAGCAACAGACAGGCCACGGCGCCCGCAACAAAACGGTTCATTGCACTCTTCCCCCAAAAGCGACCGATCAGCGCCCGAAAATCTGGAGCCGAAGCAGCCGCATGTAAAGCCCCGGC
>CAYLKZ010000032.1:0-5826 GCA_964384275.1 uncultured Sphingobium sp. | reverse complement strand
GACCGATCAGCGCCCGAAAATCTGGAGCCGAAGCAGCCGCATGTAAAGCCCCGGCGTCAAGGCAGGCGGCATTCCCCTGCCCCGCGCCAGATCCCGCCGAGCCGCGCCGCCCAGCATCGCCAGCAGCCGTGGCAGCGGCGGACGCGCGGGCAGCTCCCGCGCCCAGTCCCGTCCCTGCGCAATGGCCGCCTCGGCCAGATCAGCCTCCTCCACATGCCCGGCCAGATCCCACAGCGCCCAGAGCCTGCCCCAGATCCGCGCTTGCTGCTCCCGCTCCGGCGCGATCGCCGCGAACAAACCGCCACCGCGCCCCTCCGCATAGAGGCGCAGCATATCCGGCGCATCCTCACCGCCCCAGAGGATCAGCTCCTCCCAGCCGTCGATCATCGCGATCAACCCCGCTCGCGCTTCGGCAAAGCCTTCCATCGCTCGCAGCGCATCCATCATCGGAGAGCGGTGGGCAGGCAGAGCATCCGCCGAGGCCAGACCATCGCGCCACCATGCGAGGCGGATCTGCGCCATCATCGGCTCCCGCGCGGCGCGAGCGATGCGCGCGCACTCCCCATCGAGCGCGATGGCCCCTTCCGCCCTGCCCGCCCGCTTGCCCGCCGCAGACAGGACAAGCCGCTGAACCGGCGTGATTTCGTGGGTTTCCATCACCACGTCCACCGGGGCGGATGGGGCAATCTTACCATTTATTAAGCTCTTCTCTCTAAAAATACCGGGCCGGTTAGTCTCTGTCGGCCCGCCGCCATTCCTGGCAGCGCGGGTACACCGGCTGGGGCGATTAGGAAAGTGGATATAGGAATGGCTTTGAAATCGAACGATGGAGCTGGGCTGCTGGCCAGCCTGCGACACGATATGTCGGGCAATGTGCTGGCGATCAGTGCCGCCGCCCTCATTCCGTTGACCGCTATCGTTGGATCGGGCGTGGACATGAGCCGCGCCTATCTCACCCGCACGCGGCTTCAGCAGGCCTGCGACGCGGGCGTTCTCGCCGGGCGCAAGGTGATGGGCTCGACGGGGGCGAGAAGCACGGCGGTGGACACCGCCCTTCGCGATTATGTCCGCTTCAACCTGCCGCAGGAAATAGCCAGCCAGTTCACCAACGACGCCTCGATCGATCCCGAGGTGGGAGCGAATGACGAACTCAACCTCACCCTGTCCACGACCCTCGACACCACGGTGATGCAGCTGTTCGGCAAGGAGAATTTCGCGCTGTCAGTCAATTGCTCGGCGCGCAACGACTATTCCAATATCGATATCGTGCTGGTGCTCGACACCACAGGGTCGATGGCGTGCAGCACGGCACGGGATAGCAGCGATTGCAGCAACTGGATTAATGGCAGTGGCCTATATAGAAATAATGGCTCCCAGAACGACAAGACCATGCAGGTTGGCGGCAAGACCGTTACCTATGTGAATGAAGAAAAAGACGGGAGCAACGTCAATATCTCCCGCATGCAGGTGCTGCGCACGGCGCTGGCATCCTTCAAGACGCAGATGTCCGTCATCGAGCAGCAATTCGCGACGGCAAGCGCCGACACGCGCAAGCGCATCCGCTATGCGGTCGTGCCCTTTTCGCAGATGGTCAATGCTGGTCTTTCCATCGGCAGCAATGGCACGACCCTATATTCGCGAAAGCCGGAATGGTTCAACGATACCCTTTGCACGGCAGCCAGCAGCGCCAGCTGCAGAACCAGCAACACGACCACGCATACCACCAATTGGATCAACAATACATGGGACGGCTGCGTGGAAGAACGCCCGACCATCAACACCATCACGCCCAGCAATACATATAGCATGGTTGGCCCTTCGAAGAACCTGCCAGCCGCAGCCTATGACCTGCAGATCGACGACACGCCGAGCGGCGATACCCGCTGGACGATGGCGGACAAGAACCTGATTTCCGGTCAATATGCCTGCCCCCGCGCGATGCGGGAGTTGCAGGAGACGTCGAACGATACGTTCAACAATTATTTTGCGTTCAACCAGGGCTTTGTCGCCAATGGCGGCACCTATCTGGACATCGGCCTGATCTGGGCCGCGCGGCTGCTTTCCCGCAGCGGACTTTGGTCGGCCGACAACCCGGCCACCCATAATGGCTGGCCGGTTTCGCGCTATGTGATCTTCATGACCGACGGACATATGGATACCGGCAACTCCGGCTATGGCGCCTATCGACCCGAAAGCACCTATAAGCGCATCACCTCGAACGGTAATGCGACCACCAGCAACGACAACCATACCGCGCGCTGGCAGATGACCTGCTCCGCCATCAAGAACATGAACACGAAGATCTTCGTCATCTCGTTCAGCGCCGGTTCCACCCTGACCAACGACATGATCAGTTGCTCCTCCGGATCGGGATATAATTTCAGGGCTGCGGACTCCACCAGCTTGCAGACGGCCTTCCGCAATATCGGCAACAGCATCGGCGCGTTGAGGCTGTCGCAATAATGGTCCGCCTTCCTTCCTTGCGGCGGATCGCCGGAAACCAGCGCGGCGCGACCGCCGTGGAGTTCGGGCTGGTCTTCGTCCCCCTGTGCATCCTGCTGATGGGCGGGATGGACATCGCCTATCAGGTCTATGTCCGCACCGTCGTCGCAGGCGCGATGGAGGCCGCCGCCCGCTCGACCACCGTGGAAACCGCCGACGCGGATACGATAGAAGACGCTCTGGAGGCAGCCGTGTTGAGGGTGATGCCCACCGCCGAAGTCGATGTCCAGAGGGACAGATTCTACAATTATGCCCAGATGAACACGATGGAACGGCTGACCAAGGACAGCGGCGGCAATAATGTCCTGGATATCGGCGATTGCTGGGAAGATGTGGACAATAACGGTGTCCGCAATATCGTCACCAGGGGCCAGGCGGGCATTGGCGGAGCGGACGACATCGTGCGCTATAATGTGACTGCGGACTATCGGCGTATCCTGCCCATCTATGATTTGATCGGCCTCGATCCGATCGCCAGCGTCTCGGCCTCCACGCTGGTCAAGCGCCAGCCCTATGCGGGACAGGCCAACCCTCCCACAGCATGCAGGACGACATGAGCAGGATTTTCTCCCTTCCCCCACGCCGCTCCTTCTCAGGGCTGGGGCGCGATGGCTCGGGCGTCGCGATGATCGAGTTCGCGCTGGCGCTGCCGCTGCTCGCCGGGATCACGGCCTATGGCATAGAGGCTGCCAACATCGCCTATTCCGCGCAGATCATCGCCGATATCGCGGTGCAGACGGCGGATTCGACCGCGCGCGTGCGCACCTCGATCAGCGAGCAGGACGTCACTGATATCCTCTATGGCGTCAAATCCATGGGGACGCGCATCCATTTCGCCCGGAACGGACGCATCATCATATCCGGGCTGGAGCCCGTGGTCGACAGCAGCACCAACGCAATCACCAACCAGAAGATCACCTGGCAGCGCTGCTCGGGCGCCTTGCGGCAGGACAGCAGCTATGGCCTGGCCGAAGCCCAGGTCGGCGCGGACGGCATGGGGCCGACCGGCAAAAAGATCAAAGCCGCCCTCAACAGCTATGCGATCGTCGTCGAGGTGCGCTACAACTATCAGCCGATCATCAGCGAGCATCTCTATGGGCCACGCGAGCTTTCCGCCACTTCGGCGATGATGGTGCGCGAACGGGAAAGCAATACGATCGGCTCGACCGGCACCGCGTCCGCATGCGGCACCTATAGCGCCTGATCTTTGAAGCAGGAGGAGGCCGGCTGACGGAGCCTGTTCAAGCTGAACGGCCATATCCTTAAGCAGACCCAGAGCTTCAAGTCATGGATGCGGTCCTTGAAGGCGACAGCGCGGGTCTCGTCCTCCAAACAGGAACAAAGGGGCGGCGACATTACAGCGCCGCCCCGATCCGTTTCAACGATAGCAGACCTTCTTCACCGCCGCGACGACCTTAGCCGCGTCGATGATCGCCTGTTTTTCGAGATTGGCCGCATAGGGCAGCGGCACATCCTCATTGGTCACGCGCAGAACCGGAGCATCGAGGTCGTCGAAGCCCTGCTCCATCGCGACCATCGCGATTTCGCTGGCGATCGAGCAGACCGGCCAGCCTTCCTCCACCACGACCATGCGGTTGGTCTTTTTGAGGCTGGCAAGCACGGTGCCGGTGTCGAGCGGACGCAGCGTGCGCAGGTCGATCACCTCCGCCTCGATGCCTTCGCCCGCCAGCCGCTCCGCCGCTTCCAGCGCGATGCCGACGCCGATTGAATAGCTGACCAGCGTCACGTCCGCGCCCTCGCGCATGATCCGCGCCTTGCCGATGGGCAGCACATAGTCGTCCAGCACCGGCACGTCGAAGCTGCGGCCATAAAGCAGCTCATTTTCAAGGAACACGACCGGGTCCTGCGACCGGATCGCCGCCTTGAGCAACCCCTTCGCATCCGCCGCATCATAAGGCGAAATGACGACGAGACCAGGCACCGCGGCATACCAGGGGGCATAGTTCTGGCTATGCTGGGCAGCGACGCGGCTCGCCGCGCCATTGGGGCCGCGGAACACGATCGGGCAACGCATCTGGCCGCCGGACATGTAATTGGTCTTCGCTGCCGAATTGATGATCTGGTCAATCGCCTGCATCGCGAAGTTGAAGGTCATGAACTCGATGACCGGGCGCAGGCCGCCCATCGCCGCGCCCGCGCCGACACCGGCAAAGCCATGCTCGGTGATCGGCGTGTCGATGACGCGCTTATCGCCGAATTCCTGGAGCAGCCCCTGCGTAACCTTATAGGCGCCCTGATATTCGGCGACTTCCTCGCCCATCACGAAGACGCGCTCATCCTTACGCATTTCCTCGGCCATCGCATCGCGCAGCGCCTCGCGGACGGTGAGCTTGGCATAGTCGGTGCCAGCCGGAATGGCGGGATCAGCAGCGATCTTCACCTCTCCCGCAGCGGGCCTTGCGATCGGAGCCTCCGCCTTGTCCGCAACCGCGGCGGGCGCTTCGGCGGCCGGGACGGGCGCAGCGGGTTGAGCCTGCCCGCCTTCATCCGCGCTCTCGACCGCCCCGTCATTGGCGCCATCGCCAGCCATCGTCGCGATGACCGTGCCGACCTTCACATTCTCGCTCCCCTCGGGCACGAGGATTTTGCCGACGACGCCCTCATCGACGGCCTCGAACTCCATCGTCGCCTTGTCGGTTTCGATTTCGGCGAGAATATCACCGGACTTGACCTCGTCGCCTTCCTTGACGAGCCACTTGGCCAGCGTGCCTTCCTCCATCGTCGGAGACAGTGCCGGCATCTTGATTTCAACTGCCATTAATATTGCTCCACCAGCACGTCGGTATAGAGTTCACCCGGATCGGGCTCCGGCGACGTCTCCGCGAAATCGGCGCTTGCATTGACGATCTTGCGGATATCCTGATCGATGGCCTTGATCTCGTCGGCAGTGATGCCGGCCGCCTCCAGATGCTTCTTGACCGCCTCGATCGGGTCCGACTTTTCACGCACCTCCTGCACTTCCTCGCGCGAGCGGTATTTCGCCGGGTCGGACATGGAGTGGCCGCGATAGCGATAGGTCTTCATCTCCAGCAGTATCGGGCCTTTGCCGGACTGCACCCATTTCAGCGCTTCCTCGGTCGCGGCACGCACCGCGAGCACATCCATGCCATTCACCTGAAGGCCGGGGATGCGGAAGGATTCACCGCGACGGAACAACTGATCCTCGGCGGAGGAACGATTGACCGAGGTGCCCATCGCATATTGGTTGTTCTCGATCACATAGATGATCGGCAGCTTCCACAGCTCGGCCATGTTGAAGCTCTCATAGACCTGCCCCTGATTGCTGGCCCCATCGCCGAAATA
>CAYLKZ010000031.1:21066-30334 GCA_964384275.1 uncultured Sphingobium sp. | reverse complement strand
AGGATGCCGTTCTTGAACGCATTGCCGGAGAAAATGTCGGAAAAGCTCGGCGCGATCACGACCTTGACGCCCATGTCGAGCAGCGCCCATGCGGCATGTTCGCGGCTCGACCCGCAGCCGAAATTGTCGCCCGCGATCAGGATCGGGCTGCCCGCATAGTCGGGATCGTCGAACACATTGCCGGGCTGCTGGCGCAGCGCCTCGAACGCGCCCTTGCCCAGCCCCGCCCGGCTGATCGTCTTCAGCCATTTGGCGGCGATGATCATGTCGGTGTCGACATTTTTTACACCGAACGGATAAGCCCGCCCGTCAACCGTCTTGATCGGGTCCATCAGCGCACCGCCTTCTGGCCGGGCGCGGGAAAGGCCGCGCTGCCCGCGCTTTTCCTGATCGAGCCCTTGTCTTCCGCCTGTCCGACACTTGCCGCGAGGGCGGCGCTCGCCAGCGCGCCTGCCGCCAGCATCCAGAATACAGCCTTCATGCGTCCTCCCCCGTCAGTTCGCGGATGTCGGTCAGATGCCCGGTGATCGCGGCCGCAGCCGCCATGGCCGGGGAGACCAGATGGGTGCGCGCGCCCGGACCCTGCCGCCCCATGAAATTGCGGTTGGAGGTCGAGGCGCAGCGCTCTCCGCTCGGCACCTTGTCGGGGTTCATGCCCAGACACATGGAGCAGCCCGGCTCCCGCCATTCGAAGCCCGCGTCGAGGAAGATGCGGTCCAGACCTTCCTGCTCGGCCTGCAACTTGACGAGGCCGGAGCCGGGCACGATCAGCGCCTGCTTGATGCGGCCATCGACCTTATGCCCCTTCACCACCTCGGCGGCGGCGCGCAAATCCTCGATCCGGCTGTTGGTGCAACTGCCGATGAACACATGCTGGACCTCGATATCCTCCATGCGCTGCCCGGCGGTGAGGCCCATATAGTCGAGCGCCTTTTCGGCGGCCGCGCGCTTGGTCGCATCCTCGAAGCTGTCGGGCGCGGGGACGACGCCGGTGATAGGCACCACGTCCTCCGGGCTGGTGCCCCAGGTGACGGTCGGCACGATATCCGCCGCGTCGATCACCAGCGAGCGGTCGAAGGTCGCGCCCTCATCGGTGTGCAGCGTCTTCCACCAGGCGACGGCGGCGTCCCATTCCGCGCCCTTGGGCGCCATCGGGCGGCCCTTCAGATAGGCGAAGGTCTTTTCGTCGGGCGCGAACAGGCCCGCGCGCGCGCCGCCCTCGATCGACATGTTGGAAACGGTGAGGCGGCCCTCGACGGACATTTCCTCGAACACATTGCCGCGATATTCGATCACATGGCCGGTGCCGCCCGCCGTGCCGATCACGCCGATCACATGCAGGATCACATCCTTGGGCGTGACGCCATTGCCCAGCTTGCCCTCGACGCGGATTTCCATCGTCTTGCTCTGCTTGAGCTGCAAGGTCTGGGTGGCGAGCACATGCTCCACCTCGCTGGTGCCGATGCCGAAGGCCAGCGCGCCCAGCGCGCCGTGCGCCGCCGTGTGGCTGTCGCCGCAGACCAGCGTGGTGCCGGGCAGCGTGAAGCCCTGTTCCGGCCCGACCACATGGACAATGCCCTGCGCGCGATCGGTCGAGCCGATATATTTGATGCCGAAGGACGGCGCGTTCGCTTCCAGCGCGGCGAGCTGCTGCGCGCTTTCAGGGTCGGCGATCGGAATGAGCTTCCCCTGCGCATCGACGCGCGGCGTGGTCGGCAGGTTATGATCGGGCACGGCCAGCGTCAGATCCGGGCGGCGAACCTTGCGGCCCGCCATGCGGAGACCCTCAAAGGCCTGCGGGCTGGTCACTTCATGGACAAGATGCCGGTCGATATAGAGGAGGCAGGTGCCATCCTCCCGGCGTTCGACAACATGGGCGTCCCAGATTTTTTCATATAAGGTGCGTGGCTGTGTCATAATCGCGTCCCTAGCGCCATCGGGGACTCAACGAAAGACAGAAACGCCCTGTTTGCCGCCATTCGGACAAAATTCCTTCCCGAAATTAACGATTTTTCCGGCGGGCGGCCCTCCCTAGCCCAGATCGAGCCTTTTCCCGCATAACGGCAGCAGCGCCGGGCGATGCGTCACCAGCAGCAGCCCCGCGCCGCTTTCCTCCAGCCAGCGCTCCAGCCCCTGCATCAACCGCGCCTCGGTCGCCCGGTCGAGCCCTTCGCTCGGTTCGTCCAGCACCAGCCAGCGCCGCCCGGCGAGCAGCGCCCGCGCGATGGACAGACGCTTGCGCTGCCCGCCCGAAAGCCGCATGCCGCCATCGCCGAGCCACTGGTCGAGGCCATGAGGCATCGCCCTCACCTCTTCGGCGAGACAGGCGCTTTCGAGCGCCCGCCATAATTGCGCTTCCTCAAGGCCGGGTCGGGCGAGCAGAAGATTGTCGCGCACCGTCCCGGAAATCAGCCCCGCATCCTGCGGCGACAGCGCGAACAAGGCGCGCACCGCGTCGAGCGGCAGAGCGGCCAGCGGGCGCTCATCAATGGCGATGGCGAACGCCTCCCGCGGCCTGATCCCGGCCAGCGCCTCGATCAACCTTGTCTTGCCGGACCCGGAGCGGCCGGTAATCGCCAACCGATCCCCCGCCTCCAGCGTCATCATCCCTTGGGAAGAGGGCAAGGCGATGCGCTCTCCCACCACAGCGCCGCCCGCAGGCAAGGCAGCCTCCTCGCCCCAGCCGGAAGCAATGGCGCGGAGCCGTTCCAGCCCGGCATTCACCGCCGCCTCGCGCATGATGCCGCGCACCAGCGCACCCAGCGATTCTATCGCCCCGGCAGAGGCGAGCACCGCCAGCACCGTCACCGGCAACGTGCTTTGCGAAAGCAGCATCGCCGCCGCCATCGCCACGCCGCCGCCCAAGGTCAGCAAGCCACCAATCAGCGCCTCGCCGCGCGCCAGCGTGCGTCGCGCATGATCGGCCGCCTGTGCCTCAGCCTCCAGCGCCGCCTGCAAGGCCGGGGCCATGCCATAAGCGACGACCTCCGGCGACGCCTGCGCATGGCCCACCATCTCCCCCTTCAGCCGCCCCAGCGCCTCGGCGAGATCGGCGGCGGGGCGGTCGAGCAGGCGCGGCGACAGGCGCAGCGCCAGCCATGGCAACAGGACGAGCAGCACCAGCAGCGCGAGCGCCGCCCACGGCCCGGCCAGCAAGGCCAGCCCCAGTCCGATGCCCGCCCCGGCGAGCGCGGCGGGCAAAGCGGGCTTGCGCACCAGCCTGTCCTCCAGCGCACCGATATCCTGCACCAGCAGCGCCACCACCTCCCCCGCCGAGCAGGCGCGCACATCGCGCGCGGCAAGGATCGCGTCGAACAGCCGCGCCCGCACCGTCGCCAGCGCATTGAGCGCCGCCTTGTGGCTGTAATAGCGCTCGCCATAGCGGGAGGCCGTGCGCCCGATCGCCAGCAGGCGGATGAACGCGCTCGGCAGCATGTAATTATAGCCTTGCGCGGCCAGCACGCCGCCCAGCCCGGCCAACGCCGCGCCGGTGATGAACCACCCCGACAGGCCGAGCAGGCCCACGCCCGCCAGCGCCGCGACCGCCGCGCAGAGCATCCCCGCGCGCACCGCCGCCCGTTCCGGTGCCAGCGCGCGGGCAAGCAGCTTTTCGAGATCGAGGCCGCTCATGCGAGGTCCACCCGATGGTCGGCGAGCGCGGCGAGGCTTTCGCTATGGGTGGCGAGCAGCAGCGTCCTGCCCCTGCCTTCGGCGCGCAGGATCGCGCCGATATCGGCCGCCGAGGCCGCATCGAGATCTGCCGTGGGTTCGTCGAGCAGCCAGAGAGGCGCATCCTTGAGGAGCACGCGGGCAATGGCGATGCGGCGGCGTTCCCCGCCCGACAGGCCGGAGCCGCGATGGTCGAGCCGCAACGCCATGCCCTCCCCGCGCGCATCGATCATCAGCCCCAGCCCGGCGCGGCGGGCGACCGCCTCGACCTCGGCATCGCTCGCCCCTGCGCGGGCGAGGCGGATATTGTCGGCAAGGGTGCCGGGCACCAGCGCCACCGCCTGCCCCGCCCAGCCGACATGGGCGGGCAGCGACGCCAGCCCGCCCGCCGTCTCATCCACGACGATCCTGCCCTCGCCTATCGGCGCCAGCCCCAGCAGCGCGTGCAGCAGGCTCGACTTGCCGACGCCGGACGGAGCGCGGATCGCCGTCATCCGGGCGGCGGGCACAGTGAAGGAAAAGGGGCCGATCCGCGCCTCGCCATGGTCGATCACCACCTCTTCGAAACGCAGCAGCGGCGGCCGGGCCAGCGGCGGGGAGACAAGCGCGGCGCGCGCGCCCTCCTCCTCCATCGCCTTCAGCCGGTCGAGCGCGGCTTCGCCCACCTGCTTGTCGTGATAGGCCGCCGCCAGCCGCCGCATCGGCAGATAAAATTCGGGCGCGAGCAGCAACACATAGAGCGCCTGCGGCAGCGTCAGCTTTTCGGGCACGGGAAAGGGCAGCAGGCCGAGCAGGTTGAAGCCGCAATAGACCGCGACCAGCGCCACGGAGATCGCGGCGAAAAACTCCATCACCGCGCCCGATAAAAAGGCGACCCGCAACACGCCGAGCGTACGGTCCGCGACTTCCCGCGTCGCCTGCTCCAGATGGCGGCTCACCCGATCCTGCGCGCCGAAGGAGACGATCATCGGCAGCGCCCTCACCCGATCGACGAAAAGGCCCGACAAATGGCTGAGCGCCTCCAGCTGGCGCCGCGCCGCCCGCGCCGCCGCCGTCCCGGCAAGCGCCATGCCCAGACCGAAGGGCAGCAACGTGCCGAGCAGAATCCCCGCCGCAACGAGGCTCGCAGGAGCAGCGGCGAGCGCGATCAGCAGCGGCGAGGCGACGGCGGCAAGGCGCAGCGGCAGAAAGCGGGCATGATAGCCGCCCAGATCCTCGATCCTGTCGATCGCATCGGCGACCGTCTCGCCCAACATGCGGCGATCCCCCGGCGACGCGGCGAGCACGCGCGGATAGACGAGCCGCCGCCAGCCCCCCTTCGCGCGCACCGCCGCCGCCTCGCCGCCATCGGCCGCCGCGATTTGCAAGGCCGCGCGCAGCAGCGCGGCGAGGATCAATCCACCCATGGCGAGCAGCAAGGCGCCATGCTCCGCCTTCATCGCCGCCGCCACGCCGATGGCAAGCGCCGACGCCATGAGGATCGCGGCGCCGCCATCGGCGATCTGGAGAAGGGGTGCGCCCTTTTTTTCAAAACGGTTGCTCATATACTCGGTTACGAGTAGTGGCTAATCATCATCTTTTCAACCGACTCAAGGCAACCATGGAAGCCGGGCCGGAATGCAAGGAGTCCTGCCATGGATATGGCCGTGATCGAACTCTCGCGCCTCCAATTCGCACTTACCGCGCTCTATCATTTCCTCTTCGTGCCGCTGACGCTCGGCCTCTCCTTCATGCTTGTGATCATGGAGAGCATCTATGTGATGACGGGGCGGGAGATATGGCGCACCATCACCCGTTTCTGGGGCAAGCTGTTCGGCATCAACTTCGTGCTGGGCGTCGCCACCGGCATCACGATGGAATTCCAGTTCGGCACCAACTGGTCCTACTATTCCCACTATGTCGGCGACATTTTCGGCGCGCCGCTCGCCATTGAAGGGCTGATGGCCTTCTTCCTTGAGGCCACGTTCGTGGGCCTGATGTTCTTCGGCTGGGACAAATTATCCAGACAAGCGCATCTCTTCGTCACCTTTCTGGTCGCGCTGGGCACCAATTTGTCGGCGCTGTGGATTCTCATCGCCAATGGTTGGATGCAGAACCCGGTCGGCTCGCGCTTCAATCCCGAAACGATGCGGATGGAAGTGCATGACTTCATGGCCGTGCTGTTCAATCCGGTCGCGCAGGCGAAGTTCGTCCATACCGTCAGCGCCGGTTATGTCTGCGCCGCCGTTTTCGTGATGGGCGTGTCCGCCTGGTATCTGCTGAAGGGCAAGTGGACGGCCGTTGCGCGGCGTTCCTTCACCGTCGCGGCCGCCTTCGGCCTCGCCTCCTCGCTCTCGGTCGTCGTGCTGGGCGACGAAAGCGGCTATGCGCTGACCGACAACCAGAAGATGAAGCTCGCCGCGCTCGAAGCCATGTGGCACACTGAACCCGCGCCTGCGGGCATCACCGTCATCGGCTTCCCGAGTGTCGCCGATCGCCACACCCATTTCGAGATCAAGGTCCCCTATGTGCTTGGCCTCATCTCGACCCGCAGCTTCACCGGCGAAGTGGCCGGCATCGAAGAGCTGGTGCACAAGGCGGGCGAACGCATCGTCCACGGCATCGAGGCTTATGACGCGGTAGAGAAGCTGAAGATCGACCGCACTGATCTCGCCGCGCGCGAGCAGTTCGAGCGGCACAAGGACGATCTGGGCTATGCGATGCTGCTGAAGCGCTACACCGCCGATCCGCGCACCGCCAGTTCCGAGCAGATCGCCAGGGCGGCGTGGGATACCGTGCCTAATGTGCCGGTGATGTTCTGGGTGTTCCGCGTGATGGCGGGCCTCGGCTTCTTCTTCATCGCCTTTTTCGGCATCGCCTTCTTCCTCGCGACCACCCGGCGGTTCGACTGCCGCCGGTTCCTGACGATGGCCGTGCTGGCGATCCCGCTGCCGTGGATCGCGATCGAGTTCGGCTGGATTCTCGCCGAAATCGGCCGTCAGCCCTGGGCGATCGACGGCGTGCTGCCGACCTTCCTCGGCGCATCGAGCCTGACGCTCGCGCAGATCTGGACGACGATCGCGGGCTTCACGCTGCTCTATGGGGTGCTTGCCGTCATCGAGGTGCGCCTGATGCTGGCCGCGATCCGCAAGGGACCGATAGAGGAACACGCGCCCTCCGCCCTCTCCGATGGTTCGGGCAACGGCTATGCGCCGCTGCCCGCCGAATGAATGAAGGAGTGACAGCATCATGGCACCTCCCATCGACTATGAAACGCTCCGCCTGATCTGGTGGCTGCTGCTGGGCGTGCTGCTCATCGGCTTCACGCTGACGGACGGCTTCGACCTCGGCACCGCCGCCCTGCTGCCCTTCGTCGCGAAGACCGACGAGGAAAGGCGGCTGGTCATCAACTCCATCGGCGCCACCTGGGAAGGCAATCAGGTCTGGTTCATTCTGGGCGGCGGCGCGATCTTCGCGGCATGGCCGTTCGTCTATGCGGTGAGCTTCTCAGGCTTCTACCTAGCGATGTTCCTCGTGCTCTCGGCGCTGATATTGCGGCCCGTGGGGTTCAAATATCGCTCGAAAAAGCCGGACGCCGCGTGGCGCACCCGCTGGGACTGGGCGCTGTTCGTCGGCGGCTTCGTTCCCGCCCTCGTCTTCGGCGTGGCGGTCGGCAACGTGCTGACCGGCATCCCTTTCCGCCTCGACAGCGACCTGCGCGCTTTTTACGAGGGCACGCTGCTGGGCCTGTTCCACCCCTTCTCGCTGGTGGCGGGCCTGCTGTCGGTGGCGATGCTGGTGCTGCACGGCGCGAGCTGGCTGTCGATCAAGATCGAGCGCGGGCCGGTGCATGATCGCGCCACGCGCTTCGGCAGGATCGCCGCGATCGCCGCGATCCTGCTGTTCGCGCTGGGCGGGCTTTTCGTGTGGAAGGGCGGCATGGGCTTCCAGATCGCGGGCGCGATCGATCCCCATGGCCCGTCCAACCCGCGCTTCACCCAGAATCTGGCCACGCCGGGGGCATGGCTCGACAATTATCGCCTCTATCCCTGGATGATCCTTGGCCCGATATTCGGCTTCGCGGGGCCGCTGCTGGCGCTCATCGGGATCGGCAAGGGCCGGGAACTGCTCGCCTTCGGCGGCTCCTCGCTGGGCGCTGTCGGCATCATCTCGACCGTCGGCCTGTCGATGTTCCCCTACATCCTGCCCAGTTCGATCGATCCGCTCTCCAGCCTCACCGTCTGGAACGCCTCGTCGAGCCATATTACCCTGTTCATCATGCTGGTGGCGACGGCGATCTTCCTGCCGCTCATCCTGATCTACACCGCCTGGGTCTATAAGGTGATGTTCGGACGGGTGACGATGGAAGACGTCCGCACCAACCCCGACTATTACTGATAAGGACAACGCCGATGTGGTATTTTTCCTGGATCTTGGGCCTCGGCCTCGCGGTCGGCTTCGGCATCCTCAACGGGCTTTGGCATGAATTTCATTCCGACCCGGAGGAGGACACCACCCTCTGACCTTCCGTCACAAGCCAGAAAGAAAGCAAACAAGGCCGGGGGCGCGCACCCCGGCCTTTCTTGCGCCGCTCGTCTGCCAGCACGCAACCAAAGCGCGCCGACCTATGTTATGATGACAGAAACCGGAAAGGAATCGCATGATCGAGATGGTCATCGAGCAGAGGCGCCGAAGCCTCGGCGGCGGGCTGGAGGTAGGACGTGTGCTGCCTTTCGCCAAGCGGCGCATGGTCGGCCCCTTCATCTTCTTCGATCATCTGGGGCCGGTGGACATGCCCGCCGGGATCGATCGCAACGTCGATGTGCGCTCACATCCGCATATCGGCCTTTCCACCGTGACCTATCTCTTCTCCGGAGAGATCATGCATCGCGACAGCGTCGGCTCGGCGCTTCCGGTGCGCCCGCGCGAGGTCAACTGGATGACGGCGGGCAGCGGCATCACCCATAGCGAGCGTTTCGAAAAGGCGCGGGCGGAGGGCGATTGCCTGCACGGCATTCAGGCCTGGGTCGCACTGCCCGCCGAATATGAGGAAAGCGCGCCGGGCTTCTCCCATCATGAGGGCGACGCGCTGCCGCAATGGAACGACCGGGGCGTCCATGGCCAGCTGATCGCGGGCAGCGCCTATGGGCTGACCGCCGCCGCGCGCACCCATTCGCCGCTTTTCTATGCGCATCTCGATATGGAGGCGGATGCCGCCGCCGAAATCCCGACCGGCCATGCCGAGCGAGCGCTCTATGTCGCGAGCGGAGAGGTGGAACTGGACGGCCAGCGCTTCGGGGCAGGCAAGATGCTGGTGCTGGGCAAGGACGCATCGAAGGTGCGCGCCACGCAGCGCTCTACGCTGATGATTCTCGGCGGCGAGTCGGTGGGCGAGCGCTTCCTCTACTGGAATTTCGTCTCTTCCTCGAAGGAAAGGCTGGCGCAGGCGGCGGCCGACTGGAAGGCCGGGCGGATGAAGCTCCCCGATGCGGATGACAAGGAGTTCATACCGCTGCCCGACGATCCGGTTCCCGCCCCGCCCGCCATGTCCTGACTCTGTCCTGCCCCTCCACCGTCAAGGAGTGATCGCCATGACAAGGATCGTCGGAATTGCCGGAAG
>CAYLKZ010000031.1:0-20966 GCA_964384275.1 uncultured Sphingobium sp. | reverse complement strand
TTCAGCGGCAGGCCGGTCGCGGTGATCGGCGCCTCGCCCGGCAATTTCGGGACGATATTGGCGCAGAACGCCTGGCTGCCGGTGCTGCGTACGCTCGGCACCCGGCCCTGGTTCGAAGGGCGGCTGATGGTCTCACGCGCCGACACGCTGGTCGACGAGGCGGGCCGCCTGACCGACGAACCCACGCGCGGGCGGCTGAAACAGTTTCTCATGGGCTTTGCCGCCTTCGCGGGAAAATAGCGAGCCGTCAGCCGTTCGGGAATGCGTCAGACCAGCCCGCGCCTCCGCAGCATCGCCTGCGGATCGGCATCGCGTCCGCGAAAGGCGCGGAAGCTCTCCGCCGCGGGCCGGGTGGCGCCGCGCGAAAGGACTTCCCGCCGCAACAGATCGCCGGTCGCCCTATCGACCAGCCCGGCCTCGGCAAAACGCTCGAAGGCGTCGGCCGCCAGCACCTCCGCCCAGAGGTAGCTGTAATAGCCAGCCGCATAGCCGCCCGCGAAAATATGGCTGAAGCCGTGCGAAAAGCGGTTCCATTCGGGCGGGTGGATCACCGCCACTTCGGCGCGTGCGGCCTGCATCACCAGCACCGGATCGTCGCCCAGCGCGCCCCTGTGCAGCAGCATGTCGAACAGGCCGAATTCGATCTGGCGGACGATGAACATGCCGGACTGAAAATGCCGCGCCGCGGTCAGCCGGTCGAACTGCTCGTCCGGCAAAGGTTCGCCGGTGCGATAATGGCCCGACATCGCGGTCAGCACCTCCCGGTCCCAGGCGAAATCCTCCATAAGCTGGCTCGGCAGCTCGACCGCATCCCATTCGAAGCCGTTGGTCCCGGCGATGCTCGGCCGGTCGACACCGGTGAAGAGATGGTGGAGGCAATGCCCGGTTTCATGCAGCAGCGTCGTCACATCGCCATGGGACAATAGCGACGGCGTCTCGCCGCCTTTAGGCGCGAAATTGCAGACGAGATAGGCGACCGGCACGCCGATTTCGCCGCCATCATGCAGGCGCGGGCGGGCCTGCGCCATCCAAGCCCCGCCTCGTTTGGCGGAGCGGGCATGAAGGTCAAGATAGAGGCCGGCGAACACGGCGCCATCCTCATCGACCACATCATAATAGCGCGCGTCATGATGATAGAGCTGCACATCGTCCCGCGCGGCGAGGCGGATGCCGAACAGGCGGCGCAGCAGCGCCTGCCAGCCCTCCATCACCCGCTCTACCGGAAAATAGGCGCGGATCGCCTGCTCATCGACCGCATAGCGGGCCTGCCGCAGACGATCGGCGGCAAAGCCGACATCCCAGGGCTGGAGATCGGCGATACCCAGTTCCGTCGCGGCGAAAGCGCGCAGCTCCGCCATCTCCTGCTCGGCAAAGGGCTTGGCGCGGGCGGCGAGATCGCGCAGGAAATGCAGCACCTCATCGGCGCTTTTCGCCATGCGCGTGGCGAGCAGCCAATCGACCGTCCCGGCAAAGCCCAGCAGTGCCGCGCATTCGCGTCGCAGTTCGAGGATACGGGCGATGCGCGCGCTGTTGTCGAAGCGCCCGGCATGCGGCCCCCGGTCGGAAGCACGGGTGTTGAACGCCTCATAAAGACGCGCGCGCAGGTCGCGATTTTCCGCGAAGGTCAGGATGGCGGTGACGCTGGGATATTGCAGCGTGACGAGCCAGCCTTCCAGCCCCTTCGCCCGCGCCGCTTCCGCGAACATCGCCTTGTCCGGCTCGGAAAGCCCGGCGAGCAGCGCCTCGTCGGTGACATGCTCCTCCCAGGCGTCGGTCGCATCCAGCACCGCGCTTGCGAACTCATGGGAAAGACTCGACAGCTCGACCGACATTTCGGCAAAGTGTGCGCGTTGTTCGGGCGGCAGGGCCACGCCCGCCAGCTTGAAATCGCGGATCGCATGCGTGACCGCGACCTGATCGGCGAGCGGCAGGGCGGCGAAATCGGGCGCGGCGGCGAGCCCGTCCAGCACCTCGTAAAGCTCATGATTCTGGGCGACCTTCATCGCATTTTCGACCAGCTTCGCCTGCCCTTCGGCATAGGCGGCGCGCAGTTCCGGCGTGTCGGCGACGGCATGGAGGTGCGAAACGGTGGACCAGAGCGCATCGAGCACGCGGTCGGCGCGCTCCAGCGGCATCCACGCATCGGCAAAGGCGGCGGGAGCGGGGGCGGCGGGGGCCGATGCAGGGGGCCGCGCTTCGGTGACGCGGGCGACGACCGCCTCATGAGAGCGAATGGCTTCGTCGAGCGCGGGGACGATCATCTCCGGCGTCACTTCGGCAAAACGCGGCAGGTCAAGGGAATCGAGCAGAGGATTCATTCAGGAAACAATCCTATCGGTCAGAAAAACGGATATCCCGAAACGGTAGCGCGGGCGCGCGACCGCCATGGAGAAGGCGCGAAGAAGGTTCGCCTTTCGATATAGGGGTTCCCCGCGCGAATGCGAGCCTTGGATGATGAGAGATAAAGAGCGGAAGCGGCCGACCAGTCCTGCCTCGGGGGGGGGGAGAGAAATTGCTATGGAAAAGGCGCAAGCCGCGCGCATCCTCCTGCTCGTTCGGCTTCCCACCCCTTCAGGACTGCCCGCTCGGCAGATCGAGACAAGCCCTTGCCTCGGCCATAAAAATCCCGCCAAGGCTTTCAGCCCGACGGGATGCAAAGACTGCCGCTCCCAAAGGGCGGTTCCATATCGGCAGCGAAACCCGGCTCAGCCCAGCAGCAGAAAGGCCACGCCGGTTATCGTCAGTCCTGCCAGACTCGACATGCACAGCAGCCCGAAATCGCATGTGCAAAGGCTATGATGAATCCGTTCCATCGCCTTCTCCAATCCATCCTCCAAACGTCCCGATTTTTTCGGGATCGTTAAAGAAATGGTATCAAATCGGAGGAGAATCGCAAGAGGGAACGGCAGGATTTTAGCAAGGGGTGGTCCCGTCGAACGTCGCGCCGATCTTCTGCAAACAATTCAGAAAGTTCTGCCGATCCTCGTCTTCCAGCAGATGGAAGATGTTGTGCACGAAGGCGCGGCGCAGCGGCTCGGTCGCGGCGATGGCTCTCTCCCCCTCCGGCGTGATGGCGATCCGCTTGACCCGCCGATCCCCTTCATCGACCACGCGAAGAATCAGCCCGTCCCGCTCCAGCGCCTCCAGCGCGTCGGTCACGGTGCGGGGCGCCTGCCGGAACATGTCGGCGATATCCGCCGCGCGCGCCATGCCCTGCCCTTGCTGGATATAGCGCAGCAACCGCGTCCGCGCGAGCGAAGCCCCATGAGCCGTCATCGCCTTGTCGATCTGGCGATGCAGCAGATGGAACACACGCTCCCACTCCTTGATCAGCACCTCATCCGATAATTTCATGAGGAACCTCATAATATGCAATTGCATTGCGGCGCAAGAGCGAGCATATGCGTGCACCAAATATAAGAGATGAGTGTTGACATGAGTGCCGAAACCACCGCTCCCTCCCCATCCGACAGTGCAGGCAATCCAGCGGATGGCAATGGTTCCGCCGAAAACGGCCGCAAGAAACAGGCCCGCCGCATCATCGTCATCATCGCGGCGGTGGCGATAACCGCCGGGGTGGCGTGGTTCATCCGCAACGAAAGCTACGGCAAGTTCCAGCAAAGCACGAACGACGCCTATATCCAGACCGACGGCATCGCCATATCGCCAAAGGTTTCGGGCTATGTGGACCGCGTTTTCGTGATCGACAACCAGACGGTGAAGGCTGGCGATCCGCTGGTTCAGATCGACCCGCGCGATTATACTGCGCGGGCGGAACAATCCCGCGCGCAGATAGGGGTTGCCGCCGCCAGCGTCGCCGGGGTGGAAGCGCAGATCCGCGAGCAGCAATCGGCGATCGCGCAGGCAGAGGCGCAGCGCGCCGCCGCGCAGGCGGATGCCGATTTCGCCACCAGCGAAGTCACCCGCTATCAGCCGCTGGAGCAGAGCGGCGCGGAACCGAGGGAAAAGCTCTCCCAGCTTCGCAATCAGGCCGCGCAGGCCGCCGCGCGGCTCGCCTCCGCCGATGCCGCGCTGGCCAGCACGCGCCAGCGCGTCGCCACGCTGGAGGCGCAGGCGAGGCAGGCGCAAGCGCAGGGGCAGGCCGCCCGCGCCCAGCTATCGGCGGCGAGCACCGATCTCCAGTCCACCATCATCCGCGCGGGCGTCAATGGCCGCATCGGCAACAAGACCGTGCGTCAGGGCCAGTTCGTGCAGGCCGCGACCCGGCTGATGACGCTGGTGCCGGACGACAGCCTTTATATCGTGGCGAATTTCAAGGAAACGCAGCTCGGCCTCATCCGCGTCGGCCAGCCTGTGCGCATCGATGTGGATGCGCTGTCCGGCGTGGAGGTTCCCGGCATCGTGGCCAGCATCGCACCGGGCACGGGCGCGCAATTCTCTATCCTGCCGCCGCAGAACGCGACCGGCAATTTCACCAAGATCGTGCAGCGCATTCCGGTACGCATCGCCATTCACGCCGGGCCGGAGACGCGCAAGCTGCTGGTGCCCGGCATGTCCGTTGAGGTGTCGATCGACACCCGCTCCGCCAAGGGCGCGACCGAGCAGATCCGGGAGGAGCAGAGCCGATTTAATGCGCGGTTGAAGAAGTGAGCGCCACCGCCACCATGGATAGGCAGACGAGCACGCCGGCGCAGCCCCAGCGCGCCGACGTCGCCGCATGGATGGCGGTCGCCGCAGGCAGCCTCGGCGCGATGATGGCGACGCTCGACATCTCCATCGTCAATTCGGCCCTGCCCACCATTCAGGGCGAAATCGGCGCCAGCGGCACCGAGGGCACCTGGATCGCAACCGCCTATCTGGTTGCGGAGATCGTCATCATTCCGCTGTCCGCCTGGCTGGAACGGCTGCTCGGGCTGCGCACCCTGCTGCTGATCGCCGCGACGCTGTTCACCGGCTTTTCCATGCTGTGCGGCGTCGCGACCGACCTGACCACGATGATTATCGGCCGCGTCGGCCAGGGCTTCACCGGCGGCGCCCTCGTGCCCACCGCGATGACCATCATCGCCACCCGCCTTCCGCGTTCACAACAGCCGATCGGCAACGCGATATTCGGCGTCACCGCCATCCTCGGGCCAGTGCTGGGGCCGCTCGTCGGCGGCTGGCTCACCGAGAATATCAGCTGGCATTATGCCTTTTTCATCAACCTGCCCATCGGCATGTTGCTCATCACGCTGCTGATTGTCGGGCTGCCCCACCAGAAGCCCCGTCTGGAAGAGTTGATGCGGGCGGACTGGATGGGGATAGCGGGCCTCGCCCTTGGCCTTGGCGGCCTCACCGTCGTGCTGGAGGAGGGCCAGCGGGAGCAATGGTTCGAAAGCCGGGAAATCGTGCTGCTCAGCTGCATGTCGGCGCTGGGCTTCGCACTGCTCATCGCCGGACAGATCTTCGCCCATCGCCCTGTCATCAAGCTGAAACTGCTGCTCGACCGGCAATTCGGCGCGGTAGCGATGATGGGCTTCGTGATCGGCATGATGCTCTATGGCACCGCCTTTGTGATCCCGCAGTTCCTGGCCGCCATCGCCGATTACAACGCGCTCCAATCCGGCAAGATCGTGCTGCTGTCCGGCATCCCCAGCCTGCTGCTGATGCCGTTCACGCCCTTTCTCATCCGGCATCTCGACATACGCTTCGCGGTCGCGGCGGGGCTTTTGACGATGGCGACGAGTTGCTGGATCGACACCGTGCTGACGGCGGACGCCGCTGGCGCGGATTTCGTCCATTCTCAATTGCTGCGCGGCATCGGGAGCATTTTCGGCTTCCTGTTTCTCAATCAGGCGGCAATCGCTTCGGCATCGAAAGAGGATGCGGGCGATGCCGCCGGGCTTTTCAACGCGGTGCGTAATCTCGGCGGGTCGTTCGCGCTGGCCGGGATCGCGGTGGTGCAGGATCAGCGCCTCTGGCTGCACAGCCGCCGCATCGAGGAAAGCCTCGACGCCAATTCGGTCGCGGTGCAGGATTATGTCGACGGCCTCACCCAGACGATGGGCAGCGGGGAGGCCGCGATGCGGACCATCGCCTCGACCATTCAGCGGGAAGCGCTGGTGATGACCTATAACGACATATTCTGGCTGCTGACGGTCGGCATCATAGTCGTCCTTCCCCTTGTCCTGTTTCTGCGGCCGCTGCCCAAGGGGCAGGCGGTCGCCATGCATTGAGGCCTGTCTGTCATGCGTTCCCCTCTCTCCTTCCTTCCCCTTATGGCACTCGCGGCCTGCACCGTCGGCCCGGATTATGAGGGGCCGTCCTCCGTCGGAGCCGTCTCCGCGCCGCAGCGCTTCGCGCGCGCCGGGGAAACGGTGTCTCCCGCCGCGCCAGCCCCCGCCCGATGGTGGACGCAGTTCGGCGATCCGGTGCTCGATGAGCTGGAGCAAGGCGCGCTGGCAGGCAATCCGTCGCTGGCCGTCGCGCAAGCGCGGCTTCGTCAGGCGCGCGCGGCCCTGCGCCTAGATCGCGCCAATGCCCTGCCCAATGCCAATGCAAAGGCCATGTATGCCCATGCGACCCTGCCGGGCCTCGATCTCGGTTCTCTGACCAGTCAGGGCGAAGAAGGCGGCGAGAACAGCGGCGGCGGCAGTGATGGAGGAAGCGGGGGCGGCGGCAGCGAGTCTCTCAGCTTCTACAATCTGGGCTTTGACGCGAGCTGGGAAATCGATCTGTTCGGCGGCCATCGCCGCGCGATGGAGGCCTCCCGCGCATCACTGGAAGCCGCGCAGGCCAATGTCGCCGACGCACAGGTCAGCCTCTCCGCCGAGGTGGCCAATGCCTATATCCATCTGCGCGACCGCCAGCACCGCCTCGGCTTTGCAGAACAGGCCGCGACCCGCCAGCGCGAGGTGCTCGCTCTCACCCGCCAGCGTTTCGACCACGGCACGACCTCCGCCCTCGATGTCGAACAGCAGATCGGCCTTGTCGAACAGGCCGAGGCCGCGCTGCTGCCGCTCCGGGCGGAGCGCGACGCCTATCTCAACGCGCTCGCCACGCTGGTCGGACAAGCCCCCGGCGCGCTCGACGCCACGCTCTCCACCCCCGCCGCGATCCCGCTGCCGCCCGCCAGCGTCGCCATGGGCGATCCGGCCACGCTGTTGCAGCGCCGCCCCGATATTCGCGCGGCAGAGCGGCAACTGGCCTCGGCCACCGCCAGGATTGGCGTCGCGCAGGCGGCGCGTTTCCCGCGCATCAGCTTCATGGGCATGCTCGGCATGGGGGGAACCAGGCCGGAGGATATGGTCGATCTCAACAACCTGGCAGTTATCGCTATGCCCCAGTTGCAATGGAACGTCTTCGATTTCGGCCGGGGCGCCGCCCGCGTCGGGCAGGCCGAGGGCGTCCGCGACGAGGCCGCAGCGCGCTATAACGAGGCTATTCTAGGCGCGCTGCGCGATGCCGAGGATGCGCTTTCCCGCTATGGCGCGAGCCGCCAGAGCGTCGCCAGCCTAGCCCGCGCCAGGGCTTCGGCCGAACGTACAGCCCGCCTGTCGCGCCAGCGTTTCGAGGGCGGCACGGGTAGCCGTATCGAACTGCTGGAGGCCGAGCGGCAACTGATGAACGCGGAACAATCGCTCTCGCAGGCGACGGCGGCGATGACCGGGGATTATGTCGCGATCCAGAAGGCGCTCGGCCTGGGCTGGGAATAGGGCGGGCCTCCCTGCCCGTCCCTTGGCTCAAGGCTGAAAGATGGCGGGGGTTCCGGCCTTCACCATCTGGGCGAGGCGCGCGACATCCCAATTGGTGAGGCGGACGCAGCCATGGCTTTCGCTCTTGCCGATCATCGCCGGTTCGGGCGTGCCATGGATGCCATAATGCTCCTTCGACAGATCGAGCCACGCCACGCCCACCGGATTATTGGGGCCGGGCTTCAGCAGATGATCCTTCGCGGTGTCGCTCACATCCCAGAACAGCTTGGGATTATAGTGGAAATCCGGATTGCGGCTGACGCCCTTGATCGTCCATGCGCCGATGGGCAGCGGATCATGCTCGCTGCCCATGGTCGCCGGGAACTGGGCGATCAGCTTGCCGTCGGCGGCATAGGCGCGCAGCATCCCGTCCGATTGATCGACCACCACGCGCTCCGCCTGCGGCTGGTTTGGTCCGACACCGAGCGTCATCAGGCTCCGGTTCCAGCCGCGCGCATCCTCGCCCAGCTGCGACACATCGACATCGGCGATATTAGGCACGCGAATAACGGCGCCGGGGCCGAGCTTCATCTCCGGCCCGTTCAGCGCCTTCAGCGTCTCGGGCGTGGTATGGAACCTCTCGGCAAGCGCTTCGGCCAGATCGCGATAGCCCAGATGTTCATATCTGGCCTGCGCCGCGCTCTGGCTCGGCAGGTCGGGCACGAACGGCCCGTTGGCGAAGGCGGCGGGGATCGTGACCAGCCGCGTCGCCGCCACATCCTTCCAGCGTTCCAGCGCAGCCTTCGTCGCGTCATCCAGAACGCCGCTTTCCTTAAGCCCATTGGCCGCCTGAAAGCCCTTTAACGCCAGCGCGTCAAAAGGAGTCGCCTTACCGTCGATCACCCCGCTCGAAAAACCGAGCCGGTCGAGGACGACTTCCAGCTGCATCGTCGCGGGCGGTGCGAAATTGCCGCCGCCACCCGGCGCATCGGCGAAACGCAGGGCTTCATATTGCGCATTGGGAGAGGGCTTTTCCGCTGGTTTGGCTGGCTGTTCTGGTTCGGTGGGGGCCTGGCAGGCCGCAAGGGAGAGGAGAAAGGCGGTCGAGAGAAAGGACGGGATTTTCAAGCAGGCGCTCCTCGCTTTTCATGTTGTCGGAAAGGTCAACGCCCTTGCGCAGCGCCCGGTTCCGGTACGGCAGACGCTCAGCCAGAAGCTGCGACCCTCCTGCCATCACATTGCAATATATTGATTCCAGTCATTGAAGGCTCACGCGGCATCAGGTGCCATGAAGGTGGCACTCCCCGCGCAAATGGGGTAGCCTGCGGATGGATCGGCGCGGCCGTTATCCGGAAAAGAAGCGATAATCTGGCCCTCCACCAGAGAGCCTCATAAGGATGAATGGAGATAGCGACATGACCGATGCGAAAACCTCCGGGGGCGTGGACACCTCTCATGCCTCGACCATGACGACCGGCGCGCCCGCGCCCAGCGATCGCAATTCCCTGACGATCGGCGCAGATGGGCCGATCCTGCTCCATGATGTGCATTTTCTGGAACAGATGGCGCATTTCAATCGCGAAAAGGTGATCGAGCGCCAGCCCCACGCCAAGGGGTCGGGCGCGTTCGGCACGTTCGAAACGACCGGGGATGTCTCCGCCTACACCAAGGCCGCGCTGTTCCAGAAGGGCGCCGCCACCGATATGCTCGCGCGTTTCTCCACCGTGGCGGGGGAACAGGGCAGCCCGGACACCTGGCGCGATGTGCGCGGCTTCAGCCTTAAATTCTATACGTCCGAAGGCAATTACGACCTCGTCGGCAACAACACGCCGGTCTTCTTCGTGCGCGATCCGATGAAATTCCCGCATTTCATCCGCAGCCAGAAGCGCCTGCCCGATTCCGGCCTGCGCGACAATCATATGCAGTGGGATTTCTGGACCAATAACCCGGAAACAGCGCATCAGGTGACCTATCTGATGGGTGTGCGTGGCCTGCCCCGCACCTGGCGCAACATGAACGGCTATGGCTCTCACACCTATATGTGGATCAATGCCGCGGGCGAGAAATTCTGGGTGAAATATCATTTCCACACCCATCAGGGCATGGCATTCTTCACCAATGCCGAGGCGGCGGCGATGTCCGGCAGCGACGCCGATTTCCACCGCCGCGACCTGTTCGAGTCGATTGCGCGCGGCGATTATCCGCAATGGACGATGTCGGTGCAGGTGATGCCCTATGAGGAGGCCAAGACCTACCGCATCAATCCTTTCGACCTCACCAAGACATGGTCGCACAAGGATTATCCGCTCATCAAGGTCGGCGTCATGACGCTGAACCGCAATCCGGAAAATTTCTTCGCGCAGATCGAGCAGGCCGCCTTCTCGCCGGGCAACACCGTGCCGGGCATCGGCCTTTCGCCCGACAAGATGCTGCTGGGCCGCGCCTTTGCCTATAATGATGCCCAGCGAAATCGCATCGGCGCCAATTTCCACCAGTTGCCGGTCAATCAGCCCAAGGTTCCGGTCAACAGCTATATGATCGACGGGCCGATGAACTATCATCACACCGGCAATGCGCCGGTCTATGCGACCAACAGCGGCGGGCGCCCCTGGGCGGACGAGACGGGTGCGATGCAGGACGGCTGGGAAGCGGACGGCGCCATGGTGCGGCAGGCCTATACGCTGCGCGCCGAGGATGACGACTTCACCCAGCCGGGCATATTGGTGCGCGAGGTGTTCAACGACGATCAGCGCCAGCAACTGGTCGATCAGGTGGCGGGCAGCCTCCTTGGCGGCGTACGCGAGCCGGTGCTGAGCCGCGCCCTTGACTATTGGAAAAGCATCGACGCCGATGTGGGGCGCCGGATCGCGGAATGCGTGCGCGCCGGTGCCGCGCCTCAACCCGCCGAGGGCATGGGCGAGGGCTGATCCATTCGCCTGCCCCGTCGTTCCGGCGCCGGGGCAGGCGCTTGCCTCTTGTCCGTGGTGCGCCGGTTCGACGCCGATGCCGTTCAGCCCGGATAGGGCCGGGCCTTAAGAAGAGCGGCAAGATGCGCAGCGTTCGCGGCCACCATCTTCGCGGTTTGCTTCACCTTTTCCGGCGTCCGCTCAAGATCCTTGAAATCGGTCGATCCCATCGCCTCGCCGACCCAATAGCAGGCGGCCACGGCCGGAATGGTCCAGCCGACATCATTGAGCGCCTGAAAAAGCTGGGCCGAAGAACCATGCGCCCCGTCCTCATTGCCGACGATCGCCACCACCGCCACCTTGCCGTAGCTTGGCATCCTTCCCTGATCGTCCGTCTCATCCAGAAAGGCGTCCATCCTTTCAAGCACACGCTTGGCGACGCTGCCGACCTGCCCTAGCCAGATCGGCCCGCCCATTATCAGAATATCATGCGCGAGGATCTTTTCCCGCAATCCGGGCCACTGGTCCCCTTCCCCCTCATCCGAGGTGACGCCCGGCCGGATATCGAGGGAGACGACCCGCACTGTTTCCGTCACCTCGACATCATGGCCGGCAAACGCGTCCTTCAACACCGCGATCATGCTGTCGGTCGAGGAAGGCTCCTCACCGGCTTTGAGCGTGCAATTGAGGGCCAGTGCCTTGAGAGCCATCGCGCATCTCCTTCCTGACGGCGCCCCGCCGAGATGCGGGCACGCCTGTTCCGGAAGGGACAACGCCCGGACGGGCGTTGGGTTCTGCGGTGAAGCGCAAAATTGCCGGGGAAGGCATGAAAGAGCATATGTATGGTAACGGTGGAGCGGGTAGCGGGAATCGAACCCGCATAACTAGCTTGGAAGGCTAGGGCTTTACCACTAAGCTATACCCGCTTGCAGGGCAGCGCTTTGCCATGCCCCGCTATCCTGCGTCAACGGCAAATTCGTGGCTCGCTCCATTTTAGCGGGGGAAGGCACCTTCGTTCGCCCGTTGCGGGATTTGGCCGAGAATAGCCCTTACGCTCCGGCACGGGTTGCCCTATCGTCGGGGCATGACCCTATCCGTCATCCAGCAATTCGACATCCTGGCCCAGCTTATCGCGTCCGGAAATATCGCCACCACCGCCCGCACCCTGAAACTGCCCGCCGCCGATGTGGTGGCGGCGATGGACCGGCTGGAGGAGCGATTGGGTTGCCGCCTCTTCGCGACGGCGGGAAGCAGCGTCGAGCTGACCGAGACGGGATCGAAGATCGTCAAGGCGCTGGGTGCGCTGACGCTCGACGCGCAGGAACGCTGGATCAACGGCCTGCTCGCCGGGGAACTGCCAGGCGATCTGGACGAGGACGAGGATGAGGAGGAAATTGAGGAGGTCGGCGAGGAACCTGTCGAGGATAGGCCATACGCGCGCCCTTCACCTGTGGAAGAGGAAGCGGAAGCTCCCTCCTTCCGCCCCCGTTTCGCCCCTGCGGAGAATATCGAAGAGGAGGGGAAGGAAGAACAGGAACAGGCCCCGCGCCTTTCTCCCCCGCGCCCTGCCAGCCGCGACGACATGAAAGAGAGCCCGGCGGCGGAAAGACCGCAGGGCAAGACCCAGCCTTCCCGCCCGGAGCCGCTCCGCCATATCATGCTCGCGTCCCATCCGGCGATTTTCAGTCATTTTCAGGAGGCCCTCGTCGCCTTCGAGGAGGCCAGTCCCGATATCGGCATCACCCTGCACCTCGACAGCATGGACGCCCATCGGGTGCAGGATCTCTTCGCGCGCAAGCAGGCCGATATCGCCTATTTCTATGCGCTGGAAGAGCCGGAAGGCATCGCCAGCCGCTATGCGTGGAGCGAGCGCATCTCCCTTTTCGTCGGCAAGGATCACCCCCTCGCGCGCAAGGATGCCACGCTGGCGGAGGATCTTGCCGCCGTCCCCTATATCGCGCTGGCGCCCGGCACCATGGCGCGCGATCTGGCAGAGGAGGCGCTGGCTCGCTGCGGGCTGGATGTCGGCCCTGCTCTGCTTGAAACCGACAATCTCTATGAGATCATGAAGCAGGTGCAGCGCCAGCCCTGCTATTTCGCGGCGTTCGGTTCCACGGCGCGGGATTTCGGCAAGATGCCCGGCATCACCCGCCTCAATTTCGCGCAGGGACTGCCGCAAGTGCAGGTTCGTCAGGCGGTGCGCCCCGACCTCGGCAACGATCCGGCGCTGCTGGCGCTGGCGGAATTTCTGTTCCGATAGACGCATCGATGCTGCCGCGGGATGATTTCCTGCCGCGTGGTTGCAATTTTTGCATTTGATATGTTGTATCATCACAGATAGGGTAAGAAAAAACAGGATCGCCCCTCATGATTTCTTGCCTGCACTCCAAGCCTGCCTTTCTCTTCCTCTTCGCCACCAGCGCACTCGCTTCCTTCCCTACCCTCGCGCGCGCCGATCAGGCCGTTGACGATCATCATCAGCACCTGCCGCGGGAGATTGTGGTGACGGCCCTCATCCCCCGCACGCAGCAGGATATGCTGGCGGGCATTTCGGTCGTCTCCGGCGAGACGCTGGCCCGCGAATTGCGCGGCACGATCGGCGAGACGCTGGCCCGGCAGCCGGGCGTTTCCTCGACTTCCTTTGGCCCCCATGCCAGCCGCCCGATCCTGCGCGGCCTTCAGGGCGAGCGCGTGCGCGTGCTGACCGACGGGATCGGCAGTTTCGACGTTTCCAACACCTCGGTCGATCATGCGGTCGCGATCAATCCCCTCACCGCCGAGCGGGTGGAGGTGCTGCGCGGCCCGGCGGCGCTGCTCTATGGATCGAGCGCAATCGGCGGCGTGGTCAATGTGATCGACTCCCGCATCCCGCATCATGTGCCGGACGAGGCGCTGCATGTGGAAGGCATCGCGACCTATGGCTCGGCCGCCAACGAGCGCACGCTGTCGGGCAGGGCCGAGGCGCCGATCGGCGGCGGCTTCGTCGCCCATATCGACGGCAGCTGGTCGAAAAGCGACGACATGCGCACCGGCGGCTCTATCCTCACCCCGGCGCTGCGGCGCGAGGCGGCGGCGAGCGCCGATCCCGATATCGCGGCACTGGCGGGCCTGAAGGGCGACCTTCCCAATAGCGGCGCGGAAAGCTGGGAAATCGCGGGCGCGCTTGCCTATGTCGGCGACGGCGGCGATCTCGGCGTGTCGGTCAACCATATCGATAATCTCTATGGCGTGCCGGTGCGCTATGCGCTGGAACCCGGCGAGGAGGCCGAGCAGGTGCGCCTGCATATGAAGCAGACCCGCGCCGATGTACGGGCGGAGCTTCACCCCGATGGCGCCTTTGTGGACCGCATCCGCTTCCGCGCCGGGTTCGCCGATTACCGCCATCAGGAATTGGAAGAGGACGGCACGGTCGGCACCACCTTCTACAACAAGGGATTGGAGGCGCGCGCCGAGATGGTGCAGGCGAATCGCGGCGGCTGGGACGGCGTGATCGGCGCGCAGTTCCTCGCCCGCGACTTCCACGTCATCGGCGAGGAAAAGTTCCTGCCCGCGACCCGCGCCACGCAATTCGGCCTGTTCACCTTGCAGGCGCTGGATCTGGGCGCGCTGCGGCTGGAAGCGGGCGGGCGCTATGAGCATAGCCGGGCGGCGGCCAGCGCTGATGAGGATCTGGGCTATGACAGCCCGCTGACGCGCAGCTTCGATGCCCTGTCCTTCTCCACCGGGGCGAGCTATGCCGTGGCGCCGGACTGGCGCGTGGGCGTCACCCTCGTCCGTTCCGAGCGCGCCCCTTCAGCCGAGGAGCTGTTCGCGCGCGGCCCCCATGCGGGCACGCAGGCTTATGAACTGGGCGACCCAGGCTTCGGCAAAGAGAAGAATTGGGGCATGGAGGCCAGCCTGCGCGGTTCCGGCCAGAATTATACACTGGCGCTGAGCGGCTTCTACAACTGGTTCAGCGGCTATATCTACAACAGCCTCGTGGCCGACGACGCCTGCCTTGCCGCCAGCGGCGCGACGGAGCTGGAATTTCCCTGCTATCTTTATGCGCAGGCCGATGCCCGCACTTATGGCTTCGAGGCGCAGGCCAGCGCCACGCTGGCGCGCTGGGACGAGACCCGGCTGACGCTCGATGCGTCGGCGGATTATGTCCGCGCCCGCATCGTTGGCGAAGGGCCTGCCCCGCTCATCCCGCCCTTGCGCCTGCAAGGCGGCGTGGAAGCAGCCAATGCCCGCTGGACCGGCCGCGCCGAGATAGAGCATGGCTTCGCGCAGAAGCGCGTGGCCGGACTGGAGACGACGACGCCCGCCTATACGCTGGTCAATGCCTCGATCAGCCTGCGCCCCTTCGGCAGCAGCGACACCAGCCTTACCCTGTCGGCGAACAATATCTTCGATGTAGTGGCCCGCCGCGCCGCCAGCGTGATGAAGGATTATGCGCCGCTCGCCGGGCGCGATATCCGCCTGACGCTGCGCGTCGGAATCTGACCATGACCCGCTTCCCCGGTTCATAGGGACCGGGGAAGCGGGATATCATGCAATCTTGCCGATACGCATGGCGACCGGCCAGCAGATGAGCCGCTCGCGGTCTTCCTCCCCCCAGAGCGGCAGGAATTCGGCGGCGAAGCGCGAAAGAATATCCTCGCGTCCGGCCTCCCGCGCGCGGCGCACCGCAGACCAGGTGGAGATATAGCCCAGAAACTCGCCCGCCTTCCAGCGGCGCTCGATCCGCAGCGGCGGCGGCGTCAGTTTCTCGAAAGGGAAATCGAGACCGGCATAGCCAGTGTCCACCATCTGCCTTTCGGGCGGCCAGTATGGGCCGATCTCCCCATGATAAAAGGCGGCGAACCGCGCATCAAGCGCCGTCTCATCCAGCACCGGCACGCCATAGCTGATGAGCGCGAGGACGGCGCCCGGCTTGGCGATACGCCGGGCTTCGGCATAGAAGGCCGGCAGATCGAACCAGTGCGCGGCCTGCGCGGCGGTGATGAGGCTCGCACTGCCCGCCTCCAGTCCAAGATTTTCCGCAGGCGCGCAAAGATATTCGACGCCATCCGCCGCTGCCGCGTGCGCGAGCTGATCGGCGCTGGGGTCAGTGCCTGTCACCCGGTCGAAAAAGCGCGCCAGCAATTGCGTCAATTGCCCGGTGCCGCAGCCGACATCGACCGCCAGCCGCCCATCGGGGGCCTGAGAGCGCAGATAGCGGCCGAGCGCTTCGGGATAATCGGGGCGATAGCGGGAATATCCTTCCCCACCCTGATCGAACCAGTTGGCGGCGACATCCGTCATGAGAAAATCTCCTTTCTCTTCCTGCCCCCGCATCCTACCCCGGCGTCGCGTCAGGGCGCCAGCACCGTATCCTCCGGCACCGGCAGCATGTCGGGATAATCCAGCGTATAATGCAGCCCCCGGCTCTCCTTGCGCTTCAGCGCAGAGCGGATGATGAGCCGCGCGACATCGACAAGGTTGCGCAGTTCAATAAGGTCCGGCGACACGCGGAAATTGCCGTAATATTCGTCCACCTCGCTCGACAGCAGGTCGATGCGGTGCTGGGCGCGCTCCAGCCGCTTGGTGGTGCGGACGATGCCCACATAATCCCACATGAAGCGGCGGATTTCCTTCCAGTTATGCTGGACGATCACTTCCTCGTCGCTGTCGGTGACGCGGCTTTCGTCCCAGGCCCGGATCGCGGGCGGGATCGGCAGTTCGTCCCAATGCTCGCAGATATGCAGCGCCGCCGCCTCGCCAAAGACGAGACATTCGAGCAGGCTGTTCGACGCGAGGCGATTGGCGCCGTGCAGGCCGCTTTCGGTCACTTCGCCCGCCGCATACAGGCCCGGCAGGTCGGTGCGCCCATCAAGGTCGATGATGACCCCGCCGCAGGTATAATGCTGCGCGGGCACGATCGGGATCGGTTCCTTCGTGATGTCGATACCGAGATCGAGCAGCCGCGCATGGATGGTCGGGAAATGCTCCTTCACGAATTCCGGCGGCTTATGGCTGATGTCGAGGTGCACATAATCGAGGCCGAGGCGCTTGATCTCATGGTCGATCGCGCGGGCGACGATATCGCGCGGGGCCAGCTCTCCGCGCGCGTCGAAGGCGTCCATGAAACGCTCCCCGCCGCCCGGCACGCCAAGGGGGAGCTTGAGCAGGCCGCCCTCGCCACGCACCGCCTCGGTGATGAGGAAGTTCTTCACCTCCAGATTATAGAGGCAGGTCGGGTGGAACTGGTTCATCTCCATGTTGGAGACGCGGCAGCCCGCGCGCCACGCCATGGCGATGCCATCCCCCGTCGCCCCGCGCGGCGCGGTGGAGAAGAGGTAGGCGCGCCCCGCCCCGCCCGTCGCGAGGATCGTGGCGCGACCGACAAAGGCCTCCACCTTCTTGGTCCGGCGGTTGAACGCATAGACGCCCCAGACATGCCCATCGCCCGAATAGCGCTCCGCATGGCGGCTGGTGATGAGGTCCACGGCGACCATATCGGGCAGCAGCGTGATATTGGGATTGGCCTGTGCTGCGGCGACCAGCGCCTTCTGCACCGCCGCGCCCGTCGCATCATCGACATGGACGATGCGGCGGTGCGAATGGCCGCCCTCTCGCGTCAGGTGCCAGCGCTCGCCGAACTCCTCGCCCTCGTTGAACGGCACGCCGAGCCGCGCCAGTTCCTCGATCGCGGCGGGGGCGTGGGAGACGACGAATTCCACCGTCGCGCGGTCGTTGAGGCCCGCGCCCGCGATCATCGTATCCTCGACATGCTGCTCGAAACTGTCGCCCGCGTCGAGCACGGCGGCGATGCCGCCCTGCGCCCAGGCGGTGGACCCGCCGTCCAGCGCGCCCTTGGCGATCACCAGCACCTTCTTGTCCTGCGCCAGATGGATCGCGGCGGTCAGCCCGGCGGCGCCGGACCCGATGATGATGACGTCATATTCCTTGGGCATGGGGTGTTGCGCCGCTCCGTTTATCCGGGTGTCAATCGACCGGGGCCGTCAGGTTGAGGAACACATCCTCCAGATCCGGCTCCCGCGTGGCCACGTCGATGATGTGAAAGCCCATCGCGTTGACCGCCGATAGCACCTCGCCCGCATTGGTCCGGTTCTTGTGATAGCTGATCGCGAGCATCTGGTCCCCCACCCGCTCCACCTTGTCGAAGCTGGGATGCTCGGGCAGATGGTCGATCACCTGATCGATCGGGCGGTCGACGGTCACGCGGACGATCTTTTCCTGCGCCATGCCGATCAATTCCCGCGTCGGCTTGTTGGCGATGAGGCGGCCGTGGTTGATGATCGCGATGCGATCGCACAGTTCCTCGGCCTCCTCCAGATAATGGGTGGTGAGAACGATCGTCACGCCCTGCTCGTTAAGGCCGCGCACATATTCCCACAACTGCTGGCGCAGCAGAATATCCACGCCCGCCGTGGGTTCATCGAGGACGAGGATCGGCGGCGAATGGACCATCGCCTTGGCGACCATCAGCCGCCGCTTCATGCCGCCCGACAGCGTGCGGGCATAGGCGTCCGCCTTGTCTTCCAGATGCACGGCGCGCAGCAACTCCATCGTCCGCCGCTGTGCCTTGGGCACGCCATAATAGCCCGCCTGATTCTCCAGCGTCTCGAACGGCGTGAAGAAGGGATCGAACAGGATTTCCTGATTGACGATGCCGATGCTGTTCTTCGCGTTGCGCGGATGCTCGTCTATGTCGAAGCCCCAGATCCGCGCGCTGCCCGCCGTCTTCGTGACGAGGCCCGCCAAGATGTTGATCATCGTCGATTTGCCCGCGCCATTGGGGCCGAGCAGACCGAAAATCTGCCCACGCGGAATGGCAAGGCTCACATCGTCAAGCGCGCGCTTGCCGCCTTTATAGACCTTGGTAAGCCCCTCTATCTCGATCGCGGCTTCTGTTGTGCTGTTCTCGATCATCGGCGGTTCATAGCGTCTAAAAAGAAGGGGCGCAAAGAAAGAAAAGAAGCCCGCCTTCGGGATCATCTGCGATATTGCCGACGCGCGCGCGCGGTGTTAGAGGCCCTTTCCATGATCCAGCCGCCTGAAACCATCCGCACCGCCAAGCACCGCGTTTCCTGTGACGGGTCGGGGGACATTCCCGCCGCGCTCGGCCACCCCCGCGTCTATCTCGAAATCGACGAAAAGGGCTATGTCGACTGCGGCTATTGCGATCGCCGCTTCGTGCTGATCGGCGGCCCTGTCGATATCGCGCCCGCCGCGCAGGCAAGCACGATTGAGGGTGGCGCGACGGCCTGAACCCACTATATCGGTGGGCATGACCGATACCTCTCTCGCTTCGTCCTTCACCGATGCGCGCGGCCTGCTCTATCGCGACGGGCAGCTCGACCCCGATGGCGCGCTGCGCCTTACCAAAGCCGCACTTTCCGGCTGCGACGACGGCGAGCTATATCTGCAATATCGCGCCACCGAAGCCTTCGGCTTCGATGACGGTCGGTTGAAAACCGCCGATTATTCGACTGACAAGGGCTTCGGCCTGCGCGGCGTGTCGGGCGAGACGACCGGCTTCGCCCATGCGAACGAGATCAGCCAGGCGGCCATCACGCGGGCGGCGCAGACGCTGGCGCTGCTCGATCCGGCGAACCAGCCCCCCGCCCCGCCGCCGCAGCGCACCAACCGCCATCTCTATACCGACGCAAATCCGCTGGAACTGGTGCCGTTCGCGGACAAGGTGAACCTTTGCGCGACCATCGACGCCGCCGCCCGCGCCCGCGACCCCCGCGTCGCGCAGGTGTCGGTCGGCCTGTCGGGAAGCTGGTCGATGGTGGAAATCGTGCGCGCCGATGGCTTCATCGCCACCGACATCCGCCCGCTCGTGCGCCTCAACGTCTCGGTGATCCTTGAGGAAAATGGCCGCCGCGAAACGGGCAGCTTCGGCATTGGCGGGCGCTATCTCTATGACGGGGTGATGGGCGAGGCGGTGTGGAACCGCGCCATCGACGAGGCGCTGGCGCAGGCGCGCGTCAACCTGCGCTCGGTCGCCGCGCCCGCGGGCGAGATGACGGTGCTGCTCGGCCCCGGCTGGCCCGGCGTGCTGCTGCATGAGGCAGTCGGCCATGGCCTCGAAGGCGATTTCAACCGCAAGGGCACCTCCGCCTTTTCCGGCCGCATCGGCCAGCAGGTCGCGGCCAAAGGCGTCACCGTGGTCGATGACGGCAGCATCATGAACCGGCGCGGTTCGCTCTCCATCGATGACGAGGGTACGCCCACGCAGGAGAATATCCTGATCGAGGACGGCATCCTGCGCTCCTATATGCAGGACCGCCTCAACGCCCGGCTGATGGGCGTCGCGCCCACCGGCAACGGCCGCCGCGAAGGCTACGCCCATGCGCCGATGCCGCGCATGACCAACACCTTCATGCGCAGCGGCGAGGACGACCCCGCCGAGCTGCTCTCCCGCGTCAAGGACGGCATCTTCGCCAAGAGCTTCGGCGGCGGGCAGGTCGATATCGTGTCGGGCAAGTTCGTCTTTTCCTGCACCGAGGCCTATCGGGTGAAAGACGGCAAGATCGGCGACCCGATCAAGGGCGCTACGCTGATCGGCGACGGCCCCACCGCGATGGGCAAGATCATCGGCATCGGCAACGATCTGGCGCTCGACGAAGGGGTCGGCATGTGCGGCAAGGGCGGCCAGAGCGTGCCCGCCGGCGTCGGCCAGCCCACGCTGCTGATCGACGGCCTCACCGTCGGCGGCACGGCGGCGGCATAATAGCGGGATAGCAGGAAGGCGGCGAGCAATGGCACAGCATTTCGATGTCATCATCATGGGCGGCGGCCTTGTCGGCCTGACGCTCGGCATAGGCCTGTCGCGCCATGGCGTCGCCTGCGCGGTGGTGGACCCGGCCGATCCCGTCTCCACCCTCGCCCCGCAATTCGACGGGCGCGTCTCCGCCATTTCGAGCGCGAGTTGGCAACTGTTTCAGGCGATCGGCATCGGCGAACGGCTGGAAGGCAAGGGCTGCCCGATCGACCGCATCTGGGTGTCGGATGGCCTGCAACCGGGCGCGCTCGATTTCGCCCCGCCGCAGGAAGATGGCGGGCCGATGGGCATCATGTTCGAAAATCGCGAGACGCGCCTCGCCCTGCGCGAAGCCTCGCTCGCCGCCGGGCATCTGACGCTGTTCCAGCCCGACAGGGCCACCCATGTGGAGCGCACATTGGATGGCGTCAGCGTGACGCTGGCCAGCGGGGCGGAGCTGCGCGGATCACTGCTGGTGGGGGCGGAAGGCCGCGCCAGTCCGACGCGCGAAGCGGCGGGCATCACGGTTGCCCAATGGAAATATAATCATGTCGCGATGGTGAGCGCGATCACCCATGAGGTGCCCCACGCCAATACCGCTTATGAGATTTTCTATCCCGGCGGCCCGTTCGCGCTATTGCCGATGCAACCGGGCAACCGCAGCGCCGT
>CAYLKZ010000030.1:0-31153 GCA_964384275.1 uncultured Sphingobium sp. | reverse complement strand
GCATCGGGCAGCGCGCAGGCGGAGGATACCGGGTCACCGGCGCTGACCGTCGCGACTGCGGCAGCCGCAGCGCCCGACGCGTCGGACCTTTCCGAAATCACGGTGACGGCACGACGCCGCGCCGAATCGGTGCAGGAGGTGCCGCTCGCCATTTCGGTCGTGACCGCGGACACGCTCGACAATAGCGGCAGCTTCAACGTGGCGCGCTTGCAGCAGCTTCAGCCCACGCTGCAATTCTATTCCTCCAACCCCCGCAATTCCGCGATCAACATTCGCGGTCTCGGCGCGCCCTTCGGCCTCACCAATGACGGCATCGAACAGGGCGTCGGCATCTATGTCGATCAGGTCTATTATAACCGCGTGGCCTCCGCGACGCTGGATTTCGTCGATATCGAGCAGATCGAGGTGCTGCGCGGCCCGCAGGGCACGCTCTATGGCAAGAACACCACGGCAGGCGCCATCAACATCACCACCCGGGCGCCGAGCTTCGATTTTGAGGGCCGCGCCGAAATCTCCGTCGGCAATCTCGGTTTCAAGCAGGCCAAGGCGTCCGTCTCCGGCCCGCTCGGCGAGACGGTCGCGGTGCGGCTGGGCGTTTCGACCACCGACCGGCATGGCACCATCTACAATGCCGCCACCAACCAGCATGTGAATTCGCAGGACAATCTCGGCCTGCGCGGCGCGGTGCTGTGGAAGCCGACGGAGAGCCTCGCGCTTACCCTGTCGGGCGACTACAGCCTTCAGAACCCGAATTGCTGCGTGCAGATCTATGCCCGCGTTGGCAGCACCCAGCGCGCCACCAACCGCCAATATGCGGCGCTGGCCGCCGCTCAGGGCTATCAGGTGCCGAGCACGGACGCCTTTGACCGCGTGACCGATCTCGACGCCGCGCTGAAGGCGCGCAATGAGATCGGCGGCCTGTCGCTGCGCGCCGAATGGGAATTGGGGGCGGGCACGCTCACCTCGGTCAGCGCCTATCGCTACTGGGACTGGCAGCCCTCCAACGACCGCGATTTCACCGGCCTGCCCATCACCGTCAAATCGCAGAACCCCACCCAGCAGAAGCAATGGACGCAGGAGTTGCGCTACGCGCAGGAAGGCAAGCATTTCGATTTCGTCGTCGGCGCCTTCGGCTTCTATCAGGAAATCCGCACCAGCGGCTCACAGGTGCAGGGACCGGCGGCCAGCCGCTGGCTGATCGCGCCGAGCAGCGCGCTCGCCAACGATCCGAGTGTGCTCAACGGGCTGACGGCGATCAACGATATCCGCCTCGACAATACCAGCCTGGCGCTATTCGGGCAGCTCGGCTGGAAGATCACCGACAAGCTGAAGCTCCAATCGGGCCTGCGAGTCAATTATGACAAGAAGAAGGGCCTTTATGACTCGGTCGTGACCAACGGCAACGGTCAGGCCGTGACCTTCGCGGCCAGCAGGACCGACAGCCGGATCGCCGCCCAATATGCGGTGCTCGCGCCCCAGCATTTCGAGCCGCGTTTCAGCGACTGGAATCTCTCCTACGATCTCAACGCGTCCTATGAACTGGCGCCCGATATCCTCGCCTATGCGACCTATGCGCGCTCGTTCAAATCGGGCGGCGTCAACCTGAACGGCGTGCCTGCGGATGCCAATGGCAATCCGATCCTCGCAGCCGGATCGGTGAAGCCGGAGAAGGTCAATCATTTCGAGCTGGGCCTCAAGACCCAGTTCTGGGATCGCCGCGCAACCTTCAACCTCACCGGCTTCTGGACGGAAATCAAGGACTTCCAGGCCAATGTCACCAATGGCCAGCTGGGCGTTTTGCGCGGCTATCTCGCCAATGCCGACAAGGTGCGCGTGCGCGGGATCGAGGCCGACCTCTCCGTGCGTCCCTCGGATCGCTTCAACGCCTATGCGAACGGCGCCTTCACCGATCACGACTATGTGAAGTTCACGGACGCGCCCTGCCCGCCGGAACTGTCGGGCGGCACCACCGCGACGGCGGGCCAGACGCCGAGCGCGCCGGGGACGGCAGGCGGCATCAGCCCGGCCAATTGCGATATCTCGGGCCAGTGGCTGCCGGGGATTTCGCGCTGGGCCTTCTCGTTCGGCGCTGAATATAATCTGCCCGTCACCCTGCTGGGGCAGGAAGGGCAGGTCTATCTCGGCTATGATGGCAGCTATCGCTCCAAATTCTCGTCCAATGCCTCGCGCTCGGCCTATACCGATATCGCGGGCTATTCACTGAGCAACTTCCGCCTAGGCTTCCGCGCGGACAAGGGCTTCAATATCTATGGCTGGGTCCGCAATGCGTTCGACAAGAAATATTATGAGCAGCTTGCGGTAACATCCGGTAATACCGGCCTTATCGCCGGACATCCCGGCGACCCGCGCACCTATGGCCTCACCTTGCGAGCCGATTTCTGATCCTGTGATGGCTCCCCTTCGGGCCGGTCCCTTCCAAGGGCCGGCCCGATTTTTTGGGCTTTGCCGCCTGGCGAAAAGCTATTCCACCGTCACCGATTTGGCGAGGTTGCGCGGCTGGTCCACATCGGTCCCCTTCGACACCGCGACATGATAGGCGAGCAGCTGCACCGGCACCGCATAGACCAGCGGCACGATGAGCGGATGGACCTGCGGCATCTCGATCGTCGCAAGGCAGCCTTCGCCTGCTTCGGCAATCCCCTTGGCGTCGGAAATCAGCACCACCTTGCCGCCCCGCGCTTGCACCTCCTGCATGTTGGAGACGGTCTTTTCGAAGAGCGGGCCGGACGGTGCGATCACGATCACCGGCACGGCATCGTCGATCAGCGCGATCGGGCCATGCTTCATCTCTCCCGCCGCATAACCTTCGGCGTGGATATAACTGATTTCCTTGAGCTTTAGCGCCCCTTCCATCGCCAGCGGATAATCCTGCCCGCGCCCGAGATAAAGGACGTCCCGCGCCGGGGCGATCAAATGCGCCATCGCCTCTATCTCGCCGTCATGGGAGAGCGCGCTGTTCATCGCGGCGGGGGCTTCGGAAAGATGGGCGACGATCTCCGCTTCCTCCTCAGCATTCAACCGCCCCTTGGCCCGCGCCAGATTGGCCGCCAGCGCAGCGAGCACGGCAAGCTGGCAGGTAAAGGCCTTGGTCGAGGCGACGCCGATCTCCGGCCCCGCATGGGTCGGCAGCAGCAGATCGGCCTCCCGCGCCATGGAGCTGGTCGGCACGTTGACGACCACGGCGATGATCTGCTTTTCCGCCTTGGCATGGCGCAAGGCGGCCAGAGTATCGGCGGTCTCGCCCGACTGGCTGATGAACAGCGCCAGCCCGCCCGGCTCCAGCACCGGATCGCGATAGCGGAACTCGCTCGCCACATCGATGTCGACCGGCACCCGCGCGAAGCTCTCGAACCAATATTTGGCGATCAGCCCCGCATAGAAGCTGGTGCCGCAAGCGACGATGGTGATGCGCTTCACGCCCGCCAGATCGAAATCCATGTCCGGCAGCGCGACCTGATTGTCCATCCGCCGCAAATAGGACCGCAGCGTCTGGGCGACGACGACCGGCTGCTCGTAAATTTCCTTCGCCATGAAGTGGCGATGATTGCCCTTGTCGATCATCGCGCCGGAAACGCCCGACAGCGTCACCGGCCGCTCGACCGGAACATTGTCGCGGTCGTAAATCTGCGCGCCGTCGCGGGTGATGACGACCCAGTCGCCCTCCTCCAGATAGGCAATGCGCTGGGTCAGCGGCGCCAGCGCCAGCGCGTCGGAACCCAGATAGGTTTCGCCGTCGCCATAGCCGACGACCAGCGGCGACCCCAGACGCGCGCCGATCAGCAGATCGGGATGAGCGCGGAACAGGATCGCCAGCGCGAAGGCGCCATGAAGGCGGGGAAGCACCTGCTTCACCGCGTCCTGCGGGCTGGCGCCCTGCTCGACAAGCTCGCTCACCAGATGGGCGACGACCTCGGTATCGGTCTGGCTGTCGAAATGGCGGCCCCGCGCCATAAGTTCGGCGCGCAGAGGCTTAAAATTCTCGATGATCCCGTTATGGACCAGCGCGACTTCTCCCGTCGCATGGGGATGAGCATTGCTGGTGGTCGGCGCGCCATGGGTCGCCCAGCGGGTGTGGGCGATGCCGGTCGTGCCCGGCAGCGGCTCGGCGAACAATTCCTTGGCGAGATTAGCGAGCTTGCCCTCCGCGCGGCGGCGCTCGATCGCGCCGTCATGGACACTCGCCACCCCGGCACTGTCATAGCCGCGATATTCGAGACGGCGCAGACCATCAAGAAGGCGATCGGCGACCTCTTCCTTGCCGACTATACCGATAATGCCGCACATTTAACTTTTTGCCTTTCGTTCTTGCATGGTCATGCGAAATCTCTTCGCCCAGCCGGGCTTTTCGGTTTGCGGCGCGCGGACGAGCGCTAGCGCATCGGCCGGAACATCGGCGGTCAGCACGCTGCCTGCGCCGACGATCGCGCCCTCGCCCACCTTCACCGGCGCGACCAGCGCGCTGTTGGAGCCGATAAAGGCCCCCGCGCCAATCTGGGTGCGATATTTGAAGAAACCGTCATAATTGCAGGTGATCGTCCCCGCGCCGATATTGGCCCCCGCCCCCACATCGGCGTCACCGATATAGGACAGATGGTTGACCTTCGCCCCGTCCGCCAGCACCGACTTCTTGATCTCGACGAAATTGCCGACCTTGGCCTTGCTGCCGATCTGCGCACCGGGCCGCAGGCGGGCATAAGGCCCTATTTCCGCGCCCTTGCCGATGGTCGCTCCCTCGACATGGGAGAAGCTGCGGATGGTCGCGCCTTCTTCCACCACGGCGCCGGGGCCGAATACCACATGCGGCTCCACCACCACGTCGCGGGCGATGGCCGTATCGTGGGAGAAGAACACCGTCTCCGGCGCGATCAGCGTCACGCCTTCGCGCATCGCTTCCTCGCGGCGGCGATCCTGCCAGATGCGCTCCGCCCCGGCCAGTTCGATGCGGCTGTTGACGCCCGCGACTTCCTCGGCATCGGTCTCGATCACCGCGCTGGTCGCGCCGGGCAGCATCACGATATCGGGCAGATAATATTCGCCGGCGGCATTGTCATTGCCGATCCGGTCGAGCAGCACGAAGAGATCGCTCGACCGCACCGCCATAAGACCGCTGTTACAAAGGGTTATCGCCCGCTCTTCAGCCGAGGCATCCTTATATTCGACCATCTTGCCAATCACGCCCTGCTGGTCGGCAACGATGCGCCCATAGGCGGCTGGATCGCCGGGCCGGAACCCCAGCACCACCGCGCGCGGCTCATCACCCCGGTTCAGCCGGTCGATCATCGCGCGCATCGTCTCGGTCCGCACCAGCGGCACATCGCCATAAAGGATCAGCACATCGCCCGCGAAACCGGCAAGCGCGTTATGCGCCTGCGCGACGGCATGGCCCGTGCCCAGTTGCTGCTCCTGCACCGCGATCGATACGCCCTTCCCCGCGACCGCCGCCTCGACCTGATCGCGACCCGCGCCCACCACCACGACCTTGCGATCGACGCCCAGCGCCTCCACCGCCGCCAGCAGATGCAGCAGCATCGGGCGGCCCGCCACCGGGTGCAATACCTTATGCTTGCCGGACTTCATGCGGGTTCCCTGGCCGGCGGCAAGAATGACGGCGGCGAGGGGGCGTTGGCTGATGGTCAATTCCGATTCCCTGTAACTTGGTTCATGAGGAGGACGTCATTAGCCCTCTGCCACGTTTATCTTGCATATTCCACAACGCAGAGGGCATGAGCCCGCCATGACTGGATTTGCTTTCGACCTTATCGGATTTGACGTTGACGGAACCTTACTGGAAACCGCCGGGGATCTTGCCGCCGCGCTGAATCACGCCATCGCCGCCATCGGCCTGCCGCCTTTCCCTACCGAGCAGGTGCGGCATTTTGTGGGCAGCGGCGCGCGCGTGATGCTGCGCCGCGCCCTTGCGGAAGCGGGGCATGACGATCCCGACCTGCTGGAGCGGCTGTTGCCGATCCTCTTCGATTATTATGAGGCCCATGTCGCGGTCCACAGCCGCCCCTATCCGGGCGCCATCGAGGCTTTGGACAGCTTGCGCGGCGCCGGGGTCAGGCTGGCGCTCTGCACCAACAAGATTGCGCGCTTCACCCTGCCGCTGATCGAGCAGCTTGGGCTAACGCCTTATTTCAAGACAATCGTCTGCGGGGATACGACGGGCGTGCTTAAGCCCGACCCCGCGCCGCTGCGGGCGATGGTGGAGCAGGCGGGCGGCGGACGCTGCCTGTTCGTGGGCGATTCGAGCAATGACACGCGAGCGGCGGCAGCGCTCGGCATCCCGTCGCTTGTCGTCAGCTTCGGCTATGCCGATGGCCCGCCCGCCGAGCTGGGCGGCGCGGCGCTCATCGATCATTATGACGAGATGCTGCCCCTGCTCCGCACCTGGAAGCATTAGATCGGGCCATGAAACCTTAAATGGGGCGATGCCCCTTGCGCCATTTGGTCAGAAGATGGCGGGCGAGCATCATCGGCGGCATGCGCAGCCAGTGGGAACGGATGTAAAAGCCCTGCCCCAGCAGCTTGCGGCCATTGCGTCCCCATGCATCGGTGGACAACAGGCGCGCGATAAAGAAGCGATCGGCGAGGCTCGGCGCCCTCCCGCCATCGCCGAAAAGATGATCGCAGAGCCGCCGCGCACGCGCCACCTCTCGCCCCAGCCCATGTAGTGCAGCGCGCCGGTCAAGCTGGTCTCCGTCCTCAATATCGGACAACAGGCACCTGATATCCCACAAATTTCTTAGTCCGCCCGCCATGTCGCCATCGGCCAGCAAATGCGCGACCGCGTGGCACACACGATCCTCCGGCGACAGGACCGATAGCCCCCCGCCCAGTTCCACCCGGTCGGCGACCATCGCGGCAGCATCCGGCCGGGGCCGGGCAGTCAGCGGCAGGATGGTATGATGCACGTCGATCATCCGGTCGCGCTCGCGATGGATGAGCGGCGGCAGTTCGTGCATCCACTGACGATAATAAGCATCGTCATAGGGATCGGCCTTCACCCATTCCCATCCGGCGTCGAGCAAGGCCTGCTCCGCCTCGTCGAGCCTGTCACGCGGCAGCAAGATATCGAGATCGCCGATCATGCGCCCCTGCCCCGCGCCAAGGCCAGCGGCGACATAGGCCGCGCCCTTCAGCAGGATGACCGGAATGCCGAGTGGTTCCAGCGCCGCCGCCGCCCGGTCGGCTTCCCATAGGGCGACGCGCTTTTCCCGCTCCGCATCGAAACGGGCATCGACGAATATCCCCTCCACCTCGGCGGGCAGCGCCAAGCCCTCCAGCCGATACGCCAGCGTCGCCAACAGGCGCTCGGCCCGCGCCGCCGCCACGATGCCGTTCCAACGATTGCGATCGATCGCCCCGGCGTTGGCAGGCGTCTTCAGCAGCGCGGCGAGCAGGGCAGCGCTCATCGGGCTTCCTCCTGCCAGAGCTGATCGATCATCGCCTCCGCTTCATCGCCGGAGGAAAAATCCATCGCAATCGCTGGAATGCTGGTCACAAAATCGTGAAGCGCGGTAAAGGCCGCCTCTCCGCAGGCGACATAATTGGTCGAGGCCTGCGTCAGATGCATGAAGCTTTCCCCCGCCCCGACGGTGCGCATCTCCGCCCGTTGCCCGAAGCGGGGGAAGAGCAGCAGCGCGGGGGGCGCCGCCTCCTTCATGCAGGCGACCGCCTGTTCGGACGGAATGAGGTGGGCGATATCGCCCTTCGCCGTTCCCGCCATCAGCGGGCCGAAGCGGGTCGCGTCCTTCACCTCCCGCCGCATCACGTCGATGGCCTGATTCTTCAGCGAGACGAGGCGCGGGAAAGGGTGGATCGCGCCCGTCTCGAAATCGAGCAGCGCGAATTCATCGCCCATCAGCCGCCAGCCCCGCTCCCCCAGCATCGCGGCCAGCGTCGATTTGCCCGATCCCGACTCGCCGGTCATCACCAGCGTGCGGCCATCCTTTTCGACGCTGCTCGCATGGATGAGGAGGTGACGGCGCCAGCCGAGCGCCATTTGCAGGTTCATCCCCATTTCGGCGGCCAGCAAACCATGGCGCAGCGCCATGGGAACGGCCTCGGGCAGATGATAATCGCCGCTGATCCGAACCGAGGGCCGCCACCAGCGCCGCCCCGGCCCTGCCGGTTCCAGCCGCACGGTGAAATCGGCGATGCTGTCCTTCGCCGGTTGCGGATAGGCGGCATAAAGCGCGCCCAGCGCCTCGATCGGCTGGCGCCATGCCGATCCGATCCGGAAGATGGCCGGGCCGATGGCAAGCAGGATCTGATGCTTCATTCCCGCGCCCTTATTCCCCAAGCTCTGCCTCTGCGCCCCGGCTTCTGACCAAACCCAGATCGCGCAACGCCTCCAGATGGCCGGTCAGCAGGCCCAGCGCGTCGCCCTCCCCATCAAGATCATAGTCCCTCGAAAGGCGGTCAAGTATGGCCTCGGCGGCGAGCGGCTCCTCCGTCAATGTGGAAAGGATTTCCGGCACCGGGCTGTCGACCATATGGGTAATGCCGGAAGGCCGATGATAGAAAAGCGTCAGCCCATCCAGCGGACGCGCCAGCATCCGGTCGGCAGCATCCCTGTAATATAGCCGTTCCCGCCTGCCCAGAGGCACAGTCATGACCTGATGCAGCGCCCGTCAGCGCGGCATCTGCAACGAAGCATAGCAGGTGAAGCCGCTGGAGCCGGTCTGCAAGCGCCGGATATAGTTGAGATAGGCGCGGTTCTGGTCATAGCTGGTGCCCGGCAGGCTACGTCCGCCGCGCAGCGCGGCCTTCACTTCCTCGCCGGTGAAAGGACGCCCGCTGGCCGGGAAAGCGCCCTTTGTGCCATTGGGCACCAGCTTGCCGTCGGGCGCGATCATCTGCCCCTGCGCCTTGACCGGATCGGGCACCGGGATCTGGCAGTTGAGCACCGATGCGGCCGTGTTGGCCAGGGCCGGACGAATGGAGACGACAGCGGAGGCTGCCGCCAGACCGCCGCCGAGCAAAAGCTTGCGCCTCATATTGCCCGATGCGGAAATACCAGACTCTTCGCAACGGGGATCGGGACCGGTTTCCGGGTTCTGTTCCTGTTCCTTGCTCACGCCTGCCCCCTGCAATTTCTTGCCTGCGCACTACGCTGGCATTGGCTGGTAAAATTATCCGATGACATTTCATCGCAATATTTACAGGAATAATCCAGAGTAGTAACCATGTTTCAGAACCGGCCTTTACAACATATTGCAGCGCTGACCATAGTAAGCGCGACTTTCCTTGCCGCAACCCTGCTGGGGACGCGCTGGGAAATCCTGCTGCTGTTCCTGATGGCCTGCCTGCTTCTTTTCCTGCTGCTGACAGGGGAAGAAGACGACGCGCCTCCCCTCGCTTCGCCCCTGCCGGGGAACCAACCCATGCCCGATCTGGCGCAAATGCCTGATTTCCGTATCATTGCGGACGGGCTGACCGAGCCTGTGCTGCTTGTGGATCGCGGGCGGGTGGTGCTGGCCAACAGCGCCGCCCGCAAGCTGCTTGGCGCCCATATCATGGGGGAGGATGTCCGCCTCGCCATTCGTCACCCCGCCGCCGCGCAGCGCCTGACCGGGCAGGAGCATCTGTCCGGCCCCACCAGCATCGACATTATGGGGCTGGGCGCCCGCGACCAGCGCTGGGTAATGGGCATCATACCCTTTGAAGGCCAGCATGACGGCCCGAATGAAGGCGGCGAAGGGTCGCAAAAGCTATTCGTCCACCTCACCGACGAAAGCGCGCAGCATGCTGCCGACAAGATGCGCGGCGATTTCGTCGCCAATGCCAGCCATGAGCTGCGTACGCCGCTCTCCGCGATTCTCGGCTTCATCGAAACCTTGCAAGACCCGGAGACGGGCGGCGATGCCGACACCCGCCAGCACTTCCTCTCCATCGTGGAGAAAGAGGCGCGGCGGATGCAGCAACTGGTGGACGATCTCATGTCCCTTTCCCGGATCGAGGCGGACAAATATCGCCTCCCCGACGCGCGGATCGACATGAGCGCGCTGGTGGAGGAAGTGCTAGGCCTGTGCCGCCAGAATCTCGGCGCGCGCGGGGCCGATATCATCCTCGCCATGGGCGATGGCATCGGCGACATTCAGGGCGACCGCACCCAGATCGCGCAACTGCTGCACAATCTTGTTAGCAACAGCGCCAAATATGGCCAGCCCGGCACCCCCATCACCGTGAAGCTGGCCCCCGCCCCGCCCTCGATGATCCGGCTGACGATAAGCGACGAAGGCGAGGGCATATCCTCCGATCATCTTCCCCGCCTCACCGAGCGCTTCTATCGCGTCGATGCCGGGCGCAGCCGCACCGTTGGCGGGACGGGCCTCGGCCTTGCCATCGTCAAGCATATCGTGGAGCGCCACAGGGGACGACTCGATATCTCCAGCGCCGTGGGCAAAGGAACCACCGTCTCCGTCCTGCTGCCGGTCGCGGAGCGGACAGACAGCGACAGCAAAGACGACAAGAACGAAGCAAAAATACTTCGTCCGGCGCCCCTGTCATAAAAGTGCAACCAAAGCGTCACATTGGCACTTTCATGGAAGGCTAAAGCAGCCGGAAAGAGGCTGACGGTCTGCCCACACCACAGGAGGCTTTTGTGAAGCATAAAGCGGTTTTCTCCATTTCGGCGCTCGCGCTCGCCGCCTCCGTGGCGGCGTGTCAGGATCAGGCGGGCAGCGGCGGATCGGGCGGCATGCGCGATCAGATTCGCGCGGTCGGCTCCTCGACCGTCTACCCCTTCTCCACGGCCATTGCCGAGCAATTCGTCCAGAACGCCCCCGGCCGGAAATCCCCGATCATCGAATCGACCGGCACCGGCGCGGGCATGAAGCTGTTCTGCGCGGGCGTCGGCGCCCAGCATCCGGACATCGAAAACGCCTCGCGCCGCATCAAGAAGAGCGAGTTCGAGCAGTGCCAGGCCAATGGCGTCAAGGACATCATCGAAATCCAGATCGGCGTCGATGGCCTCGCGCTCGCGGAATCGAAGGCTGGCCCCGGCTTCAAACTGACGCCCGAACTCATTTACAAGGCGCTCGCCGCCAATCCGTTCGGCAAGGGCGAGAACAAGGCGCAGACATGGGCCGATATCGACCCCGCATTGCCCAAGGTCGCGATCTCCGTTTTCGGTCCCCCCTCGACCTCGGGAACCCGCGATTCCCTCTCCGAGCTGATCCTCGAAAAAGGCTGCCTCAGCGACCCGGCGATGAAGACGCTCAAGGAAAAGAACGAGGATGAATATAAGGCCGTCTGCACCCGCATTCGCGAGGACGGCAAATATGTCGATTCGGGCGAGAACGACAATCTGATCGTCCAGAAGCTTGCCGCCAATCCCAACAGCCTCGGCGTGTTCGGCTTCAGCTATCTTGAGGAAAATCGCGACAAGCTGAAGGATGTGCCGCTCAACGGCATCGAAGCGACCTATGACACGGTGGCGAGCGGCCAATATCCGGGCGCCCGCCCCCTCTACCTCTATGTGAAGAAGGCGCATCTGGGCGTCATCCCCGGCCTCAAGGAATATATCGAAGAATTTGCGAAGAACTGGGGTCCGGGCGGCACGCTCACCAAACGCGGCATGGTCGCGGCGACCGATGAGGTTCGCGTCCAATATGCCGATGCGATCAGGAATCTGACCGTGCTCGACGGTTCCAGCCTAAAATAATCAGACGCCATAGCGGCGGAAGGGACATGATGTGAGCGGCTTTGCCATCGCCTTATTGATTGTCGGGCTGGGCCTCATCGCCTGGCTGAGCGCGCGGGCGCGGGCGATGCGCCTCGCCCGTGCGGGACATGGCGCGGTTCCCCACAATAGGGCGCCAGAAAGAGAGAAGTCGGCAAGAGATAAGAGTGCGCGCCGGCCGCTGCTCCACTCCCTTCCCTCCTATCATGGCTGGTATGCGGCGATCTGGGTGTTGGTGCCCTCGCTGCTGTTCCTGACGGTGTGGACCAGCATCATGCCGGGCCTCGTCACCGAACGCGTATTGCAAGACCCGGCTGCCGCCACCTTGCCGCAGGACGGCTTCACGCGCGGCGCGATCCTCGCCGAAGGCCGCGCGATCGCGCAGGGCAAGGCGGCCGCCGCCTTCGACCCGCGCTCCAATGCCTTTGTCGAACCCTATCGCGAGGCGCAGTCCTTCTACTCGACCGGCGGCGCGGCGATCGCGCTGCTGCTCGCCTTTGCGGGCGGGGCCTATGCCTTCACCCGCATCCGTCCCGACTTCCGGGCGCGCACCCGCGTCGAGCGGCTGGTGATGATGGGCCTGCTGATCGCCTCGCTGATCGCGATCGTCACCACGGTCGGCATCGTCGCATCGCTGCTGTGGGAATCGATCCGCTTCTTCTCCATGGTCAATCCCGTCGATTTCCTGTTCGGCACCAAATGGTCGCCGCAGTCGGCCGCGCTCGGTTATGGCAATGAAAATGCGTTCGGTGCGGTGCCGTTGTTCTGGGGCACGATCTTCATCGGCGCGATCATCGCCATGGCGGTCGCGATCCCGCTCGGCCTGATGAGCGCGATCTACCTCACCCAATATGCCCGCCCGGTCGCCCGCGCCTGGCTCAAGCCCATATTGGAGGTGCTCGCGGGGGTGCCCACCGTCGTCTACGGCTATTTCGCCGCGCTCACCATCGCGCCCGCCATGCGCGATTTCGCGGTCGCGCTCGGCATATCCAGCGCCTCCTCGGAAAGCGCGCTGGCCGCGGGGCTGGTGATGGGCGTGATGATCATTCCCTTCGTCTCCTCCATGGCGGACGACAGCATCGCCTCTGTCCCCCAGGCGATGCGCGACGGCAGCCTCGCCATGGGCGCTACCACCAGCGAAACGATCCGCAAGGTACTGATCCCCGCCGCGCTGCCCGGCGTCGTCGGCGGCGTGCTGCTGGCGGTGAGCCGCGCCATCGGGGAAACGATGATCGTCGTGATGGCGGCGGGTCTTGCCGCCAATCTCACCCTCAACCCCTTCGCCAGCGTGACCACGGTGACGACGCAGATCGTCCAGCTGCTGACCGGCGATCAGGAATTCGACAGCGCCAAGACGCTGGCGGCCTTCGCCCTCGGCCTCGTGTTGTTCATCGTCACGCTGCTGCTCAACATCGTCGCGCTTCAGGTCGTGAAGCGGTATCGGGAGGCCTATGAATGACCAGCCCCGCATCTTCTGAAGACGCCCGGCGCTTGCCGACCGATTGGAAAGGCGACGCGATGCAGAAGCGCATCGCCGCGCGCTATGCTTCCGAACGGCGCTTCCGCCTGCTCGGCCTTGCCTCCATCGTCCTGTCGGCGGGGTTCCTCGCCTTCCTGCTCGTCTCGATGCTGGGCAACGGCCTTTCCGGCTTCACCCGCACCGAAATCGCGGTGAAGTTCGATTTCAGGACCGCGCCGATGGTGCTCGATCCCGCGCTGCTGAAGGGCGATCAGGCCGACCATGCCCTCGCGGCCGCCAACCTGCCCCTCGTCACCGCGCAGGCCGCCGAGGCCACGCTGGGCAAGGGCGGCGAGGCGATGCTTTCCTCCAACGCCTGGGTGACCGTGCGGAATGTCATCCGCGACGATCCATCCATCCTCGAACGCACCCAGACGGTGAGCCTGCCCGCGTCGGCGGCGATCGACCTTGCCGCCAAGGGCCAGGGCACTCCCGAGGCCGAAGCCGCCTACGCGCGGCTGAAGCAGGGCGGCCATGTCAGCCGCGCGTTCAACATGCCTTTCCTCACCGCCAGCGACGCCACCGACCCGATGCAGGTGGGCATATGGGGCGCGTTCAAGGGCTCTCTGCTCACCATGCTGGTGACGCTGCTGCTCAGCTTCCCGGTAGGCGTTCTCGCCGCGCTCTATCTTGAGGAATATGCGCCCCGCAACCGCTGGACGGACATGATCGAGGTGTCGATCAACAATCTGGCGGCGGTGCCTTCGATCATCTTCGGCCTGCTCGGCCTCGCAGTGTTCCTCAACCTGATGCACCTGCCCCGCTCCGCCCCGCTGGTCGGCGGCCTCACCATGGCGCTGATGACGATGCCGGTCATCGTCATCGCCGGGCGGAATGCGATCAAGGCGGTGCCGCCGTCGATCCGCGACGCCGCGCTCGGCATCGGCGCTTCTCCGGTGCAGGTGGTGTTTCACCATGTGCTGCCGCTCGCGCTGCCCGGCATAATGACCGGCACCATCATCGGCATGGCGCGCGCGCTCGGCGAAACCGCCCCGCTGCTGATGATCGGCATGCGCGCCTTCATCGCCAGCCCTCCGGGCGGCGTCACCGATCCGGCGACAGTGCTGCCGGTGCAGATTTTCCTGTGGTCCGACGAAATCAGCAAGGGGTTCGTCGAAAAGACCTCGGCGGCCATCATCGTGCTGCTGCTGTTCCTGCTCGGCATGAACAGCATCGCCATCTACCTGCGTAACAAATTCGAAAAGCGGTGGTAATCGACCATGACCGAACAACAACTCCACTTCGCCCAGCCCAAGATGGCCGCGCGCAACGTCAATGTCTTCTATGGCGAAAAGCAGGCGATCAAAAATGTATCGATAGAGATCGACAACGATCATGTCGTCGCCTTCATCGGCCCCTCGGGCTGCGGCAAATCGACCTTCCTGCGCACCCTCAACCGGATGAACGACACGGTGGCGAGCGCGCGGGTGGAAGGCGACATCACGCTGGATGGCGAAAATATCTACGACCCGTCGATGGACGTGGTGCAGCTGCGCGCACGCGTCGGCATGGTGTTCCAGAAGCCGAACCCCTTTCCCAAGTCGATCTATGACAACATCGCCTATGGCCCGCGCATCCACGGGCTGGCGTCGAGCAAGGCGGACCTCGACGTGATCGTCGAATCCTCGCTGCGCCGGGCGGGACTTTGGGAGGAGGTGAAGGATCGCCTCAAGGACAGCGGCACCGCCCTTTCCGGCGGTCAGCAGCAGCGCCTGTGCATCGGCCGTGCGATTGCGGTGGAGCCGGAGGTGATCCTGATGGACGAGCCCTGCTCCGCGCTCGACCCTATCGCGACGGCCAAGATCGAGGAGCTGATCCACGAGCTGCGCGGCCGCTATGCGATGGCCATCGTCACCCATAATATGCAGCAGGCCGCCCGCGTTTCCCAGCGGACCGCCTTTTTCCACCTCGGCACGCTGATCGAATATGGCGTGACGTCGGAGATTTTCACCAATCCTCGTGAAGACCGGACGAAGGATTACATTACCGGCCGCTACGGCTGACCATCGCCCCGCGACGGGAGGAGGATTTATGGTAGAACATACGATCAAGGCCTTTGACGAAGAAATCAACCGGCTGCGCGGCCTCGTCGCCGAGATGGGCGGCAGGGTCGAAAAGGCGCTGGAAGACGCGATGGCCGCGCTCGTCCAGCGTGATTATGACAAGGCCCAGCGCGTCGTCGCCGCCGACCGGCAGGTCGATGCGCTGGAAGCGGAGGTCGAAAAGCTGGTGATCCAGACCCTCGCGCTCCGTGCGCCGATGGCGAACGACCTGCGCGAAGTGGTCGCCGCGTTGAAGATCGTCGGCGTGGTGGAGCGGATCGGCGACTATGCGAAGAACATCGCGAAGCGCGTGCCGCAACTGGGCGATCATCCGACCATAGAGCCGCTTTCCCTGCTCCCCTCGATGGCGCAGGTGGCGGGCGAGATGGTGGGCGACGCGCTCAACGCCTTCGCCGCGCGCGACGCCGCGCTGGCCGAGGCCGTGGTCGCCCGCGACCATGTGGTCGACAGCTTCTACAACGGCATCTTCCGCACGCTCGTCACCTATATGATGGAAAACCCCAAGACCATCAGCGAGTGCGCCCATCTGCTGTTCATCGCCAAGAATATCGAGCGCATCGGCGATCACGCGACCAATGTGGCCGAGATGGTCTATTATGCCGCGACCGGCCATTATCTGCCGGAACGCGAACGCGGCCCCGAAATCGAGAGCTGACCGATGAACCGCGCGCACATGCTGCTGGTGGAAGACGACGCCGCGCTGGCGGAGCTTCTGATCTGGCATTTCCGCAAGGAGGATTTCGAGGTCGTCCACACGGTTGATGGCGAAGAGGCGCTCCTTCTGGCGCAGGAGCATACGCCCGATATCGTGCTGCTCGACTGGATGGTCGAGAATCTCTCCGGGCTGGAGGTCTGCCGCCGATTGCGCCGCAACAGCGCCACCGCCAATGTGCCGATCATCATGCTGACCGCGCGCGGCGAGGAGGAGGATCGGGTCCGCGGCCTTGAAACCGGGGCCGACGATTATGTGACCAAGCCCTTTTCCCCGCGGGAGCTTGTCGCCCGCGTGGGCGCGGTGCTGCGGCGCGTGCGTCCAGCGCTGGCGGGGGAGACGTTGAGCTTCGCCGATATCGAAATGGATACAGTCGGCCACAAAGTGAGGCGCGGCGGAGAGGCGGTGCTGCTCGGCCCCACCGAATATCGGCTGCTCAAGCATTTCCTCGAACATCCCGGCTGGGTCTTTTCACGCGAGCGGCTGCTCGACAGCGTGTGGGGCCGGGACAGCGATATCGAGCTGCGCACGGTGGACGTGCATATCCGGCGGCTGCGCAAGGCGATCAATGCAGAGGGACGGCGGGACATCATCCGCACGGTCCGCTCGGCAGGCTATGCGCTGGATTCAGAAGCGGCGGGTTGAGGCGCGACGCCTCTCCCCGCCCGCGCCGCTACATCAATAATCCAGTTCAGCGCGCAATGCGACCACATCGGCGCCATAGCGGCGGCGGCCATTGGGCAACCGTGTCGCATCCTTATAATCGAGATGCGCATAATCGAGGTTGAACCGCACATAGTTGATCGGCGACCAGATCAGCCCCGCAATATAGCCATTCTGCTTGCCGCCCCGAATGTCGCGATCGTTGAGGTCCAGATAATCGTAGCGCAGCGTCAGTTGGACTGAGCCGATCCCACCCTGCCCCATCGGATTTTTGGGCGCGGAGCGATCGAATATGCCACCCTTATAAGCGCGGCTATCGCCCGGCGTCAGATAATAGCCCACTTCGCCATAACCGCCGAAAAAGGTCGGATCGCTGCCGCCAATGCGGTTGGCGGTCAACCAGTGGGTTTCCGCCGCCGCATGCCAGCGCCCCCGCACGGCGGCGAATTCCAGCCCATAATGGGTCTCGCTGCTCGCCGGGAAAGTCCCTGTGTCGATCAACCGCGTATCGGTGACGTGAGAGAAAGGCCGCTGGCGATAGCGGACGCCGCCCTCACCGGTGCTGTTGAGGTCGCGCCAATGACCGGAAGCGCCGAAATGCAACTGGGTGCCCGCCAGTTTCGGCGCGAAAACCAGCCGGCCATCGACACCATAGCTATTATTCTCGTCGCCATTGGTGGCCGCCAATGCATTGGCATCATCGGTAAAGACGCCGCCCTGCACGAGCCACGGCCCCTTCTGCCACTCGGCAGCAAGGCCGATACGGCGCTCGAAATTGAAGGCGTCAGTGAAGGCGGCACGCTCCATCACCGTTCCGGTGGTGTCTCCGGTCAATTCGTCCAGCGACTGGAACTGATTCTGATTGCCGAGCCGCACCGCGAAAGGCCCCGACTGCCAACTGATATAGGTATCGACCAGATCGACCTTGTTGTCGGACAATTCCAGTTCCAGCTTATAGCCGAAATTGGCCGGAATCGTGCCTTCGCCGCCTAGCCGGATGCGGCGCACCTCGCTGGCAAACCCTAGCCCTTTGTCGCCCAGGCTGTCCGGCGCATTGATCGTCGCCATATCGAACTGGATGCGCCCCTTGGGCTTGAAGCTCCAGTCGCCCTGCTTGATCTGCGGCCCGCCTTTCCACGCCAAATCGATCGCAGGGGCAGCGGAGGGAGACGCCGCAGGTGCAGGCGCGGCCTGCGCGACGGGCGCGGAAGAGGCTGCGGCGAGCGCGGCGGCTTTCTCCGCATCGGCCTGATCCACCCGCTGCTGCAACGACTGGACTTGCGCCCGCAGCGCCGAGAGCTCGGCGCGCATGGCCGCGACATCATCTGCGGTCAGCCCCTGCTGGGCATGCGCCATGGTGGAAACGCTCGCGCATCCGGCAAGCAGCGCCACCCGAATCAGGGATCGAAACGGCAAGGGCATATGGATTTTACCTCTGGTCATAAGGCGGCGATTATTTCTTATTTATGTCATTTGGATGACAATCATGTTACTTTTCCGGTCGGAGCGATATGCAATCCCCACAAGGCGCATTCCCGCCCCCATGTCCGCAACGAAATGAAGACACTCCGGCCAGCGCGCCGGCCAGCCGGGCAATGCCTGGGCTTTCATTGCTGGATGAGGCGCACCAGCTTGCGTTCCACCGGGGCGAGCACGCCCGCCAGTTCCTGCCCGCGCTTCAGAACGACGCCCGCCTCGCCGACGAGCACCCACATGCCTTGCCGGTGGCGCAACGAGGGGCGCTTTTCAATGCGATATTCGGGACGCTCGGCGGCGCGGCGAAAGGCGGAGAAAACCGCGATATCCCGCCCGAAATGCAACGCATAATCGCGCCAGTGCCCCGCCGAGACCATGCGGCCATATAAATCCATGATGCGGGAGAGTTCCACCCGGTCGAACCCGGTTTGTCCGGCGGCGCCAGCTTTTGGAAATGGGGTGACTTCCCCCATCAGGCGCAGCCGCGCTCCTGATCTCTGGCCTGATCTCTGGCCTGATCCTTATCCTCGCCGCCCTTGCGCGCGACCTGCTCTTCCAGTTCGGCCATCACTTCGCTCAGCCGCTTGTTGAGCCGCTCGACCTCGCACTGGAGCATTTCGAGCTTCTGCGTCGCGGGATCGAACGCATCGCGGCAAGGCGTGCCATAGGGCATGAAATCGCGCTGATAGGCGGTGATGTCGACCAGCATCTGCCGCGCCGGAATGCCCACCATGGTCGCCGCTTCAGGAACGTCTTTCGTCACCACCGCATTGGCGCCGACACGCGCGCGCGCGCCCACGGTGATCGGCCCCAGCACCTGCGCGCCCGATCCGATGATGACGCCATCCATCAGCGTCGGGTGACGCTTGCCGCCGATGCCGTTGGCCGGGTCCGTGCCGCCCAGCGTCACATTCTGATAGAGGGTGACATTGTCGCCAATCTCGGCCGTCTCGCCGATGATGACGAAGCCATGATCGATGAAGAAATTTTTTCCGATCTTCGCGCCGGGATGAATATCGTTGCCGGTCAGGAAACGGGCGAAATGGTTGATCATGCGGGCGAGCAAATAGAGCCGAGCCTTGAACAGCCTATGCGCCAGCCTATGCCATGCGACCGACCAGACGCCGGGATAAAGCAGGATTTCCGCACGGGAACGGGGCGCGGGATCGCGCGCCTTGATGGAGTCGAGATAGGCGACAAGCGCACCGAACATGACCATTCCCTTTCGTTCAGGCGCCCATATAATCGTCCTTGCCCCTCTTTTCCAGATGCGGGGCGTAAACTACGTCCCGATACAGCAAGGTTAATTGCCGGGCGCGGGGGTCAATCCTTGCTGCGATAGCCATAAGCCTCGCCAGCGAGCCGGACGATATCGGGATCGGCCCCCGGCATGTCCATCGGCACCATGCGTTCCAGTTGTTCGACAACGGTGGTGATGGCGGCGATACGAGCGGCTTTCCGGTCGTTGCCGTCGATCACATGCCAGGGCGCCCAGCGCGTGTCGGTCGCATGGAACATATCATGCATCGCATCGAGATAGTCGGCGCGGTGACTGCGGTTGCGATAATCGTCGGCGCCGGTTTTCCAGCGCTTCCACGGATCGTCGAGCCGCTGCGCGAGTTGCTTGTCCTGCTCCTCCTGCGTCACATGGATGAACATCTTGACGATATTCGTCCCGGCGTCGATCTGCTGCGCCTCGAATTCGTTGATCTCGTCATAGCCGCGCTTCCAGTCGTGCTCGGTCACGAGGTTCTCGACCCGCTCAACCAGCACGCGGCCATACCAGCTGCGATCGAATATGCCGATCTCCCGCGAGGTGGGCAGGCGGGTCCAGAAGCGCCAGAGGAAATGGCGGGCCTTTTCCTCCTCGCTCGGCGCGCCGATCGGCCATACATCATAATAGCGCGGGTCGAGCAGGGCGGTGAGGCGCTTGATGATGCCCCCTTTGCCCGCCGCGTCCCATCCTTCGAACAGAACGACGCTTTTGCGGCGATGGACGATGTGAGCGACCTGCACCCGCTCCATGCGCTGCTGGAGGTCATGCAATTCCTTGTCGAAATCGCCCTCGAACGGCTCGCCCTTTTCATATTCCGACAGATGGATGCTCATGACGCGGACGATATCTGTATTTGCCGCGCAGCGCCAGACCGGCGAGAGGCATGACGCATGGCCGCCGGGTCAGAAATGGGACAGTTCCCCCATGTCGAAAGGCGCAACGGACGCGACTGTCAGCGCGCCGTACCCATACGGCAATATAATCCGGGCCGTGTTTCAGGCCCGGACCATGTTTCGGGAAAGAGAGAAAAGCGGCGCGACGGCGCCTCACCCCTTTTGCGGTTCGACCACGCGGATGTTGAGCTCGCGCAATTGCTTCAGTTCCGCCTGACTGGGCGCTCCCATCAGCAGATCCTCGGCACGCTGGTTCATCGGGAACAGCGTGATCTCGCGCAGATTCTGCGCGCCGCAGAGCAGCATCACGATGCGATCGACGCCCGCCGCCATGCCGCCATGGGGCGGCGCGCCATATTGGAAGGCGCGATAGAGGCCGCCGAAGCGATCCTCCACGTCCTGCTGCGAAAGACCGACCTTCTCGAACGCCTTGACCATCAATTCCGGCGACTGGTTGCGGATCGAACCCGAGGCGATCTCATAGCCGTTGCAAACCATGTCGTACTGGAACGCCTTGATCGTAAGCGGGTCTTGCCCGTTCAGCGCATCGAGGCCGCCCTGCGGCATGGAGAAGGGGTTGTGCGCGAAGTCGAGCTTCTTCTCGTCCTCGTCATATTCGTAGAACGGGAAATCGACGATCCAGCACAGCTCGAACCGATCCTTGTCGATAAGGTCGAGTTGCTCGCCGACGCGGATGCGCGCGAGGCCCGCGAGCTTTGCCGCCTGCCCTTCCTTGCCCGCCGCGAAGAACACGCCGTCATTAGGGCCGAGGCCCAGCGCCGCGATCAGCTTCGCGGTGGCTTCCTCGCCATGGTTCTTGGCGATGGGGCCGCCGGGCACGCCATCCTTGATGTTGATATAGCCGAGGCCCGAATAGCCCTCGCCCCGCGCCCAGTTGTTCATCTCGTCGAAGAACTTGCGGCTGCCCGCGCCAGCGCCCGGTGCCGGGATCGCGCGGATCACGCTACCGCTCTCGACCAGCGAGGCGAAGATGCCGAAGCCGGAGCCGTGGAAATGCTCGGTCACGTCCTGAATGAGGATCGGGTTGCGCAAGTCGGGCTTGTCGCTGCCATATTTCAGCAGCGCTTCCGAATAGGGAATGCGCGGGAAGCTGTCCGCCGGGGTCACATATTTGCCCTCGGCGAATTTCTCGAACACGCCCTGGATCACCGGCTCCATCGTCGTCCACACATCTTCCTGCGTGACGAAGCTCATTTCGAGGTCGAGCTGATAGAATTCGCCAGGCAGGCGGTCGGCGCGCGGGTCTTCGTCGCGGAAGCAGGGCGCGATCTGGAAATAACGGTCGAAACCGGCCACCATCAGCAGCTGCTTATATTGCTGCGGCGCCTGCGGCAGCGCGTAGAATTTGCCCGCATGGATGCGGCTGGGCACGAGGAAGTCGCGCGCGCCTTCCGGGCTGCTCGCCGTGAGGATCGGCGTCGAATATTCGGTAAAGCCTCCATCCTCCATGCGGCGGCGCATGTCGGAGATGATCTTCGTGCGTTTCACGATATTGGCGTGCAGCGTCTCGCGGCGCAGATCGAGGAAGCGATAGCGCAGGCGGATATCCTCGGGATACTCCTGCTCACCCGCGACTGGCAGCGGCAGATCGGCCGCGGCGGAAAGCACCACCGCCTCCTCGGCGCGAATCTCGATCTCGCCAGTGGAGAGGTTCGGGTTCACCGCTTCACCGGCGCGGGCGACGACCTTGCCGGTCACGGTCACGACGCTCTCGGCGCGCAGCGACTCGATCACCTTGAAGACCGGGCCGTCGACCTCGGTGACGATCTGCACCATGCCATAATGGTCGCGCAGATCGATGAAGACGAGGTCGCCATGATCGCGCTTGCGATGCACCCAGCCCGATACGCGAACCGTTTCGCCGACATTGGAAATGCGCAGTTGCGCGCAGGTGTGAGTGCGATATGCGTGCATATGAACCGTTTCTTGCCTAAATATTGCCTGGAAATGACAAAATGATGTAACCGGGCTATGGCCACACCGAATTCTTAGGTCAGTTGAAGTCCGACCTGAATGCCTGCCCATAATGTGATCGACCGATATATGCAAATTCATCCGCTGATTACCGACAGCAATACCCTCGCAGAGCTTTGTGAAAGACTCGCCCGGTCGCCATGGATCGCCGTGGATACGGAGTTCATGCGCGAAAACACCTATTGGCCCGACCTCTGCCTCGTCCAGATCGCGGACCAGCATGAAGCCGCCGCCATCGATCCCAAGGCCCCCGGTCTGGACCTTGCCCCGCTGCTCGACCTGATGGTCGCCAACAACGAGGTTTTGAAGGTCTTTCACGCCGGCGGGCAGGATCTGGAGATCATCTACAACCTCACCGGCAAGACGCCCTTCCCGCTGTTCGACACGCAGATCGCCGCGATGGCGCTGGGGCTGGGCGAGCAGATCGGCTACGGCAATCTGGTCGAGGCATGGATGGGCATCGCGCTCGACAAGGGCGCGCGCTTCACCGACTGGGCGCGGCGTCCGCTCGACAGGCGGCAGATCGACTATGCGATCGGCGACGTCACCCATCTCATCCAGATCTTCCCCAAGATGCTCGAAAAGCTGCGCCAGACCGGACGGGGAGACTGGCTCGATCAGGAAATGGAGCGCCTTGGCGACCCTTCCAATTATGAAAACACGCCCGAAGAAGCATGGCGACGCGTGCGCATATCGAGCAAGAAGCCCGAGGTGCTGGGGCGATTGAAGGCGCTTTCCGCATGGCGGGAATATGAGGCGCGGGATAAGAATATGCCGCGCGGCCGCATCGTGAAGGACGAAACGCTGGCCGACATCGCCTCCCACCCGCCCAAGCGGCAGGAGGATCTGGTGAAGGTCCGCGGTCTTTCCGGGGCATGGAAATCCAACGATATCGGCGGGCGCATGATCCGGGCGATCGAGAGCGCCAGGCCGCTTTCCCGCGACGAAATGCCCGAGCGCGACCCGCGCAAGCCCAGCCTCGGCAAGGATGGCGCGCTGGTCGCCGACCTGCTGAAATTGCTGCTCAAGATTCGCGCCAAGGAAATAGAGGTCGCCCCGCGCCTCATCGCCCGCACCGACGATATCGAGATGCTGGCGGCGGGCGTACGGGAAGAGCTTGCGATCCTCAACGGCTGGCGCTTCGAGGAATTTGGCCGCGACGCGCTCGATCTTGTCGAGGGGCGGCTGGCCTTCGCAGTGATAGACGGACGCCTTCGGATGACGCGGACCTGATCCCACCGCCCGTTCATCGGGCGTTGGGCGAAGCGGTGTTAAGGGATCAGGTCTCGACTGGCATCAGGGAAGAGACAGGATCATGAGACTATCGATTCAGGCGGTTCTGGCCGCGACAGGCGGCGCGATGCTGATGGGCGGTTGCACGGCAGCGTCCTCCTCGGGCGCCGGCAGGCCGGACCCCGCCGCCTCGCCGATCGAAGCGCAGTGCCGCCATGAAGGTCTGGACCAGTTCGTCGGCCAGCGAGCAAGCGCGGAGGTCGGCGCTCAGATGCTGAAGGCGTCCGGCGCCCGCACCCTGCGTTGGGCTGCGCCCGGCATGGCGATAACGATGGATTACCGCGCCGACCGCCTGACTGTCAGCTACGACCGGAATATGGTGATAGAACGAGCATCCTGCGGCTGATTTAGCCCGCGCAATCTATGCGGCAGGGAAGAGACATAGCCTGCGCCAGATTTTTCAGACGGCGCGCAACCGCCTCGCCTTTTAGGTCGGCGCTGGTTCCTGCGAAGGACAGCAGGATCGTCTCATCGACCAGCGCGAGGCGGGATTGCGCCAGCGGTTCCGCAACCCCGCCGGAAAGACGCTGGGCAAGGCGGATCGCCAGCCCCCATTGCATCGCTCTGGTCAACGCCTCGGTTCCCGCCAGCCGCTCGAAACTCTCGCCCATGAAGGCGGCGCCGCCAAAAGCGCTGTATAGCGCTTGCGCCAGCATCACGCGGCCAGCGCCGTCAATGCCCGCCCAGTTGCTGTGCAGCGCAATCTCGACGCCGCGCTCGGCCCGGAAATCCGGGTTGGCGCGCCAGGCGACGTCCCCTAAAAAGCAGGCCGCGCGGCGCAGCCTTGCCCATTGCGGCGAGTCCGACTGGAACAGCGGCGCGATCCAGCTATCGATCTGGCGTCCATGGCCCGCGAAACGCCCCTGCGCCTCGCCCTCCGCCTCTGCCGCGACCAGCAGCGGGTCGAGGCGCTTATCCTCGTCCGAAACGCCTTCATACATCAGGCCTTCGCGCAGCCCATGGGCGGAGACGATCAATTCCGAACTGCCCAGCTCCCGCACCAGCACGGCCAGCAGCGCCGTCGCATGGCCCAAAGTCGCCGCGCGAGTGGAGGAAATGGACTTGATCTTGCGCAGCCGCGCTTTGCCCATCTGCGCCATCACCCGCACCAGATAGGCCGCCCGCTCCGCCGTCATGCGGTAATGATGGATCACCGGCAGCGGAAAGCGCGTCAGTTGCATGTCGAGATGCGCCAAAGCGCGCCAGGAGCCGCCCACCATATAGAGAGGCAAGCCGCGCCCGATGTCCTCCCATCCCGCCTTGCGCAGCGCATCGGCGACATATTTGGCGAGCGCGTTTTTGCCCCCTGCGCGAATCGCGGCAAGGCGCAGCACGCCGAGCGGCAGCGAGAGGACTTTCAGCACTTCCCCGTTCCGTACCCGCGCCAGTTCGAGGCTGCCACCACCCAGATCGGCGACGAGGCCATCCGCGCCCGGAATGGAACCGATGACGCCTAGGCCCGCCGCGCGGCCTTCCTGCTGGCCGGAGAGGATCTGGACATTCAGCCCAGCCTCGTCCCGCGCGCGGGTGATGAAATCCGCGCCATTATCGGCATCGCGCACGGCGGCGGTGGCGATGCATCGCACGTCGCTCACCTCCATCGCGCGGATCAGCCCGGCGAAGCGTATCAGAGCATCTACACCCCTTTGCATCGCGGTATCGTCGATCCGCCCGGTCGCGCTCAACGCCGCGCCAAGACCCGCCGTCACCTTTTCGTTGAACAGCAGGAAGGGCGCGCGGGCGGGGCCATCATAAACGACCAAGCGAATGCTGTTCGACCCGATATCGACGATCGCGCGACGGCGCAGCGCGATATCCGGCACGGTCTGCGCCGAGGAAGAATGACTCCGCGCCAATTGTTGCAGCAGGCTCATGCGTGCAGCCGGTCCCTTGTTGGTTTCTATATGGTCAGCTTCGCCGCCGCAGGCTGAGCTTGGGCGCCGCATCGCCATGCTCTTGCGCGGCCCCGCGCCCCGACAGCGACGGATTGGTCATGAAATAACGATGGAGGTTGAACGGCTTTGCGCCCGGCTCCATGCGGACATAGCGCCCGTCCGGCTCCAGCGTCCAGCTCTGCTCGGTGTCGATGAGGTTGGCGACCATCACCTGATCGAGCACCTGATCGTGCACCGTCGGGTTGAGGATCGGCAGCATATATTCGACGCGCCGGTCGAAATTGCGCGGCATCCAGTCGGCGGAGCTGATAAACACCTTCGCGTCATTATGCGGCAGGCGCTTGCCATTGGCGAAGACGGCGATGCGGCTATGTTCGAGGAAACGGCCGACCACCGACTTCACGCGGATATTCTCCGACAGGCCCGGCACGCCGGGGCGCAGGCAGCAGATGCCACGCACCACCAGTTCCACCTCCACCCCGGCATTGCTCGCCTGATAGAGCTTCTCGATCAGCGCGGGATCGACGAGGCTGTTCATCTTCGCCCAGATGGCGGCGGGCTTGCCCGCGCGCGCATTGGCGATCTCCACATCGACATAATCGCAAAGGCTCTTGCGCAGATTGCGCGGCGACATGGCGAGCAACTCCAGATGCTCTGGCTCGACATAGCCGGTGATATAGTTGAACACGGCGGCGGCATCCCGCCCCAGCCGCGGATCGGCGGTGAAGAAGCTGAGATCGGTGTAGATGCGCGCCGTTATCGGATGATAATTGCCGGTGCCAAAGTGGCAGTAGGTGCGGAACGCCTCCCCTTCCCGCCGGACGACCATCGAGATTTTCGCATGGGTCTTCCAATCGATGAAGCCGTAGACGACCTGCACCCCGGCGCGTTCCAGCGCGCTGGCCCACAGGAGGTTCTGCTCCTCATCGAAACGCGCCTTCAGTTCGACCACGGCCGTCACCGACTTTCCGGCCTCCGCCGCGTCGATCAGCGCGCGAATCACCGCCGATTGCTTGCCCGCGCGATAGAGCGTCTGCTTGATCGCCACCACATCGGGGTCCGCCGCCGCCTGCTTCAGAAAGGCGACGACGACGTCGAAACTCTCATAAGGATGGTGGACGATGATGTCCTTCGCCCGGATCGCCGCGAAGCAATCCCCGCCATATTCGCGGATGCGCTCGGGAAAGCGGGCAACGAGAGCCTCGAATTTCAGATCAGGGCGATCCTCCTCCACGATGCGGGAAAGATCGCCGATGCCGATGAAGCCGTTGATGTCGGCGATCATGGCATCCTGCCCCTGAAGCAGCTCCTGCAACATCTCCTCAACCGAATCGGGAATGCCGTTCTCGATCTCCAGCCGGATCACCCGGCCCCGGCGACGGCGCTTGATCGCGCTGCGGAAATAGCGGACGAGATCCTCCGCCTCTTCCTCTATTTCGATATCGCTGTCCCGGATCACCCGGAAGAGGCCGCTTTCGCGCACCTCAAACCCCGGAAACAGGCGGTGGCTGAAACGGCGGATCACGCTTTCCAGCGCCATATAGCGCACCGGCTTGCCGGGCACCCGGACGAAGCGCGGCAGCGAGGACGGGATCATCACCAGCTCACGCACATTCTCTCCATCCGATTTACGAATGAGATCGAACAACACCGAAAGCCCCAGATTGGGAATGAACGGGAAGGGATGCGCCGGGTCCATCGCCTGCGGCGTGAGGATCGGAAAGATCTGGGTCTGGAAATGCTCCTCCAGCCAACCGTCGATCTCGGCATCGAGCGGCTCGCTCCCGCCGATCACCTCTATCCCGACCGCGACCAGTTCCCCGCGCAACTGGTGCCACACCTGCTGCTGGTCACGCATAAGCCGGTCGGCCTCGGCACCAATCGCGGCGAGTTGCTGCGCCGGGGTCAGTCCGTCGGCGGAGCGCAGTTCCACATTGTCGAGCTGCTGCCCCTTCAGCCCGGCGACACGCACCATGAAGAATTCATCGAGATTATTGCCGCTGATGGAGAGGAAACGCAGCCTTTCCAACAGCGGATGCGCCACATTGGTCGCTTCCTCCAGCACCCGGCGGTTGAACGCCAGCCAGGACAATTCCCGATTGAAATAGCGCTCGCCTGTTTCGGCCAGCGTCAGGATCGGGTCGGCTTCGGACATGCTTCGCCCTCATCTTTATCAGGATCGGCCCGTCGTGAACCGTCACCATCGTCCGCCGGGGGCGGCGCGTCGTCGCCGACTATAGGCGAGAACCCGTCGCTGTGCAGCGCCTCTTTCAAAAAGGGCACGGAAATCTTGCGGGACGCCTCCAGCGAGAGACGGTTGAGGCGCACCAGCAATTCCGCCACCGCCGCATAGCTGCGTTCGACCCGGCGGGTGAGCCATTCCGGCACATCGGCGGCATAGGCCGTCCCGGCCTGCGCAAGCCCCGTCTCGATGATCTGGCGGATCAGCGCATCGTCGGGATCGGGCATGCGGATATGCGCGGCGGCGGCAAGGCGGGATCGCAGATCCGGCAGCGCGGCGGGCCAGAGCGCGGGCGGCTCCTCCCCGATCAGCAGCAACGGACGCCCGCTATCGCGCGCGATGTTCCATTGATGGAACAGATATCGGTCCTCGGCCCGGTCGGCATCATCGATCAGCATGCCTCCCGATAGATCGCAAAAATGACATCCCAATGTCGATTTGCCCGAATGGGCGGGGCCGGAAAGAACGGAGATCGGCACCGGCCAGTCTTGCCAGCGCTCGATATGGCGCATCGCGAGCGCATTGGCTTCGCTGACCAGAAAGCTGCCGCTTCGCGCCTGCGCCCGCCAGTCGAACGGCAGGCCGATCTGATTATTCACTGACCACCTGAAGGGGAAGCGCCGCCGCCCCGACGACTGATGCGCAGCGTGGTGCCCGATCCCGTCACCTGATAGCCCTTGGCCTGCAACGCCGCTTTCAGCGCGTCAGCGGAGCCATCGAAGCTGACCTGCATCACGGATACCCCGCCCAGCGCGAGGCTGCTCGTCGCCGCCGATTTAACGCCGGGGATGGAACGGACCTGCGCTTCACCCTGCCCGACCGAGCCGACATCCGGCGTGTCGAACTGGATCGCATAGCTGGCAACGCCCACCGAGGAAACGGGAGCCGCTTCGCTGGTTTCAAGCGGAATGTCGGTCGCATCGCCAAGATCGGTTTCGACCGCGCTCACTGGTTGTTCGATCACCAGCGACGGGTCGGTCCGCAGGCGGCCATCCATCAGCGCGCGGGCATAGATGTCATTGAGGCGGGAAATCGCCTCGTCCAGCATCTTGGGGATCGCGGCCTCATTATTGGCGCGCAGGGAGAAGCTGCCCAGCAGCTCGTTATCGGGGCCGTAGCGCGCCGCGAAAGAACCCATCACCGGCCCGCCCGGCCATTGCCGCTCGATCCGCGCAATCGGGAACACCACGTCCGCCGCGCCATATTGGTCGAGGATATTGCGCCACCACAGGCGGCCGCGCCGCCCGATCTGTCCGGCGTTGAGCAAGAGCGCGTCAGGCCCTGTGCCGCTGGTGCGCACATAGTCGATCGCGCTGTCCCCGGTGCGATAGCGCGCCCAGGCCTTCTGCCATTCGTTGACCTGCTCGAACACGGTCGAGGTGCCGCCTTCCCGAATGATCGGGATGACGAGCAGCGGCGGGGAACGCATCGCGCTGCTCCGCACGCCCAATATCTGCCCGGCGCGGGCACGATCGAACAGCACCCGCAACGTCGCGATATAGCGATTGGGGCCGATCTGTTCCTGCTCCACCTCTATGCCGGAGACGATCTGATCGAGCTGGCTGTCGGAAAGGCCGATGGCGCCCGCCGCCATGCTGGCCGACAATTTGCGCCACGCAAGGCGCTGCGCCTGCCGCCAGCCGCCGACGCGCGCGGCGTCGGGATTGTCGGCATGAACATCGACCTTGATTCCGCCCACCTCGAAATCGCCGCTGCTGGCGATGGGAGGTATGCCCCGCTCCCCCTCCATCTGCGCGACGAGAGTCGCGGCGCTCAGCCCCAGCGCAAGAGCGGCGGGGATAGCGAGCAACCGGGCGGCGGGGACTTTACCGGAAAGCAACGGAAGGCGGGCAATCTGGATCACGGCGCCCTTTTGACGGCAATTTGCTCGAAATCCAAGCGGACAATTGCCGCCATGCGATAATTTTCACCGCATATGGGCCATGAAATACGCCTCCGCCTTGATAAAATTTCGAAATCGGATAGGCGCCTTGGGCATGAGCAACGCGAACGACTCCTCCACCGATCAGCCCCAATCCTACAGCTATGCGCAGGCGGGGGTGAACATCGCCGCTGGCAATGCGCTGATCAAGGCCATCGCCCCGCTCGCCAAGGCGACGCGCCGCCCCGGCGCGGATGCCGACCTTGGCGGCTTCGGCGGCTTTTTCGACCTGAAGGCCGCCGGGTTCAAGGACCCGCTGCTGGTCGCCGCCAATGACGGCGTGGGCACCAAGCTGAAGCTCGCGATCGACAGCGGCAAGCATGGCACCGTCGGCATCGATCTCGTCGCCATGTGCGCCAACGACCTCATCGTGCAGGGTGCCGAGCCGCTTTTCTTCCTCGATTATTTCGCCACCGGCCGCCTCGAAAACGGCACGGCCGAGGCGGTGATCGCCGGGATCGCCGAAGGCTGCAAGCAGGCGGGCTGCGCGCTCATCGGCGGTGAGACGGCGGAAATGCCGGGCATGTATGCCGATGGCGATTACGACCTTGCGGGCTTCTGCGTCGGCGCGGTGGAACGGGACGACGTGCTGACCGGGGACAAGGTGAAGGCGGGCGACGCGCTGATCGGCCTCGCTTCCTCCGGCGTTCACTCGAACGGCTATTCGCTGGTCCGCCGCCTCGCCGCCGACAAAGGCTGGAAGCTCGACCGCCCCGCTCTGTTCGATCAGGACGTGCTGCTGATCGACGCGCTGCTGGCGCCGACGCGCATCTATGTGAAGGCGCTGCTGCCTTCGATCCGCAAGGGCGACATTCACGCGCTCGCTCACATCACTGGCGGCGGCCTGCTTGAAAATATCCCGCGCGTGCTGCCGGATGGTTGCCATGCGGTGGTCGATGCCGACGCCTGGACGCAGCCGCGCCTCATGGCGTTCCTTCAGGCGCAGGGCAATATCGAGCCGGGCGAGATGGCCCGCACCTTCAATTGCGGCATCGGCATGGTGCTGGTCGTCGCCGAAGAAAATGTCGCGCGCGTCACCGCCGATCTGGAAGCGACGGGCGAAACCGTCCACCGCATCGGCACGATCGAGCCGGGCGCCAGGGGCTGCACCGTGCGCGGTTCTGCCGAGGCATGGAGCGCGCGCGAGGCATGGGAAGCCCGCCACGATGCCTGAAAAGGCGCCGGAGAAAGCCCCCATATCAAAAGCGCGGGTCGCGGTTCTCATATCCGGGCGCGGCTCGAACATGGCCGCGCTGCTTTACGCTGCCAAGGCGGAAAGCTGCCCCTATGAGATCGTGCTGGTCGCCGCCAACGATCCCGACGCCGCCGGGCTGAAGCTGGCGGCGGCGGAAGGCATCGCGACCTTCGGCCAGAGCCACAAGGGCATGAAGCGCGCCGAGTTCGACCAGATCATCGACGCCGAAATCCGCAAGGCCGGTGCCGATTATATCGCCCTGGCCGGTTATATGCGCCT
>CAYLKZ010000029.1:9046-31158 GCA_964384275.1 uncultured Sphingobium sp. | reverse complement strand
CCATTAAGCTCTTCTCAGCACGGTTATGGATCGCAACTAATGAGTCTACGGCCTAATGATCCGACGCTGTGCGAAGAGCAGCGACTCTGACTCGTTTCTGACCTTTGAAGAGACAAAAATCACTTGGTCAAATGGTGTCTGAACTCAGCTCGTCCGATCCCTGAATTGTCTTATCGTAAAACCCCATATTGGGGGTAGTGAAGGGGGTATTTCTGGGGTCTCCTCTAAATGTATCCTAAATTATCAATTGGATAACTGGCATCCATGGATCCCTCCTCCGCTACCACCCTCAAATATACATGCAGTTTTATGGGGCTTGAAGCGGTGGATTTGAGCCGTTTTTCCTGTCGGATTTGTCCGCATGAGTCTGCATTTGTTCTCATGCATACTGTCTGCAATATGGCATGGTTTATGGTATCGATTCGGGGGATATGGTATGGCGGCGCTTTCAGATGCGAAGGTGCGCAACGCCAAGGCGATCGGGAAAGCCTATAAGCTGTCGGATGGCGGGCAGCTGTATTTGCATGTTTCCGCTACCCTTGGCAAATTCCAGCGGCTTGCTGCCGTAGCGCATCTGGAAGAACATTTTGCCGCTGGCATCGGTGAACCAGCCCTTGCGAACCTCGCGGGGCGCATCAACACGGATATGCGCGTGTAAGCACCACGGTGCTCCGCCCGCGAAGGGCGAATGGAGGGCATCGATCTGGCTGTCCATCCGGCGCCTACCCTCAATTCCAACTGGTTCTCGACCGGACCGAAGGCGAATACCCGCTTCCTCAATGCGGAAGAAATTGGATGGGCGCGCCCAAGGTCACGCCCCCGGCATTGGCCCCCCTATGCACAGCGTCCATGGCGATGTGGTGGCCCCCGGCCAATATGTCGCGCCCATGCGACGGCACGATCAGCTTCTCCAACCCGATCGGCGCCGTGACCGGCTTCACCGCGAGCACGCAGGGCGTTGCGGTCGGCTCCAACGTCATCAATCTGGCCGCACCGCGCAGCGACCTGGCCGTGGGCATGACGGTGAGCGGCGACGGCATTCCCGACGGGACCACCATCACCGCCATCAGCGGCGGCAAGATCACGCTGAGCAACGCCGTCACCGCCGACGCGGCCGAGGCGATCGAAAGCAACAACTTCGTCGCCGCGTTCAACAAGGTGATTTCGACCAGCGGGTCCAGCCTGACGCTCTCCTCGGTCGATGGCCTCAAGGTCGGCGCGCTGCTGAACGGCGGCAACGTTCCCGAAAATGCGGTGATCACCGGCATCGATCCGGTGACCAAAACTGTCACCTACACGATCGATCCGGATGCGGCGCAGCTTCTGACCGGCGGTTCGATGAACGGCATCGCCGCCACCGGCACGCGCGGATCGGACGGCGGCAACGGCCATAACGGCAGCATGTATAATGCCATACTGCATGACGGCGAGGGATCGCCGGGCACCAATGGCTATGGCGGCGACGACGGCGACGGCGCGGCGGGCGGCAATGGCGGCAATGGCGGCCACGGCTCGGCGGGCATGCCCTATAATGCCGACGCCATATTGACGGTCACCTCCTCGACCCTCGGCGCTATCGGCGATACGATGGAAACCGCCGCGGAATGGGCCGACTTCAACTTCGCCTCAGCGGTCGTCAAGACCGCGAACCTCGTGCACGCCTGGATCGATGTCGGCATCGCCACCGCCGACCTCATCAAGTGGAATATCGATCTGGCCAATGGCACGGTCGCGCTGGGCGGTGACGGCGGCGCGGGCGGCGACGGCGGCGGCGGCGACACCTTCTTCGGCGGCGGCGCGGGCGGCGCGGGCGGTAATGGCGGCGCGGGCGCGCTGGCGATCACTGACGGCGGTGCGGGCGGCGACGGCGGCCAGGGTGGTTCCGGCGGCTTCGGCGCGGGCGGCGGCCAGGGCGGCGCGGGCGGCGAAGGCGGCCCCAACGGCGCATCGTCCGATGGTAATGCGGGTGTGGGTGGCGTCGCCGGTTTCGGCGGCGGCGTCGGCTCCAACGGCGACGGCCTCTATGGCGGCGGCGGCTCCGGCTTCGGCGGCGCGCTGTTCGTGCGCACCGGCGGCACGCTGACCATAGCGGGCAACGCGCTGTTCCAGAACAACACGGCGCTCGCGGGGTCCTCCAACAATGAAGGCAGCGCAGGCAAGGCGGCGGGCACCGACCTGTTCATGATGCGCGGCAGTACCGTCACCATGACGCCCGGCACCGGCAATGTGATCCGGTTCGAAGGTTCGATTGCCGACGACAGCGTATCGAGCTATGATAGCGCCTCCTACGCGTCCGGCGCGGGCGCCAGCCTCCAGATCACCGGCGGCGGCCTTGTCCAGCTGGTGGGCCAGAACAGCTATTCCGGCACCACCTATATCGGCGGCGCGACGCTGGAGGCGGACCAGGGCGTCGGCCTCAATGCGAACAGCCACGTCACCTTCAACGGCGCGGGGACGATCGGCAGCGGCCTGTCCACCGTCAATGCGGGCGTGTGGCTGACCAACGGCGTCATCACCCGGCGCGTCGGCAGCCTGCCCCACCAGCTCAATTGGAGCGGCAGCGGCGGCTTCGCGGCGGGCAGCGACGGGCTCACCCTCAATTTCGGCGCGCTCAACGGCAGCAACGGCCAGACGCTGAACTGGAACGCGGGCGGCTTCGTGCCGACCGGCTCGACGCTGATCTTCGGTTCCGACCACGGCACCGGCGCAGTCAAGCTGGTCAACGCCGTCAATCTTGGCGGGCTGACCGGCCGGATCGCGGTCTATGACAATCTGGCGAGCGATGCGGACCATGCGCATCTCGCGGGGCGCTTCAGCAATGGCGGCCTCATCCTCAACGATGCGGGCTATTCCGGCGCGGCCTATTTCACCGCGCAGAACGACCTTGGTGCGCTGACCGTGAACAACGGCCTCGTCAGCACCAAATTGGGTTCGCTGACGGGGCGCCTGATGGACGCCGCCAATGGCGGCGCGCTCACCATCAACGGCGGCCGGGTCGAGCTTTACGGCGCGGAGAAGCTGAGTTCGCTGAGCATTGCGAGCAACGGCATATTGGCTGCGTTCAGCAGCATCGAATCGGGCGTGGTCTCGAACGCGGGTACGGCCATTTATTACGGCCCGGTCACACAGGGTGCGCTCACCAACCAGGCCGGGGGCCAGATCGCCTATTATGGCGCCCTGACCGGCGGCGCCGTCGGCAATGCGGGTACGCTGCTGATCGGCGCGGACGCCAGCACCGGCGCGATCGCCAACCTGTCCACCGGCCAGATCATGATGCTGGGCGAGGTGACGGCCTCCGGCCCGGTGGCGAACCAGGGCCTGTGGTATCTGGGCAACGACCTCACCGCCCCCAGCGTCGTCCATGACGGCTTCATGAGCGTGCTGGGCGATGCGGTCGACTCGGTCGAGCAGGCCACGACGCGCACCATCCACACCGCCGCCTTCAGCGGCGGCGCGGCGGGCATCATCAATCTGGGCGGCGTCGGGGGCGAGGTGCCCAACACCCTCGTCATCGACCAGTCGGGCAACAGCGCCTATGCGGGCAAGATCAACGGCGCGGGCGCGCTGGCCAAGACCGGCGCGGGCACGCTGACGCTGACCGGGGAAAACGGCTTTACCGGCCCGCTCTCCATTCTGGCGGGCGGCATCGACACCACCGGCGGCGGCACCTTCGACGACGCCGTGGCCGTGGCCGTCGCCAATGGCGCGACCTTCACGCTGGGCACCCAGGACAGGATCGCCTCGCTCGCCAATGGCGGCACCACCATCGTCACCGCCGCGGCGGCCATGGACACTCTGGACAATGGCGGCACGCTCAGCCTCCTCTCGACGCTGGACGTTTCCGGCACGGCGACGAACGGCGCGGGCGCCAGCTTTGCCATCGACGCGGGCGGCGCGGCGGCGCTGGGCCATCTGGTCAATGCGGGCACGCTGGACAATGCGGGCGCGCTGGCCGTGGCGGGCGGCGTCGCCAACCAGGCGACGGGCGTGATCACGCTGGCCGGCGGAGCGGACACCAGCTTCGGATCGCTGACCAACGACGGCGCTATCGTGGCCGACGGACCGCTGACCATCACGGGCGCCTATGTCCAGAACGGCGGATCGCTGAGCGCGGCGGACGACCTGACGACCGGCAGCCTGTCGGGTACCGGCGGCGCGATCGTGCTGGCCGCGGACTCGGTCTTCACCATCAACCAGACGACCGATGGCAGCTATGCGGGCAGCATCACCGGATCGGCCGCCTCGGTGGTGAAGAACGGCCTCGGCACGCTGACCCTGAACGGCGGCGTGGGCAGCTTCGCCCCGGCGACGCTCGACATCGTCACCGGCATCGTGGCCGTGGACGGCGCGGGCATCCTTGACCAGGCGCTGCGCGTCGATGTCGCGACAGGGGCCGGGCTGACGCTGGTGACGGGCGATCAGACGATCAACAACCTGACCGGCACGGGCACCCTCTCGCTCAACGGCAACAACCTCTATCTCGCCAATGGCGGGAACTTCAACGGGACCGTGACGGGCAACGGCAATGTCCAGCTCACCACCGGCTCGTTCAACCTGTCGAACACCATCAACTCGAACAACGGCAATTTCCAGGTGCAATCCAACAGCCTGATGAACGTGGCCAGCGGCGGGCAGCTCAATGCTCCGGTCGTGAACGTCGCGGGCGGGCTGAACGTGGCCGGGTCGGTCACGGCGACGACCACCAATGTCAGTGGCGGCGGGCTGCATCTGGGCGGCGGCGCGGGCACGCCCGGCGGCGTCCTCAACACCCAGAACCTGTTCGTCAACAATGGCGGCCAGTTGACCGGCAACGGCACGGTGACGGGCGGAACCGTCATCGGCGGGTCGGGCGGCGGCACGCTCGCGCCGGGCAACTCGCCGGGCATCGTGAGCTTCGCCGACCTCACGCTCGACAATCTGTCGGTGTCGCAGATGGAAATCGAGGGCGCGGCGGGCGCGGGCCTGTCGGCGGCCGATGGCGGCTACGACCAGATCCGCGTGTCGGGCAGGCTGGTGATCCGGCCCGGCTCGACGCTGGAAATCGCCAATTCGAACGATTTCGAGTTGGCTCTGGGGCAGGCGGTCGAGATCTTCGACTTCGCGCCGGGCGCGGTGTCGGGGCATTTCGGCACGGTGACCAGCGCGTTCAACAAGGCCGTCGCCTTCAACGTGTCGTCCGGTTCGGTCGTCGGCCTGGGCGACTACAGCGCCAGCGGCTTCGCCTCGGCTATCGCCAAGACCGCCAACGAAAAGGCGATGCTCGATCAGTTGCGCGTGAACAGCGCGGGCGGCGTCGACCAATATCGGGGCGGCCGTCTGGTCGAATATGCTGCCGCCGCGCTGGCGAGCGGGAATGCGAACGCGGTTTCCGCGGTGTTCGCCAAAGCGTCGCCTGAAGCCTATGCCGGTCTTGCCGAGCATCAGAAGCTCTCCATGCTCGACAATCTGACCGAGCTTGGCGGTTATGCGCGGCTGGAAAACAGCGCCCTCTATGTGACGGGGTCGATCGGCTTCGATCAGGGGCGCAGCCAGAAGGATGCGGGCCATGTCCGCTTCAAGAGCACCGACCGCCGCTTCAACCTGGGCCTGGCCGCCGAACTGCCGGTCGCCAAGGTCCAGATCTCCTACGGGCGTGCCGACGGCACGGTGCGCAGCGACCATCTGCGCGGCGAAGCCGATGGCGATCAGGTCTCGGTCGGCGCATCGGCGCCGGTCGCGCTCGACGGCGCGGTGCGCCTGATGGCGCGGGCCGCCTATGGCAGCTATCGGTTCAAGGGTAGCCGCGCCACCAACGCCGGTTCGGCCTCGTTCAAGAGCGTGAAGGGCACGGCGACCATCCTTGGCGGCGGCATCGAATATGCCAGCATGTCCGACAAGCTGTCGCTGAACGCTTCGGCGGAAATGCTGCATGTCCGCAACAAGGTCCACGGCTTCGCCGAAACCGGCGTCGGCCTGCTGGATGGGCTGACCGTCCATGACCAGCGTGACAGCTCCACCGTGCTGCGGGCGCGCCTGAAGACCGCCTATCTGCTGCAACCGGGCTGGCAGGGCTTCGTGAAGCTTTCCGTCGACCATGAATTCGACGGCGCCGCGCAGGACGTGACGGCCAATGTCGCGGCAGAGGACACGGACTTCACGGTTCACAACCCCGGCCTCGTCAATACGCGGGCGCGCATCGGCCTGGGCAGCCGGGTCGATTTGAGCCGGAACATTGCCTGGACCGTGGAAGGCGATGTCGGCAACGCGTCTTCCTACGGTGCGAAAACGGGCGTCACCATACGCTTCTGACCAGAGCTGCATCGCCGTTCGGAACAGGTCCGCTCCCTCCGGGGCGGGCCTGTTTCCGTTCGCCTTTGAGGCCAAGGTGGCATAATGCCATAGGCGCCAGTCGTCCCGGTCAGCTCGGCTTCCTCCGGCACAGTCTCGGCGGGCTAGGCCGCCGCCAGTTGGTGCAAGAGGCAACGGCGCTCTTGGCATGGGCTGCGGCCTACAGGATGGCGTGGGGTCCGGCGGATCAAAGGCGCGTTTTAAGGGTCACCCCATAAGTCCGGGGATCGCCGAGGGAACCGCTTACAAGACCCGTATTCGCAGCACTTAGTGACTGATAATAGTCCTTGTCAAACAGGTTTCTGGCCCAGAACTGGATATCGTACAGCCCATCGTCGCTGCGAATACCCAGGCGCAGATTGGCCAACGCATAGCCGGGAATCTGGGAATAGCGCGAGAGGCTGGACGAGGTGTTGAAGGTCGAACGATAGCTGTAGTCGCCACCGAAATAGACCTCGCCAGCACGTCCGGCGAATTGTCCCGCGGGCGCACGCACCTCGCCGCCTGCCGACAACGCCCATTTGGACACACCCGGCAAGGGCCGGCCATCCAGATTGCACGACGTTTGCCCGGTTATTTCGATCGGGCACGGCGCATTGGGATAGGACGCATATTTAGCGTCCGTATAAGCCGCCGATCCGTACAGAGAGACCCACGACACTGGATTTGTGCGGAAATCAGCCTCAAAACCGCGCGTCCGCACCTTGCCCGCGTTGGTGAAGAAGGACAGATTGTTGCGGTCGTAATCGACGAAGGTCGTCTGGAAGTCTTTCACATCGCTCCAGAAGCCGGCAAGATTGGCGGTAAGCTTATTGTTGAACCAGCTGGTTTTGACCCCTGCTTCATAGGTGTCGATGGTTTCCGGGGCGATGACGGGATTGGCCGCATAGGGGCCTGTCGTCGTGAGGTTCGACAGATTGAGCCCTCCGAATTTGTTGCCTCGGGCATAGGTGCCATAGAGCAGGATGTCGGGCGTCACTTTCCACGACAATGTAAGCTGCCCGGAAAGCCGACCTGCCTTGGAAACGGCCTCGAAATAGTTGTCGGTGCCGAAACGGTTGCGAATGGTCAAAGCTTGCGCCTGCTGTGCGGGGGACAGTCCGGCCAGGCTTTGTCCTGAAACCTGCTGATCGAACCAGCCTGTCTTCTTCTCGTAAGTGTAACGCAGGCCGCCGGTCAGATCGATTGCAGGGGTTATGTGCCAGATGCCTTGAGCAAAGGCGGCATAGCTGCGTGTGACCGGCCGCGAAGTGCTGCGAATGAGGAACTCATCCAATGCGGCGGATGCCACCACCGGATCGACGGCAGGAGCTGCGAACCAGCGCCCGCCATCGCGGCCATAGGCGTTGATGGATTCCGCATCGATGCCTTGCCAGAAATAGTAGAGGCCAGCGACGTAATCGATCCGGCGGTCGCCACTGGACGCGATCCGAAGCTCCTGACTGAACTGCCGCTGCTTGTTGCTCTGATGGAAATCGCGCCCTGCATCCAAGGGAGTGTTGTCGCCGTCATTATGAGGATACCAGTCCCAGAAACGATAGGCGGTCACCGACGTCAGCGCATGACGGCCCAAGTCCAGATCGGCTATGGCGTTCACTCCGCCCTGCGACATTTTGTAACGCGGATTGCCGTCCGCATCGACTATGCGGGCGCCAGGATCGATTGCCGGCGGCGTATAGCCAAGCCGCCCGGCGCGATCGGTGAAGTTGTTCGCGAACAGCGTTCCATTATCATATTGCCGGATGACATCGGTGATCACGGAAGAGCCGGTTCGGGCGCGTTGACGGGCATAATCTCCGATGATGCGCAGCTTGAAGTTCGAATCCCTGGGCGTGATCAGGAGCTGGCCGCGCGCACCCCAATCATGATAATCCTGCATCTTGGCGCCGTCATAGCGATTGGTGACGTAGCCGTCCCGATCCGTCTTCGAGAAATAAAAGCGCGCCGCCAATTCATCCTGGGAAAGCGGGATGTTGGCATAGGCGTGGAACTGGCGGAAATCATGGTTCGCCAACGTCGCATCGCCGCCAAATTCCAGCTCATGCGTTGGCGCCTTGGTCGTGATGACCACCGCGCCTGCGGAAGTGTTCTTGCCGAACAGGGTGCCCTGCGGACCGCGCAAAACCTCGATCTGTTCAATATCGGCGAGATCGAAAACCGCTTGGCCGGGGCGGCCGAGATAGACCTGATCGGAATAGACGCCCACGGCCGGTTCGAGACCGTCATTATAGACCGAGACATTATTGCCCAGACCACGGATATTGATGCTGGTGTTGCGAGGATTGGTCACGGTGACGACCAGGCTGGGCGTGAGCGCCTGTAGATCGCGCAGATTATATGTCCGCGTCGCGGTAAGTTGCTCGGCACCGAAAGCGTTGGCAGCAACAGGAACATCCTGAATCCGCTCATTCCTGCGACGGGCCGTGATCACGATTTCCTGCGCGAAAGGCGATTCACCGCTGCTGGCGGCTGCTGCGGCGTGGGCCGCATGGACTTCGGCAGGTTCGGCAGCAAGAGCCTCTCCCTCCATCACCAGAGCCGGGACGGTGGCCAGCGCAAGCAGCGAAGAGGCGTGCAAAAAACTTCTCATGAAACACCCTGAACCTTTGTTTTGTGGGATAAACAAACTCAACTAATTGAGTAGATAATTGGCATATCGGATCAAGAAAGATATTCTATCAAATCGATAGAGAAAAATTTTTTGGAAGTCCGGCTTTGGCCCCCTAGCGTCAGGGGCACCCATCCCTCGGCAGCCTGAGAGAGAGAAGATGTTCAAAAAGAAATTGATATTAAGTGCTTTAATTTCATCCAGCCTGCTGGCGATGCCGCTCCAGGCCATCGCTGCGCCCAATAAAAGCGTCGCCTCGGCCGCGAGCCGCCACGCGCCCCAGGAGCAGCAGCGGCCGAACTTCCTGGTTATCCTGGCCGATGATCTGGGCTGGTCCGACCTTGGGGCTTTCGGCGGTGAGATCCACACGCCGAACCTGGACAAGCTGGCCCTCGAAGGAGTCCGTTTTACAGGCCTTCACACTGCCCCCACCTGCTCCCCCACCCGCTCCATGCTGATGAGCGGGACGGATAACCATATCGCCGGCGTCGGCACCATGGCGGAAAGCCTGAGCCTGACCCCGGCGTTGGCCGGACAGCCGGGCTATGAAGGCTTCCTCAACGACCGTGTCGCGTCGGTTGCCGAACTGCTTTCGCAGGGCGGTTATCGGACCGTGATGTCGGGCAAGTGGCATCTGGGCTTGACCGAGGATCGCAGCCCAGCCGCTCGCGGCTTTGAACGCAGCTTTTCGCTCGCGCAGGGATTGAGCAATTATTATGGCGCCGACCAAGGCGATGCCTGGGGCAAGGTTGGTGGCAATCCCATTTATCGCGAGGGCCGCAAGCAAGTCAGCCTGCCCAATGGCGCCTATACCACCGACTATTTCACTGACCGGCTGATAGGCTTCCTGGAGGAGAGCCGGACCGATTCTCGCCCCTTCTTCGCCTATCTCGCTTTTACAGCGCCGCACTGGCCCATCATGGCGCCTGAAGAGAATGTCGCCAGATATAAAGGGCGCTACGATCAGGGCTATGAGGCCTTGCGGGCGCGCAGGCTGGCAAGGCAGAAGGAATTGGGCTTGATCGCGGCCGATACCCAGCCTCATGATTTTGTCGGCGTGAAGCCGTGGGCTTCCCTTTCCGCGGAGGAAAAGGCTTATGAAGCCCGCAAGATGGAAGTTTACGCCGGTATGGTGGATCGGCTCGATCAGAATGTCGGCCGCGTCATCGAAGCGCTCAAAAAGGAAGGGCGGTACGAAAATACCGTTATCATCTTCCTCTCCGACAACGGTCCGGAAGGCAATGATATCCGCAGTCCGGGCGCCTTCGTGAACGATCCGGCGGCATTGGCGAATCTCCCCATCGACAATAGTTACGCCAATATCGGCGCACCCAATTCCTATCTGGGCTATGGTCCGGGCTGGGCGCAGGCCAATTCCACACCGTCCCGGCTGGTGAAGGGCTATCCAACGGAAGGCGGCACGCGTGTCACGGCCTTTGCCGCCGGGAAAGGCGTGGTGGGCAACGGCCGAATCGCGCGCGGTAATCTCAGCGTTCAGGACATCACGCCGACCCTCCTGGATTTAGCCGGCCTTGAGCATCCTTCGTCCTTCAATGGACGCGCTATCGCGCCGCTGCGCGGCCACAGCCTGAAACCCGTGCTGCAAGGCGTTAGCGAAGAGGTGCGCGCGCCCACCGAAGCGCTGGGCACCGAACTCTTCTTCCGCCGGGCCTTGCGTCTGGGCGACTGGAAGGCCGTATTTCTGCCGCAGACAGGAAACCTCTATCCCCGCAATGGCGTGGGTGACAGCAAATGGAAGCTCTATAATCTGGCGCAGGATCCCGGCGAACGGAATGATCTGTCGGCTACCCATCCCGAAAAGCTGGCGGAACTGATCGCTCACTGGAATCGCTATGCGCAGGACACCGGGGTCTATGTTCCTGAACCAGCGGATAAGCCCAGCGCGCAAGCGGGCGGTTCGGCTTCGTCAGGACCGGCCAGATAATACTGGCAAAATCTCCATGGGTGAAGCTTGGCTGTGGTTGGCATTTCCACCACAGCCCTTTTACTGACGTCCGCTTCCAGTGCCTTTCGGGATGAAGCGCGGCGGCCTTTCAGGCGTCATCGCAATGTTTCGCTTCCGATTCCTGCGTCCTCGTTCCAGCGGGCAAAGTCCTGCTGGGAGAGGATGGAAGCGACCGGCCAGATACGAGCATCGAAGTACCGGCGTTTGAGATAGATGCCCATGAGGTCACCAACGCGCAGTTCGCGATCTTTGCGCGCGCGACGGGCTATCGGACTCTTGCGAAAAGAAACGGCAATTCGGCAGTCTTTGCGGCGCTCGCACATCAGGTCAGCCTGGACGATGCGGCGCTATGGTGGCGTCTTGAAAGTGCGAACGGGCGGCATTGGGTTGGTTCCCACGCCGCCATATCATCGGCATGATTGCGGGACAGGCGATACAGGTCGGACTTGAACCCAGCCTGCGCCGGATGGGCTCGCCTGACCGCTATCTTACCTTGATGAACAGGCGTGAAGCTGGTGCCGGCAGCAAGGCGACATCTTATCGATCAGAAGTCCTCTTTAAGCGGGCATACCGCGAAAAAGAATTCGCCGCTATCTTCACTTAAGGTCGCGCCCAGCTGGATTCCGCGATCAACGAACGCGCCGGGCAGATGCCAACTGCATCACGCGGGCCGCCGTTCCCACGCCTGCCGTCGCTCCGTCAGCAGGGACCGGAATGGAGTGACGGTAGACCACCGCGAGCTATTGCGAATTGATCGCAAGTCGTGATAGAGGCTGCGCGATGCCGACGAACGCTGTTGCCTTGACGCGCCTTTTGCTTGCCGAGCGCGCCTCGCTTTTGCGGCTCGCGCAGCGCATTCTGGGTAATGCCCCGGCAGCCGAGGACGTAACGCAAAGCTTGTGGTTCCGCGTCCAGCGCATCGAGGATGACCCGCCCATCCTCAACAAGCGCGCCTATCTGTTTCGGCTCGCGACCAACCTCGCCACGGATCGGCGGCGGGCGGAAACCCGCTATGGCGAGTTGATCGAGGCGACAGGCGCGCTGCCCGAGCATGTGCAGGCGGATATGGTCCCCGCCGATCGCTTTCTGGTCGATCGCGACAATCTCGATCGCATGATGGGCGCGCTCGACGAGTTGGCCCCGCGCATCCGCGAAATCTTCATCCTGCGAAAAATAGACGAATTGCCGATGGAGGAGGTTGCAAGGCGCATGGGCATGTCGCGCAGCATGGTCACGCGCTATTTGCAGCAGGCTCTGCGGCATTGCATGGCGCGGCTTGCCGACGACGAATGAGCCTTTATTTTAGGCGCGATAGTTCACACACACCAATTTCAAACGTCATAAGCTATGAGAGGCTCGTGCTGCCGCGCGCTCCCTGACGTGGCAGATAAAGGGGACGCCGTGGCGGCTGAACAGCGGATTCCAGACCATATCGAAGAGGAAGCGACGCGCTGGGTCGTGGAGCGCGATGCGGGGCTGACGACGGATAACGAACGCGCGCTGCAAAGCTGGCTCGCGGCCGATCCATTGCATGCGCTCGCTTTCGCCAGGGCGAAGGCCATGTGGAGTGCGATGGGCAGTGCCCCGGTCAAGGCCGAGATCAGCAGAAGGCGCTTGCCGGGAGCTATGCGCCGCGCCGGCTATCCGCCGCTGCGAGGGGAGCCGCGCGGGCGCTGGGTCGCCCCGGCGCTGGCGGCAAGCCTTGCGCTGCTGTTCGTCGGCATCGCGCAGGATTGGCCCACGCGGTTGCAAGCCGATGCGATGACCGCCACTGGCGAACGGCGCGACATAAGGCTTGATGACGGATCCATCGTCCAGCTCAATACGGCGAGCGCCATTGCCATTGATTTATCCGGGGATCGCCGCGTCATCCGTTTGCTCAAGGGAGAGGCCGCTTTCATCGTCGCGGCGGATCGCGCGCGCCCGTTCACGGTCGAGGCCGGTGACGGCACGACAACGGCGCTCGGTACGCGCTTCATCGTTCGCCGCGAAGGCGCAAATACCGAGGTGGCCGTGACCGAGCATCGCGTGCGCGTGGCCTGGCCCATCGGCGAGGCGGGCAACAGTGTCGATTTGAACGAGGGGCAGGCGACGCATTATGGCGCTGGCGGCGTCGCGCCCCCGCGCGCGGTCGATGCCGGGGCTGTCGCGGCATGGACACGCGGTCGTCTGCTGTTCGTCGATCGGCCGCTGGGTGAGGTTGTGGCGGAGCTGAACCGCTATCATCCCGGCTATATCCGCGTCATGGGCGATGCCCTCGCCCAGCGCCGGGTGAGCGGCGTGTTCCGCACCGACGACCCGATGGCGGCACTCGATACGCTGCAACGCCTGCTCGGGATTGGCTCGACGCGGATCACCGACCGGCTGGTATTTCTTCACAGCTGAAAATTTCGCGCGCGATTGGAAAAAAGTGCGGGGGTCTTGTTCTCACTCCCGATTTTCAAACGTCATAGTTATTGAGGGGCATTCTCACTAGCAGAAAGCCGCCTCCCCATTTCGACGGGTGGAGGTGATGAACAGTGACGATTTTTAAGGCTGAAACGGTAGCATTCCAGGGTTTTCATAAGGCGATGGCGTCGGCGCTTCTGGCAACCACGGCGCTGGTGGGGGCGGGTGCGATCCTTGCGCCGGCTGCGGCGCTTGCCCAGGAGGCGCGCGGCTATGACATTCCGGCAGGGCCGCTCGCGGTCGCGCTCAACCGTTTCGGCGAGGCGGCCAATGTCGAGCTTGTCTATGACTCCGCGCTGACCAACGGCGTGTCCAGCCCCGGCCTCAAGGGCAGCTTCAGCACCGCGGAGGCGTTGTCCCGCCTGCTCGTCGGAACTGGCCTGACCTTCCGGCCAAATGGCGCGGGCGCGTTCACGCTGGAGCGCGCGCCGCAATCCGCCGCTGGCACGGTCCAGCTCGGGCCGGTGCGGGTTGCAGGGCGAACAGGGGCGGTATCGGGCAATTACGGCTTCGGCGATCCGATAGATTCCGGTATCAGCGAAATCACGCGTGAGGTCATAGACATTCGCGCACCGGGTTCGGGCGACATCAACCAGATGCTGAGCATCTTGCCATCCGTGCAGTTTTCTTCATCCCAGAACATCGCTTCGGCAGTCGAATTGCAGGACATCAGGCCGGAGAAACTGTCGATATCCGGCGGCTCGGTTTATGAGAATCTGTTTCTGGTCGATGGTGTCGGCGTCAATTCCCGGCTGGATATGTTCGGGACGGACCCGACGATCTACAATGCCGCGCACGTTTCCAATGTGGTCTCCGCCTCGCCGCAAACGGTCTGGGTGGATGCCGGTCTTGTCGGCAAGGTAACGGTGCGCGACTCCAATGTGTCCGCGCGTTATGGCCAGTTCGGCGGCGGTGTGGTCGAAATCGACACGCGCCGTCCCGCACGCCGCTTCGGCGTGTCGGGCTATTATGCCGAGTCATCCGATGGAACGGCGGTTTTCCGGATGTCCGATCTCACGAAGGACGCGCTCGGCGCAAACGCGCCACCGAAGCCTGACTATCTGAAGCAGCGCTATGGCGTCTCCGTCGATCTGCCGGTGTCGGAGGATTTCCGTATTCTGGGCGCATATAACCGCTCCACCGCCTCGGTGACGAACCTTCCCGGCACGAGCTACGCGCATCTCGGCTCTTACCGGCAGGACAGCATCAGCGAAAACTGGATGCTCAAGGGCGAATATGACCTGTCACCGTCGCTGCGCTTCGAGACGCAGTTCACCTACAGCCCCTATGAAAGCGAATTTCGCACCAACAACGCCATCGAGGGCGAGATCGTATCGCAGGGAGGAGGCTGGACGGGCCAGGCGGGCCTGAAGGGCGATACCGGGAAGGCGAATTGGGAACTCACCTTTACGCACGCATTTTCCGATAATGACCGTGACGGTCCCGCAGGCACGTTCAACATCTCGACAGCGGCGCCAAACATGGGCTGGTGCTCGACGGGGTCGAGCTGCACCATCGGCAGCGTCGGTCCCCTCAGTCAGCGCCAATATGACACGGGCCTGAAGGGAGAATGGTCGCAGCCGCTCGGCGCCGGGCGAATTTCAACCGGGTTCGAATATGCGCATGTCGTGGGCAGCAAGTCCCGCAGCGAGGACATACCCCTGCATCTGAACGCGAATGTCAATTCGGGGACAGTCTGCCTTAACGAAGAAGGCTATGCCTGCGTCAATGGCGCTTACGCCCTGAGCCGCCGGAACATATTGCCCGCTTTCGATGCCCGCGCGGCGATCAACAGCTACAGCCTGTGGGCTGAATATGACGTGGATGTGGCGGGGTTCCGGGTGCGTGCCGGGCTGCGCCTCGATCATGAGGACTTCCTCGGAAACTATAATTTCGCGCCCCGCGCCTCTGTCTCGCGCGATCTTCCATTGGGACTCAACCTGACGCTCGGCCTCAATCGCTATTATGGCCGCAGTTTTCTCGGTTATGCGCTTCGGGAACAGTTCGCGGTTACGAAAACCTATGACCGGGTTCCCACCATCGTCGGCACCCGGCGCATCTGGTCCGACAACTGGGTGCTGACGGCGCACACCAATTCCTCGCGCTATTCCAACATTGGGCTGGAAACGCCCTATGTGGACGAGTTGGCCCTTGCCTTGCGCGGGAATGTGCCGGTCATCGGCGGCGAATTCCGCGTAAAGGGGGTTTTGCGCCAAAGCCGGGATCAGTTCGCAAGCTCGCTCGCGCAGAGCGAGGGAATCATCAAGGACACAGGGCAGCAGGCGACGCGCAGCGTCTACACCATTACCAATGACGGCCGACGCGACTATAAAGGGCTGACGCTGGAATATCTGAGGAACTTCGGTTCCGACCATCGCCTGTCTGTGAACGCCAGCATCTCCAAGACCGAGGCCACGAACATCAGCTATTTCGATGTTGCCGAGGATATCGAGGGCGATGGAAAGATGGTCTATTACAACGGCGCCGTCGTGCCGTTGCTGGAAGCCGTCGCGGCCAATCAGGTGCAGGATTATGCCAATCCGCTGGTCGTCAACGCCGATCTCACATCGCGTTGGTTCGATGGCCGGCTGTCCACCAACATAAACGCCCGGTATCGGGATGGTTATAGCCGGGTGGAGGACACTGACGTCAATATCGTGGTCGGTGGCACTCGCTACGATGTCTTCGATACGGTGCGTTACAAGAAGACGGTCGAGGTCAATTTCGGCGCCAACCTTGAGGTCATCCGGACGGGGCTTGGCGTTGCGGCCATCGAGGTCAGGGCGAACAACCTGTTCAACACGATCTCGAACCGAAATTATGTGAGCACCAGCCAGCCCTGGCAGATGGGGCGGAATTTCTGGCTGACCTTGCGCCTGACACATTGATGTCATGAACTGGGCGAGCACAGCAGCCCTTCTGGTCAGTGGCCTTCTGCTGATCGGAGCCGTGGCGGACAACAAGGATAACCGGGGGGCGGGCGCTATGCCCGACCCGGCCACCCTGCGCGAGCTTTACGCGGGGCCGCCGGGCAACTGGCCCAGACCAACCTTGCGCGAGGGTGCCGTGTTCACCGAATTCGGCCCCTTGCCGCCGGTCGAGCACCCGGCCGATAACCCGACCAGCAGCGAGAAGGTGGCTCTGGGCCGGCGTCTGTTCGAAGATCCGCAATTGTCCGGTTCGGGGCAGATCGCCTGCGAGACATGCCACCACCGAGAGCTTGGCTTTACGGACGGGCTTAGCCGCTCATTCGGTCATGATCGCCAGCGTGGCCGCCGGAATACGCAATCGCTGCTTACGGCGGCATGGATGAAGCATATGTTCTGGGATGGCAGGGCGTCGTCGCTCGAACAGCAGGCGCTTATGCCGATTACGGACCCGACCGAGATGGCCGGAGACCTCACCGTCGTCGAGGATCGCCTGAACCGTTCCCCCGAATATCGTCAGGCCTTTGCGCAACTATTCGGAACTTCGCAGGTGCGTCGGCAGGAAATTGCGAAGGCGCTTGCGGCCTTTATTCGCAGCGTTCGCCCCCGTTCGGTGTGGGATAAAGTGATGGACGAAGGCACGCGCCATCTGAACGACAGCCAGTTGCAGGGGTTGCACTTGTTCCGCACGAAGGCGGGCTGCGCGAATTGTCACAACGGACCCTTGTTCACGGATCAGCGCTTTCACAACGAAGGGATGAGCTTTTACGGCCGCGCCAATCAGGATCTCGGCCGATATGAGATAAGCGGCAAGCCGGTCGATAGCGGGGCGTTCCGCACGCCCTCCCTCAGAGGGATAAGCCGGACGGCCCCCTATATGCACATGGGCGCGTTTGCGCGGTTGGAGCCGGTCTTGCGCTTCTACAATATGGGCGGAGCGCAGCCCAAGCGAGGCCCCGATCAGATCGACGACCCGCTTTTCCCTACCACGAGTCCATTGCTCGCGCCCTTGAGCCTGTCGGAAGAGGAACTACAGAATCTCAAGGCTTTTCTCGAAACCTTGTGATGCCTCCGACCGAGAGATCGCCGCCGCTGGCGGAAGGCCGGGAGCCTTGTCGGTCACTAGCGTGTCGTGCGCGATCGGGGTCGCGCGTGGTCGAGGCGGGCGAGAACTCTTTTACGAAAACAGGGGCAGGGGCGCCGATCCCACGATCCGCGCCAATGCTATTTCCCGCGGAGCGAAGCGTCTATGTTCCGTCCGCCAGTTCTCGTATCGCCGGCCTGATCGGGACCGGCGCGGTCCTTGCTCTGGTAGCGGCGGGCTGCTTCCTGACGCTTGACTATGCCGTTCCCGCGCAGGAGTCGCCGGCGCTCGTCGTGTTCGACGTGAATCCGCCCGCCTCGCCGCCGGAAATACCTCCGGAAGAAAAGGAAGCGCTTAGGCCGGTCGTGAAGAAGGACCGGCAACCGGAAATTGCCACCGTCGAGCCGGTCGTGCGCTCCATCATTTCGGTTGCGCCGCTATCGATATCGGCACCGGCTGCGACCTTCAGGCCCGCCGATCCCGGTCCGGTCGAGCCGGAAACAGCCGCGCCCAGGACCATGGCCGCGCCACCGGCCCCGCAAGTCGCAAATAACGTGCCCGATAGCTGGGAAGGCCGCATTCTGGCGCAGCTCAACGAGCATCGCCGATATCCCTATGCGGCCATGGCCCGGCGGCAACAGGGGGTTCCCTACATCCGGTTCCTGATGGATCGGAAGGGCAGGGTGTTGTCCGTCAACCTTGAACGTAGCTCGGGCTATCCGTCGCTTGATCGCGAGGCGGTGGCGCTGCCCGGACGAGCGCAACCCCTTCCCAAACCGCCTGCGGACTTTCAGCCGGAGCGGGCAGTTATCGAACTCGTTGTCCCGGTGCAGTTTTTCCTGAACTGACCTTTGCTACGTCCCCCGGAGGCTTCAGTCGAGCACCGACGCATCCCGGCGGATTTCACGCCGCGCCATCGCTTCCCACAGAAACGGAAAGCCCATCGGGTCCGACATTTGCGCGACGCGAAGGGACTCCGGGTTGATGATCGGCTGACCGCCGCCAAGCACCTCGACATGCCAGGCGAGACGGCAGCGATGCTCCAGCGTGATCGCGCGCAGATGCGCCTGCCGCACATTGTCGGCGACGATGAACACGCCATGGTTCTTCAGCAGCGCCCATTTTCCTTTCCCGAGCGCGTCGGCCGCGGCCTGCGCTTCTTCCGCGCCGTCCACCGTCCCGGCATATTCGTCGTAGAATGCCGGATCTTCATCGACCTGCCCGGATGTCTGATCGTAAACCGGCGGGATGCGCCCCGATGCGGACCACACAGACCCCCAGCGCGAATGATTGTGGATCACGACACGCAGAGTGTGGCGGCGCTTGTGCACAGCCAGATGGAGACCGATGGCCGGGGTCACATTCCACTCGCCCTCAATGACGCGCCCGGCGGCATCCACGCGGATGATATCGGAAGCGGTCAGCTCATCCCAGGCAAGCTCCCATGGGTTGACGAGGAACGTCCCGTCCGGTTCCGCCAGCGTGATATGCCCGGCGATATGATCGTCATAGCCTTCCCGGTGGAGGGTCCGGCACAGCAGCGCCAGTTCCTGACGCGGCGAGAGGGCCGGGATAAGCGGGTAGCGCCCCGGCATGGGGGCGAGTTCTTCGAGGGTGGGAATACGCCGCTTCGTCATGTCCATGGCGATTGTCCTGCTTTTGTAGTGAAGAGGGAAGGCCGGGCGTCGAAACGCGCCCGGCGGATTAGCGCCATTGGGCCGATGCTTCGGCGGTATCGACGAACTGAACGCCCTTGATGCCGAGCGCCTCGCGAGCGGCTTCCGGGGGCAGCCCAAACACGTCCTCGTAGCGCATCATGTAGATCGGCGCGGATTCCCGCCCGACTTTCGCGCCGCGTTCGACCGCGTTCTGGGTGATGAGCCAGGTTTGCGGGTAGTGCAGCACCGCGCGGGTGATGATCCGTGTCGAGCCGAGGATAGAGAAAGCGGAAAGCTCGCCCGCCAACTCCGGACTCATATGGATGAATAAATTGGTCAGCCGCATATAATAGGGCACCAGCTCGCCGATGAAATCGAACCCGCCGCCGCCGAGGATATGCTCCAGATCATGCGTCTGCCCGGCGCGAAGCTGGAAATATTCGAAATCGTTGCGCGGCGTGAAGGGCGGCACGATGTTGATTTGAAGATCATTGTCGGTGAGCTGCGCGTAGAAGATGCCGCCGACCGTCTCCGGGCCGTAATCCTTGAGATCGTCGAGGGTGAAGGTGGAGACGAAGCCCTCCCTGAACCATGCGTCGAGCGCGGGGTTCTTCTGCCGCTCGGCCACGAAGAGGGCGTTGATATGGTCGATATCCTGCACCTCGCGCAGGATCTGGACGAGCTGGATCGAATCCGAGGGTGTCGGAATATCGGGACCGTTGCGGCGCAGCAGATGCGTCGCCACCCAATCGCGCACCCGTGCATCGTTCAGATAGCGGGACGAACTGACCAGCACGCTGCTGTCGGTCGCGACCTTCTCGATCCCTTGCATCAGATAGGAATAATCAGCCATTTTCGGTTTCCTTTCCGGTCACAGCCGCACCGCCCAGCTCCGCCGCCAGCGCGGCGGGAACGAGGATGGGGAAGCGCAGCAGCATTTGCGCCATGCCCTTCGCCGCGGGGTCGAGCCTTGTGCTCGCGTTGATCCCCCCGGCAAGCGCATCGTGCAGCACGAAGTTGAGTGCATGGAAGCCCGGCACGTCATAGCGGTCCACGCGCGGCGGCGTGCCTGCCGGACCCAGATGCCGATACCAGTCCGCTACCGCTTCGGGGGTGAGTGCGGCGCGCAGATAGGGCAGATAGTCCGGGCGGCGCGTGATGACCGCGACATTGAAGAGATGCCCCTTGTCGCCGCTGCGCGCCCAGGCCAGTCGGACCAGATCGACCGCCACGCTTCCCGGCTCGGCCGGGGCGGGCGGCGCGGCGGGAGCGGTCGGGGCGCTTGCGGCCATCGGCACGCCGGACGCCACCGGAACCTCCTGCCTGTGCCCGGCATAGTTCATCCGCGACGGCACAGTCTGCTTGTCGAGGAGGAACAGGAATGTCCCGGTCATCGGCAGCACATGGGTGGCAAGATTGATCGAGGTGCCGACCGACATGCCCGAAATGCCTGCCCACTGCTCCCGCGCGAAGATCTGCGCGCCTTGGGCGTCGGGGTGATCGACGACCAGCTTGCAGATAAGCTCGCGCGTCTGGCCGCCATTGCCGTGCGCGCCGAAACTGGCCTCGCCGCCGATCAGCACCGTGTCGGTCAGCGTGAAGTCGGGCAGGTTGCGCGCCCGCAGCAGCGCGCGCGCCCTTGCGAACAGCGCCTCGGCCTGCCGTTCCGCTTTTTCCGCCGCGTCCTCACCGATGATCGGTTGATAGGCGATGCTGCGCCAGCCGCCGTCGAAGGTGACGCACACCTTGTAGCTGTCGGTCGGCGTCCGCCCGCGCGCGCCGCTCACGCGCACCCGATCCGGGCCGACCTGTTCCAGCTTCACATCGGAGAAGTCGCAGCGCACGTCCGCGACGATATAGTCGGCGGGGTCGCTCACCTCGTAGAGCAGTTGCTCGGCGACCGTGCCGACCGACACAAGCCCGCCGGTGCCTTCGGGCTTGGTGATGACGACGCTGCCGTCGGCATGACATTCGCCGATCGGGAAGCCGATATTCGCCCAGTCCGGCACGTCGCGCCAGTCTGTGAAGGTGCCGCCGGTGATCTGCGCGCCGCATTCCAGCAGATGGCCCGCCAGCGTGCCCGCTGCCAGCAGATCCAGGTCGTCGCGCGCCCAGCCGAACTCATGGATGAGCGGCCCCAGCACCACGGCGCTGTCCACCACGCGCCCGGTGACGATGATGTCCGCGCCCTGTGCGAGCGCCGCCGCGATGGGGAAGGCGCCGAGATAGGCATTGGCGCTGATGACCGTATCGGGGAAGGCAGCCCCGGTGAACATGTCGCGATGGCCCTCCGCCCGCAATTGCTCGATCCGGTCGCGCAGATCGTCGCCATCGACATAGGCCACGGTCAGGGCCAGGCCCGCCTCGCCGATCATCCGTTCGAGCGCGGCGGCAAGTCCGGCTGGATTGACGCCGCCCGCATTGGCGACGACCTTCAATCCCTGCGCGGCGATCTCGTGAAGATAAGGGCCGACATGCACCGTCAGAAAATCGGTGCCATAGCCTGCCGCTGGATCGGCGGCCTGCATCCGGCCGAAAATGCCCATCGATCCTTCGGCGAGATAGTCGAAGATCAGATAGTCGAGCCGACCATAAGCGAGCAACTGGGGAACCGATAGCGCGGTATCGGAAAAGGAAGCTGTCGCCCCCCCGATTCGGACAACCTTGCCTTCGTCAGCCGCCGCCATATCCCATCCTCTCCTTTATCTGTTCTGAAAAAGGCTAGCGAATTTTCTGGTGGTAGACTGTCACCATTGTTACATTTGTTGAATGGCAAAAGATGAATGGAATTTGGCGCTTCGGGTGCTGAGAAAAACCGGATGGCTGAAGGGCTATCCGGACGAACTTCCCGAATGTCTGCTGTCGGAGGGCCGACTCGTGCGGTTGAACGTCGGCGAATGGGCTCAGGCCGAAGGCGATGACCGCAGTGGCCTTTTCGTGATGATCGACGGCGTATTGCATTCCTATTGCGCCGCGCCCGGCGATCGAAATGTGATGATCGGCCTTGTCGAAGCAGGTGCGGTGCTCGGCCATGCCACGCGGTTCAGCGGCGGCCCCCGGCTCGTCACCGCCGTCTGCGTCGAGCCGAGCGTCC
>CAYLKZ010000029.1:0-8946 GCA_964384275.1 uncultured Sphingobium sp. | reverse complement strand
CGGTTCAGCGGCGGCCCCCGGCTCGTCACCGCCGTCTGCGTCGAGCCGAGCGTCCTGCTGGAGATTTCGGAAAGCGCGCTGGATCGGGTGGCGGAACGCCAGCCGGAAATCTGGCGCGCTATTGCCGGTTTCGCCTATGCCAACATGCGCAGCGCGGTGCGGATGGCGGCGGAGGTGATCGCCCTTCGCCCCCGCGAACGCATCGCCGCTCGCCTTCTGGCCGCTGTCGGCAGGCACCATTCAGCTTCGCCGCCATCCGCGCCGATCATCCGCATAAGTCAGGAATTGCTGGGGGAAATGATCGGCGTCACCCGCAAGACGGTCAACCTCCATCTCTCCGCGTTCGAGCGGGACGGCCTTGTCAAAATTGGTTATGGCTGGATTCAGTTATGCGATATCAATCGCTTGCGGGCTGTTGCTAATGGATGATGGGGGAACAAAGACCTCCCGGAAATGGGGGTTTTCCTTCCACGATCTTGTGAAACAAGGGGCCTCCCGCTAAGCCGCTGGACGAAGAGCCGGTGCGAGATTTCGGGCGCAAGAGGGAGGGCCGTTCATGCCGCTTTACGAATTTAACGGTCAATCGCCGTCCTTGCCGGAGGATGGCTCCGCATGGGTTGCGCCGTCCGCCGACCTGATCGGCGATGTGCGGCTGGGCGAGGGCGCGAGCATCTGGTTCGGCGTCGTCATCCGTGCCGATAATACGCCCATCGTCATCGGCGCGCGCAGCAATGTGCAGGAACAGGTGGTGATGCACAGCGACGAGGGCATTCCCTGCACCGTGGGCGAGGGGGTGACGATCGGCCATCAGGCGATCCTGCACGGCTGCACCATCGGGGATAACAGCCTTGTCGGCATGGGCGCGACGATCCTCAACCGCGCGGTCATCCCGGAAAATTGCATCGTCGGGGCAGGTGCGCTGGTGACGGAGGGCAAGACGTTCGAGCCGGGCAGCCTGATCGTCGGCGCTCCCGCCAAGGCGGTGCGCAAGCTCGACGAGGCGGCGTTCGAAACGCTGCGGGAAGCGGCCAATGCCTATGCCGCAAAGAGCAGGCGCTATGCAGAGGGCCTGCGCCGGGTCGATTGACGCTGGCGGCAGAAAGGGCGCGCGGCGGCAAGCGCGGTTCAGGATATGCCGGGTTGCATTTGACGCAGCGCGAAGGCTACGGCGCTTTGCTGTGCATTGGCGGGAAAACCGGCCTGCGTTCCGTCGAGCGATATTCTAGAGTGACGCCTTGGCGGTCGCCAGCAGGCGCCCCCATGCCTTTTCGGCCTGCACCGGATCATAGACCGGCGCGTCGATCGTGCACCAGCCATGCTGGGCCGGATAGACCTCCACCTCCGCCGGTCGTCCGGCCGCCTGCGCGGCGGCTTTCAGTTCCGTCCTGGCTTCGGGTTGGCGCGCATCGTCATTCTGGGCGATGGCGATCAGCAGCGCGGCGTTGATTTTCGCAAATTGCCGGTGTGGGCTGTCGGGCGTGTCGTTGACCATATTGGCGCCGTGAAAGGACGCCGCCATGCCCACGCGCTGCGGCCGGGCGAGCGCGGCGCGCACCGCGAAGGGGCCGCCCATGCAATAGCCGAAGGTGCCGACTTTGTGCCGGTTATCGACCTCCGGCTGCGTGTCGAGCCAGTCGATGAAGGCCGCAGCGTCGCTGATCGTGCCTGCGGGGGTGAGCGACGCCATCATCGGTTCCAGTTTCGCTCGCCCTGCCGGGGTGCGCCACTCCTCCAGCGAGTGGACGATGGGGGCGGGGGCGGAGCGGTAATAGGGATTGACCGCAAGCACGGCATAGCCTTCCGCCGCGAGCCGGGTCGCCATGACCTTATAGGCGTCGCGGAGGCCTGCGGCATCGGGCCAGAGCAGCATCGCGGCATATTTGCTGCCGGAGGGGCCTCCCGATCCGGCGTTGGCGGGGAAGACGAAGAAGGCGTCGGCCATGCCGTCCGGCGTCCTGATGGTGACAAAGCGGGAGGCAGTCGCCCGCTTTGCCGCAGGCGCGTCTGCCCCGCTGGCGCAGGCCGGGAACAGCGCCAGCGCGGCCGCGCTTACCCCGGCCAGTCCGAACCGGCGGCGGTCCAGCCCGTGCTCCTGCATCCATCGCGCATCGTCGGCTTCGGTAAATTCATCGCACATCGCGCTGCTCCTGCCTCTGTCCGTGAAGAGGCGAGGATACCGCATCGGGGGGCGGGGCGGCAAGCTGTTGATGGCTTGGCGGTTGATGGGCAGGCCGCCCCAATGCCGCGACGGCGATCAGGGGCGCCGTCCGGTCAGCCTTTCAGCAACGCGGCATGCCAGCGGACATGCTCGGCCATGAAGGTCGAGATGAAATAATAGCTGTGGTCATAGCCCGGCTGCATGCGGATCGTCGCGGCCTGCCCGGCGCGCTCGCATGCCTCCCGCAGCAAGTGGGACTTGAGCTGGGTTTCGAGGAAGTCGTCGGCATCGCCTTGATCGACCAGCAGGGCGGGCAGGCGCGCGCCGCCGTCGATCAGCGCGCAGGCGTCATAATCAGCCCAGTTCGAGCGATCCTCGCCCAGATAGCCGCCGAGCGCCTTGCGCCCCCAGGGGCATTGCATCGGCGAGACGATTGGCGCGAAGGCCGAGACCGAACGAAAACGCCCCGGATTGCGCAGCGCGATGGTGAGCGCGCCATGGCCGCCCATGCTGTGCCCGGTGATGCCCTGCCGCGCCCCGTCGGCGGGGAAGTGCGCGGCGACGAGGGCAGGCAGTTCCGTCTCGATATAGGTGCGCATCCGGTAATGGGTGGCGAAAGGCGCCCGCGTCGCATCGACGTAAAAACCCGCGCCCAGCCCGAAATCATAGGCGCCGTCCGGGTCGTCCGGCACTTCGCGGCCCTGAAGGTCCGGGCCGCGCGGGCTGGTTTCCGGCGCGACGAAGATGATCCCGGCCTCTGCGCAGGCGGCGCGATATTCGCCCTTTTCCGTCACATTGGCATGGGTGCAGGTGAGGCCGGAAAGATACCAGAGCACCGGCAGCTTCGCGCCCGGCGCATGGTCCGGCACGAAGACGGAGAAGGTCATCTCCGTCCCGGTCGCGCCGGACGCATGTTTGTAGACGCCCTGCGTGCCGCCAAAGCTCTTCGCGACGGAGATGATTTCCATGCTTTTGCGCTCCCGCCTCTCAGAACACCACGACGCTGCGGATGCTCTTGCCCTCATGCATCAGGTCGAAGCCCTTGTTGATTTCCTCAAGGGACAGAACGTGGGTAATCATCGGGTCGATCTCGATCTTGCCGTTCATATACCAGTCCACGATCTTGGGCACGTCGGTGCGTCCCTTGGCGCCGCCGAAGGCGCTGCCCTGCCACACGCGGCCGGTGACGAGCTGGAACGGGCGGGTGGAGATTTCCTTGCCCGCCTCGGCGACGCCGATCACGGTGGAGACGCCCCAGCCGCGATGGCAGGCCTCCAGCGCCTGACGCATCACCTCGGTATTGCCGGTGCAGTCGAAGGTGTAGTCCGCGCCGCCATCGGTCAGCGCGACGAGATCGGCGACGACCTCGGCGGTGCTCTTGCCCTTGGGGTTGTAGAAATGGGTCATGCCGAAGCGCTTGCCCCAGTCGGCCTTGCCGTCATTGATATCGACGCCGACGATCATGTCCGCGCCGACCAGCTTCGCGCCTTGAATGACATTGAGGCCGATGCCGCCAAGGCCGAAGACGATGACGTTGCTGCCCGGCTCCACCTTCGCGGTCTTGACCACGGCGCCTACGCCGGTGGTGACGCCGCAGCCGACATAGCAGGCCTTGTCGAAGGGCGCGTCCTCGCGGATCTTCGCCACCGCGATTTCGGGCAGCACCGTGAAGTTGGAGAAGGTGGAGCAGCCCATATAATGATAAATGGGCTGGCCCTTGTAGGAAAAGCGCGTGGTGCCGTCCGGCATCAGCCCCTTGCCCTGCGTCGCGCGGATCGCGGTGCACAGGTTGGTCTTGCCCGAAAGGCAGCTTTTGCACTGGCGGCATTCGGGGGTGTAGAGGGGGATCACATGGTCGCCGGGCTTCACGCTGGTCACGCCCGCGCCGACTTCCCGCACCACGCCCGCCCCTTCATGGCCGAGCACCGAGGGGAAGATGCCCTCGCTGTCGAAGCCGTCCAGCGTATAGGCGTCGGTATGGCAGATGCCGGTCGCCATGATTTCAACCAGCACCTCGCCGGGCTTCGGGCCTTCCAGATCGAGTTCGACGATTTCCAGCGGTTTCTTCGCTTCGAAGGCAACGGCGGCACGGGTTTTCATAAGATGGGACTCCTTTGCCCCGATCTTTACGGGACGGGGGGAAGTGCAATAAAGCTGCTTAAACGCAATTCACTGTTGCAGGAATGGGATAATGTCGAATCGCTGGCACGGCATGGACGAGTTCGTCGCGGTGGCTACCTGCGGCAGCTTCGCGCAGGCGGCGAAGATATTGCAGGTGCCGACCTCCACCGTCAGCCGCGCCGTCGCCCGGCTGGAGGAACAGGTGCGCGCGCAGCTATTCTATCGCACCACGCGCAAGGTGGTGCTGACCGAGAATGGCCGCCTGTTCGTGGAGCATTGCCGCCGCATCATCGCCGAGCGGGAGGAAGCCTTCGCCGCGCTGAGCGCGAACGGTGAGCCGGGAGGGGAACTGCGCATAACCTGCTCGACCGCGCTGGGCGAGCGGTTCGTCGCGCCAATCGTGCAGGATTTCTGCGCCGCCTGGCCGCAGCTCAGCGTCACGCTCGACCTGAGCAACCGCATCGTGGACATGATTGCGGAGGGCTATGATCTGGCGATACGCACCGGCGACCTGACCGATTCCCGCATGGTGCGCACCCGCATCGCGGGCCGCCGCCTCTATAGCTGCGCCTCGCCGGACTATCTTGCGCGCGCGGGCAGGCCAGAGCGCATAGAGGATCTGGACGCGCATAATTGCCTCGCGGGCAGCGCGGCGCACTGGCATTTCAGCGTGGAGGGGGCGGACAGGATCGTCCGGCCCCGTGGGCGCTGGCGCTGCAACAGCGGCGAGGCGGTGGCGCGCGCGGCGCTGGCGGGCATGGGGATATGCCAGCTCCCCGATTTCTATGTGCTGCGCCCCCTCGCGAGCGGCGCGCTGGTCGAGATATTGCCCGAATATCGGCGGCCGGAGGAACCGATCTGGGCCGTCTATCCCGAACGGCGGCATCTGATGCCCAAGGTCCGCCTGCTGGTGGACAGCCTGAAGGAGAGGCTCGGCCCGGCGCTGGTCGCGCTCTAAGGGGGGCGGGGCGGTTGACTGGTCCCGCCGACCGGCCTAGCCGCTACGGGAGATGATGCGGATTTTCTCCTCTCTGTTGCTGATGATGGCGGCGCTGCTGCTTTGGTCGGGCGCTTCCGGTGGCGCTTATGCGCAGGCGCTCGGGCCGGGCGGCGGGCCGCATATGGCGGGGCATCTGGAGGCAGAGACCCCGACGGCCGCGCCGGGCGAGACGATCACGCTGGCGCTGGTGATGCAGCCCGAGGCGGGCTGGCACGGCTATTGGGAAAATCCCGGCGACGCGGGTGTGCCGAACGCGCTCAAATGGACGCTACCCTCGGGCGTTTCGATAGGGCCGATGCGCTATCCGGTCCCGAAGGTGCTGCTGATTTCGGGCCTGATGAACCATGTCTATGAGGGGCGCTATGCGATCCTGATGGACCTGAAGCTACCTGCTTCCCTGAAGCCCGGCACGGTGTTGCCGATCCGGGCGCATGCTGACTGGCTGGTCTGTTCCGATACGGTCTGCGTGCCCGAACGCGCGGAGCTTTCGCTCGACCTTACGGTTGGCGCGCGGGGGCGGGGGCCGGATCAGGGGCAGGCTGCGAACCGGGCCGCGTTCGACGGCTATCGCCGCGCGCTGCCGCGCCCATTGGGCGGGGAAGCGTTGTTCGAGGGCGATGGCAAGGGCGGATTGCGCATCGGCATCCCCTATCCGCGCGCTGCCGCGCTGGGCGAAGCGCATTTCTTTCCGCTGACCCAAGGCGCGAAAAGCTATGCCGCGCCGCAGGGGATTGCGCGCGATGGCGACCGGCTGGTGATTGCGCTCGACGCATTCCCGCCGCCCGAAGGGGCACTGGAAGGCGTGCTGCGGATCGGGCCGGATCAGGGCATAGCGATCCGCGCATTGCCGGGCCGCGTGCCACCCGCCGCCGCTGGAACGGGCGCGCCCGCTGGGCAGGGCGCGTTGGGCGCGGGCTGGAGCATGGCGTTGATCGCCTTTGGCGGCGCGGTGCTGGGCGGCCTTATCCTCAACATCATGCCCTGCGTGTTCCCGATCCTCAGCCTGAAGGCGATGAGCCTGCTGCGCAGCAGCGCTTCGCCCGCTCATGGGCGGCGCGAGGCATGGGCCTATACCGCCGGGGTGGTGCTGACCTGCGTGGCGCTGGGCGCGGTGGTGCTGGCGTTGCGAGCGGGCGGCGAGGGCGTCGGCTGGGCCTTCCAGTTGCAGAGCCCCGCCGTGATCCTGGCGCTGTTGGCGCTGTGCGTCGCGATTGCGCTCAATCTGGGCGGGCTGTTCGAGCTGGCGCCACTGACCCTCGACGGCGGCCTGACGATGCGGCGCGGCCTGTCGGGCGATTTCTGGAGCGGCGTGCTGGTCGCTTTCGTCGCGACGCCCTGCACCGGGCCGTTCATGGCGACGGCGCTGGGCGCGGCGCTGGTGCTGCCCGCCATGGTGGCGATGGCGGTCTTTGCGGGATTGGGCTTCGGCATCGCGCTGCCGTTCCTGCTCCTCGCCTATTGGCCCGCGTTGCGCGCCCGCCTGCCGCGCCCCGGCCCATGGATGCGCCGGGTGCAGCGCTGGCTCGCGCTGCCGATGGCGCTGACGGCGCTGGCGCTGGTCTGGTTGCTCTGGCGGCAGGCGGGCGCGATGGGATTGGCGACGGGGCTGGTTCTTGCCACGCTGATGACGGCGCTGCTCTGGTGGCTGGGGCGCAGGCAGCGCGGAGGCGTTCATCGCGGGAGCTTTGCGGTCGCCGCTGCCTGCCTGCTGGCGGTGGCGGCCGGAGGCGGCGCGCTCGCGCTGTTGGCGCCTGCGGGTGGGGCCGCCGCTGCCGGGACGCCGCGTGGCGACGCCTTCTCGACCGAGGCGCTGGCAAAGGCGCGGGCGGGCGGCGCGCCGGTCTTCCTCTATTTCACCGCCGACTGGTGCCTTAGCTGCAAGGTCAACGAAGCCGCCGCCATCGACCGCGCCGAGGTGCGGGCGGCGTTCGACAAGGCGCGCGCGCGCACGCTGGTGGGCGACTGGACACGCGGCGACCCCGCGATCACCCGCTTCCTCGAACAACATGGCCGCTCCGGCGTGCCGCTCTATCTCTGGTATCCGGCGGGCGGCGGCGCGGGTCAGGAACTGCCGCAGATCCTGACCCCGGCGATGCTGGTCGGTCTGGCCGAAGGAAAGGGCGCATGAGCAGGAAGGCAAGGGTGGACCAGTTGCTGGTCGATCGCGGGCTGGTGGAAAGCCGCACCAAGGCGCAGGCGCTGATCCTCGCGGGCCTCGTCTTTAGCGGCGAGCGCAAGATCGACAAGGCGGGCCAGCAGGTCGCCGCCGATATCGCGCTGGAGGTGCGCGGGCGCGATCATCCCTGGGTGTCGCGCGGCGGCATCAAGCTCGCCCATGGGCTGGATCACTTCGGCTGGGACATTGCCGGGGCGGTGGCGATGGATGTGGGCAGCTCCACCGGCGGCTTCACCGATGTGATGCTGACGAAGGGCGCAGCGCGCGTCTATGCGATCGACAGCGGCACCAACCAGCTCGCGTGGAAACTGCGGCAGAACCCGCGCGTCATCGTGCATGAGCAGACCAGCGCCCGTATATTGACGCCGGACCATATCCCGGAGGCCATCGACCTCATCGTCTGCGACGCCAGCTTTATCGCGCTCGCCAAGGTGATGGAACGGCCCATCGGCTTCGCCGCGCCCGGCGCGCGGCTGATGGCGCTCATCAAGCCGCAGTTCGAGGCCGGGCGCGATGAAGTGGGGAAGGGCGGCGTTGTGCGCGACCCCGCTGTGCATGAGCGTGTCTGTGCGGAGGTGAGCGGATGGCTTCAGGGGCTGGGCTGGGCTGTCGAGGGCATCCTCCCCAGCCCGATCACCGGCCCGGAGGGCAATGTCGAATTTCTGATAGCGGCCCATAACCCCATTTCGGGCGCGGTGTCCTGAACCCCGGCCTTCCTGTCTCTTTGCGGGATGGGACAAACATCTTGCGGTGCAGCGCAATTCTGCTCAAACTTATACAAGGTTGACGAAGATTCGAGAGCATGCTGCTTACTCGACCTGCCGTCCGCCAGTCGTGGATGGGGAACGGAATGAGCGGCAATGAATGAAATCGCATCGCTGGCGCAACTGCGCATGTCCTATGTGCGATGGGCGCTGTTTACGGTTCCCGCGATTGTATTTCTGGGATTTTTGTCCGGCAGGATAGCCGATAGCGGCTATGGCAATCGCTGGTTCGCCGCGCTCGCCAAGCCGGATATCATGCCGCCGGGCTGGGTTTTCGGCGCCGCGTGGACGGTCCTTTACATATTGATGGCGCTGGCGCTGGCGGTGGTCCTGCATGCGCGTGGCGCCCGGTTGCGCGGCGCCGCGATTGCGGTGTTCCTTGCCCAGTTGATCGCCAACTATGCATGGTCGCCGGTCTTTTTCCGGGCTCATATGGTGACGGAGGCGTTCTGGCTGCTGCTTGCCATCCTCGCCCTTTCGGTGCTGACTACGGTGCTGTTCGCTCGCATCCGGGGCGCGGCGGCGGCGTTGATGCTGCCCTATCTCGCCTGGCTGGCTTTCGCGTCGGTGCTGAACCACCAGATCGACACACTGAACCCGGATGCCTCAAGCCAGGTTGTTCCCGCGCTCAAAACCTCTATATGAGGGCCTCATAATCCTATTTCGAGGCTGTCATGCAAAGCGAAAACCGTTTCTTCGACGATCTGGGCCGGGTCATCAATGGCGC
>CAYLKZ010000028.1:19036-31241 GCA_964384275.1 uncultured Sphingobium sp. | reverse complement strand
GGCGTCATCGCCGCCCAGTCCATCGGCGAGCCGGGCACGCAGCTGACGATGCGTACCTTCCACATCGGCGGCGCGGCGCAGCTCAACGAGCAGTCGAACCTCGAAGCGGTGGCGGACGGCAGCATCGAGCTGCGCGACATGCCGACCATCGTGGACAAGAACGGCCGCCGCCTCAGCCTCGCCCGCAACGGCGAACTGGCGATCATCGATGATGAGGGCCGGGAGCGCGCGACCCATCGCCTGCCTTATGGTTCGCAGATCCTGTTCGCCCATGGCGACAAGGTGAAGCAGGGCGACCGCATCGCCGAGTGGGATCCCTACACCCTGCCGATGATCACTGAAAAGCCGGGCGTGGTGAAATATCAGGATCTGCTCGACGGCAAGACCCTGACCGAACAGACCGACGAAGCGACCGGCATCGCGCAGCGCGTGGTGACGGAATATCGCGCCTCCACCCGCAGCAAGGAGGATCTGCGTCCGCGCCTCACCCTGCTCGACGATCAGTCGGGCGAGGCGGCCCGCTACATGCTGGCGGTTGGCGCGACCCTCTCCGTCGAGGACGGGCAGCAGGTCGATGCCGGCGACGTTCTGGCGCGTGTCAGCCGCGAAGCCGCCAAGACCCGCGACATCACCGGCGGTCTGCCGCGCGTTGCCGAATTGTTCGAGGCCCGCAAGCCGAAGGACAATGCGATCATCGCCAAGGTTTCCGGCCGCGTGCAGTTCCTCAAGGACTATAAGGCGAAGCGGAAGATCGCGATCGTTCCCGATGACGGGGGCGAGCCGGTCGAATATCTGGTGCCCAAGTCGAAGGTCATCGACGTGCAGGAAGGCGACTTCGTGAAGCGCGGCGACAACCTGATCGGCGGCAGCCCCGATCCGCACGACATTCTGGAAGTTCTCGGCATTGAGGCGCTGGCCGAATATCTGGTCAGCGAAATCCAGGAAGTCTACCGCTTGCAGGGCGTGAAGATCAACGACAAGCACATCGAGACGATCGTTCGCCAGATGTTGCAGAAGGTCGAGATCACCAATGGCGGCGACACCACGCTGCTGCCCGGCGAGCAGGTCGATGCCGAGGAAATGCACGAGCAGAATGCGAAGCTCCCGGACGGGCAGATGCCCGCCGAGGGCAAGCCGGTGCTGCTGGGCATCACCAAGGCGTCGCTCCAGACCCGGTCGTTCATCTCGGCCGCGTCCTTCCAGGAAACCACCCGCGTCCTCACGGAAGCGGCGGTTCAGGGCAAGAAGGACACGCTGATCGGCCTTAAGGAGAATGTCATCGTCGGCCGCCTCATCCCGGCGGGCACCGGCGCGGGCATGAACCGCATGCGCGTGACGGCCAACAGCCGCGACGCGGCCCTGCGGGCTTCGCTGCGCAGCATCGAAAGCCACCTCATCGCGCCGCAATCGGCCGCTGAGGAGCATGAGTATGAACTGAAGCAGGGGCCGGAAGCCGCCATCGGCGACGACCCGCTCGGCAAGGTTCAGGGTGAGGACTTCACCACCCAGGATCTGGATTGATCGTCGGACCTATCGGATAAGAAAGGGCGGGGATTTCCCCGCCCTTTTCTTTGGGGAGGTTGGCGCGCCATCCCTACATGCAAGTCATGCGACCTTTGTCGGATCACTCCCAAAAAATGTTCGCAATAGCGGGATTCAGTGGAAGTCGTGGAAGCTGGCGCCGTGTGGGGCCGTCAGACTTGCCTGGCGTCGAGCCCCGGAAGTCGAGGGCGGCCTGATAGTCATCGTTCATAAAATCGCTGATGTGATAAAATAGCCGCCTTGGATCATCGACGCCGGCGTGACCGATTGCGACCTCACCCTCTGATTCAAATCGAATGAAAGAATGGGTTTCGTCCTACCGTTACGGATATGGTTTTGGCTGTCGGTCGGCGGCTATGTTTGGAAAACGGCTGTTGCGGCCAAATGGCAGGCGCGAAGATGACTGCGCTTCCTAGCTGTAGAACACCGCACCACCAGTGGAATGGCTGTGACACATCTGCTTGGCCCGTGACCGGACGGTCGACAGGATCAGCCGCATTGCCCCTTGTGCATCAGCTTCTGGTCGGCCAGCACCAGCGCCATCATCGCCTCGACCACCGGCACCCCCCTGATGCCGACGCAGGGGTCGTGGCGGCCTTTGGTGACGATTTCCGTCGCCTCGCGCTGACCTTCCGCATCGGGGCGGGTAACGGTTTCGACGGGGATCAGGATCGAGCTGGTCGGCTTGAACGCGACGCGCACGAGGATCGGCTGGCCGGTGGCGATGCCGCCCGCGATGCCGCCCGCATGATTGGCGAGAAATAACGGCACGCCGTCCGTTCCTGGTCGCATCGGGTCGGCATTTTGTTCGCCACGCAGCGCTGCCGCCGCGAAGCCGTCGCCGATCTCCACGCCCTTGACCGCGTTGATCGACATCATCGCGCTCGCCAGCTCCGCGTCGAGTTTCGCATAGAGCGGTGCGCCCCAGCCTGCCGGAACGCCGGTGGCGACACATTCCACCACCGCGCCGATGGAAGAGCCGGAGAGGCGCGCCTCATCGACGATCTTCTCCCAGCGCCCTGCCGCCGCCGCGTCGGGGCAGAAAAAGGGATTGTTGTCGATTTCCGCCGCGTCGAAATTGGCGCGGTCGATTTCATCGCCGCCGATCGCGCTGACATAGGCGAGGATCGTCACCTCCGGGATCACCAGCCGCGCTACCGCGCCCGCCGCCACCCGGCTCGCCGTTTCGCGCGCGGAGGAGCGCCCGCCGCCGCGATAATCGCGAAAACCATATTTGGCGTCATAGGCATAATCGGCATGGCCGGGGCGATAGGCCTTGGCGACCTCGCCATAATCCTTGGAGCGCTGGTCGACATTCTCGATCATCAGGCTGATCGGCGTGCCGGTGGTGCGCCCCTCGAACACGCCGGAGAGGATGCGCACCTCATCAGGTTCGCGCCGCTGGGTGGTGAATTTCGACGTGCCCGGCCGCCTCTTGTCGAGGAAGGGCTGAATGTCAGCCTCGGTGATGGGCAGGCCCGGAGGGCAGCCGTCGACCAGCGCGCCTATGGCGGGGCCGTGGCTTTCTCCCCAGGTGGAGAAGCGGAACAAATGGCCTAAGCTGTTGAAACTCACTCTGTTTTCCGCCCGTTTATTTCTCGATGGTGAGGTCGGGCGCGTCCTCGGCCTTCATGCCGATGACGTTGTAGCCCGCGTCGACATGATGAATCTCGCCGGTGACGCCTGATGCGAGGTCGGACAGCATATAAAGGCCCGCACCGCCGACATCCTCGATCGTCACATTGCGGCGCAGCGGCGAATTATATTCGTTCCACTTCATGATGTAGCGGAAATCGCCGATGCCGCTGGCCGCCAGCGTCTTGATGGGGCCAGCCGAAATGGCGTTGACGCGGATATTTTCCGGGCCGAGGTCCATCGCCAGATATTTGACGCTGGTTTCCAGCGCCGCCTTGGCGACACCCATCACGTTGTAATGCGGGATCACCTTTTCCGCGCCATAATAGGTCAGCGTCAGGATGGAACCGCCCTCGGTCATCAGGGCGCGCGCGCGCTTCGTCACCGCGACGAAGCTGTAGACGGAGACGTTCATCGTCAGCAGGAAATTGTCGAGGCTGGTGTCGGCGTAGAGGCCGCGCAGCTCATTCTTGTCGGAAAAGCCGATCGCGTGGACGAGGAAGTCGAGCTTGCCCCAGCGCTTCTCGATCTCTGCGAAGGCGGCGTCGAGATTGTCCATGTCGGTCACGTCGCAGGGAATCAGGAAATCAGATCCCAGTTCCGCGGCCAGCGGTCGCACGCGCTTTTCCAGCGCTTCCCCCTGATAAGAGAAGGCCATTTCCGCGCCCTGCGCGTGAAGGGCCTTGGCAATGCCCCAGGCCAGCGACTTGTCATTGGCCAGCCCCATGATGAGGCCCCGTTTCCCGGTCATCAAACCCGCCATCCGATTTATTCCCTTATGCTTTCGTTTCTGCGAGCGGCTTTTCTTGCGGAAATTCCGTCAGCGCCGCGTTTAATTCCGCGCCAATTACCACGCCCAGCCCAACGAGAAAGAAAAAAATGAGGGTAAGCATGACACCGGCCAGGCTGCCATAGGTCATATCATAGCTGGCGAGGTGGGAAAGCACCCAAGGCAGCAGCAGCAATGTGCCATACCACCAGAGCGCGGTCAGCACCGCGCCGGGCCATTTGGGATAGGGCGGGCCACGATAGCGCGAGGGGGTGAGCGAGTAGAACAGCGCATAAAGGGCGAGGGTCAGCACGACCAGCGGCACCAGCTTGGTTGCCTTGACGATGCCGATCGCATTGTCGGCGAATGGTAGCAGGCGGGTGAGGAACTCGTCCGCGCCGGTCAGCGCGACCTGCGCGGAAAAGGACATCATGGTGAGGAGCACGCTGGCGAAGATGATGCCGATGGCGCGCAGCCGGTGCTTCCAGAAAGGCATGCCGCTGCTGGTGCCATAGGCTCGGCGCAATATGTCGCGGATCGTCTCTATGAGGCTGGCCGTCGTCCACAGCGCGACCAGCAGGCCCAGCCAGAGGATGCCCGAGCCGGTGCGCGCGCTGATGACCGCTTCTATGGGTCCGCGCAGCACTTCGGCGACATTGACGGGCACGGCGGTCAGGAAGGCGTTGACCGCCGCGATTCCATCCTGCGTACGGCCAAGGATGCTGGCGATCGAGGCGGCGACGATGAAGAAGGGAAACAGCGCGACCAGCGAGAGATAGGCGAGATTGCCCGCATGGATGAAACCGTCATTATAGACGCCGACCGCGACGCGCTTGGCGATCTCGCACCACCAGGCGAAATACCGGGTGCGCCCGGCCGCATCCTGCCAGGGGAGAGTGACGATACCGGCAAAGCGCGCGCGCCGCGCCTCCGGGGTCAAGGGGGATCGATCCATCATATCGTCAGGCGCCGCCCCTTCACATCGTCATCCCCCGTTCTTCTGCTGGCCCATTGCTGTCATGCGGCGCCTCGTCCCCCTCAAACGCCAAGCGAGGCGCGGGGGTTGCGATTGTCCTGCCAGCCTTCGACAAATTCCTTCAGCCGCGCATCGTCGGCGGGAATGTCGATCATCAGCGTGACGAACTGGTCGCCGCGCCCATCGGCCTTGGTCGAAAAGCCCTTGCCCTTGAGGCGGAGCGTCTTGCCCGAAGCGCTGCCCGCCGGGATGGAAAGCATCACCGGCCCGTCCACGGTCGGCACCTTGACCTTGCCGCCCGTCACCGCCTCGGCAAGGCTGATCGGCAGGTCGAGCCGCACATCGTCGCCGTCGCGGGTGAAAAAGGGATGGGTGCGCACCTCTATGGTGAGGATCGCGTCGCCCGCGCCGCCGGGACCGGTTTCGCCTTTGCCCTTGAGACGCATCTGGGTGCCGCTCTCGACGCCTGCGGGCAGCTTCACGTCGATGGTCTTGCCGTCGTGCAGCGTGATGCGCTGAGGCGCGCGGGTCGCCGCATCGATGAAATCGACCGCCAGCCTGTAGGCGACATTTGCGCCGCGCTGGGGCGGGGCGCTCCGCCGTCCGAAGCCGCCGCCGCCAAAGCCGCCGCCCTGCCGCGCGCCGCCGCCGCCGAACAGACCTTCGAAGATGTCGCTGAAATCGCCGCCGCCCCCGCCGGACCGAAAGTCGAATCCGCCCGGGCGGCCATTGGCCGAATAGCCGCCGCCCCCGCCAAAGCCGAAAGGCGCGGTCGGATTGCCGTCCCCGTCAATCTCTCCCCGGTCGAACTGCGCCCGCTTGTCCTTGTCGGAAAGGAGGTCATAGGCGCCCGTCACCTGCGAAAAGCGTTCCGCCGCTTTCGGATTGTCCTTGTTGCGATCCGGGTGAAGTTCCTTCGCCAGCTTGCGATAGGCGGATTTGATCTCTTTCTCGCTCGCGCTGCGGGGGACACCCAATATGCCGTAAGGATCAGCCATTTTGCCCTGTTGTTCCTGTCATTCGAATAGTCGAAAACTTGTCTGACATGTGGCGTGCGTTCGCCTTTCCTTCAAGTCGTAAATAAGGACGAAAAGTCCGCATGATCTCGACAGATTTCTTCGCGCGCTTTAGGAAGCGGGGATGAGCGACACTCCCTTCGACCTGTTCGATGCCTGGTATGCGCAGGCGCGTGAAACCGAAATCAATGACAGCAACGCGATGGCGCTCGCCACCGCCGATGCACAGGGGCGGCCATCGGTGCGCATGGTGCTGCTGAAAGGGCATGGGCCGGAGGGCTTCATTTTCTATACCAATTTCGAGGGGCGCAAGGCGGGCGATCTTCTCGCCAACCCCCATGCAGCCTTGCTTTTCCACTGGAAGTCGCTGCGGCGGCAGATCCGGATCGAGGGCAGGGTCGGGCGTGTCGACGATGCCACGGCCGACGCCTATTTCGCGAGCCGTAGCCGCGACAGCCAACTGGGTGCATGGGCCTCCGACCAGTCGCGCCCGCTCGACAGCCGCGAAACCTTCATGGCGCGTTATGAAGAGGTGGCCGCCCGTTTCGAAGGGCGGGACGTGCCGCGCCCACCGCACTGGTCGGGCTTTCGCCTCGTGCCGGAGCGGATCGAATTCTGGCAGGATCGCGAGCATCGCCTGCATGAGCGGCAAGTCTACAGCCGCACTCCCGCAGGCGGCTGGGACAAGGGAATGCTCTATCCGTGAGGGAGAGCGATGAGCGCTGTCGCCACTCCTGAACCGGGCTTGCGCGGCCAGCTGACGCGCCGGGCGGCGATCGCCAGCATGAGCGCGGCGCTGCTGTTGCTTCTGCTGAAGGCCGCCGCCTTGTGGCAGAGCGGATCGGCGGCGTTGCTCGGCTCGCTCGCCGATTCCACGCTGGATCTGGTCGCCAGCCTCGTGACGCTGCTGGGCGTGCGCTGGGCGGCGATGCCGCCCGATCACGACCATCGTTTCGGCCATGGCAAGGCGGAGGCGCTCGCCGCGCTGTTCCAGGTGACGCTGATTTCCATGGCGGCGGTCGGCATCGCCATGGCCTCGCTGCATCGATTGGGGGAGGGCGCGCGCGTTGCCGCTCCGGAGCTGGGCATCGGCGTGTCCGGGGTCGCGATCCTGATCAGCCTTGCGCTGGTCGTCTATCAGAAGCGCATCATCGCCCGGACGGGATCGCTCGCGATCAGGACCGACCGGCTGCATTATCAATCCGATCTGCTGCTCAACCTCTCGGTCATCGCGGCGCTGGTGATCGACCATTATGGCGGGGTGTGGGGCGCGGACCCGCTCTTCGGTCTTGGCATTGCGCTATGGCTGGGGCGGGGGGCATGGCGCTCCGCCAGTGAGGCTGTCGATCATCTGATGGACAGGGAATGGTCGCTGGAGGAGCGGCGTCACTTTCTCGATATCGCGCTGCGCCATCCGGAATTGCGCGGCATCCATGACATGCGCACGCGGACCAGCGGGCCGGAGCGTTTCGTGCAGTTCCATGTCTCGGTCGATCCCGACATGACGGTGCGCCACGCCCATCAGGTGATGGACCAGATAGAGGCGGCGCTGCGCCGCGAATTTCCGGGCGTGGATATCCTCATCCATCCCGATCCTCATGGTTATGACCAACTGGAGCAGGGCGACCCGCTGCGCGGCGCCGAGGCACGCAAGCTGCTGGAGCAGGAAGACCACCATCGATCCTGACGCCCTCCCGGCGCGGGATCAGTTTGTCGGGAATCTTTCCACCAGCCGCGCCAGCGCATCGCGCAGCGTTTCGGTCTCTTCCTTGCCATGGGTGACGCCGATTCGCAGCACGACGAGCTTCTGCCCCGGTGCCACCAGCAGATATTGCCCGCCCTTGCCGATGGCGGCGAAAATGCGCTTCGACCCGCGGCCGGGAAAGAGGGGGCCTTCCTCCTCTTCCGCATCTCCTCTGCGGTTGAGCCAGAGCTGCCCGCCATAGGCCGGGTTGCGCGCTGAGGGCGCGGTCATGAAATCGACCCAGCGGGCGGAGAGCACCTGATGCCCGTTGACCCGCCCCTTGTGGCGCAGAAACTCGCCGAATCGGGCATAATCGCGGGCTGTCATGTGCATCATCGATCCGCCGATCATCGTGCCTCGCGCATCGAATTCGGGCGTCAGGCTGGCAAGACCGACCGGCGCCATCAGCCGCCCCTTGACGAATTCCATCATCGCGTCGCGGCGCCCGTCCGGGCGCTGGCTGTCTGTCAGCATGCGCGTCATCAGGTCGGAGAGAATCAGTGTGTCGGCGGTCGAATAGGTGAAGCGGCTGCCCGGCGGGTCGGTGATCGGCTTGGCCTCGGCAAAGGCCGCCATATTCTGCGCGCCATCGGTGAACAACATCCGCACTGTGTCGCTTTCGTGGCCCGGATCGGTGATCTCGCGATGTTCGAGGCCGGAGGTCATCTGCAACAAATGGCGCAGCGTGATCGTGCCGCGCGGGTCGCCCGGCTGACTCCACGCCTCGACCGGAACCGGCGTATCGAGCGCGAGGCGTCCATCGGACACCATCAGGCCGACGAGCGCGGCGGTAACGGCCTTTGCGATCGCGCGGGAGGGAAGGCGGGTGTCCGGCCCGATGCCGTCGCCATAGCGTTCCACGATGATCTTGCCCTCCCGCATCACCAGCAGCGCCTGAGTCGCGCCCAGCTTGCCGGGGACGAAGAATGGCTCGATCGCCCGGGCGAGTTCTATCCGGCTGACGCCTTCGCTGCCCTTGAGCGTGATATAGGTTGCGGGCGGCAGCGTCCACGCATGACCGCGCAGCCCCACCGCGCTCAACATCAGCAGGATGATGAGCATGGCGCTTGCACTGATTTTGCTTTTGCTGTTGATGCTCGCGATCATCGCCGGGCATGTAATGGGAATTCGAAGGAAATGGAACAGTACTGCGCCGAAGAAATGCGGCCTTTCGTCCTGCGGTGCGCAAGTTTTGGAAAAGAAATATGAATCGCGGTAATTTGATGAAGTGGGGCGCGGTCCTTTTGCTGGTGGCTCTGGCGGCGCTGGCTGTGTGGAAATGGAGCGACTGGCAGGCAAGCGCGCATGCCTCCTCGGCTTATGCGGCGCGAATGACCTGTTCCTGCCGCTATGTCGAGGGACGGAGCGCGGAGAGCTGCGCGCAGGATATCGCCGACGAGGTCCGCTTCGTCAGCCTGACCGAAACGCCGCAGGAAAAGCGCGTCGCTGCTCATGTGCCCCTGCTCGGAACCTCCGGGGCGCGGTTCAGGCCGGGCTATGGATGCCTGATGGAGCCGTGATGAGGCGGTCGGCGGCGCTCTTCGTCTCGGCGAGCCAGCCGCCGCCCAGCACCCTGTCGCCATCATAGAGCACGGCGGCCTGACCGGGCGCGACGCCATATTCGGGCTGGTCGAACAGGATGCGGTCGCCCTCCAGCCGCGCGGGAACGGGCCGGGCGAGCGAGCGGACCTTTGCCTGTAGCGGGCCGAAGAAAGTGCCGCCCAGCCAGTTGATATCGGTAAGCCGCGCTTCATCGACCGCCAGCGCCTGACGCGGGCCGACGATCACGCGACGTGCTTCGGCATCGATCTTCACCACATAGAGCGGCTCCGGCTGGCCGCCGATCTCCAGCCCCTTGCGCTGGCCGACCGTATAATGGATGAGGCCCTTGTGCTGCCCCAACAAGCGGCCGTCGAGATGCACGATATCGCCCGCGTCGTCGGCGTCGGGATGAAGCTTGCGCACGATCTTCGCATAATCGCCATCGGGCACGAAGCAGATATCCTGGCTGTCGGGCTTCATCGCCACCGAAAGGCCCAGGTCCGCCGCGATCTCCCGCACTTGGCCCTTGGGCAAGCCCCCTAGCGGAAAGCGCAGATAGTCGAGCTGGTCCTGCGTCGTCGCGAACAGGAAATAGCTCTGGTCGCGGGCAGGGTCGGCTGCGCGGTGAAGCTGCGCGCCGCCGTCCGCGCCGATCAACCGGCGCACATAGTGGCCGGTGGCCAGGCAATCCGCGCCAAGATCGCGGGCAAGGGTGAAAAGATCGGTGAACTTCACCCCCATATTGCATTTGACGCAAGGGATGGGGGTGCGGCCCGCCATATATTCATTGGCGAAGTCCTCGATCACCGATTCCCTGAAACGGCTTTCATAATCAAAGACATAATGGGCGATGCCGATGCGGTCCGCAACCGCGCGCGCATCGCGGATGTCCTGCCCCGCGCAGCAGCTGCCGCTGCGCCCCACCGCCGCGCCATGATCGTAAAGCTGCAAGGTGACGCCGATCACCTCCGCGCCGGTGCGGGCGGCGAGCGCGGCCACGACGCTGGAATCGACGCCGCCCGACATGGCGACCACGATTTTGCGCGCGCTCATCGGGCCGGACAGCTGAAAATCGGCGGTAGGCAGGGGGCTGTTCATTACCGCGCATATATAGTCCCAACCCGTGCGATGCACCCCCAAATGTCTGGTTTCGGCACAGCAAGGAGAAAAAACGGGCTTCGGACGGCGGAAATTTCCGGAGGCGGATTTACCTAAACTTATCGATTTACCAGTAACTTCACTCTTCATGGATCTGGGTTTCTCTCTGAAGTCGTGTGGGTGGACGCGCTCTGCGTGCGTCTCCCTCGCGGATATCATGGCAGCGGCGGATCAGCGGCGAATGGACAACGCCTCTGACCACAAATCCGTCGAGAGCATGCCAACCGGGAAGGGCGGACATGATGCTGCCGACTGGATCCAGACACTGGCGTGCCTGCTCGCGCCGGACCGCTGCGGTCCGGTCGATACGGCGCTCCTGGGCGGCAGCTTCAATCCGGCTGTCGCAAGGCAATTAATGGTGGGGGACAGGGTGAAAGCAGCGTTAACTTTGGGGCTTTAGCCAATCTCAAAGGCTTAGGTCGACAAAGGAGCTGCAAAGGAACTGGAACAGGCTCCGCGCCGTTGATTGAGGTAGGAATGATCGAGAATCAGAAAATTCGGCCAGCTCAGGTGGTCGGCCCGTTGGGAGAGCCGCTGACGCTGGATTCGCTTCCCTCGCCCGGTACGACCCGTTGGGTCGTGCGCCGCAAGGCGGAAGTGGTGGCCGCGGTCAATGGTGGATTGCTGACGGTAGACGAGGCCTGCGAACGCTATTCGCTGACGCTGGAGGAATTCGCCGGCTGGCAGCGCGCGGTGGATCGCTCCGGCATGCCGGGCCTGCGCGTCACCCGCATTCAGCATTATAAGTCTCTCTATGAGAGGCAACAGCGTTTCTGAACGATCGCTTCTGCATGATGTGGAATGGAACAACCGCCTGTCTTCCGGACAGGCGGTTTTTCTTTGCGCTGAGGAAAAGCCGGAAGGTCAAGCCGCCCGGCGTGGAACCTATCGCTGCTTCCAGCCGTTTCATCCCCGTTCCGAATGAACGGACCAGCATCTGGGAAGGAGGAAGCCAATATGGGTTTGATTATCTGGCTCATCATCGGAGGCGTTATCGGCTGGCTCGCCAGCATCATCATGCGCACTGACGCCCAGCAGGGCATCCTGATGAACATCGTCGTCGGCATCGTGGGCGCCTTTATCGGCGGCATGATCTTTTCCGGTGGCTCGATCAATAATAGCGGGCTTTCGCTCACCAGCTTCATCGTTTCGCTTGTCGGCGCGATCGTCCTGCTGGCGATCGTCAACCTGATCCGGCGGGGATCGATGCGATAAGTCTGTCCCGCCGCTGCTGTCGGGCGCTTCGTGGATGGTTCCCGTTTTCGAGCGCTGTGCGCGCGATCGATATCGTGAGACCGATAGAGGGTCCGGTCAATCCGGGCCCTCATTTTGCCGTCTCCTTTTCTGGCTCGCCTGATAAGGGGGGTGCCCTGAATGCGGAGCGTTCCGGTCACGAAGGGCCGCCGCGCCGTAATTTGAAGGCTTGATTTAGCGGCCAAGCCGTTCCATTTTACCGCACGCTGTCGCATCGCGTCGGGACCGTGCATCAAGGCAGCTGATTCACATGACAGGGGCGCCATCGCGGGCATGTCCCGTTCGGGAAAGGCTGACATGAATTTCGAGTCCGGTTTCACGGGTGATGGCCTGGCGGCTGATCGCCCCCAGTTGCGTTGGCGCAAAAGGCGCATCCTGCTGATCGGCGGAGGGCTGTTGCTGCTCGTTGCGATAGCGGCTCTCTATTTGTCGAAAAGGGGCACGGATGCCGAAACTGCGGACACGGCGCTGATGGTTCCGCGCGTCACCGTGGTCATTCCCGGCTCCAGCGAAGTGACCGCCGTGGTCAATGCCGTCGGTACGCTGGCCGCCCGCCGCGAGATGCCGGT
>CAYLKZ010000028.1:13761-18936 GCA_964384275.1 uncultured Sphingobium sp. | reverse complement strand
GCGCAACTGGGCGAGCAGCAGGCCCGGATCGGCCGCCTCGATATCCGCGCGCCCGCCGACGGGCTGGTGCTTACCCGCACGGTCGAAAAGGGGCAGGTGATCAGCCCCGGCAGCGGCGTGCTGTTCCGCATGGCGCAGGGCGGCGAGATGGAGTTGCTGGCGAAGGTGGGCGAAACCGATCTCGCCCGGATTCGCGAGGGCGCCGCCGCGACGGTGACGCCTGTGGGAAGCGACCGGAGCTATGAGGGCCGGATCTGGCAGATCGCCTCCGTCATCGATCCGCAATCGCGGCAAGCCGATGCGCGCATCCTGCTGCCTTATCATCGCGACCTGCGGCCCGGCGGCTTTGCCTCCGCCCGTATCGTCAGTGGGGCGGGGCAGGCGCCCCTCCTCCCCGAATCCGCGATCCAGAACGACGCGAAGGGCAGCTACGTTTATATTGTCAGCAGCAATGATGTCGTCGAGCGGCGCGATGTGCGGGTCGGGCAGGTGTCGTCGGTCGGCGTGCCGGTGACGGAAGGGCTGACCGGGCGCGAGAAGGTCGTCATCCTGGCGGGCGGCTTCCTTACGCCGGGTCAGAAGGTGCATCCTGAAGTGCAGAAGGCCAATCCCCCGGCGGCTGCGCGCAACTGAAAGCCGGGCGGGCGCATGTCCCGCCGGTGTCGCATGATGGTGCCGGATCGTGCTGGCGCGCCGCATTCTTCGGGATGAGAGGCAGCCCCGCTTCCGGTGGAAAGGCTTGGCATGAACTTCCGTAATATTTCCAGCTGGTCGATCCAGAACCCTATTCCGCCTCTCGTGCTTTTCGCCGGGTTGCTGCTGGCGGGACTGGTTTCGTTCTCGCGCATGGACGTGAACAACAATCCCGACATCAGCTTCCCGATGGTGACGGTGCAGGTGCAACAGCCCGGCGCCGCCCCCTCCGAACTGGAAACGCAGGTCACGCAGCGCGTCGAGGCGGCCGTGCGCGGCATCAGCGGGGTCGATGAAATCGTCTCCTATGCCAGCGAGGGGACCAGCTTCACCAATGTGCAGTTCATGATAGGCACCCCGGTCGACCGGGGCCTCAACGATGTGCGCAATGCGGTGGCCCAGATCCGGTCCGACCTGCCGCAAGGGATATTGGAACCGCAGGTGACGCGCGTCGATATCGACGGCGGGCCGATCGCCTATTTCAGCGTCGAGGCGACCGACATGACGCTGGAGCAGCTGAGCTGGTTCGTCGATAATACCGTTTCGCGGCGGCTGCTCGGCATACAGGGCATGGCGGCAGCGCGCCGGGGCGGCGGGGTGAGCCGCGAGATTCGCGTGATCCTGAAGCCGGAACGGTTGCAGGCGCTGGGCGTGAGCGCGGGGCAGATCAACCAGCAACTGCGCCAGACCAATATCAACGCGGCGGGCGGACGCACCGAAATCGCCGGGGCGGAACAATCGATCCGGGTGCTCGGCAATGCGCAGACCGCCTTCACTCTGGGCCAGACGCAAATCCAGCTTTCGGGTGATCGTTCGGTGCGGCTCGATGAGCTGGCCGACGTGCGCGACATGTATGCCGAGCAGCGCAACCTGTCGCTGATGAACGGCCGTCAGGTGACGAGCATCGCGCTGGAAAAGGCGAAGGGATCGTCCGATATCGCCGTCTATGACGCAGCGATGAAGGAGTTGGAGAAGATCGGGAAGGAATATCCCAAGGTCAAGTTCAAGCAGCTTTTCACCAGCGTCGATTATACGCGCGATCAATATCATTCGGCGATCATCGCGATGGTCGAGGGCGCGGTGCTGGCGGTCATCATCGTGTTCCTGTTCCTGCGCGACTGGCGGGCGACGATGATATCCGCGCTCGCCATTCCGCTGTCGGCGATCCCGGCCTTCTGGTTCATGGACATGATGGGCTTCACGCTCAACACCATCTCGCTGCTGGCCCTAAGTTTGGTCGCGGGCGTGCTGGTCGATGACGCGATCGTGGAGATCGAGAATATCGTGCGGCACATGCGCATGGGCAAATCCGCCTATCAGGCGTCGCTCGACGCGGCGGACGAGATCGGCCTTGCGGTGCTCGCCACCACCATGTCCATCGTCGCGGTGTTCCTGCCTGTGGCGCTGATGCCGGGCATGTCGGGGCAGTTCTTCATCCAGTTCGGCATGACCATCGTGATAGCAGTGCTGCTCAGCCTGCTCGTCGCGCGCATGATCACGCCGATGATCGCGGCCTATTTCCTCGAAGCCCATGGCGAGGCGAGCCATGGCGAGGGCTGGCTGATGGATCGCTATATGGACGTCCTGCGCTGGTCGCTCGACCATCGCTGGAAGGTGGTGATTCTGGGCGGCGGCGGAGCGTTGCTGGCGACGTTCTTCGCCTTTTCGACCCTGCCTTTCACGTTTCAGCCGACGATCAATACCGATTACAGCCAGGTGAAGGTCGATCTGGTGCCCGGCACCACGCTGCAACAGTCTCGGCGGGTGACGGAGCAGGTCGCGGAGATATTGGCGCAGGACAAGGACGTGGTCGAGGCGGCCTTTGCCGATATCGAGCCGACGCAGGCCAATATCTATCTGACGCTGAAGAAGGACCGCAAGATCACCAGCGTGGACTGGGAACGGCAGACCGCGCCCAAGCTGGCGCAGGTGGCCGATGCGCGCATCTATTTCCAGTCGCAGGCGGGCGGCAGCTTCAGCGGCCGCGATATCACGATCATGCTTGGGGGGGAGGACCCTGTCCTGCTCGAAAAAACCGCGCATGACCTGGTCGAGCAGATGAGCAAGGTGAAGGAAATCCGCGCGCCCCGCCTCAACGGCGATATCCAGCGGCCGGAAATCATCATCAAGCCCCGGATGGACCTCGCCGCGGAACTGGGCGTGACGACGGTGGCGCTGAGCGAGGCGATGCGGGTCGCGACGCTGGGCGATATCGACCAGAACAGCGCCAAATTCTCCCTCGCCGACCGGCAGATCCCGATCCGCGTCTCGATCGCCGAGGATGCGCGGCGCGACATCTCCACCATCCAGAACATGCCGGTGCCGACGAGCAATGGCGCCTCGGTGCCGTTGAAGCTGGTCGCGGATATCAGCTTCGGCGCGGGGCCGACCCAGATTCGCCGCTACAATCAGGTGCGCCGCGTGGTGATCGGCGCCGATCTCGCCCCCGGTGTCGTCACCAGTGAGGCGATGGCGCAGATAGAGCAGATTCCGCTCTACAAGAATCTGCCCAATGGCGTGCAGCACATCACTGTCGGCGAATCGAAGTTCCAGCAGGAGATGATGACCAATTTCGTGGTGGCGGTGATCGCGGGCGTATTGCTGGTGCTGGCTGTGCTGATCCTGCTCTACAAGCGGGTCATTCCGCCCTTCATCAATCTGGGCTCGCTGATCCTCGCGCCGCTGGGAGGCGCGCTGGCGCTGCATCTGGCCGGTATGCCGGTGTCGATGCCGGTGCTGATCGGCATATTGATGCTGCTCGGCATCGTCGCCAAGAACTCGATCCTGCTCATCGATTTCGCGCTGGAGGAAATGGCGGCGGGCGTGCCCCGGCGCGAGGCGATCATCGATGCCGGCCACAAGCGCGCGCAGCCGATCATGATGACCACGGTGGCGATGGTCGCGGGCATGGTGCCCACCGCGCTGTCGCTGACCGGCGACGGCGCCTGGCGGGCGCCGATGGGCGTGACGGTGATCGGCGGACTGATGCTCTCGACGCTGCTGACGCTCATCATCGTGCCATCCGCCTTCAGCCTTGGCGTTGGTGCGGAACAGAAGCTGGCGCCGCGCCTGCGCCGCCTGCTGACCTATGATCCGCACAAGGAGAAAGCGGCGCGGGAACAGGCGCAGGCTTCGGACAGCACCGAGGGCGAGGCCGCCGAGTAGCGGAGGTCTTGCAACCGGACGGGCATTGGGCTGTTATGAACGGGATGAGGGCGATACCGACAGGCGGCAACGGCAATGGCGCGGAGGGAATGGACCGGCGCGTCTACATGGTCGCGACCGGCCTGCTGATCGCGATGGCGCTGCTGTTCCTGATCGCGCGATGGTTTGCGGGCGTCCATCCCGCCATGGGCTTCGTGCAGGCCTTTGCCGAGGCAGCGATGGTCGGCGGGCTGGCGGACTGGTTCGCGGTGACAGCCTTGTTCCGCCATCCGTTGCGCCTGCCCATCCCCCATACCGCGATCATTCCGCGCAACAAGGATCGCATCGGCGATGCGCTTGCGGCTTTCCTGCGCAGCAATTTCCTCACCCCCGCCGTGGTGGCGCGGCGCATGGGGCGGCTCGATGTCGCGGGCGCGGTCGGCCGCTTCCTCGCCCAGCCGGAAGGGGGGCTGGAAGGGCAGCGCATCCGGCAGGGCGCCTCCCGCCTCGCCGCCGACATGCTGGAGGCGATGGATCAGGAGCGGCTGGGCGGCATGATGAAGGGCGTGCTGGTGCAGCGCCTATCCGCCCTCAACCTCGCGCCGTTGATCGGGCAGGCGCTGGAGGCGGCGATGCGGGAGGGGCGGCATGAGCCGGTTCTCGACTCCGGCATCCGCTGGGCGCTGCGCGCGCTGGAGGCGCAGGCCGACATGATCCGCGCTATGGTGCATGAACGGGCAGGCGCGATCCTGCGCTGGACCGGGCTTGACGAGAAGCTCGCCAACGCCATCCTCGACGGCCTCATGAAGCTGCTCGCCGAAATGGAGGGCGACCCCGGCCATCCGGTGCGCCTGCGCGCGCTTTCGGGGCTGGAGAGCCTCGCCCATCGCTTGCAGCATGAGCCGGAGATGCAGGCCCGCGTCGCCCGCATCCGGGACGAGATCATCGCCAACCCGGCGATGCAGCGCTGGATCGACGGCTTGTGGGAGCAGGCGCGCGCGGCGATGCTGCGCGCCGCGCGCGATCCGCAAGCGGTGCTGGCGGGCAAGTTCGGGGAAGTGCTGGTGCAGATCGGCACGGAGCTGGAGCGGGACGGCGACCGCAAGCGCGTCGTCAACCGCTTCGCGCGCCGTGCGGTGGTCGGCATGACGGCGAGCTATGGCGACACCATCGTCAAGCTGGTGAGCGAGACAGTGCGCGGCTGGGATGCGCGGACCGTGACCGACCGGCTGGAAGGCACGGTCGGCCGCGACCTGCAATATATCCGCATCAACGGCACGCTGGTTGGCGGGTTGGTGGGACTGGCGATCCATAGCGTCGATACGCTGATGGGGTGAG
>CAYLKZ010000028.1:0-13661 GCA_964384275.1 uncultured Sphingobium sp. | reverse complement strand
GTTGGCGGGTTGGTGGGACTGGCGATCCATAGCGTCGATACGCTGATGGGGTGAGTGGCTTCCTCGCGTCGGATGCATCGCGGGGCAGGTCCGGTCTCAATCCCGGCCATCATCAGGGATTGGACCCTGCCTCCATTCGGATGGAATGGGACAGGGTCGGTCTCGACGTTTTTTGTTCGCTGCGCTTTCCGCGCCGCCCCGATCCGCAAAGGTTCCGGGCGGGAAGGCGGGAGGCTTATTTCGCCAGTTCGGCCTCGATCGCGCTGGTGAGAGCCGCATCGTCGGGTGTGGTGCCGGGGGCGAAGCGGGCGGCGACGCTGCCGTCGCGGGCGATCAGGAACTTCTCGAAATTCCACAGCACTTCCGGGTCTTCGGTTGGCGTCATGCCGAACCCGCGCAGCTTCTCGCGAAAGCTGTCGGCCTCGCCCTGCTTGTCCGGTTGCGCCTGCGTCAGCGCCGCATAGAGCGGGTGCTTGTTCTCGCCCGTCACCGCGATCTTGGAGAACATCGGGAAATCGACCCCGAAATTGGTGGTGCAGAAGCTGCTGATTTCCTCGTCCGTGCCCGGCTCCTGCCCGGCGAAATCATTGGCGGGGAAACCAAGCACGGCAAAGCCCTGATCGCGATATTTGCCGTAAAGCGCTTCCAGGCCTTCATATTGCGGCGTCAGGCCGCATTTGGACGCGACATTGACGACCAGCAGCACCTTGCCGGCATAGTGGCCGAGCGAGCTGTCCCCGCCCTTGATCGTCTTGAGCGGAATGGTGGCGAGCATCTGGGTCATCTTTTCTCTCCTTCGGCAGATTCGTCGGAGAGGAAGATAGGCCCTTCTGCCAGCCTGACAACAGGGCGCTTGCGCCGCCTGGATCAGCCTTCGCTGTTGCGTTCGATATCGGCGCCTGCGGCGGAGAGCTTTTCCTCCAGCCGCTCATAGCCGCGATCGAGATGGTAGACGCGGTTGACCTGCGTTTCGCCTTCCGCCGCGAGGCCCGCGAGAATGAGGCTCATCGATGCGCGCAAATCTGTCGCCATCACCGGCGCGCCGGTCAGCTTCTCCACCCCTCGCACCACGGCGGTGCGACCGTTGACGCTGATATCCGCGCCCATGCGCGCCAGTTCGGGCACATGCATGTAGCGGTTCTCGAAGATCGTCTCGGTCAGCACGCTGGCGCCGTCGGCAAGGCAGAGCATCGCCATGAACTGCGCTTGCATATCGGTGGGAAAGGCGGGGAAAGGCGCGGTGGAGAGGGTGAGCGGCTTCAGCCGGCCATGGGCGGCGACGCGGATGGAATCGCGCTTCACCTCAACCTCGACGCCGCAATCGCGCAGCGCGGCGAGCACCGAATGCATGTCGTCGGCGCAGGCGCCCACCAGCTCGACATCGCCCCCGGTGATCGCGGCGGCGCAGGCATAGCTGCCCGCCTCGATGCGGTCGGGCATGACGGCATAGGTCGCGCCGTGCAGACGCGGCTTGCCGGTGACGATCAGGCGATCGGTGCCGATGCCCTCGATCTCCGCGCCCATCGCGACGAGCAACTTGCAGAGGTCGACAATTTCAGGTTCGCGCGCGGCGTTTTCCATGATGCAGGTGCCGTTCGCCAGCACGGCGGCCATCAGCGCGTTTTCGGTGGCGCCCACCGACACCACCGGAAAGGTGAAGGTGCCGCCGGGCAGGCCGCCATCGGGCGCGCTCGCCTTCACATAGCCCGCCGCGATCTCGATGATCGCGCCAAAGGCCTCCAGCGCTTTCAGATGCAGGTCGATCGGGCGGTTGCCGATCGCGCAGCCGCCGGGCAGGGAGACCGTCGCTTCGCCCGCGCGGGCGAGCAGCGGGCCGAGCACGAGGATGGATGCGCGCATCTTGCGCACGATGTCATAGGGCGCGACGGTCGAGGTCACGCGTCCGGCGCGCATCGTCATCACCCGGCCGAAATCCTCCGGCCGCGCGCCTTCGACCATGGTCGATGCGCCGAGCTGGTTGAGCAGATGGCCGAAGCTGTCCACATCCGCGAGGCGCGGCAGGTTGCGCAGCGTCAGCGGCTCATCGGTCAGCAGCGCGCAAGGCAGCAGGGTCAGCGCGCTGTTCTTGGCGCCGGAGATGGGAAGGCGGCCGCTCAGACGATTGCCGCCGCGAATGATGATGCGATCCATCGCTTGGCTATTAATGCTTAACGCGGGACGCGCAAGGGGGCGCGGAAGCCTGCGGGTCGGAAAAGATGTGCTACAGCTACCACCACAGCAGCAGGATGAGCAGCCAGCACAGCAGGCTGCCGACCAGCACTGTAAGGCAGCCCAGCCTGAAATTTTCCCCCGGCAGGGGCTTCATATCCGGAACGTGCATGGCGGCCTTGTCGGAAGAGGAGAAGAGGCGGCGGTTGGCCGGGCGTTGGAACGATATGGATTTCCGGGGTTTTTCCAATCGGAGGGCTATTCCGGATATCCGATCGGCGCCGATCAGCGGGCATCGTCATTTAGATGGTTTTCAGTGCCAGCATTTTGACTATATTCCGAATGTTCGGATTTCGAAAATTCGGAAACGGGCTGCGATATGACGGAATTGATCGCTTCCTCGACCCGCGCGCTGGGACGCCCCCGCAGCAGGTCGTGGACGGATTTCGAGGGGAGATTGAACCGGCGTTCGAACGCGGCAACCGTCGCGAACCGCTTGCGGATAGCGGCTTTTACATCCTCCGGATGCATTTTGGAAAGTTTCATATGATTGATCCGAAAGGTCGTAACGATAAATCGGATATTCCGAAAAATAGAAAGCGTCAACCTCTTTCCACCCAGGACCCGGTAGGGTCGCGGCTGATCGGTTTGCTGGAATCTCGGGATTTCGGATGGCTCTCGCGGGAGACCGGAATTCCGGTGAGCACATTGAGCGACTATGTGCAGCGAGGCATTTCGAAGACCGCCAATGCCGTCAAGATTGCTCGGGCGCTCGGCGTCACCGTCGATCATCTGGTGACGGGCGGCGGCGCGGCGGGCGAAGTGGTGGTTGCAGTCGCCGCAGCCGGCACGGCGGAATGGGAGCAGGTTCCTCTCTTCGATCTGCAAAGCAGCACAACCGCCGGAAAGGGGCGTCCCTTGCCGCCGGTGCCGCTGCGGAAAGACTGGTTGAATCGCGCCATCGGCGAAACCGAGGGGATATGGTTGACGAACCTGCCTTCGGACTATGCGGCGGCCGATTTGCGCGAAGGGGATGTGATATTCTGCAAGGATGCGCGGCTTCCGGATCTTGTCGCCCATGCCCTTTATATCTGGCGCGCGGACGGTTCGCTTTTCCTTGCGCGCTATCAGCCGTTGCCTGCGCTTGAACGGGTCGGCGACCGCGTGGGTGAGCGCTATGTCACAAAGCAATTGATCGGCGCTGGAGAGGGGGAGGCCATGCCGCTTGCGCGGATAGTGGCGATTGCTATCCGAAAAATCGGATAGTCTTGGGGCGCTCGCCGGATCAGCCGGTCAGGATGTCAGCGTCCCGCGCCGCTTCCATCGTCAGGCGGAGCGAGTGTCGCCGCGCGGCGGGGTCGTGGATCATGCCGCTGAAGATGATCTCATCCACCCGCGTGCGGCGGACGAAGGCGCCGAGATCGCGGGCGACATCCTCCCTCGTGCCGATACTCCAAGTCTGCATCATATGGTCGAGCATTGCGCGGAGCGGCGGCGGGAGGCTTTCATAATAGCCCGCCACCGGCGGCTTGAGCCTGCCCGGATGACCGGTGCGCAGTGCGACGAAACTCTGCATCATCGAGGAAGCGATCAAATCCGCTTCCTCTTTGGTGTCGGCGGCAAAGACATTGAAGCCCGCCATCACCAGCGGCTCGCGCAGCTGTTGGGAGGGCTTGAAGTCGCGGCGGTAGAGCTGGAGCGCCTCGTCCAGCGCATCGGGCGCGAAATGCGAGGCGAAGGCATAGGGCAGGCCGAGATGCGCGGCCAGCTGCGCGCCGAAAAGGCTCGACCCCAGAATCCAGATCGGCACATGGCTGCCCGCTCCGGGCACGGCTTCGAAGCCGGGGCGGGGGTCTCCGGCCAGATAGGCTTGCACCTCCAGCACATCCTGCGGGAAATTCTCCGCGCCGCCCGCCAAGGTGCGGCGCAGCGCGCGGGCGATATGCTGGTCGGTGCCGGGGGCGCGTCCCAGCCCCAGATCGACGCGGGCGGGGAAGAGCGCTTCCAGCGTGCCGAACTGCTCGGCAATGGCGAGCGGCGCATGATTGGGCAGCATGATGCCGCCCGCGCCGATGCGGATGGTCTTTGTCGCCGCGCCGACATGGGCGAGCACCACGGAGGTCGCCGCCGACGCGATGCCGGGCATCCCATGATGCTCGGCGGTCCAGTAGCGATGAAAGCCCAGCGCCTCGGCATGGATCGCGAGATCGGCTGCGTTGGCGAGGGCCTGGGTGATGGTGCCGCCTTCGACGACGGGCACCAGATCGAGAACGGAGAGCTTTGCCATTGCGCCCATATTGGGGCGGGCGGGGCGAGGGTCAATCCAATTCCCCGCGAAAATCTGCGGAATGCGGGCGGGCGCCTGTCAGCGGTAGCGCGTCGCCGTCTCGCGGATGAGGGCGATCATGTTGGGGATGCCCTGCGTGCGGTTGGAGGAAAGCTGGTTCCGAAGATCGAAGGGGGCAAGGGCGCCTTCGATATCCGCTTCGCCGATTTCCGCCGGCGTGCGGTCCTGCACGGTCAGCAGCACCAGCGCGATGATCCCCTTGGTGATCGCCGCATTGCTGTCGGCCAGAAAGTGCAGCCGCCCATCGTCCAGCACGGTGGGATAGACCCACACCGCCGCCGAACAGCCGCGCACCAGCGTCGCATCGGTCTTGAGCGCGTCGGGCATCGGCTCCAGCGCCTTGCCGAGATCGATCAGCAGGCGATAGCGATCGTCGGCGTCGAGAAATTCATATTCCTCATGAAGATCGGCGATGCGGGCGGGCATGGTGGACATGGGCGGCGATATAGGCATAAAATCGCGCGGCGTAAGCCCCCAAAAATCAGGGGCGCTCGCGCAGCTTCTCTATCTCCCGTTCCAGTGAGGCGCCGGGGTCGGTGGCGAGCCGTTCCAGCACCGCCACCCGATCCCTCAGCTTCTGGATTTCGGCGCGGAGCTGCTCCTGCTCCTGCGCGGAAGGGCCGGGAGAGGCGCTCCTGCTGCCATAGCGTGACGCCAGAACCCGCCCGGCCACGACGATCGCCACGATCAGCACCACCATTTCAAATGGATTCATTGGTCGTCCCCTCTGTTGTCGTCCCCTGTTTGCCGAGCCGGTTCAACGCAGCGAGTCGATCTCGCGGGCGAGGCGGGTATTGGAGCTGGTGTAATAAAGCTCGATATCCGACAGGCGACGATCGATGTCGCGGAACTCGCCGCGCACGGCCTTCGCGCTGCGCTTCGGGTTGGTGCGCACGCCCTGCCAGAATTTCGCGTCCTCGGCATCGTCATACAGGCCATGGGGCTTCGGATCGGCCAGCCATGCCGCCACGAAATAGGCGATCAGCGTCCAGGGAAAGCCGCCCATGATCGTCAGCACGATCGCGGCGACGCGAACCCAGAGCACGTCGATGCCGGTATAATCGGCAAGGCCCGAGCAGACGCCCAGCCATTTGCTGTTCTGCTTGTCGAGATAATATTTGGTGCGGCTCGCGTTCATGTCAGTGGCTCCTGCGATAAGGGTCGCCCTCGGCGTCGGGGTCGGCAAGACCGCGGCGGGGCGTGAAGTCGGGATTGTCGGCGGCGATGATGCGCTCGATAGTGATGAGGCGCTCCTCCAGCCGCCGGGCGGTGTCGTGCAGCGCATCCAGCATCATCTCGTCATCGCGGGTGAGGCTGGAGGCCGCGCGCCATTTGGTGAGGTGGTGGAGGACGACCCACGGCAAGCCGATGAAGATCGTCCCGACCACTAGCACGGGGACAATAATGTCCTCCATGGATCAGCCCTCGCTCTTGCCGTCCGTGCCGCCGACGGCCTGTTCAGCCTGCGGTGCGGAGGACGAAGGGGCGGGGATGGAAGCGGGGGCGGACTTCGCTTTCAGCGCGGCGAGTTCGGCCTCGACCTTGTCGTGCATGCGCAGTTCGGCGATTTCCTCCTCCAGCGTCCTGGGCTGAGCGCCCATGGCGAGGGATTCGGCATGGCCCTCGGCCAGATCGACCCTGCGTTCGAGCAGGTCGAACCGGGCGAAGGCCTCCCGAGTGCGCTCGCCCGCATACATTTCGCGCAGGCGGATGCGGTTCTGCGCGCCTTCCATGCGCTTGACGAGGGCGTTCTGGCGCGCGCGGGCCTCCTGCAATTTCAGTTGCAGCTTGGAGATGTCCTCCTCGGCGGCGCCGAGCGCATTGTCGAGTTCGGCGATTTCGCCTTCCAGCTGCGCGGCCATGTCGGCGGCCTTCTGCTTTTCGACGAGCGCGGCCTTGGCCAGATCCTCGCGGTCCTTCGACAGCGCAAGAGCGGCCTTTTCGGTCCAGCCCGCCTGCGCGACTTCCAGCTTGGCGATGGCGCGGCGCATTTCCTTCTGATCGGCGATGGTCCGCGCGGCCGAGGCCCGCACCTCCACCAGCGTTTCCTCCATTTCGAGGATGATCATCCGGATCATCTTCGCCGGGTCTTCCGCGCGATCGAGCATGTCGGTCACATTGGCGGCGATGATGTCACGGGTGCGGGAAAAAATGCCCATGGTCGATATACTCCTTCAACATCTACTATCTCGTTTGCCGGGGCGGAGCGCAAGGGACGGTTATGCCCTCCACCCCGGCAGCGATGCTCAGCTGTCGGGCTGCTGGGCATCGTATGTGTTCGCCAGCATCAGGCGCTGATCGCGCTGCCAGGCGAGAACTTCCTGACGGGCGGCCTTGTGCATGTCGGCCGTCACCTGCCGGTTGAAGCCCAGCACCATCGCGACGCTGCGGGGCTTGCCGGTGGCGGGGTAGGAAACGGTCTGCGCGGTGCGCAGCGCTTCCCTGTCCAGATCGGCCCAGCCGGTCGAGCGGGCGATGCCGGTGGCCAGCACCTTGCCGTCCCCGTCGATGAATATGGCGACAGTGGCGACGCCCTTGCGGCTGTCGGTCTGGCCGTTGTGCCGGTTCAACTGCTTGCTGATGCCCCGCTCGACGGTGGCGCGGAAATCCGCTGTGCCCTCCTTGGCCTGCGCGGCGCCGGCAAGGCCGAGGCCGAGAGAGAGGGCGAGGGCGCCCGCGACAATCCCGTGGCGGCGCTGAATGGTGGTGGTGATGCTCATCTGTCTTCCCCTGATCCTGTATCTTGCGGCCCGTCGCCATCTGCTCCGGGTCATGTTCAGAGAACTGCATGAGGCGTGCCAGTTTCAGGAAAGGGCGGTTTTTTGGGTTTTTTGGGCAAAGGGCGGATTTTCACTGACAGATAGATTGCCAAATCTTGGGAAATTTCGCTAATAGGTGGCGCTATGGATCGTCACTCCATCATCGGCCAATCTTCCTCCTTTCTCGACGCGATCGAGCAGGCGGGGCGGGCGGCGCTGCTCGACCGGCCGGTGCTGGTGGTCGGCGAGCGCGGCACCGGCAAGGAACTGATCGCCCAGCGTCTCCACCATCTTTCCACCCGCTGGGACAGGCCGCTGGTGACGATGAACTGCGCGGCGCTGCCCGAAACGCTGATCGAGGCCGAGCTTTTCGGCCATGAGGCGGGCGCGTTCACCGGCGCCACCCGAGCGCGGGCGGGCCGCTTCGAGGAAGCCGACGGCGGCACGCTGTTCCTCGACGAACTCGGCACGCTTTCGATGGCGGCGCAGGAAAGGCTGTTGCGGGTGATCGAATATGGCGAGGTGACGCGCATCGGCGCATCGCGGCCGATCACGGTCGATGTGCGGATCGTCGGGGCGACCAATGAGAATCTGCCCCGCGCCGCCGCCGAGCATCGCTTTCGCGCCGATCTGCTCGACCGGCTGTCGTTCGAGGTGATTACCCTGCCGCCGCTGCGCGCGCGCGAAGGGGATGTGGCGGTGCTGACCGACTATTTCGGGCGGCGCATGGCGGCGGAGTTGGACTGGCCGGGCTGGCCGGGCTTTTCGGACCGGACGATGGCGCTGCTCGATGCGCATGGCTGGCCCGGCAATGTCCGCGAACTGCGCAATGTGGTGGAACGCGCGGTCTATCGCTGGCTGGATAGCGACCTGCCGATCGATGCGATTGCGCTCGATCCCTTCGCCTCGCCCTGGGCACCAGCCGCGGGGGAAGGGGGATGCGCGGGGAAATCGGATGCGGAGCCAGCATTGGCGCAGCCTTTCACGCCCGCGCCCACGCTTATGCCAGCCCCGCCGCCTGCCGCGCCGCTGACCGAGCCGGTGCGCGACCTGCGCGCCGCCGTCGCCGCCTATGAGCGGGGCCTTATCGAGCAGGCCCTGATGCGCCATCGCCACAATCAACGGGCAACGGCGGCGGCGTTGGGATTGAGTTATGACCAGTTGCGGCACTGCCTGCGCAAATATGGGTTGCTGTAATCCTCGGCCTTGCGCCCGCCGTCCGGGCTTTCTTTGCCCCAAACGCCATATTTGCCCAATTGCGGCTTGCAAATTGGGCTGAGCATCCCGATTAGACGGGTCCATAAGAGTCTTGAACCTTGCGCCTCGTCTTGCGTTTGCAGGATGGATGCAAGGAAAAACGAGGAGAACGTCACATGGCTTTTGAACTTCCCGCACTTCCCTATGCCAAGGATGCCTTTGGCGACCTGCTTTCGGTCGAAACCTTCGACTACCATCATGGCAAGCATCACAATGCCTATGTCGTGAAGGCGAATGAGCTGGTCGCGGCCGATCCGGCGCTTCAGGGCAAATCGCTGGTGGAGCTGATCCGCTCCTCCAAGGGCGGCCTGTTCAACCAGGTCGGCCAGATCTGGAACCACAGCTTCTACTGGCAGTGCCTGTCCCCCACGCCGACCAAGCCGAGCGCCGAATTGCAGGCGAAGATCGACGAGGCATTCGGCGGCACCGACGAGCTGATCAAGAAGTTGCAGGCGGAGGCCGTCGGCCATTTCGCCAGCGGCTGGGCCGCGCTGAACCTGAAGGACGGCAAGCTGGAAGTGACTTCCTATCATGACGCCGACACCCCGGTCGCTCATGAAGGCGTGAAGCCGCTCTTCATCTTCGACGTGTGGGAGCACGCCTATTATATCGACTATCGCAACGCCCGCCCCAACTATGCGGAGATGCTGCTGAAGAACGCGATCAACTGGGATTTCGTTTCGCAGAATCTCGACGGCGAGGGCGTGTCGCGCGCCGATCAGCAGGGCTGATCCGGTCCCGCTATCCGCGAAATATCATGGCAAGGCCGCTCTCCATGGGGGCGGCCTTCCTCTTTTGAAGGAAATCTCATGAACGACAGCTACAGCTTCACCTTCTCGGCCGATGAAGCGGAAATCCTGATCGACGCGCTTGAGGCCGATCTGGAAGGCTATGAGGAGTCGGTTCGCGATGCCCGCGCCAATGGCAGCCGCACCGATGTCGCCACGTTCTCCGAAGCGGCGGAGCGTATCAAGGCGGTGCGGGACAAGATCCGCGCCATCGTCGGCAGTGACGACTGACAGATAATTTCGGCAGCGACGGCTGACAGAGAGCCCCGGCAGCGACGACTGACGGCGGACGATATCCGGCCTGCCATCGCCGTTCAGGCATCGGCAGGCCCGGAGATAATATAGGGGTGGTTCAACCTTGCGGCGGGTCGCCCTGCGCCGCTGCTTCCTCGACGCTCTCGCCCTTGTCGAGCTTTAGCCCATATTTGATCAGCATCGGAATATTGGCGGCGGCGAACAGGAAGGAGATGATGGTGACGCCCCACACCTTCACCGCCAGCCAGCTGTCGAAGCTCATCGTCGCGCGCATTATCTCGTTCGCGGCGGCCATGGCGATGAAGAAGATCGCCCAGTTGCGCGACAATTTCATCCAGCCTTCGTCGGAAAGGCCATCATAGGCGGCTTGCAGCAGATATTTGAGCAGCGGCTTGCCGCGCGCGAGGCCGATCAGCAGCATCGCGGCGAAGAAGCTGTAGATGATCGTCGGCTTGATCTGGATGAAGCGCTCATCGCGGAAATAGATGGTGAGGCTGCCAAAGAAGAGGATCAGCACCGCGGAGAGCCAGAGCATCGGCGATACCCGGCCCAGCTTCGTCCTGGAGATGATGACCGCCGCCGAGATCGCCACCATGAAGGCGGCGGTGCCTGCGATCATCCCCTGAAACTTATACGCCAGGAAAAAGACCAGCAGCGGCCCGAAATCGAGCGCGAGCGAGAGGTTGCCGTTATGCGCGGGCTTGGCCGCCGGGTCCGGGGACGAAGCGGGGGGACTGTTCTGGTCAGGCATAGGCGCTCCCCGCGATGGCTTTGGCCATGTCGGCCGGATCGAAGGGGCGCAGATCGTCTATCGTCTCGCCCACGCCGATGGCATGGATGGGCAGGCCATATTTCTCCGCCGCCGCGACCAGCATGCCGCCGCGCGCGGTGCCGTCGAGCTTGGTCATGACAAGGCCCGTCACCTGCGCGACTTCCTTGAACACCTCGATCTGGGAAAGCGCGTTGTTGCCGGTCGTCGCGTCGAGCACCAGCACCACGTCGTGCGGACTGGCCGGGTCGAGGCGCCCGAGCACGCGGCGGATCTTCGCCAGCTCGTCCATCAGCTCGGTGCGGTTCTGGAGGCGGCCCGCCGTGTCCACGATCAATATGTCGATATTCTGTTCGGTCGCCTGCTTGACGGCCTCGAAGGCGAGGCCCGCCGCGTCGCCGCCTTCCTTGCCAGAGACGATGGGCACCCCGATCCGTTCCGCCCAGACCTTGAGCTGGCCGATGGCCGCCGCGCGGAAGGTATCGCCTGCCGCCAGCATCACGCTGCGGCCCTGTTCCTGAAAGCGCTTGGCGAGCTTGGCGATGGTGGTCGTCTTGCCCGATCCGTTGACGCCGATCACCAGCACCACCTGCGGGCGATAGGGCTTGAATTCCAGCGGCCGGGCGACCGGGATCAGCACCTTCTCGACCTCTTCGGCGATGATTTCGCGGATATATTCCTCGGTCAGCACCTTGTTGAACTTGCCCTCGGCAAGCCGGTCGCGGATGCGCATCGCCATGGCCGGGCCAAGGTCCGAAACGATCAGCGCCTCCTCGATCTCGTCGAGGGTCTGCTCGTCGAGCGCGGCCTTGGTAAAGACGCCGGTGAGGTTGGTGCCGAGTTTTTCGGAAGTGCGCTTCAGGCCGCCGAACAGCTTTTCACGCCAGCTTTTGGGTTCGGAATCACTCATAACTTGGCCTCTTGCGCGATCAGCCGGTCTTTCTCAACCCTGCTGATGGTAACGCGCGCGATTTCTCCCCGTTCCAGCGGGCGGGGCAGGCGAACGGGCGCGAAATTTTCGGCGTGACCATAGGAGCCATCGCCCTCCGCGACGACCTGTTGCTCCGTCCCCACCAGCGAGGCGAGCCAGCGGGCGCGGTTGTCGGCGCAGGCGGAGCGCAGGCGGGCGGCGCGATCCTTGATCGCGGCCTTGTCCACCTGCGGCATCTTCGCGGCGGGCGTGCCAGAGCGGGGCGAATAGGGAAAGATATGGCCGTGAACGATGTTGCATTCGCTGACGAGCGCGAGGCTATTGGCGAACATATCCTCCGTCTCGGTCGGGAAACCGGCGATGATATCCGCGCCGATGCTGATTTCCGGCCGCTTGGCCAGCAGGCGCTCGACCAGCCGGACCGCGTCGGCGCGGCTGTGGCGGCGCTTCATGCGCTTCAGGATCATGTCGTCGCCCGCCTGTAGCGAGAGGTGCAGATGCGGCATCACCCGCTTTTCCTGCGTAATGAGCGCGAACAGGCGCTCGTCTATCTCCACGCTGTCCAATGAGGAAAGGCGCAGGCGCGGCAGGTCCGGCACATGGATCAGCAGCCGCTCGACAAGGTTGCCAAGATTGGGCGCGCCCGGCAGGTCCGCGCCGTAGCTCGTCACATCGACGCCGGTGAGGACGATTTCCTTATAGCCCTCGTCCACCAGCGCCTTCACCCGGTCGATCACCGCGCCCGCCGGCACGGAACGGCTGTTTCCCCGGCCATAGGGGATGATGCAGAAGGTGCAGCGATGGTCGCACCCATTCTGCACCTCGATGAAGGCGCGGGCGCGCTCGGCAAAGGCGGTGATGAGATGCGGCGCGGTATCGCGCAACGCCATGATGTCGGAGACGCGCACCTTTTGCGGCTGGTCCGCGAAGGGCAGGGCGGGCGCGAAGCTCTCGGTCCGCATCTTCTCGCGATTGCCGAGGACGCTGTCTACCTCCGGCATGGCGGCGAACATCGCGGGGTCGGTCTGCGCCGCGCAGCCGGTGACGACAATCCGCGCCTCCGGCCGATCGCGTTTCGCGCGGCGTATGGCCTGCCGCGCCTGCCGCACCGCCTCGCCCGTCACCGCGCAGCTGTTGACGATGATGAGATCATCCTGCCCTTGGGCGAGGCCGCGCATCGCCTCGCTCTCCGCGATGTTGAGGCGGCAGCCGAAGGTGATGAGCGTCGGTTCGCTCATCAGAAACTTTCCCAGTCGGCCTCACCGGAAAAGACGAAGCTGGCCGGGCCGGTCATCTGGATGGCGCCGCCGGGTTTCCAGTCGATGACGAGATCGCCGCCGGGCAGCGACACTGTCACCGGGCCGCTGGCGAGCTTGCGCCGGATCGCGCCGACCGCCGTCGCGCAGGCGCCGGTGCCGCAGGCGCGGGTAAGGCCCGCCCCGCGCTCCCACACGATGAGGCGGATATGATGCGGATCGAGGATTTGCGCGAAATTGACGTTGACGCGCTCGGGGAACAGCGGGTCCTGCTCGATCAGCGCGCCGAGCCGGGCGGTGTCCACCGTGTCGAGATCGTCCACGAAGAAGATCACATGCGGATTGCCGACATTGACGCAGGTGGGCGCGGGAAGATCCTCCCAGCTCACCGGCATGGCGAGCGTGTCGCATGCATAGGCGAGCGGGATCGCGTCCCAGTCGAAGCGCGGCGCGCCCATGTCCACGCTGGCGCCGCTATCGGTGAGGCGCGCGTCGAGCAGCCCCGCCTGCGTCTCGATCACCACATCGCCGCCGACGAAGAGAGGGATGCAACGCGTCGCATTGCCGCAGGCGGCTACTTCCGATCCGTCGGCGTTGAAGATGCGCATCGATACATCGGCGCGTTCGGAGGAACCGATGACGATGAGCTGGTCGCAGCCGATGCCGGTATGGCGATCGGCGATGGCGCGCGCGCGCGCCTCCGTCATCCCGACCGGCGCTTCCCGCGCGTCGATCACCACGAAATCATTGCCGAGGCCGTGCATTTTCCTGAAATTGCCCATGACCGCCATTTAGGCACGGAGGGGCGCCAAGTCCATGCCGGACGACGCGCACCTGAAAGGACGGCGGCAAGCCAGCGCCTTTCCCTTGCCTTGTCGCGGTTTTTCCCGTAAAGGCGCCTTCAGCAATCGGGCGGTTTGCGCCGTTCGATACCCAGATGACATCCATTGGCTCGGCCGTTCCGCAAGGGGCGGCATCATGGTCCAAGGATCAACGCCGGTCAGCGAGATTTCGCCCACCGGCGCGTTTGTCGTTTCGGGAAAGCGAAGGTTTCTGGCGGATTTCCGCCGATGAAGAGGTGTTGATGTTCGAGTCTCTGAGCGATCGCCTGACAGGCGTGTTCGACAAGC
>CAYLKZ010000027.1:0-31444 GCA_964384275.1 uncultured Sphingobium sp. | reverse complement strand
GCCGACCAGCTAAGCCCGAGCGCATTTAGCACGGAGTTGAAATAGGATGTCTAACGACAAAAATAGAGATCTTTTCCTCTCCATTTTGGCAATGGATTCCTATAGTCGTGGTAAAAATGCACGACTCACCCTGAACACGTTGCCCGCCAACGCTGAGACGAAAATTGGCAATGCAACGATCACCAAGGAAAGTGACCAAGACGATAGTAGTTTTGAAATCGCTTCCGGCTTCTATGCACTGGCATATAACTGGAATGGCGAGACAATCATCAGCTATCGTGGGACCGACTTTGTCAAAGGCGTCGTTGACGACGTCGTGCATGGCTGGCCTCTGTTTTTGGGTGTTTCGGCGGCTGACCAAGCCGAGCTTGCAGTTAAATTCTACAAGGAAGTTTTGGACAGCAATCGGCCTAGCGGAACCGACCCGCGCGAGGCAAATTTCACACTTACGGGGCACAGCCTAGGTGGCGGGCTCGCTGGATTTGTCAGTGGATTGTACCATCAACAAGGGGCGCTATTCAATAGCATTGGCTATGAAGTCGCGACTTTCATGGCCTATCAGAATTCCGCAGTTGGCAATTCTCCTGACGAATGGCCTTCGCAAACTACAGATATCTATGGAAACAATACGCCCTGGCTGCCAAATGTAAGTGGCAATGAGATTATATACACTGCTGGTGAGGTGGCAGAGCGCACGCGCTCAGGTGTTGGCGACGTGGGAGCCACAGATACCGTAGAGATCCTTTCTTTCGCCGAAGGCGCTCTTTCGGGAAGTGAGTTGCACAGCCAAGCCTTGCTCGTGATGCTACTCTGGGCAGATCTATATGCAAAGGGCGACGAATGGCAGAAGGTCGCGGGGCAACTCTTCCGAACCGTCCTTTCAGAAAAACTATCTAAGACAATTGACGGACTGACAGCCATAACCGGTCCGAGCGGGACCGATGGCGAAACGTTGCAACGCATCATTGCTTATTCGGCGATTGTCGATGGCGATGATGAAGGTAAGCCATTTGGTGACACTGCACTTGCGGCCATGTTCGATGACGCAGTCGACCTCGGTGCAGCCACTTCCCAACCTAACGTGTCGGGCAATCTCCAAGTAGCAATCAACTCAATCTCGGAGCTTATTGTTCAGTACGCCGGCAAATTGGCAATGGGCGATGTTGAGAAGAACGAAGATACGGCCGTCGTTCGAGGTATCCTCGATAATCGAGGAGAAGTTCTAGTTATCGATCTCTCGAAAGCGACATGGGACAAGGGAGCCGATCACACCAGCATCGTAGGACGCCACAGTCTCGTCAGCCAAGCGCTTTCAGAGACTGAAACGGATCTCGTACTGCCGCCCGACCGTGGAACCGGTTTTGAGCCGTTGCCTCCTACCATACGGTCTGATTTGCTGACAGGTCTCAGGTGGCTGTACGGAAACATCTTGGGTTACAGCGCGTCCGACCCCACGGGTGCTATCGACCGAGTAATTTTCAAGACGACCAACGGTCCGCTTGTAGTCGCCCTTCCAGCCCGAAGCGAGCGCACTGCTGACGACGGCGTTACCTTGCTAGCGTCTGGCGACGGAAACGACCAGATCGAAGGGTCTGCGGATGCCGAGTTCATACATGGTGGAGGCGGCAGCGACTTCATTCGTGGTGGTGCTGGTGACGATCTCATTGCCGGCGGCAGTGGGAATGATGTCCTATCAGGTGGCCTAGGCAAAGACTTTATCGCCGGCGGCGACGGCGACGATGTCTATGATCTGCGCTTTGAGACTCTTGCAGTCGATTATGCGTTCGAGGCATTTCTCGGGCTCGTCACGCCGCCGGCCGGTTCCGACGACCGAACGGTCGCCAGTATTGCGTTTCTAGATGCCGGCGGCGCGGTGGAGGTCAATCATTTCCTCGATATCGAGACACTGCGTTTTTCGGATTCGGCAGATCGACTGACCATCGTTTCGGCTGACTTCAGCGACTATGCCAGCGGGATTTCCGACCTCATCGTTGAGATGGGTAACGGTGCAGCACTTGATACGGTAATGTACACGTCGCGCGATGGCCTATTCGGGCGCGAGGGTATCTTCTGGTACGACGGCAGCACGCATGGTGCCGGCCCGATTGCAGGAGGTCTTGTCCGAGCGGTATCCTATGTAGCTTCCGTCCTGGGAGGCGTCACATTCAACGACGCGGGTGTTGCCGCGCTTAAGTTGGCACTTGCGACGGAATACGGGCTGATGCCCGACGATGATCTCGTCGTAGAGGGCCAGGAAAACATCATCCTGACCGGTGAAGAAGACCGCTTCTACTTTACAGGCCGGGATAACAGTATCCATTCGGGCTACGGCACCATCTCCGCGGGCGCCGGCGACGACATTCTCGTCTTCGATAACGCGAAGTTTGTTGCGGCCGGAAAGCCAATTGATCCTGCCCAACAAGCCCGCGCCGACGCGCGGCGAGCAGAAAACGCGGCCCGCGTCGCGCAAGGGCTGGAACCCCTACCAGAGCTGCCCGACAGCCCGATCGCAGGCAAAGACCTGCAACTTATCCTCGACGGCGGCGCCGACAACGACTGGATCGTCGCCACGGACGGGACCAAGGCGATCACGGTCGGCGGCCTCGGCCGCGACTGGATCTATAACACGTCCGCAGGCGGGATTATCTGGGGCGACCTCAAAGATAGCCTGGTCGATCCCACAACTGACCGGCGATACTTTACGACAACGGAAGCCGATTCCGAGGGGAATCCGGTCGTAATTCGTCACTATATCGCAGACGACAAGACTAACTCCGATAATTTCTGGTGGTCTGCCGACACCACCTTGATGGATGCGGGACGCTCAGATGTTCTCAAGTTCTTCGGTATCCCGCTGACCGGCGGAACCGATGAAGGCGGGATATTGCTCACAACGCTGGGCGCGGCGGCCGGGCTTGGTTCCGTCGGAGCCGCCATTGGCCAGACCCAGATGGGCAAGTCTCCGCTTCAGACGCTCTACGTCGATCAGATCCTGCCGTTCATCAACTACGCGTTCGAAAAGCAGGCGGACGGTTCCTACGATCTGCTGGTCGGCAATGTCGTCAGTGACTTCCTGGCGGCGGTCGAAGCGGCGATCGGAGGAGGCAGCAGCCTTTCGGAAGAATTGGCCAAGCATCGCGGTGTGATGCGAGTAAAGAATTTCATTCCGGTAAAAGATCAGGGCATCTTCGCAGTCAGCTATCTTGGCAATCAGCAGTCGGCGCTGAATGGCTTGAGCAAGCTGAATCTCGTGTTCAAGAAGGCGAACCCGATCGATTCGATCCTTGCACTTCTTCCGCCGACATTGATCACCTATGGCCTCATGGGCGGCGGTCCGCTCGTCGATGCCGCCTATACCGCTGCTGCAGTCGCAAGCCGGTTCGCCAAGTCGATGGCCTGGGCAGTCGAAGGCGATCCTCTGGTGCTCGATCTCGACGGTGACGGTATTGCCACAACCGCGATCGACAGCGGTGGTGTCTATTTCGACCTCGACAACAATCTCTTCGCCGAGCGCACCGGATGGCTGGCCGCGAGCGACGCGTTTCTTGCGCTCGATCGCGATGGCAACGGCCTGATCACCAATGGCTCCGAATTGTTCGGCACCTACACCGGATCGGGATTCGCCGATCTGGCCGCGTTCGACGATAACCAGGACGGAAAGATTGACCTAGCGGATGCAGTCTGGGCTCAGCTGCGCCTTTGGCGCGACATCAATCAGGATGGCGTGGGTCAGACGAGCGAACTTTTCTCGTTCGCAGATTACGGCATCATATCGATCTCACTGAACGCGACGGCGCTGGGAGGTGTTACCCCGCAAGGCACGACGCTGCGGTCGGCCGCCGGATTCACACGCGACGATGGATCGCTCGGGACAATCTACGAAGCGATCTTCCAGTCCAACCAGATCGACACGAAGTATGCCGGCGAAGCCGGGCAGCCTGCATGGCAAACATCCACGCTGAACGCCAAGGGCTTCGGGCGGATCACCGATCTCTCGGTGGCGATGGCCAACGACCCCGCGCTCGGCGAACTGGCGGCCACTACCGCTACGGCCATGACAACGGCGGACCTGGCGGTCCTGGTCGGCCAAGCAGGGACAGTGTTGGGGGCTTGGGGCACGACGCAGGAGCAAACGCGCGAGCTCTATGCAGTTCGGCTGTCTTCGGACGGCACGACCCTGCTCGAACGCAAGGCATGGGATGGTGACGCACTCGGCGCCGGCTGGACGCTCGAACAGGGCTGGAGCCCAAGTGACCGGGCCGAGGCGGAGATGCCGACACGCGCGGAAGCGCCATATCTTATCCAGATCGTCGATGGCCGAGCAGTCATTCTCGACTATGGCATCGCTCAGGAGAACGGACGCTGGGCGCTCGCGTCGGATCCATCGACAATCTATGACAACGTCGAAGCGATCCTGGCCCTTCCCCACGCTGCTGGGACGGAATGGCGGCGCGAAGAAATCCAGTTCAACCCGCTGGCCGATCTCCCCGTCGAAAAGATCGGCGTCAACTTCATCAACGGCGTCGCGGTCGATTATACGGTCCAGGTCACCGATAATGATGGCACCTTCTACGTCTGGGCCCGCAATCTCGACCGAGCGCTCCAGCTTCAGGCCAAGACAGGCGCAGCTTTCGAATTCAACCTGCGCAACTATGCCGTCGATTTTGAAACGCTCGACGAGGTAAATTCTACCGACGACAGCACCTATCGGGTCGAGCTGCTAACGCCCGCGCAGTTCCATTTCGCCACAAGTCTCGGCAGTATTGAATTCCACTCCGAGATGCTGACCGCCTCCTACAACAATGCCACGGGCCAGCTTGATTACAGCGTCAATGGTGTGCGGCAGGCTGGCCGCTATGTGAACGAGGTGGATGCCAACGGCAATCCGGTCACAGTTACCTATTCCGACGGCACGGTCGGCCAAGCCACGACCTACGAGAGCGACGTCAAGACGATGATCGCCATGCTGCAGCCTGTGATGGAGCAGTACATCGTAAGTTCACGCCGTTTCGCTGTCCGCCTGGCCCTACAGGGTGGGCTTCAAGACTATGCCCGTGGCCTCACCTACGACGCCGCGCGCGACGTCTACAAGCCAACCACAGACCGCCAGCTCGCTCCCATGTTCGAAGCCATTTTCGAGGACGCACCTGCGACCAACGAGAATGACGCTGTTTACGATTATCTCGCTGGATGGAACGAAATCCTCTGGCAAATCTATCCGGACTATGAGCCGGGCGGCGAAGGCAACGTTGCCGGCTCAGCGGTGGGCATCGATCAGGCCTTCATCATGCAGATGCTCATCCCCGCATTCGAGGCGCGTGGATGGACCTACGATCCCGCGACCGGTCAGGGAACAGGCCTCGACATCCGCGGCGTCGCCCGTGCGCTCTCGATCAACGAAGAGCGCATTATCACACATTCAGCCGATGCAGCGACAGCCAACGGCACCAGTGGCACCGACTATTTCTACCTAACCGGGGGCAACCAGACGCTCTCTGGCGGCAACGGGGCTGACTTCTATTTCATCGGCAACAATTCCGGCAACGATGTCATCCACGATCAGGATCTTGGCGGCAACGATGAACTCCGTTTTACCGCTGTCGATTCAGACCACGTCAATGCTGTCCGCGATGGCGAGGATCTAATCCTCGAGGTCCGGGACGATGCCGGCAATCTTCTCAACACCGTCCGGCTGATCGATCAGTTCCTCGGCGAACTCAATCCATATCTCTCCAACGGCAAGCAGATGGAGAGCGGCGTCAACCAGATCGTGTTCTCCGACGGAGTGATCTGGAATCGCTTCCGCATGGCGCTCGAAGTTGCCGATCCTCGCGACAGCGGTGACGTTTACGCGGGTTCCGGCTCTGCCGACGTCCTCTGGGGTGGTAAGGGTAACGACGTTCTCACCGGCGGGCTCGGCGGCGACATCTACATATTCGAACGCGGCGACGGCCAGGACGTCATCAGCGAACGAGGAGGATTCTCGTTCGGCCCTTTGAAGGCCGGAATCGATTTTCTCATGTTCCGCGGAGACATCACCGCCAACGACCTCCGCCTTACGAGGACTGGAACCGACACAAACCTACTCATCACGTTGCTCGACAAGGACGGCAATCCGACGGGCGACACCATCGAGATCGAGGACTATTTCGGCGGTCTCTCGCTCGGCCTGGGCCTGTTCGCTGACGTGATGGGCGATGGCGAAGGCCTCGACTATGTGTCGCCCAACCTTGTCGAACGCTTCATTTTCGATGACGGCACGAGCCTCGAATTCACCCAGGTCGCGGAACGCGTTCTCCTGAATGCAAAGACCGCCGGCGACGACGCCATCTACGGATTCCTCAACGACAACACCCTCGATGGCGGTGCCGGCGACGACTATCTCCAAGGCGGCAAGGGCGACGACACCTACATCTTCGGCCGCGGCTACGGCCATGACGTGATCGAGGACAACGGGCCCAAGTACGGCCTGTTCGATCCGCCCACAAAGGACGTCCTCAAGTTCATCGACGATATCCGCTGGAGCGATCTCGATTATCTCCGCACCGGCAAGAGCGACACGCTCACGCTGCGGGTCACGGGGACCGACGATCAGGTCACGATGGTCGACTTCCTCGAGGAAATCCTCTTCCTCGGCTATGTCAACGCGATCGAGACCATCGTCTTCGCCGACGGCACCCAATGGAGCTATCTGCAGCTCCTCCAGCACTTCGTCGATGTCGGCCAGACCGTAGGCGACGATGTCATCTACGGTTTCGAAGGCATCGCCGACGTGTTCCACGCCGGGGCGGGCAATGACCGCCTGGAGGGCCTGTCGGGCAACGATACCTATTATTTCGCCGAGGGCAGCGGCAACGACACGATCTTCGATGACGCCGGGTCCGACCGCGTCATCTTCTCGAACCTCAATTTCTCCGACGTCACCATCACGCGCACCGCGCTCGATCTCGTCTTCACCCTCAATGCAACCGGCGAGAAGCTGATCGTCGAAGGCCAGTATATCCGCGACGGAGCCCAGCACGCGGCCGTCGAGCTGTTCATCTTCGCCGACCGCCATGTCTCCTTCACCGACCTCAACCCCGAAGACATCGCCGTCGACCACTTCACGGGCGGCGCCACGAACGGCGCGGATGTCCTTGTCGGCTCCAACTTCGGCGAGATCCTCGATGGTCGTGGCGGCGACGACGAGCTGATCGGCGGGGACGGCGGCGATACCTATATCTTCGACGTCGGCTACGGCCACGACGTCATCACCGACCGACGAATCCGCGCGCACTGGGGCGATCGCCCAGGCGCCAATGTCCCAGTCAACGACACGATCGTGTTCGGCGCGGACATCCGCTTCCAGGACGACCGGAACGTCGTCTTCACCAAGTCGGGCGACGACCTCCTCATCACCATCGACGGCCGGCCCGACAGCAGCCTGCGGATCCGCAATCAGTTCCGCAGCATCGACGACGCGATCGAGATTTTCCGCTTCGCCGATGGCACCGTGCTTACCGCCGGCGACATCGAGCAGGAGCTGCAGATCGAAGGCGGCAACCGCGGTGACAATATCATCGAGGTCAGCGAGCTCCTCATCAACGTCCCGAACACGCTCGACGGCCGTCAGGGCGACGACATCCTGAAGGGCGGCAACGCCGGGGACACCTACGCCTTCACCGCGGGCTACGATTTCGACACGATCATCGAGAAGCAGGACCATGCCTCGGCGATCGATCGCATCGTCTTCGGTGCATCCGTGCACCTCGAAGACCTGATCATCACCCGCGACGGCAACGACATGATCATCGACCTCGGCAACGGGGAAGACGTCCTCCGGATCGTCGGCGGTCTCGCCTCGACCAGCATCGAGGAATATCATTTCGCAGACGGCACCGTGCTGACGCGCAACGACATCATCGACAGGATGCTGACCGGCGGCGATGCCGACGAGAACATTGTCGGCTTCGACGGCCGCAACGACGTGCTTTCTGGCGGCAAGGGCTCCGACCTGCTCTCCGGCGGCACGGGCAACGACACCTACAAGTTCGGCATCGGCGACGGCTACGATGCCGTGAACGACACCGGCGGCATCGACCAGATCGTGTTCGGCGCCGGCATCACCAAGAGCGAAGTGACCTTCAGCAACGTCGACGGCGACCTGGTGATCACGCTCGCCACGGACACCGACAGGCTCGTCATCCTCGGCGGCTACAAGACCCGCCCGGTCGAATCCTTCGTCTTCGCCGACGGCGAAAGCCTATCGCTCAGCGACGTGCGCAGCCTGATCCTGGCTGCCCAGGACAATAGCGGCCAGGACACCATCGACCTGCGCGAACTCGACGTCTCGGAAGCCGTCCAGCCCGGCCGCGGCAACGACCGTGTCCTGATGACCAATGGCGGCACGATCACCATCAACGTCGGCGATGGCATCGACCGGGTCGAAATGCCCTCCGGCGTCACCAACGCCACCATCGATTTCGCGGACTATGGCGCTTCGGACGCCGTGTTCCGCCCGCTCGCGCGCGGCAGCAACGACATCGCCATCGTCTTCCCGACCGGCGATCAGGTCATCCTGGTGGGCGGGATGCTCGGCGGCGCCCTGCCCTCACTCCTGTTCGCCGATGGTCAGACGCTTGACGCCGCGGCGATTGTCCAACGCCTCGTCAACGACCAGGCCAGCAGCGGCGATGACGTCATCCTCGGCTCCAGCCGGGCCGAAACGCTCACCGGCGGCCTCGGTGCCGACTATCTGAACGGCGGCGGCGGAAATGATAGCTACGTCTTCAACCGCGGTGATGGCGCCGATATCGTCGAGGACGGCAATGGCGCCGACGACGTGCTGCGCATCAAGGGCTATACGCGCGCCGACATGCGCGTGGCCTTCACGCCCGATTTCCGCGAAACGGAGCTCTCGTTGGGCGACGGCAGCGATCGCGTCACCCTGCGCCATTCGCTTTCCGGCTCCAACCTGGTCTACGCAGTCGATCGCATCCTGTTCGACGACGGGACCAGCGTCACGCTGGCCGAGCTCCAGAGCAACTGGCGCGGCCAAGGCACCGACCAGAATGATCGTCTCACCGGCACCAGCGCGGCGGAGGTGTTCATCGGCGGTAAGGGCGACGACACCATTTTGGGAAATGGCGGCGCCGACGTCATCCGCTTCAGCCGCGGGGACGGGCACGACCGGATCGAAAGCACGTCCGGCTTCGACGGTCTCGCGACGATCGAGTTAGGGGCGGACATCACACTCGAGGACATTACCGCCAAGCGCGATGCCGACGGCAATATCATCCTGCTGATCGCCGGCAGTGACGACAGGCTGACGCTCGTCGACCCGGTCGGCGACGTCGACGGGATCGTCGCATCCCTCAAGTTCGCGGACGGGAGGACACTCAAGCTCACCGATGTCGCGCTCTCGATACCGGCGACCGACGGCGACGACCGCATCATCATTCCAGCCGATGCAACCAATCCCGGTGGCGGCTCGGGCGTCGAAGTCTATGGCAGCCTCGGCAACGATCATATCGAGACGGGTCGCGGTAACGACATCCTGACCGGCGGCAAAGGCAATGACCTGCTTGAAGGCGCAAGCGGGGCCGACACCTATTATTTTGAGCGCGGCGACGGACAGGATGTGATCCTCGATCTGGAGGAAAGCAATCCCGCAGCCATCGACACGCTGCGTTTCGGCGCCGGCATCAACCCGGCCGACGTGCGCTTCCTGTCGGTGGGTCCGGCCGACCTCATCGTCGGCATCGCTGGAACGGATGACCGGATCACCATCCGCAATTTCTTCGCTTCCGCCGGCACAGGCAAGGATTATGGCGTCGAGGCCTTCGCTTTTGCGGACGGCACAACCTGGAATCTCGCGGCAATTTACGCGCATGCCGGACTGGGCACCACCGGCGCCGATGACATTGACCTGGGGTCGAGCCTCGACATCACCGCCACGCTTTCGGGCGGCAAGGGCGATGATCGGCTCGCCGGCGGGATCGGCGATACCACCTATATCTTCAACCGCGGCGATGGCCGCGACACCATCGTCGAAGGCACAAACTGGTCGGGATCGTCCGACACCCTCCAGCTCGGTGCGGATATCGCTGTCGGCGATGTGGTCGCCATTCGTCAGGGCAATGACATTGTCCTGCGCTTCAAAGGCGGTGATGACCGCGTCACCATCACGAACCAGGCCAGCGCATCGAGCGCGCCTGTCAACACCATCCAGTTCAGCGATGGCACCATATGGACATCCGCCGAACTTTTGACTCGCAGCGTGACGCCCGAAGCCGGAGAGAAACTGCTCTATCCCGCGTCCGGGAGCGATCCTTTCAGCGACCCGCTGTTTGACGGTTCCGGCGGCGGCTCGACCTCCCAGGTCGTGCTTCTCGCCGAAGCCCCCATCCAGCCCGGCTACACACTGCTCGGCAGCGCCGGAACATATGACACCGCCTATCTCCTCACCAACTATAACGGCAATCAGAACGGCGCCGTTTGGGGAGCCATCGACCTCTCCGGCGACGTCACATGGAATGTGCAGATCAACTTCGGATATTATGACTATGGCGGCGAAGGCGTGGCGTTCGCGCTCGCCGCAGACAAGTCTGTATCCTCAACCACCGCGCAACTCGGCGTGCTCTCCGCCCAGTCGTTCGGCATCCGCTTCGATACCCTGAATAGCGGGGCCGAACCCACGAGCGACTATAGCCAGTTCGTCCTCAACGGAAACACCTCCGCCAGTTCGACAAGCTTCGATCCCTATCATCTCCACGCCAATCTCGAAGACGGGATATGGCGCAAGGTCACCATCCGCTGGAATGCGGCCAGCCAGACCCTCTCCTATTCGATGAATGGCGTCGAAATCGCATCCCAGACCTATGACGTGCGCGGGACGCTGCTGGGCGGCTCCAGTCTCGCACAGTTCGGGTTCGGCGGCGCGACCTCGGGTTCCACCAACTTCCAGCGCGTCCAGATCGACTCCATCTACAGCGCCGGCGTCCCCCTCGCGATATCCGAAAGCGCCGATACCGGAACGGTGGTCGCGCTGCTGCGCATCCAGGATCCGGCGGTCGACAGCCTCTGGGCCTATCAGATCGTCGACAGCGCCGGCGTGCCTGTCACAGACAGCCCGTTCGAAATCGTCAACGGCAATGAACTCAGGGTCCGCGAACGCGGCATCCTCGACTATGAAACTGCCCAGCAAGCCGAGATCTTCGTGCGCGCTCATGATCCGAGCGGAGCCAGCAAGATCACGAAAATCGAGATCGGCATACTTGATGGCGCCGATGTGCCCGGCAGCATTTACACGGGCGACGACTATAATGATTATCTCTATGGCAGCCCCAATAACGACCAGATGCAAGGTCTGGGGGGCGATGATGTCCTCTATGGTTTTGCAGGCAACGACCGCCTGGAGGGCGGCCCAGGACGCGACACCCTCTATGGTGGCGATGGTGACGATATTCTCGATCCTGGAAGCAGCGCATCGGGCTTCGATACCGATTATCTCGAAGGTGGCGCAGGCCGGGACAGCTTCCTGCTGCGCGCTCGCGACGGCCATAGCACAATCTCAACGGGCGAGGGGCGTGACACTGTCCAGCTTCTGATCCCGGCGATGTTCAATGCAACCACCGCCTGGAATCCGTCCAGTGAACATCTCATCAACGACTTCACCGCTGGCGATAATGGCGACATCCTGGCCATTGCCTTCGAAACTGCACATGCGCCAGGCTTCGATTATTTTACAAGCGATGACCTGCGTCTGGTACAGGACGGCAGCGACGTCGTCATTTATGCCGCCACCCATGACGAGACGATCGGCGCCTATATCCCGGTCCTGCGCCTCGCATCAGTAAACGCCACAGACCTGACCGCCGCCAATTTCGCGGGCATCACGCCCTTCCTCTGGTCCGCTACGATCACCGGCACGGTAGGAAGCGATGAGATCAGCGGCTCGGATTTCGCAGAGACGATCCATGGGCTTGCGGGCAGCGACACCATCTTCGGCAATGGCGGTAACGATCAGATCCATGGCGACGACGGCACAGTCTCGCAGATGGATCCCGCCACGATTACGGCGCTCCAGAGCTATTTCGGTCCGCTAAGCAATGGTCTCGTCAACGGCCTTGGCGGCAGCGCGGGCTTTGGTGAAGCCGCCGTTGCGATCGCCGACGAAGACAGCTTCTCTGTAGATATCCCTGCCAGCTTCCTCACCGCCCTGTCTGACGGATCGCTGCTCGTCGGCGATGAGACCGTCACCACGATCCAGATCGACAATAATGGCAGCCTAGGGATCGGTGGACTGTGGCTCGACATCTGGCCGTCCGATATCGACACGAACGCAGGCGTTCTGGCGCCCAGCACCGGGGGTACGTCCACCGGCTCGAACCGCATCTGGTATGATTTCGACGACACCAGCAACACGATCACCGTCACATGGGACGATGTCGGGGAATATGACGCAGGGACAGTCCCCAACGCATTCCAGGCACAGGTTCGGATCCTTGGCGACGGCGATTTCGACGTCATCTACCGTTATGAGAATGGTGGATGGCAGAACCCGGTCGGTGCCTACTGGTCGCCGGGCATCATCACCCCTAACGGAGGGGATTACAGGCTCACGGCTTCGGCCAGCGACAACCTGGCAGCCCTGCAAGGCAACCTGCATTCCACCGGCGTCTGGGCCATGCAGGTGCGCGGCGGTTCCGTCACAGGTCTGCTGCCTTCGCAGAACGACTATCTCGACGGCGGCGACGGCGATGACCTGCTCAATGGAGGCGCTGGAGCGGACGAACTCCAGGGAGGCTATGGCAACGACACCCTGATCGGTGGCGCCGGTGACGATACCCTGCAAGGCGGATGGGGCGATGACACGCTTTCGGGCGGGGACGGCGCGGATCAACTCAGCGATTGGGGCGGCGACAATGTCATGTCAGGTGGCGCGGGCGACGATAGCTTCCTTGTCAGGCACTGGAATGTTTCGAACAGGATGGAAGGCGGATCCGGCCGCGACACCTATCTCGTTTCGCTCGACGGGCCTCCCCAGACCTTTGCACTCGGTATCCTCGCAGCCAGTGAGGCGGACGCCGGCTATGGAAATCGCGTCTCCGATTTCGCTCCCGGTGCAGGCGGAGACATCATCAGGTTTTCATCGCCCGACTTTGACGAAAATGGCGACCCTCTGCCTGTCTCCCGGCAATCCCTGCTCATCATCCAGCAAGGCGCTGATGTCGTCATTTTCTATGACATGCCCGGCTATGACCTGCAGGAAATGCTTCGCCTCCAGAATGTCGATGGGACGCAGCTTACCTCGGACAATTTCCCCGACTTCGCTGCGGGCACGCCCATCCTGTCCGATCTCACCTTCATCGGGACGGAAGATAGCGACGAACTGAGCGGCAGTCCCCTTGATGACATCATTCAGGGTCTTGGCGGCGACGACATCCTGGTCGGCGGCTCTGGCGGCGCGGACATCATCGATGGTGGCGACGGCGATGACCGCTTCGAACAGGTCAGCAGCGACGGGGCTGGTGATACCCTCACCGGCGGCGAGGGCCGCGATACCTATCAGATATGGGTCAGCAGCGCCGAGGGACAGCCCCAAGCCGCCGACACCATCACCGATTTTGCGATCGGTGATACCGGCGACATGCTCGATATATCCATCGATGCACAGGACAGCGGTACGCTCGTCGCCTTGCAGGAAGGCGCGGACACCAACGTCTATTTCGTTCCCGAAGGGTCGAGCCTCGACGCCTCCCCCCTCATCGTCACCCTCGCGAACGTCACCGCTGCAAATCTCACACTGGCAAACTTCAACAACCTGCCCTTCCTGCTGACCCTCGACCAGATCATCGAGGGAACGCAGGGCGATGACTATCTCTTCGGAGGCCCCGGCAACGACCAGATTTCCGGCGGTGCAGGCCATGACTGGATCGGCGGCCGGGCAGGCGACGATATCCTCGTTGGTGGTGACGGGGACGACTGGTTCTCCGACAGTGAGGGCAACAACCAGATGGACGGCGGCAATGGCGCCGACCGGTTCCTGTCAGTTGCCGACAACGGGTTCGTGGACCGACTGACCGGCGGCGCGGGCCGTGACATCTACTATATCGGCATCGGCGAGGATTATCCGGAAGAACCCTTCCCGGAAGAAGAACCCTCGGTCATGGCGGTTCAGGAGTATCTCGGCGAACCCCTCGCAATCGACATCATTACCGATTTCACGCCGGGCGAAGGCGGCGATCTGTTGTCATTCCGCGACAGCTTCCGCCCGCAGGAAGGGGGCGAGGGATGGACGCCCCCTTATTCAAAGATACTGGTCGAACAAGTCGGCGCCGACACGTTCATCCGGGCATTGCTGGTCGATGCAGACGAACCCATCACCCTGCTGAAGCTCGAAGGCGTCGACGCAAACGCGCTCACCACCGCCAACTTCGACGCGCCTTTCTTCCGGCTGGATGGCGTCACCCTCACCGGCACCGACGATGATGACATTCTGGAAGGTAGCTTTGGCGGCGATCACATTGATGGCGGCTACGGGGCGGACACACTCTATGGCAACGAGGGCGATGATCACCTGATCGGCGACGATGGATCTGAACAGACCAACCTGCCTGACATGGCGGCCTATTTCGGTCCCTTGACGAAAGACCTGGTGAACACGCTGGGCGGAATAGCCGACTTTGGTGAGCAGGCCCAGTTGGAAACCGACTATTATGCCTCGGTCGCCCTTCCGTCCGAGTTCATGGGCGGCACGCTTGTCCAGAACGGCCAGACGATCACGAACATGACCGTGACGCGCTATGGCGGAGTTCAACTTGGCGATCTCCTCGTTCATGTCGGCGATATCGTCGCGGCCCCCAACGCCGGCGGGGAAGCAAGCGAAGGCGGCAATTCGACCGGATCGGGCAAGATCTGGTACGATTTCAATGCGGCCACGGACACCATCACGATCACTTGGGACGATGTCCGCAAGCCCTATTATTATTACGACTATGCACCCGGCGCGATCCAGGTCGAAATCCGAATCCTTGGACCGGATTCCTACGATATCGTCCTGCGCTATGAAAATATGGACTGGACCTCGAGCAGCCAGGCTCCTCTCATCCGGTTCGGCGCGTTCGACAAATCCTTCCCTCTGCCCGAAGGCGGCTATGCGAACCTCGATACCGCCACCGGGAACAGCGGCGCTGCCGGCGTCTATGTCGCGCAAGTACGCGGCAACAGCCTCGTCACCGGGCTCCCTTATTATACCGACCAGCTCTATGGCGGCGAAGGCAATGATATCCTCGAAGGCGGCCGAGGCGATGACAGGCTCGAAGGCAATGAAGGCGATGACACCCTTCTTGGCGGCGAGGGTGATGACGCGCTGATCGGCGGCACCGGCGTCAATATCTTCACGGGCGGCAGCGGCAGCGATTATTTCGAGATCGACGGCTACGACGCCGATCAGCCAGACATCATCACCGACTTCCAGGCCGGTGTTGGCGGGGATGTCGTCAGGCTGGCGAGCGCGACAGGCTATAATTCAATTCTCGTCCGCCAGGTCGGAGCCGACGTCTCTCTCGAAGTCTATGATGATGTCGATGACGCCGGTAATCAAACCTATCGGCGAGCAGCCCTTCTCCAGAATGTCGACGCCAATGCTCTGGTCCCTGAAAATGTCGACCATTACACGCTCATCCGCCTCGATGATCTCAATCTCGTCGGTACGGAAGGCAACGATATCCTCTCCGGCGGAAAGGGCGCGGACACACTTGCCGGCAGCGGCGGCAACGATACGCTGAACGGGAGCGACGGCAACGATCAGCTCCTTGGCGGCGATGGCAATGACACGCTCGACGGCGGGTCCGGCAGCGATCATCTCGAAGGCGGGCAAGGCGCCGACACACTGAGGGGTGGCGCTGGCGCCGACCAGATCACAGGCGGCTACGGCGACGATATCTTCAGCGATGTTGCGGCCGATGATGACGCCGATATCTTGACCGGCGGCGCGGGCCGCGACACCTACCGTGCGCTCGATCTCGCCATCCTGCCGGCGATCAACGCCGAAGACGTCATCACCGACTTCGAGACCGGCCCCAATGGCGACGTCATCCAGATCACCGGAACAAACGGCAATCCATTCCTGAACCGCCAGCTCGTGGTCAGGCAGCTTGGCGCGGACGCCGTCATTTACTTCCGCGATGCCTCCGGTAACGGTCGCCCGGTCCTGCGGCTCACCAATGTCAGCGCGACAGCACTCACGCCAGAAAATCTTGGCGGCTTCCCCCTCCCGGTCGCGGCCAACGGCACCGTCTATGATACCGATAGCGGCAATAGTCTGCTCGGCAGCGGCGACGCCGACATCATCTACGGTAACGGCGGTGCGGACACCATATTGGGCGGCGGTGGCGACGACTTCCTCGCCGGCGGGGCCGATGCGGACACCATCGACGGCGGGACCGGCAATGATGCAATCGCCGGCGAAGGGGGCGATGACGTTCTGCGCGGTGGCGCGGGCGATGACGTCATACTGGGCGGCAGCGGCAATGACATAATCTATGGCGGCGCTACGGCAAGTTCAGCGGACGGCGACGATGTGATGTCGGGTGGGCTCGGCGACGACACCCTGTTCGGCGGTGCGGGGAACGATATCTATCACTTTGCACGGGGTGATGGCCGCGACGTGATCCATGACGCGGGAGGCACCGACAGGCTGGTCTTCGCGGCGGACATTTCGGCCCAGGACATCACCGTCCGCCAGATCGACGCCCTACATATCGAACTGGTCGTCAATGACGGCGGCGGCCGTATCTTGCTGAATAATGCCCTTAGCAACCCGAACGGACGGCTGGAGACGGTCGTGTTCGACGATGGAACCGAATGGGATTTTGCAGAAATTTTCCGGCGCTCGGTGGCGGGCGACGACAGCGATCAACTGCTGGCCGGGATAAGCACGGAATTTGCGACCGTTACCGGACCAAATCTGATTTACAATGCCAGCTTCGAGGAAGTGCCGGTCGGACGGGTGACGGCTTGGGGCTATGGCTGGGTCACGTCGATCCCGGGATGGTTTGATCCCACCGGCAATGTCGCCGACCTCGTCACCGCCGGCTACACCGCACTCCAGCCAAGCGACGGCAATTACTGGCTGTCCCTTTCGGCGTCCAATCATAACAAGATCGTCTCACAGACCATCACTGGCCTCACCGCCGGAGACAGCTATCTGCTGAGCTTCGACCATGCCAACATGTACAGCCCCGATACCGGGTCATTCGATGTCCGGTGGAATGATGTCACCGTCCTTTCGGTCTCCGAAACCAGCATCGTCATGCATGGGGCGAGCCTCCTGCTCACCGCACGGCCAGGCGACAACCTGCTCAGCTTCGTGGCAACCGGCCTGGACGACAATGCGGCCGCGTCGATCGACAATGTCCGCCTGCATCATTTCGACAACGTCCTCGCCGGCTCGGTTATTGATGGCGCGGGTGGCAACGACAGGCTCATTGGCAGCAGCTTCAACGACACGCTGATCGGCGGCACCGGCGATGACCGGCTTGAAGGTGGCACCGGTGATGATATCTACCTTTTCGAACGAGGGGATGGACAGGATAGCATTTTCGATATCCAGGGCCTGAACACACTTTCCTTCGGGGCCGGGATCACCACAAGCGATGTGCGCTTCCTCACCGGCGCTCAATCCGTGGCCCTCGAAATCATCGGCAGCGCGGATCGCGTCGACCTCGGCACCGACGCATCTTTCACTTCCGGGATCCAGGAAGTCCGCTTCGCCGATGGCACTATCTGGTCCGCCTCGACGCTCGCGGCCATGGCGCTGGCCTCCACCGCCGGCGATGACGTAATCTTCGGAACGACGCTCGACGACAATCTGACGGGCACGGCCGGCGACGACAGGCTTTCCGGCCTCGGCGGCGACGATACCCTCACCGGAGGCGCCGGGCACGACTGGCTGCTCGGCGGTGCGGGCAGCGACCTGTACCGCTTCGCCAGCGGCGACGGACACGACCGTATCTCCGACACCGGCGGCGCCAATGACGTGCTCGAGTTTACGGCAGGGATCAACCCGGCCGACATCCTTGTCGAACAGAGTGACGACGGACTGAATCTGACGTTGCGGATCAACGGCACGTCCGATCGCGTCGTCATCGAGAACGCACTGACATCGGGCCGGATCGAGCAGGTGCGCTTCGCCAACGGAACCGTCTGGACCACCGACGACATGGTCGGAAGGGCTTCGAGCTCGGGCGATGACATCGTCACCGGCGATGATGCGGCAAACATCCTTGCGGGTGGCCAGGGCAAAGACCTGCTCATGGGCAAGGGCGGCGACGACACGTACCGCTACGCCCGTGGCGATGGCCGCGACACGCTTGACGACAATGCCGCCACAACCAACGATACGCTGGAAATCTCGGGCTACGACCTCGCCGATCTCTCGTTCATGCGCCGCGCGCCGGACAGCAACGATATCGTCATTCGCTTCACCCAGGCGGGCGACGAGATCCTCATCCGTGACGGACTCAACGGCTATCGCGGCATCGAGCGTGTCCTGCTGACCGGCAGCGATGTCGTGCTCAACCTTGCCGAAATCCGTGCAGCAACGCTTACCTCGCAGCAGACCGATGGCGACGACTGGATCGTCGGCACCTCGGACAGCGAGACGATCACCGGCGGCCGCGGCAACGACGTGATCAGCGGCAATGGCGGAAACGATACCTTCATCTTCCGCGCCGGCGACGGCATCGACCGGATCGACGCTTCCAGCACGGTCTATTCCAGTATCCTGCGCCTCGAAGGTCTCAATCCGTCCGATATTGCGAGAGCGGTACGCGGCGGACCTGAGAATTTCGATTTCGTTCTGACTTTCGCGAACGGGACCGACCAGATCGTCCTTGGCGGCGCGCTCGCAGCCTCAACCAGGTTCACGATCGCCTTTGCCGATGGCACAATCTGGGATCTTGCCGCCATGCGCGCCCGCGCGTTGGTCGATATCGACGGGACCGGCAACGACAAGGCCTACGGATTCAATGGCAACGACAGCTTTGCGGCGCGTCCCGGCGACGATTTTCTGTTCGGCGCGCAAGGTTCGGACACCTATGCCTTCAGCCGCGGCAGCGGCAACGACACGATCCACGATAGCGACACCCTGACCGCTCCGGTCGACGAGGTGTTCATCGCTGATTTCGCATCCACCGAAGCGTCCATTTCCCGGATGTTCCGCGGCAGCGAGTCCATCGTCATCGCCTTCGAGTCTTCGGCGACTGACAGCCTGACGATCATCGACGCGCTGGCAACCGACGGCAAGGGCGTCGAGCGTATCCGCTTCGCTGATGGTGTCGAGTGGACGAAGGCGACGATGCGCGACCTCGTCGAAAATCGCGCGCCGACCGCAGTCGATGACGGCTACTACACGCTCGTGGCCGGCCAGACGATCACGATCCTGGCGAGCGACCTGCTGCGCAACGATCTCGACCCCGATGGCGACCCGATCACCATTGTGGCCGTCGATGGCGGCGCGAACGGCACCGCCTCGCTCGACGCGAACGGCAATGTCGTCTTCACCGCGAGCAGCAGCTACTATGGCTCGACCTCGCTGACCTACACCCTGTCGGACGGCCGGAACGCCTTCGACACCGCGGCAGTGGACATCCGTATCCGCCCGGTCGCAACCGCGATCGACGACACCGGCTTCACCGTCGTCGAAGACGGCACGCTCAACATCCGCGCCGAGCGTCTGCTGTCGAACGACCTCGACGGCGACCGGATGATCATCGGCCAGGTCTACGGGGCCAAGAATGGCATCGTCTCGCTCTCGAGCGACGGCAATATCTCCTTCACGCCGACAGCCAATTTCCACGGAACCGCCGAGTTCAGCTATATCGCCAACACGCCCGAAGGGGGCGCGGCCAATGCGAAAGTCTATATCACCGTCACGCCGGTGAATGATGCGCCAGTCGCACGCAATGACGGCACTATCGCTGGCACCGAAGGAATCCAGCTCAGCATCGATCCGCTCACGCTCCTCGCCAATGACACCGACCCGGATGGCGATGTGCTGACTATCCAGTCGGTCATCTCCAATGCCGACGTGGACGTCCGGATCGATGCCCAAGGCATCATCCAGGCCCGCCCGCGCGACAATTTCTGGGGCAACGCCTGGTTCGACTATGTGGTCAGGGATGCGTCCGGCGCCACGTCGACCGCGCGCGTCAATCTCAACTTCGCCGCCATCAACGACGCACCGCTGCCGGCCGACGACAGGATCGAAACCACCCAGAGCGGCGGACCGATCCTCGAAGACAACCCGATCATCATCAACGCGCTCGCCCAGGACGTCGACGGCACGATCATTCCGGGCCTGCTGTCGAACGATATCGACCCCGACAACGATCCGCTGACGATCGTCGCCATCGGGCGAACGCATGGCGGCAAAGCAGAATTGCTCGAGAACCAGACCGTTCTCTTTACGCCTTACGCAAATTTCAACGGGGATGCCTGGTTCGACTATCAGGTCAGCGACGGACACGGAGGCCGGTCCTGGGCGCGGGCAACGGTTGCCTATCAGCCCGTCAACGACCGTCCGGTCGTACACAACGACCACTATGCGGGTCAGGGCCTCCATTTCCTGCGCGGAAACGAGAATGTCGCGATCGAGATCCCGATCATCGAACTGCTCAAGAACGACTACGATCCGGAAGGCTTTACACTCACGTTCCTGACGGACCAGAGCAGCGTTCCGACCGCGGTGCATGGCGACATCACCTTCACTGACCACGGTACGATCATCTTCACGCCGGATGCCGGCTATTGGGGCGAGGCAACCTTCTACTACCTCGTGTCCGACCCCGAAGGCCTCGTCGACGACGGCCAGGTCACGCTCTGGTTCCGCAACGCGAACGACGTAGCGCCCCGCGCGAACGACGACTTTGTCGACGTTCTCGAAGACGTGCCGGTCACAATCCCGATTTCGGTTCTGCTGGCGAATGATACCGACGTCGACAACGATACGATCCGGTTCATCGGCTTCCGACCCGATCGCGACCTCAACGGCACGCTCGAATATGACGCGGACGGGAACATCCTGTTCACGCCGGACGCCAATGCGAGCAACACGTCGGGCTTCTTCTACCAGATCACCGACGACACGGCCGAGGGTGGCATCACCGAGGGCTATGTCGACCTCCGCATCATCGCGCAGGCCGACGATCCGACCGCCGTCGACGATCTCGACTTCGTGACCCCCTTCGACGTGCCGCTGGTGATCCGCGTCTCGGACATCATGGCGAACGACTTCGACGTCGATAACGCCGACCGCGACGGCAATGGCATCGTCACCGATGACGAAATTGCGTCGGCGGGCGTGCGCCCGCAATTCGTCGGCATCGACGAGGTGCTCGATCCCGTCGCGCTGGCGCTGGGCAGCCATGTCAGCATCGGCACGGCCGAAATCGTCACCTTCACGGGCGAGAAGTTCGTCGTCGTACGCTTCAATCCCGGCTACTCCGGCGAAGCCACGCTGCAATACCGCATCGTCGACAACACCGGACTCGAGGACACGGCGTTCATCCACGCCACGGTTGAGGCCACCTATTCGGGCGCTCTGCGAGGCACACGCTACGTCGACTACATCGTCGGCAACGCACAAAGTGAACTCATCCAGGGCCTCGACAACGACGACTATATTCTTGCGCTCGGCGGCAACGACCGGATCGAAACCGGCAATGGCAATGACTTCATCGACGCCGGCGACGGCGACGACATCATCGACGGGGGCTTCGGGGCCGATCACATCGACGGCGGCACGGGCTTCGACACGGTGGTGTTTGCAGGCTCGAACATCGGGGTACGCGCGGACCTGGAATCGCGGGTCGGCCAGGGCGGCACGGCTGCCGGCGACACCTATATCAGTATCGAAGCACTCGTCGGCACCGACTTCAACGACCAGCTCGGCGGCGATGCCAGCGATAACCGTCTCGAAGGCCGCGCGGGCAACGACCGGCTCGAAGGCCGTGCCGGCAATGACACGCTGCTGGGCGGCGACGGCAACGATTTCCTCGACGGCGGCGCCGGCGCGGATATCCTTGATGGCGGTGACGGGATCGACACGGCCAACTATTTCGACGCCACCGGCAGCTCGCCCTCAACCGAGGGCGTGAACATCTCGCTCGCGAACGGAAGCGCGAGCGGTGGCGATGCGACCGGCGACATCCTGATCAGCATCGAGAACGTCATCGGCACCGACTACGACGACTTTATCGAGGGCGATGCCGGAAACAACCGTCTCGAAGGCGGCCGCAGCAACGACACCCTGATCGGCGGCGCGGGCAACGACGTCCTCATAGGTGGACGCGGGGCCGATACCCTGATCGGTGGCGACGGAGAGGACACCGCCGATTACTCCCTGTCGGCCGAAGGAATCATCATCGACCTCGCCGACGCCTCGGCCGGAGGCGGGGACGCCCAAGGCGATGTCCTCACCGGTATCGAGATCGTCCAGGGCTCCTACCATGACGACATCATGCGCGGTGACGCCGGCGACAACAGGCTGCGCGGCGGCCGCGGCGCCGACGTTCTCGACGGACGCGAAGGCTTCGATACAGCCGACTACTCGACCGCCACCGAAGCGGTAACCGTCGATCTCTCGCTGGGCCAGGGCCTCGCTGGCGAAGCCGAGGGCGATACGCTCATCAGCATCGAGATGCTGATCGGCTCGGTGCTCGACGACACCTTCATCGGGTCTGCCGGAGCGGATACTTTCGACGGCGGATATGGCCACGATCTGCTCATGGGCGGTTTCGGCTCTGACACCTACCTGCTCGGGTTCGACAGCGACAACGACAAGATCATAGAGCAAGGGGACGCCGGCGACATCGACCGCGTCGCGATCAAACAGGGTGTGACCGTCACGGACGTGTCTCTTGTCCGCCTGGGCGAAGATCTTCTGATCGAGATCGAGAACATCGGCGGGATCCTCACATTCGACACGGTGCGGATCAAGGATCACTTCCTTGGGCAGGAAACGGGCATCGAGCAGATCGTGTTTGCCGACGGCACAATCTGGGATCGCGTCCAAATGGAGGAACTGGCCCGGACAAGCCGCTTCAATGCCGAAGACGACGTCTACCTCTTCGGGGTTGAGGACGAGGTCGCGATCATCGATCCGGCAACCTTGCTCGCGAACGACGCCGAAGGTGACGTGCACGAGTTGGTGCTGCTCTCTGTTCATGGAACCAGCACCGGCAACGCCTGGCTTCAGGAAGACGGCACGATCGCCTTTCAGGGCGTCGCGGACTTCTATGGGCAAGGCTATTTCGAGTATGTCGTCGCCGATCCCACCGGCCGCCAGTCCAGGGCAAAAGTGCGGGTCAATATTGCACCCGTCAACGATGCTCCGGTGGCCGTACCGGACACCAACGCCGCGCTCCACGGCGTCGAGGATGAGATTCTGCGAATCCGCATCGACACAATCCTCAAGGACAACGACTACGACATCGACGACGACTGGGAAGATCTGCGCGTCGTCGGCATCGCGCCGCTCCTCGACGAGAACGGCGATCCGATCGACCCGTTCGACTATGACGGCAATGCCTCCCTCTGGAGCGCCGGTACCAATCTCTCGGCCCGGGTGTCGGGAGACTATCTCGAGATCATCTCGCGCACCGATTTCTACGGCTTCGGCGGGTTCTACTACATTCTCGAAGACCCGTCAGGCGCTCGCTCGATGGCGCCGATCGAACTCTATTTTGATGCAGTCAACGACGCCCCGCGCGGACCTGGCGCGAGCGATATCAACCACAGCGTCCGCTACGGCCGGACCACCGATATCACCGTCGCGGATCTTATGCGCACGGCCTACGACATCGAGGGCGATGCGATCACCTTCGTCGGCCTCCATGCAGGTGCTGATGGCGATTCCGCCTTCAACGGCACCGCTGTGCTCGACGGCACGACCATCGCCTTCACGCCCGACGCCGAAGGCTTCGCCACGATCGCGTTCGACGTGATCGATGAACGCGGTGCCAGCGCAACGCTCACCTACCGTATCCGCGTGCTGCCCGCGAACTATGCGCCGCAGGCAATCAGCGACCGCTTCACGATCCTCGAAGACCAGACGATCATCATTGATCCGGCGGCGCTGCTTGCGAACGATCGCGACGCGGACGGCGACAGCCTGACGTTCGTCGGAATCGAGCGCTTCGCCGACAACGGCAAGGTCAGCCTTAACGACCAGGGCCAGATCATCTTCAAGGCGCGAGCCGATTACAACGGCAACGCCGGGTTCGAATATACGATCAGCGACGGCCGCGGCGGCACCGCGACCGGCTATGTCGCGATAACGATCCTGCCGCAGAATGACGGCGCAACCCTTCGCGACGACCTCGTCACCGGCCTCGAAGACCAACCGCTGTTCGTCATCCCGGCCGAAGCCTTCGGCAACGACATCGAGCCTGAAGGCGACGTCCTCTTCTTCCGCAGCGCTGGCGTGCTGGGCGTTCTCGATACCCGCTACCTCTCGGCCGACTACACCGTCATCGCCAAGCAGGCGAACGGCGAGGACCTGCCGAGCTGGCTCAGCTTCGATCCGTCGACGATGACCTTCACCGGCGAGGTTCCCGCTGGCCAGAGCATAGCGGTGAACGTGATCCTCAAGGATCCGGCCGCGGGCAGCTACGTCCAGCGTTTCACCTTCAACGAAGCGATCAACTCCACGCTCGCCAATGGCATGGCGGTTCACGACACCGTGCTTGACGGCTTCACCGTCCGTGAAGCGCACCAGAGCGAAATCGCTTTCGGAGCGGACAATCTTGCCGAAGGCGTTTCCGTCACGGCCGCTCTCGCCAACGGCGACGCACTCCCGGCCTGGCTGATCTTCGACCCCGCAACGCTCCGCTTCACCGGCACGCCGGACGCGGGCGCCAGTGCGCCGTTCGACGTCGTGCTCACCTTTACCAGGCCTGCGGCCGAGGCTGGCGAACCCGCCTCCGTCTTCACCGACACCCTGGCAATCGATCCGGCCACGCTGGGCGATGGCGGCACCTACCAGAGCGGCGTTGCGCTTTTCGATGTCAGCGAGGGCGCCTTCACGGTGAGCCTGGAAGGCGGCCGTCCGCTGCCCGACTGGCTGGCCTTCGACCTCGACACGATGACCCTGTCGCTGACGGGCGAAGCGCCTGATGCCGACGCTCAGCCGGTCCGGCTCCAGCTTACCTTCACGCCCACCGCCGCGGCAGTGCCGGAAGGCACCTACTCGGTCGCGAAGCGCGGGTTCACGCTCGAATTCGTCATCGACCCCGCAGTTCCGCTCGATCCTGCGATCAACGCCCTCCTCGAGCAGAGCGAGTTCTTCACGGTCCAGGGTCTGTTCGCGATCGACCTCGGTGCGGCTGCCGGCATCGCGGCTAGCCGTGAAAGCGAAGCCCCGCTCCCCGATTGGCTTGTCTTCAACGACGAAACGCTGGCCTTCGACGGCACGCCGCCGCCCGCCTATGTGGGAGCGCTCGGAATCCGTCTCGACGTCACGGGCAACAATGGCACCCTGCCCAGCTTCTCGATCATCACCGACGTGGTGGTCGATGGCGGCTTCACGCTCGCAGATGGCGGCGCGAACGGCATCGGCATCCACACCAGGAGCGAGCAGATCGATCTCTCCACACCGGAGGATTTCAACGGCTCGATCGCCCTCAGCTACACGACCATCGACGAAAAGGGCGGCATCTCCCACAACAGCGGCGTCATCGTCTTCAACGTGCTGCCGACCGCCGAGAAGCCGGATGCCTTCGCCGACAGCCTGGGCACGGTCGAGGATCAGCCTCTGACCTTCGCGCTGATGAATCTCATCGCCAACGACCGCGAGGACGATGGCGACTATCTGCGGGTCAAGTCGATCTCCGCGGCAGGCCACGGCACCCTCGTGATCAACGACGGCACGGTCACCTACGGACCGCCCGCCGGGCTCATTGCGCCGGGCACGACCTGGACAGCCAAACTGGCGGACGGGTCGGACCTGCCCGCCTGGATGGCGATCGACAACGCCACCGGCGTGATCACCGCCACGGTTCCGTTCGATCTGCGCCAGAGCTTCGCCATCGCCTGGACGGCGACGACCGGCGAAGAAGCCCAAAGTGCGTCCGTGATCCATCTGTTCGATGGCAAGCTGGTGGCCACCGTCACCTACACCCCGGATGCGGGATGGTCGGGCGACGACAGCTTCAGCTACGTCATCACCGACGACCTGCAAGGCGACAGCAGCGCGAACGTGCGCATCACGGTCGAAGGGCGTCACGAGGCGCCCTATGCCGGTGCCGACACCTTCTCGGCACTCGAAGAAACGCCGATCACCATCACGCCCGCGCAGCTCCTCGCGAACGACCATGACGTCGATGGCGACGCCATTCGCTTCGTCGAGGTGCTCAACGCGGTGAACGGCACACTCACCTTCGACGGCACGACCATCACCTTCACGCCGAACGCCGATTTCAGCGGCAAGGCCGGCTTCGACTACATCATCACCGATGACGTCGATGGCGCGCGGACCGGGTCCGTCACCATCAACGTCCAGTCGACCAACCATGCGCCGACCGCGGTGGCCGACCTCTTCACGACCGACGAGGATACCCCGTTCGAATTCACGGCGGCCGACCTCATCGGCAACGACAGTGACCTCGATGGTGATACAGTCAGCCTGGTGTCGCTCGAGATGGAGGACGCTCTCGGCCGCATCCAGCGCCTGCCCGGTGGCCGCTACAGCTTCGTTCCCAGGGAAAATGTCAGCGGGACCGCGACGTTCCGCTACACGATCACCGACGGACGCTTGACCACCACGGGGACCTTCTCGCTCGAGATCGCGCCGGTCAACGACGCTCCCTATGCCAATTCCGATGGCATCGGCAGCGGCAACAATCCGGAAGGCGTGTTCGTCGGCGACCAAGACACGCCTCTGGTCATCGACCTCGCCACCCTGCTCGCCAACGACCGCGACATCGAGGGCGACAGCTTCTCAATCGTCGAACTGCTCGATGGCGACAACGGCACCATCCAGATGGTCGGCAATACGGCCGTCTTCACCCCGCGCGAAGGCTATTACGGCAACGCCGCCTTCTCCTATCGCGTAACCGACGTCCACGGCGCCGACAGCATCGGCACCGTCTCCCTCACCATCCTGCCCGAGTTCAACATCCCGATCGCGGTATCCGACCACGGCTTCGGCACGCTCGAGGACACCCATATCGATATCGACCCGGCGCAACTGCTGACGAACGACTATGACCCGGAAGGCGAAGAAATCACGTTCCTCGGTTTCTTCGGATCGCCCCGCGACGCCACGATAACCGCCCTCGAGAACGGGCAGTACCGGGTGACCCCGGCGGCCAACTATCACGGGACGCTCTATCTCACTTATGCCATCACCAACGCCTCCGGCTTCCCGGTCACAGCGACCGTCGAAATCGAGGTCCTGCCCGTCAACGACGCGCCGATCGCGGTCGACGACGCCCTGTCGATGGTGGAAGACGAACCGCTGACCCTGTTCATTTCCGAGCTGCTGGCGAACGATATCGAGCCCGATAATCAGGCCCTCGTGTTCAGCCGGATCGTCGACACGCATGGCCTGACGGTCACGACCAACGGCATCGGTCAACTCACCATCACGCCTGATGCCGATTTCAACGGCGACGCCTGGTTCGACTATGAAATCACCGATTCCGCAGGTGTGATCGATATCGCCCGGGTCGCGGTTTCGATCGCCGCGGTGAACGATGAGCCGGTCATTGCCGCGATCCCGGCCCTGCGCGGGCTCGAGGACCAACCGTTCACGGCAACCCTGCCCGCAGACCTCGTCACTGACGCCGATGGCGACGCGGTGCTGGTCGAGGTCCGCGGTGTCGGCGGCTCTGAATTGCCGTCCTGGCTCTCCTACGACCGGCAGTCGAAGACGTTCACCGGAACGCCGCCCGCCAACTTCAACGGAACGGTCACGCTGGAAATCCTGGCCGCAGACCAGACCACGACGGTCATCCGGCAGTTCGCGATCGTGATCGACGCGGTCAACGATGCGCCTGTCCTGACCCAGAACCTGCCCGACCTCGCCGGGCCCGAAGAACAGGCCTTCAGCTTCGTTCTCCAGACCGACCTCTTCGCCGACGTCGATGGCGATGCCTTGAGTTTCTCGGTGACGCTCGCCGACGGTAGCCCGCTGCCCTCGTGGGTGACCTTTGCCAATGGCGTCCTGTCCGGTCAGCCGCCGGCCAATTTCAACGGCGTCCTTGGTTTGCTGATCGTCGCCAGCGACGGCCAGTCCAGCGCCAGCGATGCCTTCGATCTGGTCATCTCGAATTCCAACGACGCTCCGGTTCTTTCGCAGCCGCTGGTGGACGTGTCGTCGGCCGAGGACAGCACGGTCGACTTCACCCTCCCCGCGGGAACCTTCTCCGACGCCGATGGCGACACCCTCCTGCTGTCGGCCACCCTCGCCAACGGCGATGCCCTGCCCTCATGGCTCGTCTTCGACAGCGCAGCGCAGCGGTTCACCGGCACGCCGCCGGCCAACTATCACGGCTCGGTTGAGATCAGGGTCACGGCAAGCGACGGCAGCTCCAGCGTGTCCGATACCTTCATGCTGGAAATCACTCCGGTCAACGACGCACCGGAGCTGGCCTCGGCGCTGCCCGACGTCACCTGGACGGCCGCCGGCGCGATCGATGTAGTCGTGCCCACGGGCAGCTTCACCGATGTCGACGGCGATACGCTGATCCTCTCCGCGCGACTCGCGGGCGGCGATCCTCTGCCCTCGTGGCTCGGCTTCGATGGCGCCCACTTCACGGGCACGCCCCCGGTGGGCTTCAACGGCTTCCTCGATCTCGAGGTAGTCGCCAGCGACGGCAGCCTGACCGCCGCCGACACTTTCCGGCTCACCATCAACCCGCCGAGTTCGGGCAACAACGCGCCCGTCCTGCAGCAGGCACTCACCGACGTCTCGACCATACGCGGCGCGGCGCTCGACATCGCGGTGCCGACCGGAGCCTTCACCGACCCCGATGGCGATGCCCTCACCTATACGGCGACCCTGGCCGACGGATCGGCGCTGCCTTCGTGGCTCAGTTTTGCGGGCGGCCATCTGACCGGCACCGTGGGCGCGGGCGCGCTCGGCGACTACAGCATTCGTGTCATCGCCAGCGACGGCAGCCTCTCGACGAGCGACGTCTTCACGCTCACCGTCGGCATGCTGCCGGTGAGCGCGGAGCGCTCGTTCTCGCAATGGGCCCTCTATGGCGACGGCAACGACCGCATCGTCGGCCGTGGCTCGATGAACGCCTCGATCTGGGCGCTGGGCGGCGACGACTATATGACCGCCGACGCCTGGAACGTCGGGCTCTATGGACAGGATGGCAACGACATCCTCGAGTTCATGGGCTACAGCGGGGTGGGCGAAGGCGGCGCGGGAGCCGACACCTTCATCTTCGACGGCTTCTCGCTAGTCGCGGGCAGCGAGGCGGAAACCTGGGCGACCATCACCGACTTCCAGAACGGCATCGACCGCATCGGCATCGTCAACGGCACGGGTGACGTCACCACCTTCGCCGAACTTGCGCCTCATCTGGTCCAGAATGGCGCGAACGTCGATATCGTCCTTCAGGGCCTGCCGGTGATCGTGATCGAAAACGTCGCGCTCGCCGATCTCGATGCCTCCGATTTCATGTTCGGCAATTGGGCGACCTCCGGCGGGTTCGGACCGGCGCCTGCCGCAGGCACTGTCCCCTGGCCGACCACGACCGTCACGCGCGCGCTCAGCGACTGGCAGAACATCGGCAATGCAAGCGAGCGGCTCGTCACCAATGGCGCAGGAAATACCTCGGTCGACGCGCTCGACGGCGATGATTACATCACGTCCGATGGCTGGAATATCAGCATCTACGCCGGGCGCGGCAACGACGTGATCGAACTGTTCGGCACCGAGGGCTACGCCTTCGGCGGACCTGGCTACGACTATTTCGTGTTCGACTCGACCATGCTCGAAGCCGAAGCATGGGAAGAGGTCTGGGCAAGGATCGGCGACTTCCACGATGGCGTCGACAAGATCGTCTTCCTCAATGGTTCGGACGGTCTCACGAGCTTCGCGGACCTGGAACCGTTCCTGTCGCAAGACGGAGACGACGTGAAGATCACGCTCACCGGCCATCCGGCAATCATCATCGAGGATATCGCGCTCGCCAACCTCACGGCCGACGACTTCCTGTTCGTCAACCAGCCCCCGGTGATCAAGGCATGGAAGAACTCGAACGCCATCCGCATGGGCAACACCGTCGGGGTCACCACCGTCACCTCCAACGGCTATTCCAACGCCACGATTGCCGGAACCGCGAACGGTGACGTTCTCGATTTCTCCAATGTCACGCTGACCGGTATCACCAAGATCAGCGGCAACGCGGGCAATGACATCATCATCGGCAACAGCGCCGCGAACGTCATTTCCGGTGGCGAGGGCAACGACATTCTCAATGGCGGTGACGGGAACGACACGATCACCGGCGACGCCGGCGATGACATTCTGATCGGCGGTCCCGGTAACGACGTCCTCAACGGTGGGGCCGGAAACGACTGGGTCGACTACTCCTACGCCACCACCAATCTGAGCATCAGCCTTGCCGTCACGACCGCGCAAGGCGTGACCAGCGGCGAAACCGACACCATCACCAACGTCGAGAACATCCGCGGCGGGTCGGGCAATGATACGCTCACCGGCACGAACGCGGCCAATATTCTCGAAGGAGGGGCCGGGAACGATACGCTCAATGGCGGCGGCGGGGCCGATACGCTGCTGGGCGGCGCAGGCAACGACGGCCTCAACGGCGGTGACGGAAACGATACGCTCGACGGCGGCGATGGCGACGACACGCTGAACGGTGAGGCCGGCAACGACACGCTCTTCGGCGGGGCCGGCAATGACAAGCTCTATGGCGGAGCCGGCGCCGATACTCTGAACGGAGGCGACGGCGACGACGAGTTGGTCGGTGATGCAGGCAACGACGTCATGTCGGGCGGCGCAGGAGCCGACAAGCTCTATGGCGGCATCGGCGACGATATCATCGATGGCGGCGACGGAGATGACATCATCACCGGCGATGCAGGAGCGGACCAGCTCTTTGGCGGCGCGGGCAACGACACCATCTACGGCGGCGACCACAACGATGTGATCGACGGCGGCGACGGTGATGATACGATCACCGGCGACAATGGCGACGACATCATCGCGCCCGGCGCCGGGAACGATCTCGTCTATGCGGGGGCCGGCATCGACAAGCTGACCTATGCCAGCTCGACATCGTCCTGGGTCATCAATCTGGCGACCAATTCCGCGGTCTCGGGCTCCGAAACCGATGGCGTCTACGACTTCGAGAACGTCGAGACCGGTTCTGGCAACGACGTGATTATCGGCACTGCGGCGGCCAATGTGCTGAGCGGC
>CAYLKZ010000026.1:0-32609 GCA_964384275.1 uncultured Sphingobium sp. | reverse complement strand
CATATTCGAAGGTGATGCGCCGCGCATTGTTCGCGCCGGGATAGGCAGCGCAGGCGGCCAGCAAATCCTCTATGCCATATTTCTTGTTGATGGGGACGATCTCGTCGCGCACATCCTTGGTGACGGCATGCAGCGACACCGCGAGATTGACGCCGATCTCCTCGCCCGCGCGCTCCATCATCGGGATGACGCCGCTGGTCGAAAGGGTGATGCGCCGCTTCGACAGCGACAGGCCATCGCCGTCCATCACCACCTTCAACGCATCGCGCACATTCTCGAAATTATAGAGCGGCTCGCCCATGCCCATCATCACGATGTTGGTGAGCATGCGGCCATCGGTCGAATAATGCGGCGCGTCGTCCGCCTCGTCCTCTTCGGTCGAGGCCATCGACCCGCGTGGCCATTCGCCCAGCGCATCGCGCGCCAGCATCACCTGCCCGACGATCTCGCCCGGCGTCAGGTTGCGGACGAGGCGCATCGTGCCGGTATGGCAGAAACGGCAGTTGAGCGTGCACCCGACCTGCGAGGAGACGCACAGCGTCCCCCGGTCCGCATCGGGAATGAACACCATCTCATAATCCTGCCCGTCGTCGGAACGGAGCAGCCATTTGCGCGTGCCATCGGAACTGACCTGCGCCTCCACCACCTGCGGGCGACCCACGACGAAGCGCTCCGCCATCCAGCCGCGCATCGGCTTGGCGAGGTCGGTCATCCGCTCGAAATCGATTTCGCCGCGATGGTAGAGCCAGTGGAACAACTGCTTGGCGCGCAGCTTCGCCTGCTTCGATTCCAGCCCCTTTTCCTCCAGCTCCGCGCGAATCTGATCGCGGGAGAGGCCCATGAGGTCGGCGCGGCCATCCTCGCGCGGCGTGATGGCGCGCGGCACAGGCACGGGGTCTATAAGTCCGGGGATTTGCATGTGCGCGGCATATAGTCTCAAATGCGTGGAACCGCCAGTCTTTTCGGCGGTTTTCCTTGTCAGCCGGAGCTTGATCGCATGGATCGTTTCTTCACCCGCATCGCCACCGGGGTTTCCGCCGCGGTGGGCCAGCCCTGGGCGTTCATCGTCGCGCTCATCAGCATCATACTCTGGGGGATATCGGGGCCGCTCTTCGGTTTTTCCGACACCTGGCAATTGATCGTCAACACATCGACCACGATCATCACTTTCCTGATGGTGTTCGTGATCCAGAACAGCCAGAATCGCGACGGTGCCGCGATACAGGCGAAACTGGACGAGCTTATCCGCGCGGTGGACAGCGCGCGCAACCGCTTCATCGGCATAGAGCATATGACCGAGCAGGAGCTGGAGGAAATCCGCCTCGCGCTGGAAAAGGAAGTGATTGAGGAGGTGGAGGAGATGATCCCGACCCATAATGCGGGCCATCGTTCCGTCGAGCGGTTGATCGAGCGCTTCTGACGCCACCCACTCGCGCGCGCTATTGCGGGAAGCAGGCGAGCGCGGCGGCATCCATCGCGGTCGCCGCGCCCTTCAGCACATAAAGATCGTAGAAAGCCCGCCCGTTGCGGCCCTTGCCCTCGACGCTCATCGTCGTGGCGGCGCGCATGGCCGCGATGATCGCGCCGTCCATGCGCGCATCCTGCGCCCAGGCCTGCCCCGCCCCGGAAACGAGCGCGAACCGCCGCTCGCCGATCGACAGATAGACCCGGCTGCCATCGGCGGGAAAGCGACTCAAACGCAGATAAAGCTGCCCGCGCACGCCATTTTTCGGCCAGTTGCCGACCGAGGCGAAGGCCCTCTCGCTGCCGCCCGCCGAGCCGCGATCAGGCTCCGCAATCGCATAGCAGCGCTCCTCTCCCCTGTCGCGAAAGGCGCCCCAGCCATCGAATACGCCCAGCGAATCGGCCGCCCGCGCCGGTGCCGCCGGCAACAGCAGGCCGCAAAGCAAAAGAAGGCAACATCTCATCGCCGACAGGCAAAGCCCAGCCGCGTCTTTTTTGCAAGCGGACGTAAGAGAAAATTAACGATAATCCCGCTTAAAGGACTGCCCCCTTGCGGTGAGGGGGATTGTCGGTAATGAAGATTGTCCGCTGTCTGGTTTGTTCAGGGGCAGGGAATCGAATCCGACCGCGCTGGCCCCATCCGGGGTTCAGATTAGAGCCAATGTTGAAAGTGGAAACGGAACGGGGAATGAAGGCTACCATCGAACGCGCGACGCTGCTCAAGTGTCTGGGCCATGTCCAGTCGGTGGTGGAACGACGCAATACCATCCCGATTCTGTCCAATGTGCTGATCGAGGCGGCGGCTGAAGGCACCATTCGCCTGATGGCGACGGACCTCGACCTCCAGGTCGTGGAGCAGGTGCAGGCGCAGGTCGAAACGCCCGGATCGACGACGATTTCCGCGCATACGCTGTTCGACATCGCCCGCAAGCTGCCGGAAGGCAGCCAGGTGCTGCTGGACGCGGCAGACGGCAAGATGCTGATTCAGGCGGGGCGCGCGCGCTTCAACCTCTCGACGCTGCCGCGCGACGACTTCCCGATCATCGCCGAGGGCGAGCTGCCGACCCGGTTCGAGCTGCCCGCAGAGACGCTGAAGCAGATCATCGACAAGACGCGTTTTGCGATTTCCACCGAGGAAACGCGCTATTATCTCAACGGCATCTTCTTCCATGTGTCGGAAGACCCGCAGCCGGTGCTGAAGGCTGCCGCGACCGACGGCCATCGTCTCGCCCGCGTCACCGTGGCGCGTCCCGATGGCGCCGAGGGGATGCCCGACATCATCGTGCCTCGTAAGTGCATCGGCGAGCTACGCAAGCTGCTCGACGAGGTGGAAGGCAGCGTCGATATCGCGCTGTCGGCCAGCAAGATCCGCTTCGGCATCGGCAATGCGATCCTGACCAGCAAGCTGATCGACGGCACCTTCCCGGATTACAGCCGCGTCATCCCGACCGGCAACGACAAGCTGCTGAAGATCGACCCGCGCAGCTTCGAGGAAGGCGTGGACCGCGTCGCAACCATCGCCACCGAAAAGACCCGCGCGGTCAAGATGGCGCTCGACCGCGACAAGATCACCCTGTCCGTCACCAGCCCGGAAAACGGCACGGCGGCGGAAGAGGTGCCGGGCGATTATCAGGGCGATGGCTTCGAAATCGGCTTCAACGCGCGCTATCTGCTCGACATTCTCCAGCAGATCGAAGGCGATACGGTGGACCTCCACCTCGCCGATCAGGCCGCGCCGACGCTGATCCGCGAAAATGACGGCTCCGCCGCGCTTTATGTGCTGATGCCGATGCGCGTGTAATCGCCGCTACAAAATGAAATTAAAGAAGGCGGGCGATTCGAAAGGGTCGCCCGCTTTTTCGTGGCGCGGGCAAATGACCCGGCGCGGCAAGGCTGGTCTGGAGACAGCCGCCTCCCGACTTATCCGGCCCCCGCTCAGCCAGCCTGTCCGTCCCGCCCCAATATCCGCTCCGCCCTTGGCGCGAGCCTCTCCACCGCCGCCATGTGGATGCCGGGCGCGCAGCACAATATGCCGAACGCCACCGGATCGGGCCGGTTGAAGGACAGGGGCTGACCCAGCGCATCGCTGACCCGCGCGCCTGCCTCCTTTGCGATGAGCGCCGCAGCTGCGACGTCCCATTCATTGCCCCAGCGCACGGTCGCGACCAGATCGGCCTCGTCCGCCGCGACCATCGCCATGCGCAGCGCGATGCTGTTGGGGCGCGCCACCATCGTCAGGTCCGCGTCATCCTGCGGCAGCACCTCGGCGGGCACCCGCGCACCAGGAAGCCTTTGACGCGCGCTCACCTGCAAGGGCTTGCCGTTGCGCCGCGCGCCTTTCCCCGCCTGCGCGACCCATAGTTCGTTGCGGGCGGGCGCTGCCAGTACACCGAGTACCGGCTCACCCAGTTCCACCAGCGCAACGGAGATCGCCCAGCCCTGCTTGCCCGCGATATAATCCTTGGTGCCGTCGATGGGATCGACCACCCAGAGCCGGTCCGCGCGGCATCGAGCGTCATCGTCGGCGCTTTCCTCGGAAAGCCAGCCCGCAGCGGGATCGATCCGCATCAGCGCCTCGCGCAGCATGGCGTTCACCGCGAGATCGGCATCGCAGACCGGCTGCCCCGGCTCCTTTTCCCAATGGCGCACCGAGGGCGTCCCTCCCGCCCAGAGCGCCAGCGCATGATCCGCCGCCTGCGTGACCGCTTCCAGCAGCGGGCGGAGCGCGGGATCAGCCACCGGCCACCGTCATCCCGTCGATCCGCAGCGTTGGCACATTCATCGCATAGCGGAACACGAGGTCGTCGGCAGGGATCATCGCCGCGAACATCTCCTTGAGCGTCCCGGCGATGGTGATTTCCGAAACCGCATGAGAAACCGCGCCATTTTCGATGAGGAAGCCCGAAGCGCCCCGGCTGTAATCGCCGGTCACTGCGTTGACGCCCATGCCGATCAGCTCGGTCACATAGATGCCCCGCTCGATACCGCTCATAAGATCGCCGGGGGAGGTGGTGCCCGGCTCCATATGCACATTGGTCGCGGCGACGCCGGGCGAGCCGCTGGTCCCGCGGCTGGCATGGCCAGTGGGTTCCAGACCCAGCTGCACTGCCGAGGAGGCATCGAGCAGCCAGCCGGTCAGCACGCCCTTCTCGATCAGCGCGCGGCGCTGGGTCGGCAGGCCCTCGCCGTCGAACGGGCGGGAGCGCAGGCCGCGCTTGCGATGCGGATCATCGACGATGGTGATCCCGCCGTCGAACAGCTGCGCGCCCAGATCGTCGAGCAGGAAGCTGGACCGGCGGGTGATCGCCGGGCCTGCGATCGCGCCGATCAGATGGCCGAGCAGGGAGCCGCCGACACGCGGATCGAAGATGATCGGCATCACCCCGCTGGAAAGCTTTTCCGGGTGCAGACGCGCGATTGCCCGCTGCCCGGCGCGGCGGCCGATATGCTCGGCATCCTCCAGATCCTTGAGATAGCGCGCGCTGTGGCTGGCATAGTCCCGCTGCATGCCGCCGCCCTCACCCGCGAGCACGCTCGCCCAGGTGCCGTGGATCGTCGCGGCATAGCTGCCCGCGAAGCCGTGGCTGGTCGCGAGCGCGATCTGGCTGCGCCCCATGCTGGCGCCGCCGCCCTCGCTATTGGTGATGCCGGGGACGGAGCGCGCCGCATCCTCGGCCGTCAGCGCCCTTTCCTTGAGCGCGGCAGGGTCCACCCCGGCGCTGTCGACCAGATCGAGCGCGGGCGGCTTGCCGCGAATCAGCCGCTCTTCTGGGGCGAGCACCGCATAGGGGTCTTCCGGCGCCTCGCGCGCCATGGCAAGGCAGCGGCCGACCAGCGCGGAGAGAGAGTCGCGCTCCAGATCGGAAGCCGAAACCGTCGCCGTCCGCTGGCCGACGAAGATGCGCAGGCCGATTTCCTCGCCCTCGGACTGCTCGACATCCTCCATCTCGCCCAGACGCACCGACACGCCGGTCGAGGCATTGCAGACATAAAGAGCATCCGCCGCATCGGCCCCGGCCCGGCGCGCTTCATCGACCAGTGCCTGCGCGCGATCCTGAGCCTGCGAAAGTGAGAGCATGAAAGAGCGGTCCCGTTGTGATCCTGCTTGCGCCATAGCCGCACCGCCTGCGGCGCGCAATCTCATCCCACGCCCTATTGCCGGGCGGTCAGCGCTGCCCTTCGATCCAGTGCGTCAACAGCCAGCGCGCCACCGCCATCACCGGAGGAGCGATGAAGGGGGCATCCTCCTTATCCTCCAGCGCGGCGCGCACGCCATCGGCATCGACCCAGAACGCATCCTCCAGCTCGGTCCGGTCGAGGGTGAGCCGGTCGTCTTCGGCCTGCGCGGTGCAGGCGATCATCAGCGACGAAGGGAAAGGCCAGGGCTGGCTCATCACATAGCGGATGTCGCGAACGCGGATGCCCGCCTCCTCGAACAGTTCGCGCGCCACCGCGCCCTCAAACGTTTCGCCCGGCTCGACAAAACCGGCGAGCGCGGAATAGCGACCGGGCGGAAATCCCGGCTGGCGGGCGAGCAGCACCCTGCCCCGATATTCGGCGAGCATGATGACGACCGGATCGACACGCGGGAAATGATCGGCCCCGCATGTCCCGCAGCGGCGCGACCAGCCGCCCTTGACCGGAGCCGTCGCGCCGCCGCAGACCGCGCAGAAGCCATGGCGCGCATGCCAGTCCACCAGACTGCGAGCGCCGCCATAGAGGCTCAGCTCCTCCGCCTCCAGCTCGGTCGCCGCCTGCCAGACGCCGGGCGCATAGATGCCGCCATGGGGCAGATCGTTGCGCAGCCGGGCGAAGAGCGGCGCGCCATCGGCTTCCCGTCCCAGCAAGATATGGGCGGCGGGGTCAGCATCGGCGGGCATCGGCTCTCGCGCCAGCCTGCCGCCTTCCAGCACAGGATCGAGCCCTGTCAGCAGCAGCCGCTTCGCCCGCGCATCGGCAAAAGCCTCCGCCAGCAGCGCGGGATTGCTGCGCGCCAGATCCCAGCGATCGATCGAGGGCGCGGCGAAACCGGGGAAAAGCTGGCGCTTATCGTGCATCATCATCCTTCCTGCGTCATACGCTGAACGACCTTGGCGAAGACGGTCGGCAACCCCGCCTCGCCGATCCGGGCGAGCGGCCACCATTGCCCCTCGCCCTCCGGCCGGCAATCCCCGCCGACCCGCTGCTTCCGGATCGAGAGCAGCAGCCGGAAATGGGTGAAGACATGCTCCACCCCGGCATTAAGCGCGATCCAGTCGCCGGGGCAGGGCGGTTCGCCTCCATTGGCGCCACCGCGCGCATCCCATTGCGTGCCGGGCAGGCCCGCCATGCCGCCCAACATGCGCTTGTCGCCGCGCCGCTCGATCCAGACATGGCCGTCCTCGCGCTCCAGCCACCAGATCAGGCCCTCGCGGGTCGGCTTTTCCTTCTTCGGCGGCTTGACCGGATAGTCCTCCGCTCTTCCTTCCGCATGGGCGGCGCAATGGGGACGCAGCGGGCACAGCAGGCATTGCGGCGCCTTGACCGTGCAGATCCCCGCGCCCAGATCCATCATCGCCTGCGCGAAATCCCCGGCCCGGTTTTCCGGCGTGATGGCGTCGGTCGCCGCGCGAATCTCCGTGCGCGCCTTCGGCAGCGGGGTGGCGATGGCGAAGAGGCGGGCGACGACGCGCTCGACATTGGCATCGACCACCACCGCTCGGCGGCCAAAGGCGATGGCGGCGATGGCGGCGGCGGTATAGGCGCCCACGCCCGGCAGCGCGAGCAGGCCCTCCTCCGTATCGGGAAACCGCCCGTCCAGTTCGTCGGCCACCACCCGCGCGCAGGCGATGAGGTTGCGCGCCCGCGCATAATAGCCGAGGCCCGCCCAGGCGGCCATTACCTCGGCCTCCTCGGCATGGGCGAGCGCCGTGACATCTGGCCAGCGGCGGGTGAATTTCGCGAAATAGGGGATGACGGCAGCCACCGTCGTCTGTTGCAGCATGATCTCCGACAGCCAGACGCGATAAGGATCGGCTCGTTCCGCCGAGCCGGGCGCGATCCGCCATGGCAAGGTCCGCGCATGGCTGTCATAATGGCGCAGCAGCGCGTCCGAAACGCTTTCGGGAGGAGGCGCATGCATGGCGCCTTCGATGGACCTCTTTGCCAACATGGCGCCGCTATGGCATGGAGCGGGCGATGACGGAACCTGCGAAACCGAAATCGGCAAGCAAAAGCCGCAAAGGCCCTGCCTCGACTCGGTCACGGGAGGCGGAGCGCGTCGGCGGGCCGCGCGCCATCGCCGATCTGATGCCGCAAGTCGGGGGGGCCGCCTTCCGCCGCTTCGGCTTCGTGCAGTCGAGCGTCGTCACCCGCTGGGCGGAAATCGTCGGGGATCGCTATGCCGCGCTCTCCGCGCCGGAATCGATCCGCTTCCCGGCGGGCAAGAAGGAAAAGGGCACGCTGGCGCTGACCGTGATGAGCGGCCATGCGCCGATCATCCAGCATGTGGTGCCGGAGATCATCGAGCGGGTGAACCGTTTTTTCGGTTATGAGGCGGTCGTCAAGGTCGCGATCCGCCCCGGCGAGGTCGCCCGGCGCCTGGCAGAGCGGCGCCCGCTGCCGGTCGATCCGCGCCCCGTCCCGCAGGAACTGGGCGACTCGCTGCGCGATATCGGCGACCCGGAGTTGCGCGCGGTGCTCGAAGCGATGGCGCAGGGGCTTGCCAACACCCGGCCCATCGGCAAGATCAGCTGATCCCCTCCTTTCCAGATCGAGAGTCGCCCGCCCGTGAAACCGCTCCGCCTCCTGCTGCTGACGCTCGCCGCGTTGTTCGCCCTGCCGTTGCACGCCGCCCCGGCGAAAGACTGGAGCCGCACCGTCACCCGGACGGCGGAGGGCGCCTATGTGCTCGGCAACCCGGCGGCGAAGAACCGGCTGGTCGAATATGTGAGCTATACCTGCCCGCATTGCGCCCATTTCGTCGCGGAAGGCACCGCTCCCCTCAAAAAGAACTGGGTCGCCAACGGCTCCCTCGCGATCGAGGTGCGCAATCTGGTGCGCGACCGGTTCGACATCACCGCCGCGCTGCTCGCCCGCTGCGGCGGGGAGGCGCGCTTCTTCGGCACTCATGAAGCCCTGTTCGCCAATCAGGACGCATGGCTCGGCAAGGCGCGCGCCTATCAGCCGGCGCTGCCCGCCAATGCCTCGCAAACGGAGGCCATGGCCGACATCGCCGAGCGGACCGGCCTCTTCGCGCTGATGCAGAAGCGCGGCATCTCCGCCGCGCAGGGCAAGATCTGCCTTGCCGATGGCAAAGCGCTCGATCAGGTGTTGGCGATGACCCGGCGCGCGGCCGAGCAGGATGGCGTGCGGGGCACCCCTTCCTTCCTCGTCAACGGCAAGCTGGCCGATGCGCATGACTGGGAGGGGCTACGCCCTCTGTTGCCCGCTCCCGCGAAGTGATTTACACAGGCCAATCCTCATTGGCTTATCCTTTCCTGACCGTTGCCGGAGTTGCGCTTCGTGAAAAAATCCCTTGCCCTTATCTCTCTCGCCTGCCTGTCGCTGGGCCTTGCTGCGTGCGGCGGCAAGGATGAGGCCTCTTCCGGCGCACCCAAGATCGCCGCGGGCGAGACTGTGCCGCCACCGGCTGGCAAGACGTGGAGCGACGTGGTCGTCGCCACGGAAAAGGGCGGCTATCTGATGGGCAATCCCGATGCGACGGTCAAAGTGACCGAGTTCGGTTCCTACACCTGCCCCCACTGCGCCGACTTTGCCGGGCAATCCTCCGACGACGTGCGGAAAATGGTCAATACCGGCAAAATGAGCTTTGAATATCGCCCCTTCGTGCGCGATCCCATCGACATGACCATGGCGCTGGTCGCCGCGTGCAGCGGACCGGAGGCCTATTTCGCCTTCTCGCACCAGTTGTTCGCCAATCAGGCCGCGCTGTTCGAGACCATTCAGGGCAAGGGCGACGCCGCCTACAACCAGGCGATGAACCTGCCGCCCAAGGACCGCTTCTTCGGCCTCGCCAATCTGGGCGGGCTTGTCGACTTCGCCAAGCAGCGCGGCGTGCCCGAGGACAAGCTGAAGCAGTGCCTCACCGACCAGAAGCAGACCGAGGCCATCGCCGCTCATGTGCAGGAGGCGACGTCCACCTACAACATCACCGGCACCCCCACCCTGCTCATCAACGACAAGGTGGTCGAGAATGCCGCGAGCTGGGATGTGCTGAAGCCGAAGCTGACGGAGGCCGGGCTCTGACCCGACCCGCAGCCTTCCTTCTGCCGCCGCGCGCATTGCGGGGGTGAGCGCGGATGGAAATTCGCCGCCTTAAACTCTCCGGCTTCAAAAGCTTCGTCGATGCGACGGAGCTTCGGATCGAGCAGGGGCTGACCGGTATCGTCGGCCCCAATGGCTGCGGCAAATCCAATTTGCTGGAGGCGATTCGCTGGGTGATGGGCGAATCGAGCGCGCGGTCGATGCGCGGCGGCGGCATGGAGGATGTGATCTTCGCGGGCACCGCCACCCGCCCGCGCCGCGACTTTGCCGAGGTGATGCTGCACGCGAGCATGCCGCCCGGCGACGTCACCCCTGCGATCGACACTGGAACCAGCGGGGAACTGGAAATCGTCCGCCGGATCGAGCGCGGCGCGGGCAGCGCCTATCGCGCCAACGGCCGCGACGTGCGAGCGAAGGACGTGGCGCTGCTCTTCGCCGATGCCGCGACCGGCGCGCACAGCCCGGCGCTGGTCAGTCAGGGCAAAATCGCCGCCGTCATCGCCGCCCGCCCGCAGGAGCGGCGCGCCATGCTGGAAGAGGCTGCGGGCATCGCCGGATTGCATGTGCGCCGCAAGGATGCCGAGCAGAAGCTGCGCGCAGCCGAGGCCAATCTCACCCGGCTGGACGAAATCCTCGGTGATATGGACCTGCGCGCCGGAGCGTTGCGGCGGCAGGCCAAGGCGGCGGAGCGCTATACCCGACTTTCCGAGGCGATCCGCATTGCCGAGGCGCGCGCGCTCTTCGCCCGCTGGCGCGAGGCCGATCAGGCCGCCACCGCCGCGCAGGAAGAAGCCCGGACGCGCGAGGCGGCAGTGCTCTCCGCGATGGAAGCGCAGCAGGCCGAAGCGGCGCATAGCGAGGCCGCGACGCAGGCTCTCGCGCAGGCCCGCTCCGCCGCGCAGACCGCGCGCGACGCCGCCAATGAGGCCGGGCATCGCCTCACCGCGCTGAAGGCCCGGCATGAGGAAGCCATGCGCCGCCTCGCCGATCTCCACGCGCAGGAACTCCGCCTTTCCGAAGACCGGGAGCGCGAGGATGCGCTGGCGCATGATGCCGCAGATGCGATTGCCCGGCTCGGCGAGGAAGTGGCGCTGCTCAAGGACCGGATCGCCGAGGCGGAGGCCCGCGCGCCCGCGCTCGCCACCCGCATCGCGCAGGCGCAGGAACAAGCGCGCGCGGCCGAGCTGGGGCTGGCCAAGGCGATGGCGCGGCAGGCAAGCGAACAGGCGGAACTGAAGGTCGCGCAGGCGGCGCTCGCCACCGCGCAAGGCCGCGTCGAGCGCGCCCGCCGCGATGCCCGGCGCTTGCAGGACGAACTGGCCGCGCTGCCGCAGGTGGAGCCGCTGGAGGCCCAGCGCGTCGAGGCAGCCACCGCCATCGATGCGGCGCAAATCCGCCAGCAGGAGGCCGCCGCCGCGCTGACCGAGGCGGAAAGCGAGCGCGACGAGGCCACCCGCCAGCGCAGCGAGGCGGAATCCGCGCTCTCGGCTGCCAAGGCCACCCTCTCTGCGCTCGACAGCGAGGCGCAGGCGCTGCGCAAGGCGCTCGCCAGCGCCGCCCAGCAGGGCAAAGACAGGCTGATCGACCAGCTGCGCGCCGCCCCCGGCTATGAACTGGCGCTCGCCGCCGTGCTCGGCGACGATCTGGAAGCGGGCCTCGCCGCCACGGCGCCGCGCCACTGGGCGGGGGCCGAGGTGGCGCCCGGCGACCCCAAACTGCCGCAAGGGACGAGCGCGCTTGGCGATCATGTCACCGCACCCGCAGCGCTCGCCCGCCGCCTCGCGCAGATTGCCGTGACGGCAAGCGACGAGGGCCAGCCGCTCGCCGTCGGGCAGAGGCTGGTGACGCGGGACGGGCATATGCGACGTTGGGACGGCCTTGTCGCGCGCGGGGGCGAGGATGCGGTGGGCGCGGCCACCGCCCAACGCCTGATCCGCGCCAATCGGCTGGAGGCGCTCGGCGCGCAACTTCCCGCCGCACGCGCAGAAGTGGACGCGGCGCAGGCGGCGCTCTCCACAGCGCAGGAACGCACCCATGCGGCGACGCAGGCAATTTCCGCCTTGCGCGATGCCGTCGCGGCCGCCGAGCGGGAGGCCGCCGCCGCCGCCCGCCGCCGCGACGATGCCATCGCCCAGATCGAGCGCCTTGCCGCCCGCCGCAGCGATGTCGCCACGCGGGTTGAGGAAGCGGGCGCCGACCTCGCCAGCGCGCAAGCCGAACAGGAAGCCGCGCAGGAGACCCTCTCCGCGATGCCGGACGGCCATGAAACCCGCGTGCTGGTCGCCGATCTTTCCGCCCGCAGCGAGGCTGCCCATGCGCAGGCGAGCCAGTTGCAGGCCGATGCCACGCTCGCCGAACGCGCGCTCGACAGCGACCGCCGCCGCCTTGGCGATGCGGAGGGGGATATCCGGCGCTGGCGCAGCCGTTCCGGCGAAGCGGGCAAGCGCCTTGCCGACATGACCGCGCGCGAACAGGCCATTGCGGAGGAACGCGCGATTCTCGCCGGGAAGCCGGAAACGATGGCGGCGGAGATGGAGAGCCTAAGCGCGGACAGCCTCTCCCTTGCCGACCGGGCGAAGGAAGCGCAGGCGCAGGAAAGCTCTGCCGAGGCCGCGCTGCGGCAGGCGGAGGCCCGCTTCGCGCAGGCAGGCGAGGCGTTGTCGGTCGCGCGCGAGGCGCGGGCCGGGGCGGTCGCCCGCGCCGAGGCCGCCACCACCCACCGCATCGAAACCAACCGGCTTTGCGGGGAGCGCTTCGAATGTCCGCCTCCGGTACTGCCCGAGCGGCACGGCTTCACCGGCGCCGAGGTTCGTGGCGCACAGACCGAAAAGGCGGAGCTGGAACGGCAGACGGCAGAGCGCGAGCGCATCGGCCCGGTCAACCTCATCGCCGCGCAGGAACTGGCGGAGCTGGAGAGCCTTCAGGAACGCAGCCGCACCGAAAGCGCCGAGATCGCGCAGGCGATCCACCAGTTGCGCGGCTCCATCGGCAGCCTCAACCGCGAGGGGCGCGCGCGCCTGCTCGCCGCGTTTGAGGCGGTGAACGGCCATTTCCAGCGTCTCTTCACTGCGTTATTCAACGGCGGGCAGGCGCATCTTAAGCTGATCGACAGCGACGATCCGCTGGAGGCCGGCCTCGAAATTCTCGCCCAGCCGCCCGGCAAGAAGCTCTCCACCCTCACCCTGCTTTCGGGCGGCGAACAGGCGCTGACCGCCGTGGCGCTGATCTTCGGCCTGTTCCTCACCAACCCCGCGCCGATCTGCGTGCTGGACGAGGTGGACGCGCCGCTGGACGACGCCAATGTGGAGCGCTTTTGCGACCTTCTCGACCAGATGGTGAAGGACACGCGCACGCGCTATCTCATCGTCACCCATAATGCGGTGACGATGAGCCGGATGCACCGCCTGTTCGGCGTGACGATGGTGGAACGGGGGGTGAGCCGCCTCGTCTCGGTGGATCTTGGCGGCGCGGAGCAATTGCTGGCGGCGGAATGATCGGCCCTTGGGGACTGACCCTTGGGAACTGGCCCTTGGCGATCCGCCAGTGCCCGGACCGGGCCTGATACGCTCAGGCCGGTCCACCGGAAATCACACCGTTTTGCCGTCCGATTGATCCGGCGTGGCGGGCGATGCGGTTTCACCCGGCAAAGCCGCGATATCACTGGCTCCGTCCGCCTGCGCTTCGGCGGCGCCATTGGCCTGAACCTGCTGCGCCGCCGCCTTGATCCGCCCGGCTGCCTGCTGCGCGCCGACAGCTGCCCTGCTCGCCATGCGCCCCATCGTATCGCGCAACAACGCGCCATCATCGGTCGTGAAGCGGATCTGCTGTTCCGCTCCATCCTCATCGACGGAGAAATACGGCGCTTCGGCATAGCCGAGCTTGTCGGCATAGAAGAGGTGGGGGAGGCTGCCGCGCGTCGAATTATAGGTCTGCGCCGCCTCATTATAGGCCTCGCGCCGTTCGAGGATCGTCGTTTCGATCGCCTCCAGCTGGTGCATCAGCTGTTGATAGGTGGTGTTGGCCTTGAGTTCGGGGAAGCGATTGGCCAGCATCTGCACATTGCCGATCACGCGCGAGGCATCGGCGGCGGCGGAAACCGCCTGCGCCATCGTCGCTTCGCCTTCGATCACCGTGAAATGCGCCAGCTTTTCATGATCGCCATACCCCGCCGCGATATCGGACAAGCGCTGCGCGATATCCTGCCGCTTCTTCACGGTCGCTGCGATATTGGCCTGACGCCGCTTCACATTTTCAGCGAGGGCGCGCAGCTTGTTGTAAGACAGGAACAGCCAGACGCCGACAACGATAAGCAGGAAAGTCAACCAGCCCATATCACCCCCACAATAAAATCGAGCCTCTTGTAGCGAAGCGACCGCAAAAGGCCAGCGCTACCAGCCGGGACAGGGCCAGTCGTTACAGTGCCTGAAACGCCTGTTCAGCTCGCTCCCACCACCACGCAGGCGGCGAACATCAGCAGGCCCGCGAAGCGGTTGGACCGGAATTTGACGAGCGGGTTCATGCCGTCGCCTTCCTTCAGCGTCCCTACCTGCCAGCAAAGATGCGCCGCCATCGGCAGCAGCGCGGCCAGCGCCAGCGGCGTCGGGCGGGTGAACCAGATCGCCCCGGCCCAGAACAGCACCGCCGCCGCGTAGAAGCCCGCCACGCCCGCGCGGACATGCGCGCCCATCGCCCGCGCGCTCGACTTGATGCCGACCAGCGCGTCGTCCTCCCGATCCTGCAATGCGTAGATGCTGTCATAGCCGATCACCCAGCAGATGCAGCCAGCATAGAGCAACAGCCCGGCGGGGTTCATGCCGCCGGTCATCTCGACCCAGCCGACCAGCGCGGCCCAGCTGAACACCAGCCCCAGCCACGCCTGCGGCCACCAGGTGATGCGCTTCATGAAGGGATAGGCGGCGACCAGCGCGAGGCTAGACAGCGCGACGATCTGCGCCTGCCCCCGCAATTGCAGCAGCACCGCCAGGCCTACGAGACAAAGCAGCCCCAGCCAGGCGCCTGCCAGCTTCATCGACACCGTCCCGCTCGCCAGGGGGCGGACGGCAGTGCGCGCGACCTGCTTGTCGAGATCGCGGTCCACCATGTCGTTCCACACGCACCCGGCCCCGCGCATCGCGATGCTGCCGGCAAGGAACCAGAGAATCATGCCCCAATGCTCCAGCCCATTGCCCGCCAGCGCGAGCGCCCACGCGCCGGGCCAGAACAGCAGCCACCAGCCGATGGGCCGATCGAACCGCGCCAGCAGCGCAAGATCGCGCACCCGGCGGGGCAGGCGTGTCATCAGGCCACGCGCCTCGCTATCGGGCACGACGGAGGGAGTAAGGTCGGTCATGCGGATGTACTAGGCGATTTTGCGGGGCGATGGGAAGCGGGCGATTGGGTCTGGCCTCAATGAAAATCCCGCGAACGGGGCAGCAGGCGCACATTGCGCGGGTGGCTCGCGGATCGCGGCATCGAGGCCGGGGATGCAGGCGGCGCGTTCAGATGCGCCAACGTCTCCGACCGGTCGAGGATGCGAGCCGCCATCACATGGATCACGCCTTCGCGGCTGCGCTGCACCACGCCCTCCACCAGCATCAGCCGCGCCGCCATTACCTCGCGCCGGAAGCGCTCGAACCGGCGCGCCCAGAGCACGATATTGGCGATGCCGCCCTCATCCTCCAGCGTGATGAAGATCGCATTGCCCTTGCCGGGACGCTGGCGCACCAGCACCACGCCCGCGACGCGCACCCGGTCGCCGCCCTTCATGCCGCGCAGATCGACGCAGCTCGCGACGCGCTCGGCGGCGAAGACCGGGCGCAGGATCGCCATCGGATGACTTTTGAGCGACAGGCGCGTCAGCTGATAATCGGTGGCGACATGCTCGCCCAGCGTCATCGGGCGCAAGAGAACCTCCGGCTCCTCGCCCAGTTCGCGCGCCTCCATCGCGGCGAAGAGGGGCAATTCCCCCTCCGGCATCCGCCGCGCCTCCCACAAGGCGGCGCGGCGGTCCAGCCCCAGAGAACGGCAGGCATCGGCATCGGCGAGCAGGCGCAAGGCGCGGGTGGGCAGGTTGGCGCGGCGGGCCATGTCCTCCATCCCGGCGAAAGGCCCGGCGGCGGCGCGCGCGGCGTTCATCCGATCCGCCCAGTCCTCGCGAAAGCCGCCGATGCGGTGCAACCCCAGCCGCAGCGCCAATGCGCCGTCGCGGCGGCGTTCCAGCGTCGAATACCAGTCGCTGCGATTGGCGTCGACGGGGCGCACCTCCACCCCATGTTCGCGCGCGTCGCGCACCAACTGGGCGGGCGCGTAGAAGCCCATGGGCTGGCTGTTGAGCAGCGCGCAGGCGAACACGGCCGGATGATGGCATTTGATCCATGCCGACACATAGACAAGGCGCGCGAAGCTCTGCGCATGGCTTTCGGGGAAGCCATAGCTGCCGAAGCCCTGAATCTGCTGGAAGCAGCGCTCGGCAAACGCCTTGTCATAGCCCCGCGCCACCATGCCGCCGACCATCTTCTCGCGGAAATTGTCGATGGTGCCGACATTGCGGAAGGTCGCCATCGCGCGGCGCAGGCCATTTGCCTCCTCATCGGAAAAGCCCGCGGCGGTGATGGCGAGGTTCATCGCCTGCTCCTGAAAGATCGGCACGCCATAGGTCTTGCCGAGCACGTCTTTCAGTTCGTCAGGCGGGTGGGGCGGCGCGGGTTTGGGATATTCCGGCTTCTCCACCCCCTCCCGCCGCCGCAGATAGGGATGCACCATATCGCCCTCGATCGGACCGGGGCGGACGATCGCCACCTGCACCACCAGATCGTAGAATTTTATCGGCTTCAGCCGGGGCAGCATGTTCATCTGCGCGCGGCTTTCGACCTGAAACACGCCGATGCTGTCGCCCTGGGACAGCATCTTGTAGACCGCCTTGTCCTCTGCCTTGAGGTCGAGATCCAACGCATGATCGCCCAGCCCGTGCAGGCGCATCAGGTCGAAACTCTTGCGAATGCAGGTCAGCATCCCCAGCGCCAGCACATCGACCTTCATGATGCCCAGCGCGTCGATATCGTCCTTGTCCCACTCGATGAAGGTGCGGCCCTCCATCGCCGCATTGTGGATCGGCACCGTCTCGTCGAGCCGCCCCTCGGTCAGCACGAAGCCGCCGACATGCTGAGAGAGATGGCGCGGGAAATTGACGATGCGCGAAACGAAATGGTTGAGCCGGGCGATCTCGGGATTGTCGGGATCGAAGCCCCCCTCCCGCGCCCGCTTGCCCTCATGCTTAGACGCATAGCTGCCCCAGACGGTGCCGGAGAGGCGCGCGGTCACGTCCTCGCTCAGCCCCAGCGCCTTGCCGACCTCCCGCACCGCGCTGCGCGGACGATAATGGATGACGGTGGCGGCGATCCCGGCGCGCTCCCGCCCATATCGGCGATAGATATATTGCATCACCTCCTCGCGCCGCTCATGCTCGAAATCGACGTCGATATCGGGCGGCTCCTTGCGTTCCGACGACATGAAGCGGGAAAAGAGCAGGTCGTGCAGCATCGGATCGACCGAGGTGACGCCCAGCAGGAAGCAGACGATGCTGTTGGCCGCGCTGCCCCGCCCCTGGCAGAGAATCCCCCGGCTGCGGGCGAAGCGCACGATGTCGTGCACGGTCAGGAAATAGCAGGCGTAATTTTGCTGGCGGATGAGGGCGAGTTCCTTGTCGATCAGCCTTGTCGCCTTTTCGGGCAGCACCGCGCCATAGCGGTCCCGCGCCGCCTTCATCACCAGATGCTCCAGCCAGCCCTGCGGTTCCCAGCCATAGGGAACCGGCTCATGGGGATATTCATAATGCAGCTGGTCCAGCGTGAAATCGATGCGCGCCAGGATGCGCGCCGTCTCGGCCAGCGCATCCGGGCAGGCGGCGAAGAGGCGCGCCATTTCGGCGGGCGGCTTCAAATGCCGCTCGGCATGGGCGAGCAGTTCGCGCCCCGCCTCCCGCACCGTGCGATGGAGGCGGATCGCGGTCAGCACATCCTGCACCGGTCGATGCTCCGGCGTCGCATAGAGCGCGTCGTTGAGCGCGACCAGCGGCACCCCCGCCCGCTCCGCCAATGCCTGCGCGCGGGCGAGCAGCCGCGCGTCGCGCCCCGTGCGGTGCATCGCCGCGCCGAGCCAGACGCGCCCTGGCGCGGCTTGCTTCAGCGCCGCGAGGGTCGCCGCCTCCACGCCGGGCAGCGCGATCAGCAACAGATCCTCGCCATGATCCAGCAGGTCCGGCAGGGTGAAGGTACAGGAGCCTTTTTGGGCGCGGCGATTGCCCAGCGTCAGCAGCCGCGTCAGCCTGCCCCAGCCAAGGCGCGTCGCGGGATAAGCGAGGATGTCGCCCGTCCCATCGGCGAAGCAGAGCCGCGCCCCCACGACGAGGCGAAAGCCCTCGGGCAGCAGCCCCGCCTCCCGCAGTTCCCGCGCCGCGACATGGGCGCGCACCACGCCCGCCACCGTGTTGCGGTCGGCGATGCCAATGCCGGAAAGCCCCAGCGCCACCGCCTCCCTCACCATTTCCCGCGGGTGCGAGGCGCCGTGCAGGAAGGAATAGTTGGTCGCCGCCGCCAGCTCCGCATAAAAGGGCGCGGCATCGCTCGGGCGGGCGGTTTCAGGCGAAGAGGCCATGCACATACCAGCGCGGCGCCTCGGTCTCGCGCTCATAAAGGCCGTGGCGGAACAGCCAGAAACGATGGCCGCCCTCCTCCTCGACGCGATAATAATCGCGGCTGAGGCCGGGGTTGCCGTCATGCCCGTCAGCGCGGCGCCACCATTCCGGCGCGATCCGTTCCGGCCCCTCCTGCCGCACCACGCGCCATGCCCGGTCGCGCCAGCGGAAGAGGCGCGGGGGGCCATCGGGCACGGCGGCCATCACCTCCACCTGCTGCGGCGGATCGAACAACAGCAATGGCCGCAGGGGCGGCTCGCCTGCCTCGGGCAAGGGCCATGCGCCTTCGCCCGTGGGGGCGAGGAACCCCGCCCGTTCCGGCACATGGCTGTCCGCCCCGGCAAAGCGCGCGATCGCGCCCGCGCCATGACGCACCGCCAGCCGGTCGAGCAGCGCCGCCATATCCTGACCCGCCGCCTTTGCCGGTTCCGCCAGCCCCGGCTGCCGCTCGGCGAGAGGGTCCGTCCTCGGCACCGCAAGATCGATGCTGTCATAGCCGAAGCCCGGGTCGAGCGGATCGGCGAGGCTGTCGATCCTCTCCCGCAACAGGCGCAGCACCAGCGCGGGATCGCGCGTCGGCGCGCCCGTTTCGATGAGCAGATGCGCGACATGGCTGTCGCTGCGGTGCAGTCGCGCGGCAAAAGCGCGACCGCCCTCGCCCCGCTCGGCCAGCCGGACCGCCGCCTGCCCGACCAGCGCCTCAATCACGTCGAGCACGTCGGCGGTGCGCCCGATCGGCTCGGCAAAGCGCATCTCCACCTGCACCGGGTCCGGCGGGCGATGGGGCGTCATCGGCAGGTCCGCCGCGCCCGCCAGCCGATCGAGCAGCCGCACCAGCCCCATGCCGAAGCGAGCGGCGAGCGGCGCGGTGGGCTGCGCCATCACTTCCCCCAACGTGTGGAAGCCTGCCCGGCCCAACGCGCCGCGCATCTCTTCATCCACCGCCAGCGCGTCGAGCGGCAAGGCCCGCACATCCTCGCCGCCGAAGCGCGCCAGCGCCCGCGCCGCCTCTCCGGTGACAGCCGCCGCCACGCGGACGGAGAGGCCCAGCGCCTCCACCTCCGCGCCAAGGCGGACCCGCAGCGCCTGCTCGCCACCGAAAAGATGCGCGCAGCCTGTCATGTCGCACAGCACGGTCGAGGGCGGGTCGGCCTCCACCATCGGGGTGAAGTCGCCGCACAACCGCACCACCCGCGCAAGCAGCGCCCGGTCCCCCTCCGGCTCATGCGGCAGGGAAACCAGTTCCGGCACCCGCGCCCGCGCATCGGCGAGCGGCAATCCCGGCTCCAGCCCCAGCCGCGCCGCGCGCCGGTCCACCGCCGCCAGCCGCAGCGCCCCGCCCTGCTTCTCGATCAGTGCGAAGGGCCGATCCGGCGGCGCCACGCCCGCCAGCAGCGCCCGCTCGGCGGGAAGCCATGGCAGGAACAGCGCCATATGCAGCGCAGCCGCGCGCATCAGCCGCCGCCCCAGCGATCATTGGCGGCCCGCCGATGCGGAATAGACCGCTCGACCGGAACGGCATCCCGCTCCCTAAACAGCGCCCCTTCCCGATCCCATGCGAGGGTGCCGCGCACTCCATCCCGCCCGCCGCGCTGACGCAACAGGGTCAGCGCGAAACCGGGCGCGCCCGGAGCATCGGTTTCCAGCGCGAGCGAAGGCGCGGCCGCCACTTCCCAGCGGCTATGGGCCGCGCTCGGCATCGGCGTGCCTGCCTCGCTGCGCGCCAGCAGCACCATCGTATCGCTCTCCGCCGCCGCCAGCGTCATGCGGCGGCTCGCGGTCAGGTCGAGGAGCGGGCAAGGCCCGGCAATGTCGATCAGCACCGTGCCCGCCGCGCCGGCGCGGATCGCATCCAGCCCGGCCCGCAACAGCGCCTTTGCATCGGGCAGCAGCAGCAAGGCGATACGCCCCGGCTCCAGCCCCAGCTCGACCAGCCCCGGACCATAAGGCAAAGCCCGCGCCGCATTGCCCCGCCCCATGCGCGCCCAGAGCAGCGGACGATCATCCTCCGCCTGCCGCCGCCGGGCCAGCGCCAGCGCGAAGCCGAGCGCGCACACGCCATCCTCCGGCCGCGCCGCATAAAATTCGTGCAGCCCATCGCTCTTCAGCCCGCCGCCCAGTTCCGCATCCAGCGCGGCGGCGCCCAGCGCCAAACGCCGGACAGCCAGCCGCCGGGCAGACGGCGAGGACGCGGGGGCGGGAGTAGAGACGGTGGCCTCTCCTTCCTTTTCCTTCCGCCCTGGAATCGTGGATAGCGAATCGCTGCGCATTTGTTCACTTTATGTTCTTATTCTCGTCAGAACCAGCAGGCAGTTTGGATGATCGAATTAATCGATGATTTGTGAGGAGAATCTTTGGTTTAATCGACAAATTCTTTCCTGCGCCTTATCCTTCCCGCCTTGAGCGGATGGCGGAGCCTTTAGTCCTTGGCCATTTCCTCGACAGCGTTTAGGAAAACATCCATTCTTGCCGTGTAGGATCCCCCGCGACATGACATCCGCGCTCATCACGATAGACACCGAATTATCGGCGGGGCGGCAGGCCGAGGGCATGCCGATCGCCCTGAATTTCGACTGTTCCTTCGCCGGTCGCGTCGATGGGCGGGACTATGGCGTCGGGTGGCTGATGGAGAAAATGGCGGCCCATGGCATAAAGGGCGTCTTCATGATCGATCCGATGCCCGGCCTCGTCCACGGCCCGGAAATCGTCGAACGCATGGTGCATCCGGTGCTGGAGGGCGGGCATGCGGTTGAGGTTCATATCCACACCGAATGGCTGCAATGGGCGAAGGATTCGCCGGTGGAAGGGCGCACTGGCCGCAATATCGGCGATTTCCCGCTGGAGGATCAGATAAAGCTGATCGGCTGGGCGCGCGATGCGCTGATGCGCGCGGGCGCCCCTGCCCCCACCGCCTTCCGCGCCGGGAATTTCGGCGCCAATGACGATACGCTGCGCGCGCTGGCCGCGCTGGGCCTGCGCTGGGACAGCAGCTTCAACGCCGATTATACCGAACATGGCTGCCGCATCACCTTACCGCAAGAAACGATCGATCCCGTTCTGGCGGGGGGCGTGATGGAAGCGCCGGTCGCCGGTATTTTCGACCGGCCCGGACATTTCCGCCCTGCCCAGATCTGCGCGCTCTCCGCCAAGGAAATGGCGCTGGGCCTCGACCATGCGGCCCGGAGCGGCGCGCACAGCTTCGTCATCGTCACCCACAGTTTCGAGATGCTTTCCCGTGATCGCCAGCGTCCCAATCTGACGGTGATGAAAAGATGCGAAGCGCTGTGCCGCGCGATAGAGGAGCATCCGGACGTGCGCGCCACGACCTTCGCCGACCTGCCCGATCCCGCCGCCGCCCGCTCGATGCCGACGCGCCTGCCGCCCAGCCCGCTGCGCACCTGGTCGCGCATCGCGCAGCAGGCCTATGCCGCATGGCGTTATGAAAAGTCGGGCTTCCTGGAGTGAGCGCCCGGCAACCTGTCTGAAAGCAGCTGAGGTGCGGCGGGAGGGCCTGGCTCTTCCCGCCCCGTTTAGCGCGGCTGCCGCTTGCCTCCTCCCTCCGCCGCTGCCATAGGCGCCGATCCTCTTTCATCGGCACAAGGATATCGGCCATGCCCCATGGCGCCAGCCCACCGCGCACCGTCGGCATCGATTTCGGCACCACCAACTCGGTCATTGCGCTGGGCAGGGGCGACGCGACGGCAGGCAACGCCGGAAAAAGGGCCGACCTCGTCCGCTTCGTCGCGCCCGATGGGCCAACCTCCGTATTCCGTTCGGCCCTGTGCTTCTGGCAGGAGGACAGCGCGCGCGGCGGCCTCGCGCATGAGGCTGGACCATGGGCGATCGCCGAATTTCTCGACTTTCCGCAAGGCAGCCGCTTCCTGCAATCCTTCAAATCGGTCGCCGCCAATCCCGGCTTCGAACATGCGACCCTGTTCGAAAAGCGCCTGCGCTTCGAGGAACTGGGCCGCATCTTCCTCGATCATCTGCGCGGCCATGGCGGGGAGGCGATGCGGCAGCTTCCCGACCGCATCATCGTGGGCCGCCCGGTCCGCTATGTCGGCGCCCGGCCCGATGCCGCGCTCGCCCGGCGGCGCTATGACGCGATGTTCGCGGCGCTGGGGCGGGAGGTGCATTATGTCTATGAACCGCTGGGCGCGGCCTTCAGCTTCGCCTCCCGCCTCACCCGGCCCGCCACCTTGCTGGTCGCCGATTTCGGCGGCGGCACCAGCGATTTCTCCATCGTCCGGGTCGAGTCCCCCGGCGCGGCGCAACGCTGCACGCCGCTGGGCTCGGCCGGTATCGGCATCGCGGGCGACCGCTTCGATTATCGCATCATGGATCATCTGGTGCTGCCGATGCTCGGCAAGGGCGGAACCTATAAATCCTTCGACAAGCTGCTGGAAATTCCGGGGGGCCATTTCGCCGATTTCGGCGACTGGTCGCGCCTCGCACTGATGCGCAACCGCAGGACGCTGGAGGAGCTGGCGCGACTGCACCGCGCCGCCAGCGACCCCGCCGCCATCGGCCGGATGATCGCGGTAGTCGAAAATGAGCTGGGCTATCCGCTCTATGAGGCCGTGGGCGGCCTCAAGCGCAGCCTGTCGGGCGAGGATCACGCCTCCTTCCGCTTCGAAAGCGAGGCGCTGACCGTTGAAACGGAGGTGAGCCGCGCCGATTTCGAAAGCTGGATCGCGCCCGATCTCGCCCGCATCGACGCAACCGTCGATATCGCGCTGGCCCGCGCCGGGTCGACGGCGGAGCGGATCGACCATGTGTTCCTGACCGGCGGCTCCTCGCTCATCCCGGCGGTGCGGCGCCTGTTCGAGCGCCGCTTCGGTGAAGACAAACTCGACAGCGGCGAGGAACTGACCTCCATCGCCCATGGGCTTGCGCTGATCGGGCAGGAGGACGATATCTCTGCCTGGACGATCGAAGAGCAAGAGGAAGAACAACAGGCATGAGCGTCGCCTTTCGCCGCGAAAGCGATGAGGAGCATCTGGAACCCCGGTTCGAGATTCCGATCCCGCCCGGCCCCAATCTCGTCACCGCGCGCGGCCTCACCCTGATCCGGGCGAAGGTCGAGGAACTGGAAAAGCAGGTTCCGGAGCTGACGGAGGAAACCGCCCTCAATGCCGCGAAGCGCGAGCTGCGCTACTGGCGCACGCGGCAGGCGACCGCGCAGATCGTCCCCACGCCCGATGGCGCCAGCGTCGAGATCGGCTGCGCCGTGACCTTCCGGCAAGAGGGCCGGCAGCGGACGATCCGCATCGTCGGCGATGACGAGGCCGAGCCCGCGAATGGCCGCCTCTCCTTCTCCGCCCCGCTCGCCCGCGCGATGATGCAGGCGGAGGCAGGCGACCTGCTGCCCTTCGGCGGCAAGGAGGATGCGATAGAGATCCTCGCCATCGACGCCCGGCCCGAGGAGTAGGAAGGACAGAAGCGCGTCCGGCAGCGCGAAGCCCAATCGCCCTCGGGACAGAAAAAGAAGATCAGGGCATGATAGCCATAATGCCCCGGAACCCGATGGCCTCGCCCTGTCCTTAACCTGTTCCGCGCGTCCTATTCCGCGGCGGCAAGCGTGGCGTTGTCGATGACGAAACGATATTTCACGTCGCTCTTCTGCATCCGGTCATAGGCGTCGTCGATATCCTGAACCGCGATCATCTCGATATCGGCGACGATGCCCTTCTCCGCGCAGAAATCGAGCATCTCCTGCGTTTCAGCAATGCCGCCGATCAGCGATCCGGCGATGGCGCGCCGTGCGAATATCAGGTTGCCGAAATTGGGCACAGGGTGCGGATGCTCCGGTACGCCGACCAGCACGAGGGTGCCGTCCCGCTTCAGCAAACTGGTGAAAATATCGAGATTGTGGCTCGCGGCGACCGTATCGAGGATCATGTCGAAGCTGCCCCGATGCGCGGTCATTTCCTCGACATTGCGCGAATTGACGACCTCATCCGCACCCAGCGAGAGCGCATCGGCGCGCTTCGCCTCCGATGTGGTGAAGGCCACCACATGCGCGCCCAGCGCATGCGCGAGCTTGACGCCCATATGGCCGAGGCCGCCGATCCCGACGATGCCGACTTTCTTGCCCGGCCCGACATTCCAGTGGCGCAGCGGCGACCAGGTGGTGATGCCCGCGCACAGCAGCGGCGCGACGGCGGCAAGCTGATCCTCGGGATGGCGGACCTTCAGCACGAACCTGTCCTTGACGACGATCTGCTGGGAATAGCCGCCCAGCGTATGACCGGGCGCGTCGGCTGTCTTGCCGTTATAGGTGCCGACAAAGCCGCTTCCGGTGCAAAATTGCTCCTGCCCCTCGTCGCAGGAAGCGCAGGACTGGCAGCTATCGACCATGCAACCCACGCCGACGACATCGCCGACCGCGAAGCCGGCAACGTCGCTCCCCACCGCGCTCACATGGCCGACGATCTCATGACCGGGCACGCAAGGAAAAAGCGTGCCGTTCCATTCCGCGCGCACCTGATGCAAATCCGAATGGCAGACGCCGCAATAGGCGATATCGATCCGCACATCATGCGGACCGGGCGCGCGGCGGACGATATCCAGCGCTTCAAGCGGCTTGTCACCGGCAAGGGCGCCATAAGCTTTCACGGTCATAGGCAAACGTCCCGAAGAGAGAATAGGGAACGCGCGGGGAGCGCGATACAGAAAGCATCCATGGCCTCCCAAGCGGGACAAGCCAGACAGACCGGATGGTATCAACCGGGCCGGGCGCGCACAAGCCGGGTTGCGCCGAAAGGAGAAAGCGCCTGTCGCCGGTACGCGAATGCGGCGCCTCTCCCAGCCTGGTGTCGTTTACGGCCATTCACGCATATGGGCGCTCGCCGTGCACTGCCTGCCGCAGGCCAGGGATATTTATCATGACAAGGGAATTCTTATCGCGCACTCGCACATCCACGGGCGAAACCTCACCCTCCGGTCGGTCGGGTGCCTTTATCTTTAAGGGAGGAAATCCATGAAATTTCGATCCATCGCTCTTCTGGGCATGGTCCCGCTGGCCCTCGCGGCCTGCACCAAGACCGAGGAAGTAGCACCCCCGCCTCCCCCGCCGCCCGGCTCCGTGGCAGGCAGCACCGCAGCCGATCGCGACGGAGATGGCATCGTGGACGGTTATTACACGTCCGACGGCATCTATCACCCCTATGCGCCTCCGGCCCCGCCGCCCCCGCCGCCCGCTCCCTCCCGTCGCGGGGAACGAGGCTGATCCCCTTGGTTCGAGGGATGGGGCGCCGCTCCATCCCTGTCCTTCTTTTCGCTGCCGTTGCCGGAAATATCAGCTTTCCCGCCCGGGCCGCGCCCGGGGAGAAGGAGGCCGCAGCCGCGCCCGTCACACTCGCCGGGGCGCTGCGGGAAGAAGCCAGCAGTCCGCTCAAATCCTTTTACGCCGCCCGCGATTATAAACCGCTCTGGGTGAAGAACGGCAGGATCGGCCCCGCCGCCGACAGCTTTCTGCGCTATCTGGAAACGGCGCGGCTGGATGGGCTCAAACCCTCCGCCTATCGCCCCGCCGAGATACGCGCCGCGATCGATGCCGCGCGGGACGGCGGGCCGATGGCAGTGGCGCGGGCGGAGATGCTCCTGTCCGACAGCTTTTCCCGCTTCGTGCGCGACCAGCGGCGGCCGGTGAATGTCGGAATGGACTATGCCGACAAGCGCCTGAAGCCCAAAAGGGTGAAACCCGCCGTCGCGCTGCGCGCCGCCGCCCTTTCCGGACCCTTTGCCGATTATGTCGGCGGCATGGCGTGGATGAGCCCGCTCTATGTGCAGCAGCGCAAGCTGCTGGCGCTCGCGCTGAAGGCGGGCGGCGATCGCGCTACGATCGACCGCCTGCGCCTCAACCTCGACCGGGCGCGCCTGCTGCCGGGGCCGTGGACCATGCATATCGTCGTCGATGCTTCCTCCGCGCGGCTCTGGTATTATCAGGGCGGCAAGCAGCTCGGCACAATGAAGGTGGTGGTGGGCGCCGCCGAAACCCAGACGCCGATGATGGCGGGCACGCTCCACTGGGCGATCCTCAACCCCTATTGGAATATTCCCGACTATCTGGTGCAGAAGAATATCGCGCCCAAGATCCTTTCCGGCCGCACGCTGTCCTCGATGCGGATCGAGGCGCTGGCGGACTGGAGCGCCAACCCCCAGAAGCTCGACCCGGCGACGATCGACTGGGCGGCGGTGGCGGCGGGCAAGCAGGATCTGCGGCTGCGCGAACTGCCGGGCGGCGCCAATTCGATGGGCAAGGTGAAGTTCCTCTTCCCCAATGATGAGGGCATTTACCTGCACGATACGCCCAATCGCGATCTGCTCGCCAGGCCGGACCGGCATGTGTCGAATGGCTGCATCCGGCTGGAAGATGCGCCGGCGCTGAGCAAATGGCTGATGCGCAAGCCGATATCCACCGGCGGCAAAGCGCCGGAGCAGTATGTTCCGCTGCCCGTTCCGGTGCCCGTCTACCTCACCTATCTGACCGCGACCGCGACGGACGGAGGCGTCGCCTTCCGCCCGGACATCTATGGCCGCGACGGGGGCTGACGGAAAAATCTATCGAAGTTGATGGTACCTTCCGCCTGCATCCGGCATAAAAGCCGCTTGCAGCGAGAAGACCTCGCGGCGCAATGATGTCGAACGCCCGGCGATCCGCGCCGCCCTTTTTGGAGAAAATGCCCGTGTCCGATTCCCCCGTCCTGCTGTCCGTCGATGGCGCCGTCGCGACGATCACGCTCAATCGCCCCTCGGCGGGCAACACCATCGACATTCCGCTGGCGCAGGCATTGTTCGAGGCCGCGCAGCGCTGCGCCGCCGATCCCGCGATCCGCTGCGTCGTGCTGACTGGTAATGGCAAGCTGTTCTGTGGCGGCGGGGATATTTCCGGTTTCGCGTCGGCCATCGACAATGCGCCCGCCTATCTGGGCGAACTGGTCCGCATTCTCAACCAGGCGCTCATCCAGTTGATGCGCATGCCCAAGCCGCTGCTGGTGCTGGTCAATGGCCCCGCCGCCGGGGCGGGCTTCAGCCTCGCCATCGCCGGCGATATCGTGATTTCGACGCGCGCCGCCCATTTCACGGCGGCCCATAGCCTTGTCGGCCTGACCTCCGATGGCGGCCTGTCCTGGCTGCTGCCGCGCCTTGTCGGGCTGCGCCGCGCAACCGAACTGACCATCACCAACCGCCGCGTCGGCGCGGAGGAAGCCGCCGCCATCGGCCTCGTCACCCGCATCGTCGAGGATGAAGCCGCTCTCGCCGAGGAAGGCGCGCGGCAGGCGCAGGAACTCGTCAATTCGGCGGTCGGCGCGATCGGCGGCATCCGCTCACTGCTGATCGACAGCAGCAGCCATTCGCTCGAAAGCCAGCTGGAGCGGGAAATGCACAGCATCGTGGCGGCCGGAGAAAGGGCCGAGTTGCGCGAGGGCGTCTCCGCCTTCCTCGCCCGCCGCAAGCCCGATTTCGCCAACGCCTCCTGATCGTCCGGGCCGCCGCGCGGGGGCCGGAAGGCTCTCGCCCCGCGCGGCGGCCCCCTCATCACGCCAATCGAGATATCTCCTCCAATCGCGGCCCTCCTGCCGCGCCCTCTTTTCTCCGCCCCGGCGATGATGCTATGCCTCTGCCCGAAGGCAGGAAAAAGCGCATCGTGGGAAGCGGCGCGGCATAAGAATAAACAGGCGGGCACGGTCCTAATCTCCGGCTCGCAAGATCGCCGCCGTCCCTCACTGGGCGGAACAGAATAAAATAGTTGGGGAGGAGAAAAACATGGGATTCAGGAATCGGTATCTGGCCGCCGCGCTGATCGCGGCCGGCATGACGGGCAGCGTCGCCCTTGCCGCCACCATGGCGGAGGTGATCGGTGGCCGTCAGGCAAGCTTCAAGCAAGTGGCGAAAGCCAATAAGGCGATTGCCGACGAGTTGAAGGCCTCCTCCCCCTCCATGGCGGTAATCCGGGCCAATGCAGCGATCATCGGCGAAGCGGGCAACCGCGCTCTCCGCGCCTTTCCCGCAGGGTCCGCCACGGAAGCAGGGGTCAAGACCGCTGCCCTGCCCGCGATCTGGGAACGCCCGGCCGATTTCCGCAAGGCTTCGTCCCGGTTCCTGTCTGCCAGCCGCGCCTTGGGCAGCGCCGCCGAACAGGGCAATCCGGACGACATCCGCGCCGCCGCGGCCGGGCTGGGTCAAAGCTGCAAGGGTTGCCATACCAGCTTCCGCGCGAAGGATTGATGCGCCAGCCGTCCGGCAAGACCGCCGCGCCCGGCGAGCGCGTGGCGATGTGGGACGGGGCGGTGAGGCTGGTGCATCTGGGCTTCATCCTCCTCATCCCCACCCTGTGGTGGAGCTGGAAATCGGGCGATATGGATCTGCACAAGAGGCTCGGCATCGTCATGCTGGGCCTCGTGCTCTTTCGTATCCTTTGGGGGCTGATGGGCAGTTCCACCGCCCGCTTTGCCCGCTTCGTGCGCGGTCCCGCCGCAATCCTCGCTTATCTCAGGGGCAGGGCCGGCGGAGACGGCAAGGAGCCGGTCGAGATCGGCCATAATCCGCTCGGCGGGTGGAGCGTGATCGCGATGCTGTCGCTGCTCGCGCTACAACTTGGCCTCGGGTTGATTGCGCAGGATGTGGACGGCTCGAATCCGGTCCGCTCAATCATCTGGTCTCCTACGAGACGGCAGAGGCCGCGCGGGATGCCCATGGCCTCGTCTTCAACCTCATATTGGCGCTCATCGCGCTGCATATCTGCGCCGTGCTTTTTCATGCGCTGGTGAAGCGGGACGCGCTGATCGGGCCGATGATCACCGGCTCCCGCCGATTCAAGCACAGGGTGAAGCAGCCCGACTTGGCAAACCCGGCGCGCCTCATCCTCGGCGTTGCGGCAGCGGCGGCCTGCGCCTGGTGGATATCGGCGGGCGCGCCATTGCCCTTCGTCCCGTAATGAACTGACCTTTCACCCCTGCGGCAGCGCGGGCTCTTCCCCCTCCTGCCAATAGCGGCTGTAGAGCCAGCCGATCCCGATCAGGCTGAATCCCAGCGCCAGGAAGGAAGCGATGCGCAGCAGGCCCTGCAAGCCCGACGCGTCGAGCAGGAACACCTTCGCCACCGCCGCCAGCATCATCATCAGCGAGGCGATGCGCCAGTCGCGCGCCCTGCGCCTGATCCCCCAGAGCAGGAAGCCGATCGCCAGCGCGATGGCGAGCACCGACCAGCCGATATTCTCGACCGACCCGACCGGCACCTCATGAAAAAGGCTGCCGCCGAAAAGCTGACGCAGGCTGGCGAACGCGAAGAGGGTGATCGCGGCCATCCTCCCTAAGTCGAATGGCCGAGCGAAACGCGCGGCATGACCGGGCGCAATTCGCTCCACCAGCCACAGCCCCGCCAGCGGCAAGCCGAAAGCGGGCAGCAGCCAGTTGGCGAACGGCACCGGACCCACCGCTTGCGCCTGCCAAAGCGGATCATGCAGGATCACCGTATAGAGAAGGCCATGGGCAATCGCCGCCGCCGTCGCGATCAGCGCGGAGGTCGCCTGCCTGCCCCAGCGCCACAGCGCGAAGCCGAGCGAGAGCAGCAGCGCTTCCCACAGTGTCCGCTCGGCCAGACCATGCTGCACGAAGGCGGCATCATCGGCGATGGCGAAAAGCTGCTTATAGCCGATATGCAACCCGGCCAACGCAACAGCCGCCGCCGCGACGCCCGCCGCCTTGACCTCACGCCGCGCCAGCAACGGGGCGTTGCGCCAGAGCGCTGCGAGAAGGAGCAAGGCGGGCAGCAGCAACCTCTGCGCCGCCAGCAGCGGTGCGGGCAGATCCGAAACATAGAGCGGCACCCCGCCAGTCGAGAGCAACGCCGCACTGGCCCAACGGCTCATCGGCTCTATCGCCCAGAAGGCGGCCAGCGCCGCGCATCCCGCCATCGCCGGGAGCAGGCTCGCCCCCGTCCCCCGCCGGTTGACCTCGGCCAGCGCCACCAGCCCCGCCGCCGCTGCCAGCGCGAGCCAGGGCGCGGGCACGATCTGGGCCACGGCGCCATAGGCAAGGAACGTCGCCGCCAGCTGGAACCCCGGCCGCTGCCGAAGATCGCGCACGCGCCCTGCGAACAGCACGGCCACCAGCGCCAGCGCCAGCCAGCGGATCAGCGCGAGCGCCAACGCGGGCTGCGCGATCTCGCTGAACAAGCGATAGATTTGCGCGGGACCGTCCTGGGTGAGCGGCACCGCGACGGCGGCCGCCAGCAGGAAGGCCTGCGCGGGCCGCTCGACCCGGTGATCGACAGCGAGGAAGGACAGGCCGAGCAACCCGGCGGCGAGCAACGCCAGCATCGGCGGCACCATCCATTCGGGCAGGCCGGTCATGCCAGCCAGCGCGACCAGCAGCGCCGCCGCCGTCGCCAGCGCGGCAAAGCGCCTGTCCTCCTGACGCTCCGCCCGGTTCCAGCCGAGCAGCGCCGCGCCCGCCGGCAGCAGCGCCGCCGCCAGCGCGAGCAGGACGAACGCCATGTCCTGCGCCGCATCCTCATGGAAATGCAGCCAGGCGATGCAGAAACCGCCCAGCGCGATGGCGATGATCTGCCCCGCTTCCAGCAGGCTGCCCTCGGGCCGCCACAGGCGCCACAGCGCGAAGCCGCCATAGAGCATCGCCATGCCGATCATGACCGCTACGAAGAGCGGCAGCGCGGGCGCGGGCCAGATCGCGGCGAGCAGCAGACCGGTCGCCAGTCCGGCGGCAGGCAACAGGCGCAGATCGTCCTCGCGATGGGTGAGCCACAGGATCGCGGCGGAAAGCAGGCCGTAAAGCCCCCATTGCAGCGGCCCGAAGCCTCCTGTCGCGACCAGCAGCGCAATCTGCGCCGCCGCCGCCAGCGCGCCGCCGCCGCGCAACGCGGCCTTGCTGGTGCGCGGGAAAGCAAGCGCGGGCAGCGCCACCCCGGCGATCAGCACCAGCGCGCCCACCGACAATGTGGAGGCAAAGTCTAGCCCGCCTCGCAGGATCAGGATCAATCCCCATCCCGCGCCGCCGACCAGCGCGCCCAGCCCCAGCCAGAGCCAGCGCTGCCGCCGCGACAGCGCGCCAAGGCCGCCCATCGCCAGCGCCAGATAGGTGCAGAGCAGCGGCACATTGGGCTCCTGCGCCTGCACCAGCGCGGGGGCGGCAAGGCCCCCCGCAAGGCCAAGCAGCGCGCTCGGCGCGCCGAAGCGCAGCGACAGGCCAAGCGCCAGCGCCGTCACCGCCACCAGTCCCACAAAGGCAAGGCCGGGGCCGATCAGCTGATAGAGATTGGCCGCCGCCACTATCGCGGCATAGAGGCTGGCGATCCCCGCGCCGGAGAGCGCCTGATGCACGCGGTCGTCCCTGACGCGCTCCTTCTGGCGCAGCGCAAACTCCGCGCCGCCGATCAACCCCGCGCCGAACAACAGGCCAAGCAGCACGCGGATGGCGGGCGAGAGTAGCCCTGCATCGATAGAATATTTGACCAGCAATATGCCCGCGACGGCAAGCGTGACGCCACCGGCCCAGATCGGCAGCTTGCGCCCGAACAGATCCTCAAACCCGCCGTCGGAAGCGGAAGCGGAAGCCGGGGCGGGAACGTCAATCGGGGCAGCGGCAGGCGCAGCGGCGGCAGCTTCGACGGAGGGCTTTTCCGATCCGGCGGGAAGTGGCTCCCCCAAGAAGGGCGGCACGTCCGTCATCCGATCCCTGATTGCCGCGATCCGGCGGCCCAGCGCGGCGGCTTTCGAAACCGGCCCGGGGCCAGCATGGAAGGGCGCGGCCTGAAACGGAGCGGGCGCAGGCTCGCCTTCCGCTTCACCCCCGGATCGCGCGCTTCGACTGGCTTGTTGTCTCGCCCAGTTCTCGAACAGCAGTTCGAGTTCGCGCACCAGCCCCTCCATCCGGTGCATCCGGCGGCGGGTATCTTTCAGCAACGCGGCCATAACCAGCACGGCAATGAAAAGCAGAGATGTCATGCCTGATGGTCCAGCCCCAATAACGATCGAGCCCCTGCCCTATCAATCAGGCGCCGCGCGATCCAGCCTTTTGCACGGCGGACCATTCCCCATCCGCCTATTCCACCGCGCGCAGATCGATGCCGCGGCTCTCCCGTGCGAACCAAGTCGCGACGGCGGTGAGAAGGCAGCTCCCCACCACATAGACCGCGACCGCATGCGACCCGCCGCTCCATTTAT
>CAYLKZ010000025.1:0-33333 GCA_964384275.1 uncultured Sphingobium sp. | reverse complement strand
TGCGCGAGGAAGCGCGTCGCGGCGCGCTGGTGATCGTCGTTCTCCATGACCTCGCGCTGGCAACGCGCTTTTGCGACCGCCTGATTGCCCTCGGCAACGGCCGGCTCGTCGCGGACGGCACACCTGCGGAGGTGCTGTCCCCCGAAGGTCTTGAGCGTCACTATGCGGTCTGCGGACATCATGGCGAGCATGAGGGCGAGGCATTCGTATTGCCGTGGGCGGCGCTATGACCCCCGCGCTGATACCCTTCACCGAGTTGGCCGCTCTTGTCGCTGACCCAGCCAATGGCTGGAGCATTGGCAGCTTCGGCGCGATCGGTGAGTTCATGCGCGACGCGGACGAGCCTGCGTCGATTCATCATGGCGATAATCTGATCGAGGTCGTCACGCCGCGCGGAGCAATGCGAATATGCGGCACGGCCGATCTCGGCGCGTTTGCGTGGGACAGCCTCTCCGCCGACGGCGAAAGCTGGGGGCACGGCATGGCGGTCTGCGCTCCAGTGCCCGAGACGCCGCATCGTGCCATCCATGCGCTAGGCATCGACACGCAAGCCCTGCGTCCCGATGATCGCACGCATTGCCTTTTCGGGCTTGGTGTCGGCCATGGCGCAGTGGAGATGGCGCTTCGCACCGATGATGCCGATCTGCTCGCGGCGATGGAGGCAGCCGAGGGAACGCCTTTCATCGGCAATGCGGAGTTGATGGCGCATGTGCTGCGGGCGCAACCGCACCGCGTTTTGCTCTCGCCTATCGGCCGGATCGAGATATTCCAGCCCGTGCCGCCGCCTGACGGCAAATCGCCCGAAGGCCCGCATACTCATCTCCTGCCCAAGCTGGTGGCGAAGGGCCGCCCCCACTTCTCGAACATCCCCATTCCCGAAGGCTGGCAGTCGATCCTGAACATCCACCCGCGTTCGCCGTGGCGCAACGCGCTGGGCGAACGGCATGACTACCGCGCCGACATCGACGCCGCCTTCACGCCGCTGCTGGCGCGCTACGGTCTCGCTGGGGATCATGCGGTGGAACAGCATTTGCGTATCGCGATCGAGCGAGGTGCCAACCCTGAGTTCGCGGACTGGCCCGATACCCGACGTGGGCGGACCAAGGCTCGCATCGTGCTGCGCCGCATGGCGACCGAAGGCGACAGGCGAGTGATCCCATGGCGCGCCATCTTCGACCGCGCACCCCTTGAATCTGAAACTGGCCCTGAATCTGAAACAGGCGAAACCGAAGAAGGAGCAGAAGCGTGAGCAAAGTCCCCGCAACCGTCATCACCGGATTCCTCGGCGCGGGCAAGACCACGCTCATCCGCCATCTCTTGCAGAACGCCAAGGGTCGCCGTCTCGCACTCGTCATCAACGAGTTCGGGGATGTCGGTGTCGATGGCGAACTGGTGAAGGGCTGCAACGACGAAGCCTGCCCGGAGGAGGATATTGTCGAGCTGGCCAATGGCTGCATCTGCTGCACCGTGGCCGATGATTTCCTGCCGACCATGCAAAAGCTGCTCGACCGCGAAAACCCGCCCGAACACATCATCATCGAGACCAGCGGCCTGGCGCTGCCCAAGCCGCTCGTCAAAGCCTTCCAGTGGCCAGACATTCGCACCCGCGCGACGGTGGACGGCGTTGTCGCGCTGATCGACGCCGATGCCGTGGCGGCAGGTCGTTTCGCCACCGATCTCGACGCCCTTGCCGCAGCACGGGCCGCCGATCCGACGCTGGACCATGACAGCCCACTGGAAGAACTGTTCGAGGAGCAGCTTGCCTGCGCCGACATGGTAGTGCTGAACAAGACCGATCTGGTGGACGGCGCCGCGCTGGCGAAAGTGGAGGAGCAGGTCGCCGCCGAAACCCGCCCCGGCGTGAAGATCGTGCGCGCCGATCATGGCGCGGTCGATATTGCGGCGCTGCTGGGCATCACCGCCGCCGCCGAAGACGATCTGGACTCCCGCCGCTCGCACATCGACGATGGCGAGGAGCATGACCATGACGATTTCGACAGCTTTGTCGTCAACACCGGCGACGTCCCCGATGTCGAGACGCTGGTGGCGAAGCTGGGCGAGTTGATCGCCGCGCATGACGTGCTGCGGGTCAAGGGCATGGTCGCGGTATCAGGCAAGCCAAGCCGCCTCGTCGTGCAGGCAGTCGGTCCCCGCATCCAGCATTTCTACGATCGCGGCTGGCTGGCCGCCGAACCGCGCCGCACCCAGCTTGTCGTCATCGGCCAGAAGGGGCTGGATCGCGCGGCTATCGAAGGCGAGTTGAAGGCCGCACTCGGCTGATGCACCTGCTGTCCGCCACACCGGGGACGATCTCCAGCGGCGACGAGGCTATCGACCTCGATCAGCCGCCGGGCGATATTGTCATCCTGACCGTGGCGGACAGCGAACTGGCCTGCTTCGCCAAGGCGGCGGCGCAGCTTCCGCAAGGTGCGTCCCCCCAAAATACCCCAAGCGTGCGGCTCGCCAATCTGCTGCAACTGCGCCATCCCTATTCGATCGACCTTTATGTCGAGAAAGTCATCGCCCACGCGCGCTTTGTCTGCGTCGTCCTGCTCGGCGGCAAAGGCTATTGGGCCTACGGTATCGACGAGATCGCGGAGGTTGCCCGCAAACGCGGGATCGCCTTTGCCGCCATCGCGGATGGGCATGAGCCGGACCCCGCGTTGGACCGTGCCTCGACCGTCCCGGCCGATACGCGCGAACGCCTGAGAGACTATCTGCGCCAGGGCGGTGCGGCCAATGCGCTGGCCTTCCTGCGCACGGCCGCCAGACTGATCGACAGGGACGCCGGCGCACCCGATGATCCGGTTCCGGTCGCTGATGCAGGACTCTATCTGCCCGGCATCGAACGACCGGGGCTGACCGATCTGCGCGCGCGATGGACCGAAGGCGCGCCCACGGCACTGCTCATCTTCTATCGCGCGCTGATGGTTGCCGGCACGCTCGATGCGGTCGATGTGATGATGGCCGCGCTGGAGCAACGCGGCTTCAATGTCGCCCCCGTCTATGTGCGGGCGCTGCGCGAGCCTTTCGCCGTCGATTGGCTCGGCGGCCTGCTCGGCAAAGTCTTGCCCGATGTCATCGTCAACGCCACCAGCTTCGCGGCGTCCTCCTCGACGGAACCCCGATTGCCCGGCGTTCTCGAACGCGCGGACTGCCCGATCCTGCAAGTCGCCTTTGCGGGTGTGCCCGAAGCCGACTGGCAGGCGGCGGCGCGCGGCTTAGGCCCACGCGATCTGGCAATGAACGTCGCGTTGCCCGAAGTGGACGGGCGTATCTTTACCCGCGCGGTCGCGTTCAAGGCGGCGGAACGCTTCGACGAAGTGACGCAATGCGGCATCGTCGTGCCGAAAGTGGCCCCGGATCGTGTGGCTTTCGTTGCGGACCTTGCCGCCAATTGGGCGAAGCTGCGCCGGACACCGCCCGCTCACCGGCGGATCGCCCTTATTCTTGCCAACTATCCCAATCGCGACGGGCGGATCGGCAACGGCGTCGGTCTCGATACCCCGGAAAGCACGGCGGCGATCCTCTCCGCCCTTGGCGAAGCGGGCTACGACATCGGTAGGGACATCGGCGCGGCTCCCCGTGATAGCACGGGCCTGATGCGGCTGATGACCGGCGGCGTGACGAACGATCTCACCTCGCTCGACCGGCCGGGCGACACGCTGCTGCCCTTGGCCGACTATCAGGCCGCCTTTGCCCGCGTGCCCACGGAGGCCCGGCAGGCAATGATCGACCGCTGGGGCGCGCCCGAAGCCGACCCCTTCGTGCGCAATGGCGCTTTCCGTCTGCCCGTCCACCGTTTCGGCAATGTCGCAGTCGCGGTGCAACCGGCACGCGGTTACAATATAGACCCGAAGGAAAGCTATCACGACCCGGCGCTGCCGCCACCGCACGCCTATCTCGCCTTTCATATCTGGCTGGAGCGGCATTTCGGCGCGCAGGCGCTCGTCCATGTCGGCAAGCACGGCAATCTCGAATGGCTGCCGGGCAAGGCCGTCTCGCTGTCGCAAAGCTGCTTTCCCGAAATCTGCGCCGGGCCGCTACCCCAGCTTTATCCCTTCATCGTCAACGATCCGGGCGAAGGCACGCAGGCCAAGCGGCGGATCGGCGCGGTTGTCGTCGATCATCTGACGCCGCCGCTGACACGGGCGGAAAGCTATGGTCCGCTCAAGCAGCTCGAAGCACTGGTGGATGAATATTACCTCGCCGCCGGGATGGACCCGCGCCGTCTCGACCGTTTGCGCCGCGACATCATTGACCTCGCCCGCGCGCAAGGACTGGACAAGGATGCCGGTGCGCAAGGCGATGGCGACGATGCGCTTTCGGCCATCGACAATTACCTGTGCGAATTGAAGGAACTGCAAATCCGCGACGGATTGCATATCTTCACGCGCTCGCCGGAAGGAAAACTGCGGCGCGACCTGCTGGTGGCGCTGGCGCGCACCCCGCGCGGATACGATCATGCCGGGCAAGCCTCGCTGCTGCGGGCGCTGGCGGACGATCTGGAACTCGATTTCGATCCGCTCGATTGCCGGATGGGCGCGCCATGGAACGGACCGAAGCCGGCGCTATTGGCGGCTGTATCGGACGAATCTTGGCGCAGCCACGGCGATACCGTCGAACGGCTGGAACTGCTGGCACTCGATCTCGTCGATGGCGTGCCCGCGCCCGGCCTGCGCAGCGCCGCCGTCATAGCCTCCATCACCGATGATCTCGCGCCGCGCGTCGATGCCTGCGGCGAGAAGGAAAAGCGAGCGCTGCTGGCTGGCCTCGACGGGCGGTTCGTGCTGCCCGGCCCGTCCGGCGCGCCGACGCGGGGCCGCCCGGATGTTCTGCCGACAGGACGCAACTTCTTCTCGGTCGATACCCGCGCCGTGCCCACCGCCGTTGCCTGGGAATTGGGGCGCAAGTCCGCGCAACTTCTCGTGGACGACTATCTTCAACGCGAAGGCGAATATCCGCGCGCCATCGCGCTTTCCGCATGGGGCACGGCCAATATGCGGACGGGTGGCGACGATATTGCGCAGGCGCTGGCGTTGATGGGCGTGCGTCCGCGCTGGGAATGGACTTCCGGCCGGGTCGTCGGGTTCGAGATGATGACCGTCACCGAACTGGGCCGCCCCCGCGTGGATGTGACGTTCCGCGTATCGGGCTTCTTCCGCGATGCCTTCCCTGAACAGATCGACTTGATCGACAGCGCCGCCCGCGCCGTCATGGCGCTGGACGAAGCGGAGGAGGACAACCCCGCCGCCGCCCGCCATCGCGCCGAGATCGCGCAATTGATCGAGGCTGGCGAGGATGCCGCGCTCGCTGCTCGCCGCGCGGGGGCGCGGGTGTTCGGATCGAAGCCGGGCGCCTATGGCGCGGGCCTTCAGGCGATGATCGACGAGCGGCTGTGGCACTCCCGCGCGGACCTTGCGGAAGTCTATCTCGATTGGGGCAGCTATGCCTATGGCGCGGGTGTCGAGGGCGATGCCGAACGCGGCCTGTTCGCATCGCGGCTGGCGCAAGCGGATGCCGTGGTCCAGAATCAGGACAACCGCGAACATGACCTGCTCGACAGCGACGACTATTATCAGTTCGAGGGGGGTATCGCCGCCGCCATCGAGCATCTGAAAGGCGTGGCCCCCCGCAGCTATCACAACGACCATAGCCGCCCGGAACGGCCTGTCATCCGCACGCTGGAGGACGAGATCGGCAGGATCGTGCGCGGGCGCGTCACCAATCCCAAGTGGATCGCGGGCGTGATGCGCCACGGTTACAAAGGCGCGTTCGAGATCGCCGCTTCGGTCGATTACCTGTTCGCCTTCGCCGCCACGACCCATGCGGTGAAAGACCATCATTTCGATGCCGTCCACGCCGCCTTCATCGAAGATGAGGCGGTGCGCGGCTTCATGGCCGACGCCAACCCCGCCGCCCTTCGCGAAACCGCTGCCCGCCTTGCCGAAGCACTGGAGCGCGGCCTGTGGAAACCGAGATCGAACAGCGCGGGCCTGTTGCTCGCCCAATTGATGGAGAAGGACTGATGGCCGCAGAACGCACCGACGAGCAGCACAATGCCAAGATGAAGAAGAAGCAGGCCGCGCATGAAAAGATCATGGCGAACAAGACGCAGGAAAAGGGTCTGCTGATCGTCCACACCGGCAAGGGCAAAGGCAAAACCACCGCCGCGCTCGGCATGGTTCTGCGCATGATCGGCCATGGCAAGAAGGTGGGCGTCGTCCAGTTCGTGAAAGGCGCGATGGCGACCGGCGAGAAGACGGTGTTCGACGCCTTCCCCGGCAATGTCGAGTTCAAGCCGATGGGCGAAGGCTTCACCTGGGACACGCAGGACCGCGCCCGCGACATCGCGGTCGCGCGCGAGGCGTGGGAGGAGGTCAAGCGGATGATCGCTGATCCGGCCTATGACATGGTGTTGGCGGACGAGCTGAACATCGTGCTGCGCTATGACTATCTGCCACTGGACGAGGTGCTGGAGGTGCTGCGCGCCAAACCGGAGATGAAGCATGTCATCATCACCGGCCGCAACGCTCCCGAAGCGCTGATGGAGGCGGCCGATCTCGTCACGGAAATGACGATGGTGAAGCACCCGTTCCGTTCGGGCGTGAAAGCGCAGGCGGGAATCGAGTTCTGACCCCCTCAGTTCGCCTCGATCTGCCCGACAAGGCTTCGTGCGGCCCGCACATAGGCAGGACCGCCACACACCGTCCACGCCTGCGGCAGCCGGATGCGGGGTATGTCGCGCAGCGCCGGATGATGCAGCATTTCGGTGCCTTGATCGGTCACATGGTCGGTCGCGGATTCGACGATGATGAAGTCAGGCCGGGCGGCGACCAGTTCCTCGATCGACAGTTGCGAAAGCGCCGGCTTCCCAAGCTTGCCCGCCAGATTGACGAGACCGGCCCGCTGCATGAGATCGTCGATCAGGGTGCCGGTGCCGGTCAGAAATCCGCGCCGCTGGTAATAGGCGGCGACGCGCCCTCGACCGGGTTTGCCCAGCCCGGTCAGTTCCCGTTCCATGCCCGCAATCAAGGCTTCGCCGCGATCGGGCCTGCCGACGGCCTGCGCGACCCTGCGCGTCTGTTCGACAATATCGGTGAAGCTCTCCGCTGTCCGCAGGTCGAGCGCCGGATAATTCTGCGCCTTGAGCGCGGTCATAACCGCGCTGCGCCGGGCGGGCATACCCACGACGAGATCGGGTTCGATCGCAAGCACTTCCTCGGCCGACTGCCCCAATATCCTGAACCCGCGCGCCTGCGCGGCGGCGGCCGACATTTCGGGCTTGGCCGCATTGTGCGTCAGCCCGGCAATCTGGCCGCGATCGGCCAGGGCCAGGAGATACTGGTCGGCGCAAAGGTTGAGCGAAACGATCTTACGCGGCGCCCGCTCGTTCCCATTCGCAACGCTTTGTCCCTGCGCCAAACTGGCGAGCGGAAGCGCGCTGGCAAGAGCCAATCCAGCGAGACAGATCGTCCCGCTTCGCCGGACTCGAACGGCCGGCACCAATTTCATCCACGACATCATGCCGTGATCTTTAACAACACGACCCCGCGACACAAGCGTGACGGGGCTACCGATCCATTGCGAGGTATTCGTGAACTTGCTCCCCACTTATGAAAGCCGGCACAAACTGCTGTTGCCTGGCCTCTTACTATTGTTGTTAGCTGCGGCCAGCCTTTCCATCGCCATCGGGCCGGTGGTGCTTGCACCCTCCCGCTTTCTTGGGGCGCTGTTGGGGCATGGCGACCGGATTGCCCATGCAATCGTGGTCGATCTGCGCGTGCCCCGTATGCTGGTGGGATTGCTGGTTGGCGCGATGCTCGGCCTGTCGGGCGCGGTTCTGCAAGGTTATCTGCGCAATCCGCTGGCGGAACCATCGGTGCTGGGTGCCTCGAACGCCGCCGCGCTGGGTGCCGTCATCGCAATCTATTTCGGCCTTGCTGAGCTGCACGCCGCGATCCTGCCGGTGCTTGCCATCCTTATGGGTCTCGCGGCGCTCGTGCTTCTATTTATGCTGTCGGGCCGTTCGGAAAGTCCGCTTACCCTGATCCTTGCAGGTATAGCCGTATCGACGCTGGCGGGAGCGGGCATAAGTCTGGCGCTCAATCTGTCGCCCAATCCCTTTGCCGCGATGGAAATCATGACATGGCTGTTGGGGTCGGTGGAAAACCGCACGATCAATCATGTCTGGATTGCGCTGCCCTGCGTTCTCGTCGGCATCGCATTGCTGGCAGGCAGTGGACATGCGCTCGACGCGCTGAGTCTTGGGGAGGATGGCGCGCAATCGCTGGGCGTCGATCTCGGCCGGTTGCGCCTGCGGATACTGGTCGGTGTCGCGATCGGCGTTGGCGGCGCGGTCGCGGTATCGGGTTCAATCGGCTTCGTTGGCCTGATCGTGCCGCACCTGATCCGTCCTTTCACCGATCGCAGCCCTTCCGCGATCCTGCTTCCCTCCATCCTTGCGGGAGCCGTGCTGCTGACGCTGGCCGATGTGGCCGTGCGCCTCATTCCGACGCAAAACGAACTCAAGCTGGGGGTGGTGACGGCCTTCCTGGGCGTGCCGGTCTTCCTTGTTCACTTGATGCGGGAGCGGCGGCTATGGTGACGATCTCGCTGGAAGGCGCCGAAGTCCGGCTGAACGCGCGCACCATTGTATCAGGCGTCTCCGCCAATCTTTCGGCTGGTTCCCTGATCGGGGTGATCGGTCCCAACGGCGCGGGCAAATCCACGCTGATCCGCGCGATCATGGGCCTGATCCCGGTTGCAGCCGGAGCCATTCGCATCGACGGCAGACCTCTCGCGGAAATGGGCCGCAAGGACATGGCTCGCCATCTCGCCTATTTGCCGCAGGGTCAGACGTTGCACTGGCCGCTCACGGTCGAACGTCTCGTCGCCCTGGGCCGGCTGCCTCATCTCGCTCCATTCTCCCGCATGGTGGAAAGCGACCGCGCCGCCATCGAGGATGCCATGGAGCGCGCCGACATCGCGTATCTGCGCCATCGAAGCGCGATGGAGCTTTCGGGTGGAGAACGCGCCCGCGCGATGCTTGCGCGGGCGCTGGCAGTGGGGGCGAAAGGTCTGGTGGCGGACGAACCGTTGGCTTCGCTTGACCCCGGCCATCAGATCGACGTGATGGAATTGCTGGCGCGGGAAGCACGCGGCGGAGCGCTCGTCGTGACGGTGCTGCACGATCTCACGATGGCGGCACGCTATTGCGACCGGCTGTTGCTGCTCGATCAGGGAAGGCTTGCCGCCGATGGGCCGCCCGCCACCGTTCTGACGCCTGACCTGCTGGCGACGATCTACGGCATCAGCGCCTTCATGGGCCAGGACGATGCGTCACCGATGATCGTCCCGCTGGCGAGGGTGAGACAGGGAGAAAGCCGGATATGAGCCGCAGTCAGTTCGAGCGTGAAGGCTATACGGTGGAGCCGGTGTTCGATCCGCCGTTGGTCGCGGCAGCGGCGGCCGACATCACCGATCATATCAACCGAATCTCGCAGGCACTCTACCTTCCTTTCGAGGACAGCCTTCCGAGCGAACCGCTAGGCACCAGACTCGATCGCATCTGGGAGCGCGATCGCAGCCAGGCCAATCTGCTGAGGATCGCAATCTGCACGGATGCTCATCGCGGACCGCGCTTGCAAAGCCTGACCGACGCGGTGCCTCTGCTGGCTGCGGCGCAGGGGCTGACCGACGAGCGATTGACTGGACAGGTCGTGCGGATGCGGGCGGGTATTGCCAGCTTTGCCGAGCATCTTCACCCATGGCATTCGGATGTCGCACGCGACGACGGCACCCGTTGCAGCAGGGTATGCGTGACGGCCTGGATTCCGCTTTCCGATGCAGGGCCGGATAGCGGCGGGCTGGAAGTGATAGCCGGTCGCCGCTCCTCTCCTTTGCCCCATCGTGAGGAGAATGCCTTTTCGATCAGCGAACGCGAACTGGCGGGCCATGTTCCGGTCCGCCCTTTCTGCCCGCTCGGTTCGGTGCTGTTTCTCGACCGTTTCACCCCGCATCGCAGCCTGCCGGTGGTGGGGGCGGCCCGCTTTGCCTTGGTGGTCTGGATAAAGAGCGATCCTCCGACGATCTGATTGACGCAAAACCGCACCCGCACTATTCAAAAATCAGCGACAGGTTCCCCCTAACCGGGGATTAAAATGGGAACGGGATTCAAGACCCCGGCTGCCCCTGCAACTGTGAGCGGATAGCCCCGTGCCATCATGCCATTGGGATCGTCACGATCCTGAGAAGGCGGCACGACCGGCGATGACCCGCGAGCCAGGAGACCTGCCTTTCGCCGTCGTCCTTCGCGCGGACAGGGTGTGCCGGGCGGACGGGGGTGAACCCGAGTGACGACAGGTTCGGGCTGCGCGCCATGCGCGGGATCGAGTCGTCGCGCCCTCGGCGTCCACGGCTGGATTCCAAACAGGCGCGAGTCCTCGTCATGAGGTGCTTGCTATGTCTTTCACGTCTATCTCCCAGAAATCGGGCGCATCGGCGCTCTGGATCTTCCTGCTGACCGCCGGAAGTGTCGCCACCACTTTCGCGCTGGCCTGCGCCACGCCCTTTGCCGCACTGGCGGCGCTCGCCGCCGTGCATATGCGCAGGAGCGATGGCGTGAAGCTGATGCTTCTCGTTTGGGCTGCCAGCCAGGTGGTCGGCTTCGGGTTTCTCGGCTATCCGCACCAACTCGATACTTATGCTTGGGGTATTGCGCTGGGCATGGGCGCGGTCGCGGCACTGCTCGGTGCCGATGCCGCACTGACCCGGCGTCCGCTCAAGGCGGAGCCGGCGCAATTGGTCATGGCCTATGTCGCGGCGTTCCTGTCGTTCAAGGCCGTCATCGCGCTTTGGGCGCTGGGCCTTGGCGGGATCGCAACGACGCTCGATCCAGCGATTGTCGCACGCCAGTTCCTCCGCGACGGCGCTATCCTTATTGGCCTGTTCGCCTTCTACCATGCACTGCGGGCCGTGGGCCTGCCCGCGCCCCGGCCTCGGTTGGCCGCGGCATGAAAGAGCAGCCCCCGGCTTTAGAGCGCCAGCTTCGCAAGCTTGAAACCGAAAACCAGCGTCTGCGTGATCTCATCGCCGTCCTTCGGTGGGATCGCACGGATTGCTATCACTTTATCCGCGAGGAGGCCCGGCGATGCTCAAACCCGTAAGCAGCGGGCCTGCCGTGGTCGCGTGCAGCACCTGTCGCCTTTCGGCCGATGCACGCGATGATGACGACGGCGTGCGTGGCGGCAAGCGACTTGCCGAAGCCCTACATACCGTGCGGGAAGCGGATGACCGCTACGCCGCCATAGCGGTGCAGGAGATGCCTTGCCTGTTCGCCTGCAAGGACTTCTGCACCGTCCATCTGCGCGCGCCCGGCAAGGTCAGCTATGTGCTGGGTCGCTTCACGCCCGATGAAACGGCGGCGCGCGCCATCCTCGATTATGCCGTCCATTACGCCGCCAGCGAGCATGGCCGCGTGCCGTTCTCCGACTGGCCGGAGGGCGTGAAAGGGCACTTCATCACCCGGTCGCCGCCAGAAGGGTTCGTCGAGGAATGAGGTTCGCAACCGTAGCCGATTTTGAGGCCGCCCTATCCAGCCTGCCCCATGCCGATGAAGCGGCGATCGCCGCAGCGCGGGCGCGACAGGCGCAGCTCACCAAGCCGGCCGGATCGCTGGGGCGACTGGAAGACATCGCCGTGTTCTTCGCCGGCTGGCAGGGCCGGGAAAGGCCGGTGGTGGATCGCGCGTCTGCCGTGGTGTTTGCCGGCAATCACGGCGTCACGGCTCAAGGGATCAGCGCATTTCCCGGCGAAGTCACCGCGCAGATGGTCGCCAATTTCGAGGCCGGAGGCGCGGCGATCAATGCTCTGTCGCGGGCTGCCGGGCTGGACTTGCGGGTAGTGCCGCTCGATCTCGACCAGCCGACCGCTGACTTCACCGCCGCTCCGGCAATGAGCGAGGAGGACTGTCTGGCCGCGCTTTCGGCGGGCGCAGGCATGGTCGAGTCGGGGCTGGACCTGTTCGTCCCCGGTGAAATGGGCATTGGCAACACAACCAGCGCGGCGGCGCTGTGCGCGCGCAGTTTCGGCGGTGCGGCGGCGGAATGGGTGGGACCGGGCACCGGCATCGGCAGCGCCGCTATGGCCCGGAAGGCGGAAGTGATCGAAACGGCGCTGGCCCACCATGCCAAGGCACCGCATAGCGCCTTCGAGACCTTGCGCCGTCTTGGCGGGCGCGAGATTGCCGCCATGGCCGGGGCGGTTCTGCACGCGCGATTGCTTCATGTGCCCGTGCTGCTCGATGGTTTCATCGCGTGCGCCGCGATTGCCCCGCTGGCCGCCAGCCATCCGGCGATTACCGATCATTGCCTCGCGGGGCATTGCTCCGCCGAACCGGGCCATGTTCGCCTGCTCGAACATCTGCGCCTTGAACCGCTCCTGCGGTTGGGGATGCGGTTGGGCGAAGGCAGCGGGGCGGCGGTGGCGGCGCAGATCGTTCGCTCCGCGCTGGCGGCGCACGGGCAGATGGCGACATTTGCCGAAGCGGGGGTTTCCGGCGCGGCATGACCGGCTTTTTCCTCCACCTGTTGCGCCACGGCGCACCGGAAACGCCGGGACTGTTGCTGGGCCGCACCGATGCCGCGCCGACGCCGGACGGCATTGTCGCCTGCGCCGGCCAGGTCGAGGATTTGGCGTTCGATGCCATCCTGTCATCCGACCTTGCCCGCGCTGAACGCACTGCCGAGGCCATCGGCTCCGCGCGAGGTCTGACCGTCACGCGCGATCCGCGCTGGCGCGAGCTGGATTTCGGAGCGTGGGACGGCCTTGCCCCCGCCGCGATAGCGGAAGCGGAGATAAGCAGATTCTGGAACGATCCCGATAGCCATCCTCCGCCGGGTGGAGAACGATGGTCGGCGCTGCTGGCGAGGGTCACGGCGGCGCTCGACGATTTGCCTGCCCGCAACACGCTGGTCGTCACTCACGGCGGCGCGATGCGCGCGGCGCTGGCGGGGCTGTTCGGCTTCGATCAACGCCAACTCTGGTCGTTCGATCTGCCCTATGGCGCGCTGCTGTCGCTGCGCGTCTGGCCGGGGGCACCCCGTTCCGCGCAAATCGTGGGGCTTTGGCCATGAAAGGGCTGATCGTCGCGCTCCAGTTTCTTACGCGCCTGCCGACACCACGCCTTGCGATATCGGCAGAGGAGTTTGCCGCCTCGATCCGCTGGTTTCCTGCCGCTGGCCTTGTGATCGGCGGGATCGTGGCGGCGGCGGGCTGGCTGGGTGGGCGCATTGACCCGTGGACCGGCGCGCTGGCGGCGCTGTTGGCGTGGGTCATGGTGACGGGCGCGCTGCACCTCGACGGGCTGGGTGACATCGCGGACGCCAGCGGCGCGGCACACAAGGGCCGCGAACGCTTGGCTGCGGTGCTGGCCGATCCGCATATCGGCAGTTTCGGCACCGTCGCTATCGCATTGCAATTGCTGGCCAAGCTGGTTCTGCTGCATGGCGTCTGCGAGCATCGCCTGTTTGTTGGTCTTGCCCTCATTCCTTTTGCTGCCCGCATCGCTCCCCTGATCTGGAGTCGCTGGCTGGCGCCTTTGCATGAAGGGCTGGGCGCGAGGTTTCGCGGTGCGGTGCGTTCTGGCGATCTGTTTCTTTGGGGTGTGGCGCTGCTGGGCGCGGCATGGTTCGCGCCTGCCTTACTGGTGGTGCTGCCCTTCATCGGTCTGTGGTGCTGGTGGATCATGCAGCGCATCGGCGGGATTTCCGGCGACGGCCATGGCGCGGGGATAGAGATCGCTGAGAGCGTGATGCTGTTCTCGCTGGTGCTGCTGTCATGACGGGGCGCTGGACATGGCATGGGGGCGGCCTTGCGGCAGCGCGCGCGCATTTCGGCGGAGAAGACTGGCTCGATCTTTCCACCGGCATCAATCCTCACGCATGGTCCGGCATGGACGGCCTCGCGGTGGATTGGCGGCGCTTGCCGGACGAGATAGACCTGCGCAACCTCGAAGCAGCGGCAGCGGCGCATTTCGGCTGCGATCCAGCTCACGTCTGCGCGTTGCCCGGAACGGAACTCGGTCTGCGCCTGATCGGTGAAAGCCTGACCGGCTCCGCGTGCCACGCCGTTCCCGGTTATCGCACGCATGGCGTGATGATGCGGCAGGCCACGCCGTTGGCCCAAGCAAAGCTCAGCGAAGCCGAACCGGGCACGTTAATCCTCGCCAATCCCAACAATCCCGATGGCCGCCTGCTGGCCCGCGAAACCATGCTCGACCTGCTGGTGCGGCGTGGGTCCAGCGGTTGGCTGGTGGTGGATGAAGCGTTTGCCGACAGTCATCCCGACCAGAGCCTTGCTGCCGATGTGCGCGACGACAGGCGGCTGCTGATCTTCCGTTCTTTCGGCAAGTTCTTCGGCCTCGCCGGAGTGCGGCTGGGATTTGTCATCGGTCCGCGCCCGTTCCTCGCGCAGTTACGGGACCGCCTGGGCGCATGGCTCGTCTCTGCCGCCGCCATCGCGATAGGCAGCGCCGCCTATCGCGATACGGCGTGGATCACCGCCATGCGCGACAGGCTGGCGCGCGAGGCCGCCACGCTCGATACGATGCTGGTATCGCGCGGTTTTGTTTCCACCGGCACTTGCCCCTTGTTCCGGCTGATCGAAAGCGCCGACGCCATGGCTCTGTTCGAGCATCTGGCGCGCCATGCCATCCTGACCCGTCCATTCGACTATGCCCCGAACTGGCTGAGGATCGGCCTGCCTGCCGAAGCCGCCGCGCAGGCGCGACTGGAACAGGCCCTCATCCATGCCTGAGCCGGTGGCCTTGACCGCGCTGGCGCTCGATGCGGCGCTGGGCTGGCCGAGATGGCTCCATGCGCGCATCGGTCATCCGGTCGGCCTGTTCGCTTGGCTGATCGAAACCGGGGAACGGCGCTGGAACCGCCCGACACGCAGCGAACAAGCCCGCCGTCTTTCCGGCATCGGCCTTGTGGTTCTCCTGATCGGCGTGGTGGGCGCTACCGGCTGGCTCCTGCAAACATGGGCGTTGCGTTTGCCTGCCCCCTGGGGATGGCTTCTCGTCGCGATACTGGCTTGGCCCGCGCTGGCTCAACGCAGCCTCTACGATCATGTGCTTGCCGTGGCCGATGCCCTGCGTTCCGACGACGAGAAAGTAGCGCGGCAGGCGGTCGGCATGATCGTAGGTCGCGATACGACTGTGCTGGACCGGCACGGCATCGCCCGTGCCGCCATCGAAAGCCTAGCGGAAAGCTTCTGCGACGGCATCGCCGCGCCGCTGTTCTGGCTGCTGGTCGGCGGGTTGCCGGGGGTTTGGGCCTACAAGGCGATCAATACCGCCGACAGCCTGATCGGCCATCGCGAGGAACGCTGGCGCGCTTTCGGCTGGGCGGCGGCGCGCACCGACGATCTCGCCAACCTGATCCCGGCCCGTATTGGCGGCGCGCTGATCTGCGTGGCCGGTGGTGGTGGCTGGCGAACGCTTTGGCGCGACCACGCACGGCACGCCTCACCCAATGCGGGATGGACCGAAGCGGCGATGGCAGGGGCGCTCGGCCTGCGTCTAGCGGGGCCGGTATCCTATGACGGGATAACGCACGACAAGGCATGGATCGGCAGCGGCCGGGCAAATGCGGATGCCAGCGATGTGCAGCGGGCGCTGCGGGTCTATCTGCGCGCGTGCCTGCTGCTGTGGCTCATCGCGGGAGGAAGTGCACTTTGGGCGCGCTGATGCTGCAAGGCACCGGCTCCGATGTCGGTAAGTCGGTGCTCGTCGCGGGACTCTGCCGGGTTTTCACCAACCGGGGTTTGCGGGTGCGGCCATTCAAGCCGCAAAACATGTCGAACAATGCCGCTGTCACCGTGGATGGCGGCGAAATTGGCCGGGCGCAGGCGTTGCAGGCAATGGCCTGCCGCGTCGAGCCGCACACCGATATGAATCCGGTGCTGCTGAAACCGCAAGCGGACCACACCTCGCAATTGATTGTCCAGGGTCGTGTTCGCGGAACATTGGGGGGCGCCAACTTCCGCGCAGCGCGCGCCAGCCTGTTGCCGCAAGTTCTGGAAAGCTACGGTCGGCTTCGCGCCGGATGCGATCTGGTGGTCGTGGAAGGCGCCGGCTCACCTGCCGAAATCAACCTGCGCGGCGGCGACATCGCCAATATGGGTTTCGCCCGCGCGGCCGATGTGCCGGTGGTGCTGGTGGGAGACATTGATCGCGGCGGAGTGATCGCGGCGATCGTCGGCACCCGCACCGTTATCGCGCCAGAAGATGCGGTGATGATCCGGGGCTTCATCATCAACAAGTTCCGGGGCGATCTCGCGCTGTTCGCGGATGGCTATCGCCAGATCGAGGCACTGTCGGGCTGGCGTGGCTTTGGTGTGGTGCCGTGGTTGCGACAAACCGCCCGTCTGCCGAGCGAAGATGCCGTAGTGCTGGAAAAGCGCGACCCAGCGAAAAAGGGGCGCTTGAAGATCGCCTGTCCGATCCTGCCGCGTATCGCCAATTTCGACGATCTCGATCCGCTGAAGGTGGAAAGCAGCATCGAACTGATAATGGTGCCGCCCGGCCAACCGCTGCCCGGCGATGCCGCGCTGATCGTCCTTCCCGGCTCCAAAGCCACCATAGCCGACATGGCAGCCTTGCGCGAACAGGGCTGGGACATCGACATCCTCGCCCATCATCGACGTGGCGGCACGGTGCTGGGAATCTGCGGCGGATATCAGATGCTGGGCCGACGCATTGCCGATCCGCACGGTATCGAAGGTTCTGCCGGGGAGATCACCGGGCTGGGCCTCATGGATGTGGACACCGTTCTGCTGTCCGAAAAGACCTTGTATCGGGTTAGCGGCATGGCGCTGGGCGCGGCCTTCATGGGCTACGAAATGCACATGGGCGAAACCCGTGGACCCGACACCGCGCGTCCCTTCGCCAGATTGGACAACGCGCAACGCGATGGTGCGACCAGCGCGGACGGTCGCGTGCTGGGCAGCTATATCCACGGTGCGCTGAGCAGCACGGCGCTCCGCGCGGCATTGCTCGCCCGGCTGGGTTCGGAATCGGATGGGGCCGAACACGGCGCGATCGTCGATGCCGCGCTCGATGCCATCGCCGCCGAACTGGAAAATCACCTCGACATCGACGCGCTGCTGGCTTTGGGGATGGAGCAACGGAATGGATAGATTGCTTGTCATCGGCGGCGCGCGTTCCGGCAAGAGCCGCTTTGCGCAGGATTGGGCGCAAGCGAGCGGACAAAAGCCGGTTTTCATCGCCACGGCGCAAGCCTTCGACGAGGAAATGCGTGAGCGCATTGCCCGTCATCGCGCCGATCGCGATGCGACATGGACCACGATCGAAGCGCCTCTCGAATTGCCTGCTGCTATCGCCGCTCATGCAGCGCCCGATACGGTGCTATTGGCCGATTGCCTGACACTGTGGGTCAGCAATCTGCTGCTCGCCGGGCAGGACATTCCTGCCGCCACCGACGCGCTGATCTCTGCGATCACTGCATCGCGTGGGGCGCTGGTTCTGGTCAGCAACGAGGTTGGCTGGGGCATCGTGCCCGATAATGCGCTGGGCCGCCAATTCCGCGACGAGGCCGGTATCGTCAACCAGCGCGTCGCCGCAGCCTGCGATCAGGTGCAACTCCTCGTCGCGGGACTGCCGCTCCGACTCAAATGATCGGAACGGCAGGCAGAACGTCGCAATGACCGATCATTCTGGAAAATCGCCGGAGTTTATTGATTTCTCCTATCCGATCAGCACTGAACGTCTCATGCTCGATGCCAAGCTGAGTCATCGCGGCATCCACGTCGTGAGCGGTTCGCTATCACCATTGAGGGGCGGTTTGATCGGCGGTCGGCAATTGGCGATCGTGGTCCACCAAGGCGACCCGTTCGAGATGGAATGGCAAATGCCTGGAAGTGACCGCTTGCAGCGTAAAAGAGTCGAGTTTCGGGATGTCTATATCAATCCGGGCGACAACCCCTTCTTTATGCGCTGGCAGGCATCACCGAAAATCATTGGCATGGCGCTCGACCGTGATCTGCTGGACCGCGTTGGTAACGAGACATTTGGCCGGGACAGTAGCAGCCTGCAAACGCGGGTGGCGATAACCGATGAACGCCTTGCCCTTACCGCGCGAACATGGCGCGAGGAACTTGCCAGAGAAGGTGCGGCTGAAAAGCTGTTCGCGGAACATCTTGGTATCATCCTCGCCGCGCATCTGTTTCGCCACTACTCTGATGGTGAAAGGCGTTTCGGTCGGGTGAAGGGTGGTTTGGGCAATTTCCGCTTACGGAGAGTCATCGAATATATCGAGACACATCTGGCCGATGATCTGAGCATCGCAACGCTGGCAAGCGTTGCGGACAGAAGCCTTCACCATTTCAGTGAGGCGTTCCGACAATCCACCGGCGTTCCGCCCCATCAGTTCGTTCTCATTCGCCGGATCGAGCGCGCAAAAGTGCTTTTGATTTCGACCGATATGACCATCACCGAGATAGCCTTTGCCGTGGGCTATTCGAGCCAGAGTCACTTTGCACTCAAGTTCCGAGACCTAACCGGCGTGACACCCCAACGGTTTCGGCTCGACAGAGAATAGCATATCCTTCTGGAACCAGACGAGGGCGGGCGGACCCGTCGGGCTTGGAGCGCTCCACCCGGCTACTGCCGTTTCCTGCGATACTGGATCACCGGCCTCGCCCTCGACCAACGGCTAGTCGATCGAATGGGCGAAGCCGTCGTTCGGCCGCACCAACGACAACCTCGCCCCGTGGAGCGGCTCGCCACGGTGCTATCCAGCTTGCGCGAGTTGGGGAAACTGGAAACCGGCAGGCACCTCTGCCGGAATCCGCCTCCGCGAGAACTCGCCGGTTTCCTTTGCCGGTCGGCGGACAAGGACGGTGGGCGGCGGTAGGGTTTCCGTCAGCATATCCGCCCAAATAACGGCCAACTCTCGGCGGCGCTCCAGATAGGCGGCCCGGTTGTAAGCTCCTTCCACCTTCTCCTTAGGGACGTGCGCTAGCATCAGGTCGATGATCTGCCTGTCATGTTTCTTGCCATGTCGTTCGGCCCATTCGTTCATAATCGTTGAGAAGGCGGCGCGGAAACCATGCGGCACATGATGTCCATGATAGCCCGCCCGATTGAGCAGATAGCCGATTGCGTTCTCGCTCATGGGCCGATGGCCGTGGCGATTGCTCGGAAAGAGCAGGGGGCCGCTGCCGGTCAACGGCCATAGCGCGCGTAGCACCTCGACGCTCTGGCGAGCCAGCGGAACGAGATGATCGCCGCCGATCTCATTCTTGCGGTCCAAATCGCCCTTCATGCGCGCTGCCGGGATGCGCCAAATCGGGTCCAGGCCATTCAGGCTCTCGAACTCCTCCCAACGTGCGCCCCGGATTTCGTTGGGGCGAACGGCGGTCAACGCAAGGAGACGCAGCGCCAAGCGGGTGATCGGGCGGGCGTAATCCTCCTCGGCATCGTTTATCATCCGCCGCAAGCGCGCGAGATCGGTAATGGCGGGTTGGCGTCCCTTGCGGAGAGGCTTCAATACCGCCCCCAGCTTCTCGGCGGGGTCTTTCTCGGCAATGCCCTTGGCGATAGCGTGAATAAACACGGCTGAGATACGTTGCCGCACACGCTTGGCGGTTTCGATCGCACCCCGGTCCTCGATGCTTTTCAGCGTCTCAAGGATTTTGGGGGCGGTCAGTTCCGAGATTGGCAACTCTCCGATCAGCGGGAACACGTCCCGTTCAAGGCTGCGCAGCACATCATCTGCATGGATCGTAGCCCATTGCCCCTTCGCGTTTTCATGCCACTCGCGCGCCACGCGCTCGAACGTATTGCGCGATGCTTCCAAATTGGCTTCGATCCGCAGCTTCTTGACGATCGACGGGTCTTTGCCCTCATCGAGCAGGGCGCGGGCGTCGTCCCGCTTCGAGCGAGCGTTTACGAGACTGACCATCGGGTAGATGCCAAAGGCCATCGTCTTTTGCTTGCCGTCGTAGGCGTAATTCCACTTCCAGAGCTTCGAGCCATTGGGCTTCACCAGAAGGTAGAGGCGATGGCTGTCCGTAAGCTTGTATGCCTTTTCGCGCGCCTTAGCTGCGCGGATTTTTGCGTCACTCAACATCGTTATCTCCGAGACCACGTTTTTCCGGTGCCGGGACCACGAATCAGAACCACGCCATGAGTGGAGGCGCGTGGACAACTGTGGCCGACCTGACCCGCTAAGCGTCAGATTTCAGAGGAAAAACGTCAATCCGGGTGAACTTCTGTGGACCCCTATGGAGGGGGTCCTGGCGGAGCGGGAGGGATTCGAACCCTCGATACGCTTTTGACGTATACTCACTTTCCAGGCGAGCGCCTTCGACCACTCGGCCACCGCTCCGCACGTGCTGGAGTGGCGGCGTCTAGCGGGTCGCGGGGCGTCTGGCAACACCCAGAATGCAATGGCGGCGGAAGAAAATCGATCGCCGTCCCGCGTCCTTCCTTCGCGCCGCCAGCGCCGCGTCGCCCGCCCCGCAGCCGTCAGCCGTTAAGGATGCACTCCACCAGCACCAGGCTCGGCTCGCCCTCCACCGGGCGGGCGGTGAAGCCCATTTCGCGTTCCAGCTCTATCGCGGCGTGATTTTCACGGCTCTCGATCGACTGGAGACGGCGGATGCCGCGTGCCTTGGCATAGGCCGCGACATGGCCCAGCAACATCCAGCCGATGCCGCGTCCCTTGTAATCCTTATGGATGGAGATCGCTACTTCCGCGGTATCCAGCCTGTCATCGGCCGCCACCATCGCGCTGCCAACCAGCGAGCCATCGGGATCGATCGCCAGGAAATTTTCCGTCCTGTCATGGTCGACACGCGCCATGGAAGCGATTGTCTCCTCCGGCACATGCGACACGCCGGTCAGGAAGCGGAAACGCAGATCGGCGGGCGCGACCTGCCCGAAAAATCCTTCCAGCGCCTCTACATCAAGCTCCATCGCCGGGCGAACATGAAAGCGATAGCCGCTGCGGGCAACCAGCTCCCGTTCCCAACCGCCCGATACCTTGATCATCTGCACTGCGTCACTCATGCGGAAAGTCCTTCCCAAACCGGCAGGCACCCGGCCTGTCGTCGCGTTGCTTATCAGCCCGCTGCCCGGTCGCCTTGACCCGGATCAACAGTCAGATGAAAGCAGACTATCATTGCCCGCGCCGGGCAGACAAGCAGCGGCCATCCCCTACTTTGGTCTTAGGTTCAGCCCGCCAGCGCCTTCTGCCGTCGCCGCTGCACCGAGGAGCCGATGCCCAGCGATTCGCGATATTTGGCGACCGTGCGCCGGGCGATATCGAAGCCTTCGGCGCGCAGCAGATCGACCAGCGTATCGTCGGAGAGGATTTTACGCGGATCCTCGGCGGCGATCAGCGCCTTGATCCGGCTCTTGACCGCCTGCGCCGACACCGCCTCTCCGCCATCGGCCGAAGCGATGGCGCTGGTGAAGAAATATTTTAGCTCGAACAGGCCGCGCGGGCAGGACAGATATTTGTTGCTCGTGACGCGGCTGACGGTCGATTCGTGCATGCCAATCGCCTCGGCGACCGACCGCAGCGTCATCGGGCGCAAATGGGCGATGCCGTGGCGGAAGAATTCCTCCTGCTGGCGCACGATCTCGGTCGCTACCTTGATGATCGTGCGCTGCCGCTGTTCGAGCGCCTTGATCAGCCAGTTGGCGCTGGCAAGGCAATCCGAAAGCCAAGCCTTCGATAGCTTGTCCTGCACCCCGCCCGACAATTCGGCATAATAGACCCGGTTGACGAGCAGGCGCGGCAGCGTGGCGCCGTTGACCTCGATGGCCCAGCCCTGCCCTCTGGGCGTCACGAAAAGATCGGGAATCACGGCCTGTCCCGCGCCAGCGGCGGCAAAGCGCAGGCCGGGCTTCGGATCATAGCCGCGCAGTTCGCGGATCATGTCGGCAAGGTCTTCCTCATCGACGCCGCAGATGCGCCGCAACTGCGGCAACGCGCCTTTCGCCAGCAGGTCGAGATTGGCGAGCAGCGCCGCCATCGCCGGGTCATGACGATCGGCCTCCTTCGCCTGCAACGCCAGACATTCCGCCAGCGAGCGGGCAGCGATGCCGATGGGGTCGAAGCTCTGGACGATGGCGAGCACCGCCTCCACTTCGGCGAGCGGCACCTGCAACGCATAGGCTATCTGGAGCAGATCCGCCTCCAGATAGCCCGCCTCGTCGATCTGGCCGATGATCTGGCTGGCGATCAGCAATTCGCTATCCGTGAGGCGCAGGCGGGCCTGATCCATAAGATGCTCGTAAAGCCCTGCCTCTCCGCTGGCGAAGCTGTCGAAATCCGGCCCTTCCTCGCCGAAACCGCCGGACGACGCATAGTCCTCACCCAGCCCTCCACCGCCAGAGAAGCCCGCCGCCATATCGTCCTCGCTGCCGCCGCGATCGGCGCCCTCTTCCGGGCCTGCTTCGATATCGAGCGGGCTTTCCGGCATCACCGCATCGTCGCGCATCATCGCGTCGCTACCGGCATCGGGCGCGGAGGCAGGCGCAACTCCCTCATCGGGCGGCCCTTCCGCCCCTGCTTCGCTAGGCGCACCCTCCCCGCCGCCCGCGATTTCGAGCAGCGGATTGCGTTCCAGCTCGCCCGCCAGATAGGTCTCTATCTCGATATTGGAGAGCGCCAGCAGCTTGATCGCCTGCTGAAGCTGCGGCGTCATCACCAGCGACTGGCTTTGCCGCAGGTCGAGGCGGGGAGCCAGTGCCATTATCGCCTCCTCACCCTTCCCATGATCTACATCGAGAAGCTTTCGCCCAGATACAGGCGACGCACCTCGGCATTGGCGACCAGTTCTTCCGGGCTGCCGGTGAAGAGCACCTTGCCGTCGTAAATGATGCAGGCGCGATCGACAATTTCCAGTGTCTCGCGCACATTATGATCCGTGATGAGCACGCCGATGCCGCGCGTGCGCAACTGCTTCACCAGATCGCGAATATCGGCGATGGAGAGCGGATCGATGCCCGCGAACGGCTCGTCGAGCAGCACGATCGAGGGGTTGGCGGCCAGCGCGCGGGCGATCTCGCAGCGGCGGCGCTCACCGCCCGACAGCGCCATGGCGGAGCTGTCACGCAGGCGGACCAACCCGAATTCGCCGAGCAGCTCTTCCAGCCGGGTGGCGCGGGCGGCGGCGTCCGGCTCGGCCAGCTCCAGCACGGCGAGGATATTCTGCTCCACCGTCATCCCGCGAAAGATCGAGGTTTCCTGCGGCAGATAGCCGAGGCCCAATATGGCGCGCCGGTACATGGGCAGGCCGGTGATGTCATGGCCGTCGAGCGCGATGCGGCCGCTGTCCGGGCGGACAAGGCCCATGATCGAATAGAAGCAGGTCGTCTTGCCCGCGCCATTGGGACCGAGCAGGCCAACCACCTCGCCTTTGGCGACGGTCAGCGACACATCGGTCAGCACCGGCCTGCGGTCGTAGCTCTTGGCGATGGACACCACCTCCAGCCCGCCCGCGCGCGCCAGCAAGGCCGCGCCGTCATTCCCATCGGGGCCGGGCCGATCCATCACCGAAACGTCATCCATGACATATCCTTAGTACCTGCGGACCAGATCGGGAAGCCGCCTGTCCGATCGCAACCGGAAACTGGCAGGCTTTGTGCATGGCCGGGGCCAGCCCGCCCGCTTATGCATGAGCAAAGCTTCCCCGCCTAGAGGGAAGATATTCGAAACGACCGATTAATAGCATGAATCGAAGGAAAGAACGCGGATCAGTTGCCGCCGCTGCGCTGGGGCACGGTAAAGGTGCCGGTGACGCGCCCTCCGCCGCCCTGCGACACCCCGGCGCCACCGGAGGAACGCCCATCGACAGTGGAGCGCCCGCTTTGCAGATCCATCACCAACCGCCCGCCGGTGAGGCGATTGCTGCCCTGATGCAGCTCGACATTGCCGATCAGGGTGATGATGCGGCTGTTGAGATCGTAGATGGCGGCGTCGCCCCGGGCGCGTTCATTGCCGCGCGCCACGCGCACATTGCCCGCCGCGTCGATCCGGTCGATCTCTATGCTGCCGGTGTTTCGATAGGCGACCGTCATGCGCGCCGAATCGAGCGTCAGTCCGCCCTGCGTCACATGCACATTGCCCGACACCACGACCCGGTCGGCGCGGTCCTGCACCTCGATCCGGTCGGCGGAGAAATTGACCGGCGCGCCGCTGTCATGCCCGCTCAGCAATTGCGCCTGCGCCTGCCCCCCGAAAGAACCGTAGAGGAAGGCCCCGGAAACACCGATAGCCAGCGACAGAAAAGCAAGGAAAAGCGGCCGCACCATGATTATCGCCCTTTGATGCCATTTTGCTCGATACGCAAGCGCGCATTGCCCACCAGCGTCACCGTGCGCGCGTTGAGATCGGCCTGAAGATGATCGGCGTCGAACGGCCCCATCGGAATGCGGCCATAGACCCGCCCGTCGCTCTTCATGTTGCGAGAGCGCAGGTCGACATTCACGTCGCGGGTGGTGAGGCGATAGCCCTGCGCCGAATCGAACTGCACCGGGCCGACGATCTTCATCTGCTCGGTATCGAGATTATAGCGCCCCTGGTCGGCTTTCAGCACGGCGGCGCCGTCGCTCATCAGCAGGCGGGCCGACAGGTCTTTCATCTCGACCACCGGATCGCGCGAGCTTTTCTGCACGGCGGAACCCGCGCGCAGCGAGAAGGGCCGCCCCTTGCCATCGGTGCCGCGATAGAGCGCCTCCCGCACCTTCATCCGCTCACCCGCGACATCGACATCCTTCTTGTCGAGCACGAAGCTCACCTCGTCCTGCATGGTGAAGGGCGCCGCGGCAAGGAACGCCGCCAGCGCGCCTACCCCCATGGGCAGCAGCTTCTTGAGCAGGCCCACCATCCTGTCATGCGCGCCGCCGGGCGTCGCCCAGTGCTGGCGAGCGGTGCGTTGGGTATCGGCCAGACGAGACATGAGCGGCTATGTCCTTCGCAAAAGGCTCAGACGTGGGAGAATATATCGGTTTCGGGCCAGCCCGCCAGATCGAGCAGCGCGCGATGCGGCAGGAAATCGAAACAGGCCTGCGCCAGTTCCATGCGCCCTTCCCGCACCAGCCTGCGGTCCAGCTCTTCCTTCATGCGGTGGAGATAGCGCACGTCGGACGCGGCATAATCCCGCTGCGCGTCGGACAGCACCGGCCCGCCCCAGTCGGAGCTTTGCTGCTGCTTGCTGATTTCCTGGCCCAGAAGCTCGCGCACCAGTTCCTTGAGGCCATGGCGGTCGGTATAGGTGCGCACGAGGCGCGAGGCGATCTTGGTGCAATAGACGGGCGTGGCCAGCACGCCCAGATAATGCTGGAGCGCGGCGATATCGAAGCGGCCGAAATGGAAGAGCTTCAACCGCGCCGGGTCGGCGATCACCGCCTTCAGATTGGGCGCGTCATAGCTGCTGCCGGGTGAAAAGCGCACCAGATGCTCGTCCCCCCTGCCGTCGGCGATCTGCACGACGCACAGCCGGTCGCGCGGGGTGATGAGGCCCATGGTTTCGGTATCGATGGCGACGGGACCTTCGGCCAGCACCCCGGCGGGCAGGTCTTCTTCATGAAAATAGATGGTCATGGAGTTTCCCTTATCGGCCCGCGCGCCAAAGCTCAACGGCGCATTGGGGCAGGATCGCTCGGCGGCCGCTCCATTCGTCGCGGCAAAGCCCCCGCGCCCTGCGCGCCATTCGGCTTTGCGCCATCTCCGCCATCATGATAGAGGCACGGCAATAGCAGAAGCGGACCTTATTTCCCTATGAACGACATGACCCAGACTCCCGAGATGCTGATCGCGGCGATGGCCGCCAGGGCGCGCAAGGCCAGCGGCGCGCTGGCGCAGGCGAGTGACGAGCAGAAGGCGCGCGGGCTGGAGTTGGCCGCGCAGGCGCTGCGCGATCATAGCGCCGATATCTGCCGCGCCAATGCGCAGGACATGGACAATGCCGCCGCGCGCGGGCTTTCCTCCGCCTTGCTCGATCGGCTGAAGCTCGATCCGGCGCGGGTGGAAGGGACCGCCGCCGGGGTCGATCAGGTCGCCCGCCTGCCCAATCCGCTGAACGAGAAGATCAGCGAGGCGACTCGCCCCAATGGCTTGATCCTGCAACGCGTGCGCGTGCCGCTGGGCGTGATCGGCATCATCTATGAAAGCCGCCCCAATGTGACCGCGGACGCCGCCGCCCTCTGCCTGCGCGCGGGCAATGCGGCGATTCTGCGCGGCGGCAGCGAGGCGGTGGAGAGCAACCGCGCGATCCATGCGGCCATGGCCGAAGGCATCGCGGCGGGCGGCCTGCCGGTCGATGCGATTCAACTCGTCCCCACCACGGACCGCGCGGCGGTGGGCGCGATGCTGCGCGCCGCCGGCCTCATCGACCTCATCGTGCCGCGCGGCGGCAAGTCGCTGGTCGCGCGGGTGCAGGACGAAGCGCGGGTGCCCGTGCTCGCCCATCTCGACGGCATGAACACGAGCTATGTGCATGCCTCCGCCGACACGGAAATGGCGCGCTCGCTGATTCTCAACGCCAAGATGCGGCGCACCGGCGTATGCGGCGCGACCGAGACCGTGCTGTTCGACTCGGGTTTCCCCGCCAGCCGGGACGTGGTGGCGGCGCTGCTCGACTCGGGCTGCGTGGTGCGCGGAGATACGGCGATTCGCGCCCTCGACCCCCGCGTGACGGAGGCCAGCGACGAGGATTGGGACACCGAATATCTCGACGCCATCGTCTCCGCCGCGCAGGTTGAGGGACTCGACGAGGCGCTCGCCCATATCGGCGCCCATTCAAGCCACCATACCGATGCGATCATCGCGGAGGACGCCTCCGTCGCCGAGAAATTCCTCAACGCGGTCGACAGCGCCATCGTGATGTGGAACGCCTCCACCCAGTTCGCGGACGGCGGAGAATTCGGCCTGGGCGCGGAAATCGGCATTTCCACGGGCCGTCTGCATGCGCGCGGCCCGGTCGCGCTGGAAGGGCTCACCACCTATAAATGGGTGGTGCGCGGCACCGGCCAGACCCGGCCCTGAAACGCCCGCGAAAACCGTGCCTTGACAGTATTTTACGATTGTCGCGGCGAATGGAAGAAAAGATTAGCCCTCGGCCACAAAGCTGATATACTGCCAGCGTGACCGTGCTGCGCGGCGGATTCTTCATGTCTCTTCGTCCGGCATGTTCATCCGAAAGAAAGCGGGCGAAGCGAAAGTGAATAACAGGGCATGAGTTTTGATAGAGGTCGCCGCGGACGCGGCAGGGACAAACGAGATAATTTCGGCGGCGACGATTTTGGCGGTTTTCAGGACCGTGGCGGCTTCGGCGGCGGATTCGGTGATCGTGGCGGCTTCGGCGGCGGTGATCGCGGCGGATTCGGCGGTGGCGATCGCGGTGGCTTCGGCGGCGGTGATCGTGGCGGCTTCGGCGGCGGCCGTGGCGGCGGCGGCGGATTCGGCGGCGGTGGCGGTGGCTTCCGCGGCGGCATGCCTGCCCAGGTTGTCGGCGAAGGCACCGGCGTCGTAAAATTCTTCAATGGCCAGAAGGGCTTTGGCTTCATCGTCCGTGACGATGGCGGCGAGGATGTGTTCGTGCACATCAGCGCGGTCGAACAGGCTGGCCTTACGGGCCTGGCCGAAGGTCAGCCGCTCGGCTTCACGCTGGTGGATCGCGGCGGCAAGGTTTCCGCGACCGATCTCAAGATCGACGGCGAACCGCTGCCCGTGAGCGATCGCCCGGCGGCGCGCCCGGAGCGCGGCCCCGCCGGTGCCGGTGATCGTGGCCCGCAGCGTCAGCTTACCGGTGAGCGCGCCAGCGGCACGGTGAAGTTCTTCAACGCGATGAAGGGCTTTGGCTTCATTCAGCGCGACGACGGCCAGCCGGACGCCTTCGTGCATATCAGCGCCGTCGAGCGCGCGGGCCTTCCCAGTCTACAGGAAGGCGACCGTCTCGATTTTGAGATCGAGATCGACCGTCGCGGCAAATATGCCGCCGTCAATCTTCAGTCCAAAGCAGACTGACGCGGTCCAGCGATAAACGAAGAAGGCGGGGGATGTCCTCCGCCTTTTTTGTATCGGGCTTTTATACTCGTCGGACGGCTTCCCAATGGCGCCTTTCTTCCCCGGCATGAGGGAAGCGCCTTCGCTTTTCATCGCCCCGCGACTCGGCGACTCCCTCCCTGCTCTTAGTGGCGGGAAAGGCAGAACCCTGCTGAGGCGTAGGACGGCATGAAGGGCTAATTCCAGAATCGCCTTCACTCTTTAGCTGCTCAAACCAGCAGCAGCCCTTGGCCTAACCTACGCCCTTGGGCGGGAAGCACCGGCTATATCCACCGCCTCCCCTCGTCTCAGCAGCGCTCGCGACAGGAGCGCTCGCCTGAAGCATCATGGGCAAAGGTAAAAATCAAAAGCGATCCGCCATCCATAACCTGAAACGCGGGTGCCTTACATTTTGTGGACGGGGCGGTTTGGCTCCGGCAATGCAGCCTCCGCTCTCTTCGGGATGAGCCAGACAAAACCGAGTGTCAGATGCCTTGTTCCGATTCAGAGGCTCCGAATCAAAAAAGGCCGCGCTCTCCTTCGAGGAAGCGCGGCCTTTGCCGATCAAGCCGCCGCCCAATCGATCAGGCGGCGATAGAGAAACGCTTCTGCCCGGATCGGTCGCCAAGCTCTGACGCCGTCAGGCAAAAGCCGGATCAGGCCGAGCGGCCGGCCTCGAACAGGAACCAGGCGCGTTCTTCGGCCTGATCGGTCCAGTCGTCCACAATGCCTTCGGTCGCATTGTCATCCGCCTCGGTGGCCGCTGCCTTCACCGCGCGGAAGGTCTGGACCAGCGACAAATTATCCTGGCGCAGTTCGTCCAGCATGTCCTTCGGCGCGACGAAATCGGCGTCATTGTCGCGAAGCGTCTGGTGCCGGGCGATATCGCCTACGGAACGCAGCGTCACATTGCCGGTCTTGCGCACACGCTCAGCGATCGCATCGGTTACGCCCAGAATTTGCGCCGCCTGCTCATCGAACATCAGATGATAATCGCGGAAATGCGGACCGGACACATGCCAATGAAAATTCTTGGTCTTGAAATACAGGGCATAGCTGTCGGCCAGCGCCTTGTTGAGCGCTTCGGCGACACTCAATGTCTCGTTGCTGTTGAGATCCGTAGGAGTGTTCAGCTTCTCGGGCGCACCCTTCTGCTTTTTCGATGCCATAGAATTCCTCCTTTTTGAGTCGATCACCAAACGTCTTATCGCCCATTTTGTGCCAGAAGGCCCATGGATTATTGCACTATCCCTGATTGGGTTTGTCGATCATACGAGCCGCAGCGCAGACACCGCGATCATGAAGGCAAGCAACAGCCATAAGACGCCCAGTGCGATGCGTACCCCACCGAGCAAACGAGGCGAAACGGCGCTCCCTGCCGCGATCATGGCCCCGCAACCGACGATCCCGCCCAGCGCGCCGCCGATGCCGGCCATCCACGGGTCGGCCCGCGATGCGGCTATGCCTGCGGTCATGAAGGCCGGTCCTTCGCCGAGGCCGAGGATGAAGAGGCCGAGGAAGCTGGTCAGCAGCGGCCCGATCCGCCAGCCGGACAGCTCATCCAGCTTGCGTCCCATCCAGAACAACCCGGCGCCGCCAGCGGCGAGACTCAGCGCCCAGAAGAGGTTGCGCGCTTCTGGCGAGAGCATCGAGGCGATAATGCCCCCGGCCCAGGCACCAATCGCCGCATTGGCGGCAAGCGCCAGCGCCATGCCGGCAACGACCTGATTGCTGCCGCCATAGCGCGCATAAAGGATGGCGCCGAGGCGCGGGCTACGCCCAACCGCTTCGGTGAGCAGATTGAGGAAGAAGGCGATCAGCAGGGCGTCCATCGCCTGGCCTTATGGGGCAGGAAACGGGTCTTTGCCATAGCCGCGAGGCATGACCTCCCCTCTCTGACCCGATGACGGCCCCGATCCCCGCCTCAATAGCCGAAGCGCGAAGTGAGCGCCGCCATATAAATGGCGCCGTTTTCCGGGCGGTTATCCTCGCAATCGAGTGCATCGCGCATCAGGTCGAGCGAAGAAGCGATCGCCCTGCCCAGCCTGCCGCTCGCCAGCATGTCGCCCAGCGCCGCCGCCAGTTGCGCGGCGGGAATGAGTCCGTGGCTGTGCGCTTCCCGGCGAATCCTGTCGAGCTGCTCCCGCAGGCCCGAATCGCCGCCCGGCTGGCAATCAGCCAGCGCGTCGAGTCGTGATCGCAGGTTAGACCGGATACCCATGGTGGAGTTCTGCTGCATGGCGCTTCTCCTCTCTTGCGACTCTGCATCGAGAGTCGAGACCAGCATGGCCGGAAATGGTTAATAGCCGCCTTAAATGACATTGGCGTTACGGCGCGGAACGGGGCTTTTCGGCAGATATCGGCACTGTGCTGTTGACAAGCCCGGCAAACTGTCCCATGAGCCGCCGCTGAAACGGGGCGGCAGCTGGCCGCCTTATTTTTTAAACGGTTTTTTGAAGGAACGGGCCATGGCAAAGCCAGCCACAGTGAAGATCCGGCTTGTGAGCAGCGCTGACACCGGCTTTTTCTACGTCACCAAGAAGAATCCCCGCACCCAGACCGAGAAGCTGAGCTTCCGCAAATATGATCCGGTTGCGCGCAAGCATGTCGAGTTCAAGGAAGCCAAGATCAAGTAAGGCTTTCTCCGATTCGAATCGCCTGCTGGCGGTCGAATCGCGAATCGCATGACAGAAGGAAGCCCGGCCATTTGGCTCGGGCTTTTTCTGTATGCGTTGGTCTTTCGATCTGTCAGGCTAGCCGAATCGATCCGCAGCCGGAATCAAATCAGGCTATTCACCACGTCGATGAATTTCATCACCGATATCGGCTTGGATACATAGGCCTCCGCCCCTGCTTCCCGAATCCGTTCTTCATCGCCCTTGCCCGCATAGGCGGTCACCGCCATGATCGGCACCGTCGCCAGCGCCGCATCGGCCTTCAGCGCGATGATGAGGTCCAGTCCGCTGACATGCGGCAGGTGGATATCCATGATGATGAGGTCGGGCTGGAAATCGCTTGCCTGCTTCAGCACTTCACGGCCATCCGACACCGCTCGCGTCTCATGGCCGTGCGCCCTCAGCAGATCGCAAAAAAGCTTGAGGTTGAGTTCATTGTCCTCAACAACCAGTATGCGCTTAGTCACCCGTCACTCCATTTCGGTCCCGCGACCGAAACCCTCGCATATTCGAAGGAACCTCATGCTCTCCCCGGACGAAAATGGCAATGGTGCGAACCCGGATGTCATCGCATTGCAGGCATTGGCCTGGATTCTCGGCGAGGAAGCGCGCGCGGAGCGGTTGCTTTCGCTCACCGGCCTCGATGCGGACCAGTTGCGCGCTCGGGCCGACGACCCCGTGCTGTGGCAGGCCGCGCTGGATTTCCTCGCCGCGCATGAGCCGGATCTCATCGCCTGCGCCGACACGCTCGGCCTGTCGCCCGACCGGCTGATGGCGATCGGGCGGGAGATAGGCCGATGAGCGGGCGCCCGCTGCTGATCACCGATTGCGACGAGGTGCTGCTGCACATGGTCGTGCCGTTCCGGCAATGGCTGGACGAGGCGCATGATATCGAATTCGACCTTGCCCATCGCGACTTCGGCCAGGCGCTGCGCCGGAAAGAGGGCGGGCTGGTGTTGGGCACGGATGAGGTATGGTCGCTGCTGCGCGGCTTCTTCCAGACGGAGATGCACCGCCAATATCCGATCGAGGGAGCGCTGCCGACGCTGATGGGCCTTGCCGATATCGCCGATATCGTCGTGCTCACCAATATCAGCGAGGACGATCATGGCCGCCGGGTGGATCAGCTCCGCGCGGTGGGCGTGGCCTTCCCGATCTTCTGGAATCAGGGCGGCAAGGGAACGCCCATACGCCGCCTGATTGACGAATATCAGCCCAGCGCGGCACTGTTCGTAGACGATCTGGCCGCCCATCACCGATCGACCGCCCATTTCGCGCCCGAAGTCTGGCGTCTGCATATGGTGGGCGAACCGGAAATGGCGGTCCATGTCGAAGCGGCGCCCCATGCCCATAAGCGCATCGACAGCTGGACCGCCGCCGAGCAGTGGATCAGGGATTGCCTGACCGGCGATCCGGCTCCGCGCCCTGCCGAAAAAGCGCAAGCCCGGGCATGAAGCGGGCGGGATCGTTCCGGCCGGGCGCTCCCGCCTGGCTCGCGGCCCATCTCTATGCCCATCGCGGCCTGCATCGTCCGGAAGGGCCTGCCGAGAACAGCCTGCCCGCCTTCGCCGCTGCGATCGCGGCCGGATATGGCGCGGAATGCGATGTGCGCCTTTCCGCCGATGCGATTGCCCATGTCTTTCACGATGCGCGACTCGACCGGATGGTGGACAACGCCACCGGACCGCTCGCGGCCCGAACCGCCGCCGAACTGGCGGCCTGCGCGCTGCGGCAGGGAAGCGGGCCGGTGCCGAGGCTCGCCGCCCTGCTGGCGCTGATCGCGGGGCGGGCGCCGCTGCTGATCGAGTTGAAGATCGACCATTGGCGGGAAATCCATCCGCTGTGCAAGGCGGTGCTGCATGATCTGCGGCATTATGACGGACCCGCCGCCGTCATGTCCTTCCACCCCGGCGTATCGCGCTGGTTCCACCATTTCGGGCGCGCCATTCCCCATGGGCTGGTGATGACGGAGGAAAACCGCAAGGGCGCGAGAGGCCGGGCTATGCGGCATCTTGCAATAGGCTGCGCTCGTCCCGATTTTCTCGCTTATGATATTCGCGACCTGCCCAGCCCTCTCGTCCAAAGCCTGCGCGCCAAAGGGATGCCGGTGCTGAGCTGGACCGTGCGAGACGCATCGCAATGGCAGACGGTTGCGGCGGAGGCTGATGCGCCGATCTTCGAAGGCAGCGTCCCCACAGAGGCGCGTCGATGACGGGAGAAGGAGAAGCTGCGCCCGTGATACGGCTGGGCGAGGGCATAGGCTCCGTCCCGGCGAAGGCGTGGGATCGCTGCGCGGGCGGCGCCGACCCTTTTCTTTCCCACGCCTTCCTGACCGCGCTGGAGGAATCGGGGAGCGTAGGTCCCCGCACCGGCTGGCGATCCGCGCCGATCCTGATCGAGACGGGGGAGCGCGAGAACCGACTGCTCGCCTGCGCGCCCGCCTATTTCAAGACGCACAGCCAGGGCGAATATGTGTTCGACCATAGCTGGGCCGATGCCTGGATGCGGGCAGGCCGAAATTATTATCCCAAGCTCCAGATCGCGGTGCCCTTCTCCCCGGTGCCCGGCAACCG
>CAYLKZ010000024.1:0-34267 GCA_964384275.1 uncultured Sphingobium sp. | reverse complement strand
CTAGGAAGCCCGCGCACTGGTCTGCGTTTTCGGGCCAGGCGTCGTGAAACTTTCGACAATGCGGCCGAATGCGATCTGGTCGATATCGTCCAGCTTGTCGGCAATCGCTTCCTCAATGCCGGTCAGGCGACAGAACAGCGTGAAGCCGATATCGACCTCGTTATCGAGCGCCTTGATCGCCTTGTTGTCAGAGAAATTCTTGCGACGAACGACGATCTCGGCGAGTTCCTGCTCGGCATTCCCCATGGAATATTTGATTGGATACCGGAGAGTGTAACGGACCTTGCCGTCCGCGATGAGCGTCGCGCCTTCCGGCAGCATGCTTTCCGCCTTGCTCATACCGTCAACTCCTCGGCCGGAGGGCCTTGGAAGATGATCTGCGCCTTGCCGTCATTGGTATTGACCGTGATGATCTCGGCGCAATAGGCATTGCGCACCACCCACAGCTGGCCGACATCAGTGCGTACGGTGAGCGTGGCATTGTCGAGCTTGCGCAGGGCCGTTACCTTGGTGCCACCCTTCAGCAGCACCGAACAGGTCAGCTTCGATTCCTGCTCTTTCTCGGTAAAGCTGCCGACCTGATAATCGCCAGCGACGGCCGAGCGCACCGGCCCGCCCAGCTCCAGCGTCGAGGAGCCATCGGTTTCCAGCCGCAAGCCGTCGGCCGTGATGACTGCTTGCCCTGCCACGCGATTGGGATTTGCCATTTAACGTCCTTTCAATGCCCACTGAATGGGCGCTTAAACTCAAAGGCGGAACTGCACCTGCGCCGCGAACTGGCGGAACTGGTTGATGAGGTTCGGGGGAATGAGCGCATCCAGCCGGTTCGGATCACCGGCGTTGCGCTGGACGATCAGATCATCGACGAAATCATCGACGCCCTCGACCAGCCCGGCTTCCTCTGCCTCCCGTATGAACGCGACCAGTTCCGCGCGGGCTACGCTGGGCGTGATGATCGCCTGACCGGCACCATAGCGCGTGCCATCGTCCGCCAGCTTGTGACGAGGGTATTTGGTCGCGAAGCGGGAGCGCAGCGCATAGCGAAGAAAGGTCAGTGTCCGAAGCGTCTCGGCATCGAGATAGGCGGTGTCCTCGGCCCCGGCGGCGTTGACCTGATAGGTGGTAATCGCCCGCTCGATCCGAACGGTGCCATCCTGATCAACCGTGTAGGTCGAGATACCATCGCGCAACAGCAACTCGCGCTCGGCGCGGCTGAACCGCTCGCCTTCCTTCGGGCCGACGATGCCGGGCAGCGCCAGCGTCTGGAGCGGGCGAGCCGGGTCGATATTGCCGCTGGCATTGGCGACCGCCGCATAGCTGGCGGCCCATTCCCAGGGCGGCGACGGGGACTTGCCCGATCCCATGATGCTGACCAGCTCGGTATTGAGCGCCGCGCCGAAGGAAGCGAGCGAGCCTTGCGTGCCCGGCTTGGCCGCGAACAGGAACCCGTCGATCGCGCGCATCGGGCCGAAGCGGCTGTCCAGCTCGATCTTGCAGGCCGCGATCGCGGCGGCGGTGGCCGTGCCGATCGCGATCGCCGAAAAGGGCGCGTCGGCAATGACAGCCCAGACCGCCGCGAGATCCGTTTCACCCGTGCCGCCCGCCATGGCGGTCAAGGTCAGGCCGACCCCCGTGGGCAGCTTTTCGCCAACATAATAGCTGTGGCGCAGATCGATCTCGTTACCGCACAGGCCCTTGTGGCGCGCGGTGACGGTCACCACGGCCGCCGCCGCCGTCGCGGTGACGGGCAGGTCCGGCGCGGCGCTGATCGCGGCCGCGATCGCCGTGGCGATGGCGGTGGCCGCCGAACCGGACGCGATGGTCACCGGCACCCGCTGGCCCGCGATCATCAACGCGATGGTCCCCGCCGCCGACGCCGGGCCGGTGCAGGTGATGGTCGCGGTCGCCGCCGTCGCGGCCGCCTCGTCGTTGACCGGCACCGCGATCGTTTCGACCAGCCGGTCGGCAAGCTTGAGCGCGCGGCACATGCGCGCGAGCTGCGATCCCCGGCCGAACAGCAGATCGGCCTGCCCGCCATCGGTGACGGTTACCGGCGCGAGCGCGGTCGCGGAACCGGCCGCGAGCTTCTGGCCGATCAGCAGGATGCGGTTGATCCCGGCGACCAGCCCATTGGTCGCCCGCGAGCTGTCGAACTCGACGAAGACGCCGGGCGTGCGCGTCCCGACCGGGATGGAATTGAAACTGATGGTCATGCCTCTTCACCCTTCTTCTTCGCAGGGATTGCCGCTTCCTCGGTGACATCGCCGTCCGCGATCTTGCGCAGCCAGTAGCTGTCGCGGACTACCGTATCGCCCTTGGCGGCCAGTTCCCGGCCGTCTGGATGGCGGACCTTGCGGCCCTCGGCCGGAACGACCTTGATCGTGATGCTCATGCACTTGCTCCCGGTAGAAAAACGTCGTCGGCCGCGTCCGCGTTGTCGGGATCGGGGCCGGTCCAAGGGTCGCCGCCGATCGGAGTGCCGTCGCGTCCCGTGCCGATCGGCGGAATGTCCCAGTCGGCGTGGAAATGGGTGAAATCGTCGATATCGCCGCCGTCGAAATCGGCCGGATCGAACTGCACCTTCGTGCGCAGCTCCAGCGCCAGCATCGAAATCCTGCGCTCGGCCAAAGCCTTGGGCGGCCGGACATGGCGGCAGGCACCGATGACGATCGGCCCGGCGAGCAGCCCAAGGTCATGACCGGCGAGCAGCGCGACGGCGTCGATTACCATCTGGTAACTGCCCGGCGATGTCGCCGTGACCGGGTCGCCGTGCCGCGTCGCCTGCTCGTTCCGCAGGCTCTCCGCCATCACCACCAGGCCGAATGTGGCAGGCAACAGCGGCTGACAGATTTCGCCGTCGCTGTTGGCGCCCCAGCCGCCGAAGGTTGCCCAGGCGGCGGGCGTGCGCAGGGCGACCTTGTCCTTGAGGTAGATATCCCAGTCGACGGGATAGGTTTCGAGGCTTTCATAGCGATATCCCAGCACGCCCGCCGTCCCGGCGAGGCGCAGCCGTTCGAGAATCGCGTTTTCGACCGCACCGATCATGACAGAGCATCCCGCAGCCATTTCACCGCCAGCACAATCAGGCTGAAAAAGGCTTCGACCAGCCCACCAATCAACAGCCCGACCATGACCAGCGGCCACAGCGCCATCAGCAGCTTTTCACGGCCGGTCGGCTTGTCTGCATGCGGACCATAGCGCCACAGGATGGACAGCCCAGCCGCCCATAAGAACACAGCGCCCAAGATAAGAAGGATTGCCCCGATCATGCGGCCAAATCTCCCAAGATATAGTCGGCGGTCAGTTCGCCTATTGTGTCTTCGTCATCTCCGCCGATGCCGAGAGGATTGCGGGCCGGGATCGTCACGCTCCGCACCTGCGCGAAGCCAAGCCCGCCCGGCAGGCTGAACTTGAGGTAACCCTCGCCCTTGGCGGTGATCGTCGCCCCGAAGAAATTGGGCGCGGCGTAGATCAGGTTCGAACCGATCTCGACCTCGGCGGCACCGGCGCGATGGGTAATGCTGTTGTCCAGATGGCCGCGATCGCGCAGCGTCTGGCCGCCCTCTTCCTTGGCGCGGATCGACGGTGTCCATTTGGTGCCGTCGGCATCTTGCTCGGCCTCGAAACGCTCGTGCACCGTGGTTTCCATCGCCATGCCGATGCGGCCCATCAGCGGCGACAGATCGAGCGCGCGGGCGTGGGCGGCGTCCAGTTCGGCCGTCAGCCCATCTATCTCATGAAGATCGAAACGGATCGATGCACCCGCCATTACAGCCCCCGCATGCTGTCGCGAGTGAACAGCCGATCGGAACTGTCGACGAGGATTTGCGCCGGGCGTTCCTCGAATGTCTTCTCGCCCTGGTCGATCTTGGCGACGCCACGCGAAATGTCGCGCAGCTTGGCGATCGCGGCGGCATAGAGTTTCTCGGCGCGTTCAGTGGGCGAGCCAATGCGGAACAAACGATAATAGGCGATGTCGCAAGCCAGATCGGTCAGCAGCGGCGGAACCGGCGTGCTGGCGTCGATGCGCTTGTAATAGGCCGCGACATAGCTGTTGATCTCGTTGTCGGCCTGGGCGAGCGCCTGCTCGACGCGGGCCACATCCATCGTGCCGGTTGCTGCGTCATCGGTCAGCTCGACCAGATCACGCGCGGCGATCCGGGCCTGCATGTCGGCAATGGTGGCGAAGATCGGCACGAGGTGATGCTCCTGAAGGAAGAAAGGGAACGGGGGCGGCGGCGCACTATTTCAGGGCATCCCGCCCGCTACCGCCGCCCCAGCCCGGTTACGCCTGACGGCGTCGCGACCCGGCTCTTTTCGTGGCGGGTGCTTCGGTGGCAGGGGCAGCTTGTGCGTCCCCGGCCTGTTCCTGTTCAGATGCGGCGACCGGAGGCTGAAGGCTCTCCTCCGGTTCTTTCTCTCCGACCGACGCCGCGTCCTGCGCAGTCGCGTCGTCGTTCGTGCCCTCGCGAGACTCCTGCGAAGATACCGCCGCAGCATCTTCGCCGCCGAGGGGGTCAGCAGATGGGGCGGCTTCATCGTCCGTGCCGGTCCCATCCTTCGGCTCCAGCGCCCCGGCTGAAGACGCGTCTTCAGCCGTTCTGCCTTCGCCACCCTCGGCGCTCTGGAATTCCGTGCTGTCAGCCTCCCGGCCGATCATCTTGTCGTGCGGTCGCCCATGCGCGATGTCATAGGTGATGTGGTCGCGCAGGACCGCGATTGCCTCCTCGCGACCGGGATAGGACTTCCATTCCGGCGCTTCGGCATCTGCGGCGAACTCGATGATGAGTTGATCATCTTCAAGGATCGCGAGGAATTGGGCCTCGTTTATCAGCGTACCGTCGGGTGACGACCATTCCCGGCTGAAGGCGAGACCGGCGCGGCGGCGCCGGTCGCCGATCGAGCGGACGCGGATCAGGCCAGCCACGGAACCACCTCGACCTTGGCGGTGCCCTTCCACTCGTTGCTCTCGCCGTTGGCGCCCAGCTCGTTGTTCACGATCTTGAGCGCCGCCTTTTCGAGCGACGGCGGCACGACCAGCAAGGTTGGCCGGACGCCAAGCGGGCGGCCGTAATCGCCCTTCATGCCGGAAAGGGCGGCGCGCGCGGAGCCATAATTGTCCGGGTTGAGCGGCTGTTTGGACCCCCAGCAGGTCTGCCAGAAGCCGTAGCCGACATTGTAGCGGGCGTCCGCCCCATAGACGAACTCGTTGCGAAGGAAGACATTGTCGTCGTCGAGATTGTCCTTCGCGGTGAATTTCAGCGGGCGGCGATCCTGAAAGATGACCGGCAATATGCTGCGCGTATCATCGATCAGGAACCAGGGCGTGCCGCTGCCGCCATCGGTGTTGGCTACCGAAATGGGCTTGCCGTCCACGTCCAGCACCGGGTGGTCGGTGTCGAAGAAATACTGCCCGTCATAGCAATTGGTGGTGAAACCGTTCTTCAGCGCATCGAATACCAGCAATTCGGGATGCTGCTCAGCCGCTTCACCCATCAGCTCGAAGCGCAGGGAATAGACGCCGACATTATCGTCATCGATGTCGTCGCGTTTGACCGCGACCGTCTGTTCCCAAGACTTGTTCTTGATGGCGTAGCCGTTGGCTTCCATCTGGTGGATGACACGATCGCCGATCCATTCCCGCATGCCGGGAAGGTCCTTCAGCCAGCCATATTCGTTCTGGCTGGTGGTCGAGGGCACCACGGTCGAGACCAGCTGCCGCTGTTTCTGAATGCGGACGCGGCCGCGAGAGAAGAGCGCATTGAAGCTGCTGCCGAGCGTGCGCAAAGTTGCACCGTTAACGAGCATCGAAGTCTGTCCTTTCAGGAAATGCGGACCCAGACGCCCTGCGCGTCCAGATCGACGATCGTCCCGGCGAGCGAACGGGTGTTGCCGCCGTTGGTTTTCGCGACCGTCTGGTCATCCACGATGTAACAAGGGTCGCCGATTTCAGCGGCGGTGATGGCGTCGGCGGCTGACGAGTTGGAGAACGGGAACACGCCCTTTTCCACCTCGACGCGCACCGCTCCGGCCGCGCCGCCGCTGTTGTCGGCCTCGGCGGTGGCAATGCCGTCGACAATGAGCGTCGCGGACGCAGAGCCGGGCACCGCATTGCCTGCCGCGTTGAGGCAGACGAGCGCGCCGTGATGGATTTTCGTGGTAGCGGCGACAGGCCGGGAAAACAGCTTGCCTTCGCGCTTGGGCGTTTTGCGCCCGGATGTCAGAGCCGCCATCAGCGCTTCTCCATCTCTTTCTGGGATTTGAGATATTCCTCCTCCGACACGCCGAGCATGCTGGCGATCGCCAACTGCTCATCCTGCACCTTGCCGTCTTCGGAGGCTTTGCCGCCCGGCACCACGGACTCGCCCAGCGCGGTTTCCGGCAGGGCTTCGAGGAAACTGGCGAGCGCGATCATGTCGAGCGTCTCGGCGTGCTTGCGCAGCGCAGGCACCAATTTGCCCTTTGCCTGTGCGTCGTCGATCAGCACCTTCTTGCGGTCCTCACCGGCCTGATCGACCTTGGCGGAAAGGGCGGACATTTCCGCCTTCATTTCGGCCAGGACTGACACCGGCACGAACTGCGCGGGATCGGGCGTGGCGGCCTTCGCCACGGCGGCCGAGGCGAGCGCGACCAGATCGTCGCCATCCTTGGCGCCGAGCGCGCTGGCGGTCGCGGACAGTACCGTCTTGCCCGCATTCAGTGCCGCGATGGCGGCAAGGATCGCCGCCTCGTCGGCATCGTTGCCCAGGCCAAGGGCCGAGGCGATTGCCTTCAGGTCTTTCATCATAGTCTCCGGGATGGCGCTGGCGACTGCCACCAGCTCAAGATTGGGGGTGTTGGTCAGGCCCGCATTGATGAGCTTGGTCACGCGCCCATCGGGCCGGTGGGCGAAATAGGGGGAAAGATAGCGCCAACGCTTGGCAGCCAGCTCGGAGGACGCCTGCGCGGTCCACTCCACGCGGCCCCAGATGCCATCGTCGCGGACCTCCAGTTCCTTGACCCACCCGGCCGCTTCGGCTTTTCCACCGACCACCGGCGCGCGCACGGTCTGATGATCGTAGTCGATCACCATGTCCGTTGCGCCAAGATAGGCGGCGGTCGCGGCGGCGACGGCTTCAGCTTGGGCACGGTCGGCGAGGATGACGACCGGCGGCACGCCATTGCGGGTGCGGAACGATCCCATCGCCACGAGCTGGACCCACTCCGGCGCTTGCCCGTGTACGACGGACACCTCGGCCGACAGGACCGAATGCGCGGTGAGTTCGTTGGAGCGGGACAGCGTAACCATGACCCGTTGGTGCCACGGTCAATTGCGGGAAATTAGCTGAAGAATTTCAGGAAAAGCACGTTTCAGGCCGGTTTCACCGCCTTCATTGCAAATTTACTGGGAAGGGTCTATATTCGATATGCCTTGGCGGTCATGGACGTCCAACGTGCAGGGGCTTCGGCATCAGCACCCAAGGCATTACTCCTTCATCCCGGACCACGAATTCGGCGTATAGAAGGTTTTCGCCGTTACCCGCTGGCGCTTGGCCCCCACGACTTCCACATAGATAAAATCGCGTCCCTTGACGCTATGCCGATATTCGATTTTGCGCGTGCCGCCGCGACTTCGTTTTTCGCGGAATTCACCATGGGCCGCGATTTCGGGGATCAGGGCGAAATGCTCCTTTCGAATGGGATGACGATCGCCGCCATGACCTCCCGTTCCATGTTTATTGAGCACCTTTCGAACGGCATCTGCTGACAGCTGCCGGGCATAGCCCCGAATGTCGGCAACGCCACCGCCCGTAACGTCGCCGAGTTCGAACACACCGCCGAAGCCATTGTCCGCCAGAGCCTGATCGATGAAACCGCCAATGCTACCGCTCGACACCCATCGTCCGTTCCGGTCGCGGGGCTGGCGCGGATTATAGGCCGCCTCCGCGAGCTGGTCGCGCGTCCAGATCGGCACGCCCGCCGATGCAAGCCGGTCGATCTGGCGGCGCGCGCCACGGACGAAGCGCCAGAAGGTGCTGCCGATATCGACGACGAAACCGACGCTGGCACCGGCGAGGATATAGCGCCGCATCAGCATCGCCCGACCGTCCTTGCCGGTGATCCAGACGGCCCGGATTTCATCGGGGGTGGCGATCGCGAGCGAAGCGGCGACGGCCTTGTCCTGGTCTGACGGTGACAGCCCGTTCAGCCAGGCGCGCGACAGCGCGAGCGGCCAGCCGGTCGCATCGCGCCACACGCCCGGCCCGGCGAGGCCGAAGCGCTGGAGGAACCGCGATACCGCCGAGGGCTGGGCGGCCGCGATCGCCTCGCCGTCGCCGGTGCGCGAGAAGCCGAACAGCGGTTCCGGCGCCAGTCCCTCGATCGGCGCGCGGCCCGGATGATAATCCCACCCGGCACCGATGCCCTTCTCGATCTCCATGATCTCGCCGGTGCGCTTGTTGGTCCATGTCCGCATACCGAAATGCGGCGGTTCCTCGCCGACCTTCAGCCCGCGCCGCAAGGCCATTTTCAGCGTCATCGACACGGTGCGGCAGCGGCATCCCCAGCCACAAGGTGTGTAATGGGTCTTCCACCAGATGTGATCGAACAGCAGTGCGGTGTTATGCCACGCACGGTGTTCCGGTCTCTCCCGGCCGTCCATCCGGCACTTATAGACGAGGATCGGCAGCGCCTCTTTCACGCGGTCCTGCCGGGCATAACGCCCGCCGCTGTAGCTGGTGCGCAGATTGGTATCGACGATCGTGCGGACGCGCCGGTTGGACCCCAGCATGACCGGCCGCGTTTCTTGCGTCAGCGGATCGGTGCGCAGCTGGCGGCCCCACCAGCCGCGTTCGCGCAGCAAGCCCTTCAGTTCCTTCCCCAGCTGCTGCGGGGATCGGCCGTCCTTCAGCGCCTCGGCGATCAGGCCGTGCACCTCTTCCAGCAGCGACACCTCCAGCATCTTCGTGACGGTGAAATAATAGTCGTGCTGGCTTTGCCAGATATCTTCCCAGGCGAAGCTGCGCGCGAGGCCCTTCTTCACGAACCACGCGATCGCCTCTTCTGGCGGCAGGACGGGGATCGGCGTGTCGGGCATCAGGCGGCGGGCGCGTCGGCCTCGGCGGGTTCGATCGAGAAGTCTTCGCCGTCAGAGCCGATCGACACGCCCTTGATACCATTTGCCAGTTCGCGATCTTCCTTGCTGGCCAGCATCGCGTCCTTGTTCACCTCTTCCTTCGTCCGAACGAAGCGGGCGAGGCCCGCCTTCTTCAGCAGGGCGATCACTTCCTCCGCGCCCCGGATCGTCACCTTGGCGGGCCGCGATCGCCAGTTGATCTCACCAGTGGCGAAGCGGTGGAACTTGACCTTGCCGCCATTTGTCAGCCGGTCGCGATTGGCCTCGGCAAAGATGCGCACGCCCTCGGTCATCGCCGCGATGGCGTTCGCGATCGGCCCGGCCGCATGATCGAGCTGTTCCTGCAACACCGCGACCTTGTCGTTATGGTCGGCGGTCAGGCGCAGCAGCTCGCGCTGGCGGTCTCCGATCGAGCGGACGAACGACGCGGCCTCAGCGTCATTTTGCGGCACGGCAATATTGGCGGCGGCCTTCTTCACTTTCGCCATATCTATTTCTCCTCGTCTGCGGCGGCGTCGATCTCGCCAGCCAGATGCGCGGCGAAACCGGCGCGGGCGAGAATTTCGGTGAAATGGTCAAGGTTCATGGCGCCGATACCGGCGGCCAGTTTCGCCTGCGCTTCGGTCAGGCTGGACGAACTGGCGAGCAGCCCCTCGATCGGGTCGGCAATCGCCTCGAAAAGTTCATCCCAGTCGGACAGCAATTCGTCGGTGACGGTATCGACGCTGTCGTCCTGACGGCGCTGCTCGACCGGCAGTGCGGATGCGGCGGCCCGCCCCGCCGATCCATTGCCCCCAAATTTCGCTTTAAAAGGGTCTAAAAGGCGGGTTGTCGGCTTTTCAGGTGTCGTTGGGCCTGATTGCCTTCCGTGCGCCTCCTGAGGCGAATTTTCCGGCACGCCCGCCGACTGGATCACAAGGCGCTTTGCGTCGGGCGATTTCGGCGCGGGCAGGCCCGCCATCTCGCGCATCTCTTCAGCGTCGACCTCGACGCCCATCGCCACCAGCTTCTCGGCCGCATCGACCTTCGCCTTGACGTCTTCGGGCTGTTGCACCTCGATCTTCAGCCGGGGATAGGCTTTGCGCGGCCCCCGGTTGAACTGGACGATCGGCACGACGACATCGCGGTTGAGCGTGGCGGCTAGGATGTCACCATCATCATCGCGGATATCATCCCGGACCTGACCGTGCAGATCGGACTGGCCGGAACCGATACCGGACGCCTTGGCATCGGAGCTGCTGGTCTGACCCAGCACCGCCTTGCTGACCTGATCATCGACATATTCGGCCATCGACCGCCACAGCTCATTGGGCGCAGTGCCCGTCTTGCCGTCGATAAACTCGATATCCATGGTGCGCGGGTAGACGGCGGCCGCGTCGGTACCGACCTGCGAGACCGCGCGCATCAGCTTGGCGATGTCATTTTCATGTGCGCCGGGATCGTACCGGCCGACGCGAATGGGCTGGCCGTACATCTCAAGGAAGCTGACCCAGTCCTTGATCGAATAATTTTTGAACATCCAGCCCCACGCCACCGCGCGGGCGAGGCCACCCCGGATCGGCAGGCCGCTCTTGGCCGGATGGGTGTGATAGATGAATTTGCCGAAGGGCAGCGACTCGCCCTGTCCGGTTCCGTTCTTCAGCAGCGGCGTCTCGCCATCCGTCCGGTCGAACTCGAACCATGACGGGTGACGATATTTGAGCTTGGCGGGCAACCAGACAGAACTGCTCGTGTCCCAGATGATTTCGACGAAGGACGCGCCCTTGCCGATCGCATCGAGAATATCGAACAGTTCCGCGCGCAGCGTGTCGCGCTTCAACCAGTCCTCGACCAGCTTGGCGTCGGCTTTCGCCTCGGCGCTTTCGTCAGCAGGCTCGACCGTGATCGGTACACGGGTTACCGCCCGCTTGCGGGTACCGAGCACCGACAGATAATGTAGGTCTTTCTCCTCCATCTCCTCGGCCAACTCGAAATAGGCGGTCGCGTCGCCCTGCTCGGCATTGAGCAGCAGCCGGGCGAGGCGCTGGGGCGTCAGGCCGGATGCCGGATGACCGGAAATGATCGAGCGGACGCCGGTAACCGTCGGCCCGGCGATTTCCTGTTTCAGGACCTCGCGGCGCAGGGGTTGGCCGTGCTTGTCTACCAGCTGCGGCGGATTGCTCGCCATTACCATGCTCCTCTGATGCCGCCCATGCGGTGCCCGCGCCCGCCGCGATAATCTTCGTCCGGCTTGCCGCGCGCCGTGCGCCCCACCATCTGGAAACCGTCATAGGAAAGCATCGGCAGATCGGCCGCGCGACTGGCGAGGCCGTAGCCCCAGAAACGGTCGGCATGGACCTTGCCGTCGTTGACGATGCGGATGCCGCCCGATTCCTCGCTGCCGATTTTCTTGATCGCCATCAGGTCCGCGCGCGTGATCGCATCCTTGCGGATGCGGATTTTACGCTCCTGAAAGCGCCGTTTAAGGCTCGTTGCGATGTCGTTACGGGCCGGGCCGGTCAGCAGCTCGCCATGGACGCGGCTGCCGTGCAGCAGCTGCAAATCCTCGACCACCTTTTCGCCCATGCCGGTCTGATCGACCCATGCCGCCGCGATCCGGCGGATTTCGAACAGGTGATTGAAGAACGCGTCCTGATGGGCGAAGGTCTGGCCATATTCCTCATAGGTATCGCGCTGCCACAGCACGTCTCCGACCAGTTCCATACAATATTGGACCTGACCGTCGCGGCGGCGGGCGACGTCGCGGCCGATATAGCAGAGGCCGCCCATGTAGAAATCGCCGGAGCCGGTTTCCTCGTGCTCGCAGGCCGCGATGTCTTCGAGGCTGATAAGCGCGCCGGAGCCGACCTTGGGAATGCAGTCCAGTTCCTCGGCGGCATCCTCGCCATAGAAACCGTAAATATCATCGATCCACTGTTCCTTGGGCGGAAGCTCCGACCCCTTGGTCTTCGCGACGAGGGCGACGCGCTCATAGAGGCCATCCGCAATCGCAGATTGAAAGGGGATGGTGATGCGTCTGCCCTTGCGCTCGCCGCCGTCGATCGAAGCGAGCAACTGGTTGAACGCGTTGCCGATACCGTCATGGGTCGAGATGACGACGACCTGACCGCCCCAGATCAGCAGCGCCATCGCCGACTTGATGACCTCGTTAACATCACTGTGGAAAGCGGCTTCGTCGATGATGACGATACCCTGCTTGCCGCGCAGCGAACGCGGGACCGAGGCAAGGCCAGTGATGCGGAAACCGGAAGCGAACCGGATCGAGAAAGCCTTGATCGGCTTGCCGGTCTCCTCGTCGAGAACTTCCTCCTCCTCGATGTCACCGGCGACGAGATTGAACGCGCGCGCCCACATCGCGCAGACCTCGATAAATTCAAGGGTCATGTCCTTGTCATAACCCATGTACCAGATGTTCTGCCCGCCAGCCTCCAGCGCGCTGCTCGCCTTCAGCGTGGCAAAGGCGGAGACGCCCCATGTCAGGCCGATACGGCGGGATTTGTCGATCGCGAGCAGCGAAACGCCGGAAAACAGTTCGTCCACGACACGGCGCTGATAGCCGAGCAACAAATCTCCGCGCGGCAGCGAGCGAAAGGTTTCTTCCGCCGCCGCTCGTTCCTGCGCCCGCTGGTCGGCCGAGATCGAGGCGAGAACGCTCATGCGGATGCGCGCTCCAGCAACTGACGCGCGCGATCCCACTGGTCATCCGAAGTTGCCGTCTGGCCGAAGCTGGCGGTGAGCGACAAGCGCGACCGCATCTTGCCTGGCAGCGCCCGCCAGTGCGTCTCGCAGACGCGACGGCGCGCACTGGCGGACCCGGTGCAGCCGGTGATGAGACAGGCGCGGCTCATCGCTTCACCCTCGCGATAAAGATAAAGCCAAAGCCCAGCCAAGCGAACTCGAACGCCTCCCAGCCGAAACGCGCCGCCTGCTCAAGGCCGAGTTCCATCGCTTCCCACGCATCCAGATCGCGCCAACGAATATGAGGCAACCAGATCATGGCACGCTCCCCGGGAAGCAGCGCTTGCAGGGGAAGCCGAAATAATCATCCTCGCGACCGCGATTGTCACAGGCCGGGCATCGCGAGGACGGCGGCGCCGTTGGGGTTGTGCTCTTGGACCGCGACAGCGTGATGTCGTAGCTGGTGTCGTCGATCTCGATTGCCGTCCTCGCGCGCGAACCGGGGAGGATTTTCTCCATATCGTCGACGCGGCTGCGCATCTGCATAATGACGGCCGCGAGCGCGAAAGCATCGTCGAAACCGACTTCATGATCCTCGAAATCGCTGGGCAGATCGGGCAGGATATCCGCCATCAGCTATCGCTTCCCAGCACCGCGAAGCGGATGGCCTCAACCGTATCCTTGCTAAGCCCCTTGGACCGGGCAGCCTTGGTGGCCTTCTCGGCCGCTTCCTTGGTTGCCTTTTCGGCGGCGCGCTTCTCCAGCCGCTCGATGCGGTCCACGTCCGTCTTCGCCGCGCTGGCGAGAGACTGAAGCGAGCGGGAGAGGAACATTACGTCCTCGGCCGAGAAGGTGACCGCCTTCGCCTCGCCGGTTTCCTCATCGATGTCGATCGCGGTCATCGTCTGCATGACGATCGATTGCATCAGCTCGATATTGGCGCGGCCCAGCTTGGTGTCCGGCTCGTCCCCGAATTTTGAGACCAGGGCATCGGCAATGGCGCGCGACTGACGCATGCGTTCCTGCACCTCGCCCAGTGTGCGGACGTGGCGGCCGAGTGCGGAGCGGCTGACATCGATATCCAGCTCCAGCAACTTGGCGCGGATTTCGTCGATCGTCCGGCCCTTGCGGCGCAGCTGCGCAATCAGCTCCTGAATATCAGGCAGCAGCCGGTCGATCGACGAAGGCCGGTGATAGGGCTTTCGCGCCATGTCAGATGCCTGCCCCCGGCGAAGGACGCTGAATGCCGGGCCGCGACGTGCGGCCCTTCGCCAGATCGGCCCCGCTGTCGGTAATTGTCGCAACGATCATGCTGATCGTTGGATGGAGCAATGTTACCGCGCGCTGCTCCTCCAGCCAGATCAAATGCCCACGCATCTGGTCGCGGGTGCAATGTAGCCCCAGCTGATCCATCGACTGGGTCAGGATGCTGTCATTGGCCGAATAGCCAGGCGCGCCTTCGAGCAGGCGAAGGATCGCCAGCCGGACATGGCCGTCTTGCAGTTTCCCATAGTTCATTGGCCGGACCTCCCGTTAAGCGCGTTACCCATCAGCAGCTGCTCGATGCGCACCACGGCTTGGTCCGTCTTCTCGCCTAGCGCGACGACCGTTTCGACACGGCCTTCGATGCGTGCGATGTCCGCCTTCGTCGGCGCGCCATCGAGATCGCTGCGGATACCGGCCACCGACACCTCAATCTTGGACATCCGGGTGCGCAGTTCGGAAACATCCCGCTGCAACTTGCCAGTCGGCACCGGGTTGGCGGCACCGGAACGGCGAGCGGTCCAGACCGCGATGGCGAGCAGAATAAGAATGGCAATGCTGATGAGGATATCAGGGGTGTTCATGCAGATCGGCTCCGGTTTCGGACGGCTCGGCCGCCAGATCGGCGGCGTGTGGGAAGACGCGTTCCTGAATGGCCTGGATGAGCGGCAGGCCGGTGTAGCCGATGCCGATGGCCCAACAGGTCGAGACGACGAGGCTGCGATCAGGATCGCTGATGACCAGGCCAAGCACGAGCAGGCAGAGAAGGGCTACCAGCGCGGCCATTTGCCACCGGGCCAGCGGGCGCGGCGGCGGCGGGGCGATCAGGCTGGCGAGGATGACGCCCGCCACCGACAGCAGCGCGGCCAGCGCCGGAACCTGATAGCCCAGAAGGTTGACCATGACGGGACCGGAGGCAGCTGCGGCGGCAGCCTCGACGCGATGGGCAGCCGCGCTCATTTGCCGATCCTGGCAAAGCCTTCGATCACGCCGATCAGTTCGTCCAGCTGAATCGCCTGTTCGGTGGCGAGCAACCGCTCGTCGATCGTCATCGGCTCACAGGTGAGAGGAAGTCCGTTCGCACCGGCCGCTTCATCAGCAGCGGGTCGGGCAACGGATAGGCCGGACACTGGCGCGCTTCGGCTACCACCGGGATCGGCGCTGGTGGCGCCACCGGCCTGCTGCACGCCGCCAGCGTCAGCAGCGCGCAGGGCAGCAGCGGTCGCGCGCGCCTGATTGACGCGGTCGAGATAGTCATCTTGTCCCTTTCGGTTGATTGAGGAGGCTTGACGCTCACTCGCGAGCGCATGGGCTGCATCGTCGGCCCGCGCCTTTTCGCGGGCGGCGGCAAGGTCGATCTTGAGGCGGCCGAGCGTGGCGATATGGGCGGCGACGTCCTTTGCCCTGACTGGCAGCAGCGCACCCTTGCTGTCGCGCTGATCCACGGCCTGCGCCGTCGCAGTCACTATGCTGGCCTGCCATCTGCGGAGATCATTGATCGTCTCGCGCTGGAATAAGCAAAAACAGGCATTGGCAACAATCAGCACGGCCACGATCACGCGGCCAATATCTGCGGCCGTCAGTTTGCGAAGGAGAGACAGCATCAGGCCCCCCCAAGCTTTGCGGCGCGGTTGAGCCAGCCGTTCAGAAATTTCTTCTGGTCGGGATAGCGCGCGACGATCGCGCGATATCGATCCGCTGCGGCCTTGCGATAGGAGGAGATCAGCACCGGCATGCCGAAGGCCGGATAAGTCAGCACTGCATGATAGGCTGCCATAGTGGACGGCCCGATCCGGCCGTCCACCGTCAGCCGGTCATTACGGCGCATGGCGGCGAGACAGTTATTGAGCGCAGTCTGTAGCAGCTTGCGCGCGGCGGTCAGACCGCCGTTGACGGCCTGATCGAACATCGCCTCGCCCAGCGGCCGTGCAAAGTCCTCCGCCCTTATGCGCTGCCAGAAACAGCGATGATAAAGCCAGACCGAGTCGCCGCGCGTCAGCAGCCGGATGTCGCGGCCGTCGATATCGCCGTCCATGTTGAGATCGAAATCGGCAATGCCGTCGCCATCCAGATCAAACGTGCCCTCCGCCTTCAGGAAGCGGAGCGAGATGCCATTTTTAGTGGTACCGCCCCGATCGGTCTTGTCATCGACAAAGCCGCCTTCTTTGCGGAGAAGGTCTTTGACCGCTATCGCATAACGCGCGGAATAGCCGTCTACGATGATATCGGGGGGTGTCGTCATGCTCCTCTCTTCGCGTGAAGAAGGAGCCTCGGTTAGATGAGATAATTCAGGTCAATCCGCAAACAGATCAAGCTGCCGGTCATCACGCCGGGCCTGTTCGAGGATCGCATATACATGCCGCTCGGTATAATCGGTGGCAAGCGCGATTTCTCGCACCGTCATTTGCGTCGAGCGCGCAAGCTCCAGTACGCGGGTGCGGCGAAGAAAGGCTTTGGGCAATAGCAGGTGCGAGCCTCTGAAGTGATCGGCGAGCTGCTGAGCAGAAACTGAACCGATGGCAGCGGCGACTGGATGGTGCGGCCCGATCCGTGCGGGCACATACAGGGTCGTGCCGCCGAGATGCCGACAAAGAGTATGCGCCGCCGCCTCGCCGATCACATCGGCGATTTCCCGAAAAGTCGAGTTATCGGGCGCGGCGGACATGGTCAGATCATCAGCCCGATCACGAAGCCGACCAGCAGCGCGATGGTGACGCTGGCGAGCCAGAACGGCGCATGGGGCCGGGTGCGCGGCCGACGCCCGCCGATGATAGGCATGCTCATCGCTTCCAGCGTCGGCCTCCCGGTTCTTGAACAATAATAGCGCGGGTTCATGGCCGATCCTCCCGCAGCTTGCAGCCGAGGGCAGCGGCGACGGCGTCGAACCTTTGAATATCCCAGCTGAATGCCCCGCCCGAATCGCTTTCGAAGCCACACAGGCGGAAAGCGGCATCCTCCAGTTCCCAGCGCATGGGCACGAAGCCTTCGCCCTTCAGCTTGACCAGGATCGCCTCGCAGAGCCGCCGCTTCAGCGTGAGCAGTTTCCGGCTTGCGTCGGCATGGGGCGGGAAACCGCCTTGCAACCAGCCGTGGCGCTCGGCCATCGCCTTCAGCGCCTCGACCAGCCGATAACCAAGCGACTGGTCGGCCCATTGCAGCGCGTCGACCTTGAGCTGACGGCGGGCGAAAGCCTCCAGCGCCTGCTCGCTGCTGTTGTCGACCGCGCCGAGATGATAGAGCGAAATCCACATCGCCCGCGCCTTCTTCGCGACGGGATGGTCCGCTGCCGGGCGCCGCCCGACCTTTCGCGCCGGTCTCGCCTTCCAGCCGCGCGCCTTGAAATGCTCGACCAACGCCGCCAGCTCGGCTTCGGAACAATCGGCGGCGCTCATCTGGCCTGTGACCTGCGCCAGCACCGAGCGATAGGTGTCATCGTCGAGGCCGAGTTGCTTGGACGCCAGCTTGACCTTGGCAATGAGCGCCCGGCGATGAGGATGCGGCGCGAAACGCGCCTTCTTGACGACGGCATTCATAGGACCGCTCCAGCTAAGAGGGCGATCGTTACCGGAAGGATAACGATAGCGGCGGTGATGAGGGCAAGATCGCGCAGGATTTCCCCAAGGCGCATTGGCTCGCCGCTGGCGGGGCAGGTGAACGCGACCTCCAGCATGCGGGAAAGGGTCGCTCTCATCCGTCCCCCCTCATGCTGCGGAAATCGAGGCCGCGCTGCTGGCAGGCGGCAAGGATATGCTCCAGTCGGCGGACCTCGCCGCGACCGCCCGCGATCAGGCTGGCCAGTTCCATCACCTGCGTGCATTCGCCCAGCGCTCCGTCGAGCCGCGCGACCTGCTTGAGCAGGCGGATTTCTTCGGGATCGCGGCTGCCCCACGCATCGCAGAGCGCTTCGACATCGGCGGGCTTGACCTTGTGCGCCTGAAAGATCGTGGTGCGACGCGATAGAGCGGGCTTGGCAGCCCGCCCCGTCGCCCTGATTTTCTGGACGAGGCGCGGCTCGCCGACAAAGGCGACGCCGATATCGATCAGGTCATGCCAGCCGCGAATTTCCTCGAAAGCCTTGTCCGAAAGCTCGTGGGCTTCATCGAAAATGAGCAGGATATTGCGGTCGGCAATCAGGTCCATGATGAGGTTGGACAGGCGCTGCGGCGTACCGACCTCATCGCGCTTGCCGAGCGCGCGCAGGACCGCCAGCAGCATGTTGGCGAGACCGGCATCGGAGGGCCGCACCTTGATGTAGACAGTGCTGTTGGGGTGCAGATCGCGATAATAGTGGACTGCCTGCGTCTTGCCGCAACCGGGGATGGCCGCGATCGCGATCATCTTGCCGCGATGCGCCCACGCGAGCTGCGCGAGGAACGTCTTGCTGGTCGGCGTTTCGAAATAGCCGGGGACCTCGGCGACGATGCCGTCCAGTTCCGCTTGCTGATCCTGAAGCGCGCGATACTCCTGAATCTTTTCGGCGAGTTCGTCATTGCGGCCCGCATATTTTCCGGTGCTGAAGGCCGACAATGTGCTGTCGCCCGCGCCAATACGCTTTCCGATCTGCGGCCAGGACAGGCCGGTTGCTTGTTTGTAATCCACCAGCCATGCGCGCTGCTCGGCGATGAAGGCTTCTTTTTCGATCGTCTCGGTCATGATATGTCAGTCCAGTCCTTGCTTTGATGTCCAGTCCTTGCAGGGCGGGCGCGGCGGCGGGTGAAGACGCCGCCGCGCCCAATCATTCGACGGCGCGCAGGCGCGCGACGCCGCTCATGAAATCGTTCATGATGTCCTCTTGCTGGGCGGCGCGGGCGCTCTGCCTGACCGCAACCGCCGCGTTGCCGCGATAGCGAACCGGCCTGATGACGGTCGGTTCGGGCAGTTCTTCCGTTTCCGGTTTCGGCAGCATCGTCGCGATCTGCTCGGCCGCGAGCAGCTGCTCGGCCTCGGCCGCCTCGCGCACCTGCTTGCGATATTGCGCCTGCCGCCGCGCCGTTTCCTTCGCCGCCGCGACATCGTCAAAGCCGGTGTCCTCGATCTCATCGGCGCTGCACAGATAGCGGCCTGCCAGATCATAGACATGGATTGGCTGATGCAGATTGTCGGGATCGAAACGCACCGTGACAAGCTGCCCCGCATGAGCATTCAGGTCGGCCGTCCAATAGCGATTGCCGAACATCTCGATATGGCTGGTGTCGGAACGGATGCGCCGTTGCTCGCCCGCCAGCAGGGCGAGGCGCAGCTGCTCTTCGGTCGCCTTGCCGATCGGTGCGACGGCATAGCTTTCCGCAAACACCTGATCGAAACTCCGGCCCTTCGCCATCTCGGTACGGCGGCCCGTCCGCGCGTTATGGGCGGCGATTTCCTGCGCGACATGGGCGCGGAATTCGTCGATCGGGATAGCCTTGCTGCCGTAATTCTCCGGCTTCGCGTCCGGCTTGTTGCCGGTGTAGGCGCCAGCCATGCGCGGGTGCTTGGCGATATCGTCGCACATATCCCTGAAGGCGCGCTCAATGGGTTTCGACTGGCCCCGATACGGGGTCGCCCAATGCGGGTTGATGCTGAGCGCGGGCAGCAGCCCGGTTGGTTCTTCCGGGCGAATTTTGAAGCGGTAGCGGGTGAGCGCGCCACCAGTGATCCACTTACTGGCGAAGGCCCGGCCGTTGTCGAGCAGGCAGCCCTTCGGAATGCCATAATTGCGGAACAGGTCGGCAAAGGTCAGCCGGGTCTGGATCGCGCTTTCCACCTCGCCGATGCGCCATGCGAGTATTTTCCGGCTCATCACGTCCTGAATGGCGACCATGATCGCGCGGCCGATGATTGGCTCGCCCTTCGCATTGGTTCCCCACCTCACGAACACGTCGAACTTATGGCCGTCGATATTCACCAGCTGCATCGCATGCAGATGCTTGACCGTCCGGCGTTGCGACGGCACCGAACGGCGCAGCGCCTCCTGACCGTCCCGCAGCATAATGATGACGGCGGGATCGACCTCGCGCTCCAGTTTCCGCTGGAAAGTCTTCATGATGGGGATGGAGAGGCCGCGCACCGCCGCCAGCGCCTCGATGCGACGATAGCAACTGGCAATCGTCGGCTTCTCCAGCCGCAGATAGTCGGACTTAAATGCGGTCCAGAGGTCGGCATCGATAGCGGCCTCGGCACCGCCCCCCTTCCGGCGCGGCGCCAGCGCGGGCAGCCAGTCGGCGGCATGGAGGCCGGTAACCAGCCGTACCCATTGCCACAGCGTCGACGCGCCGACGCGATGATCCTTCGCGGCCTGTTTGACCGCGAGCGAGCGCCGGAATCCCGCGACCTCATAGCTGGTGACCGCCTGCACGATCTCCAGCCGCCGCGTTGCCTCGGCCCGCACTTTCTCGGTCTGCCGGTCGAACCATTGCCATTCGCAGCTGGCGGTCTCGTCATTGGCGGCGATGCCGTTCATTGCTGCCGCGCTATCCGGCGCGTGGATATCCAATCGCTTGACCAGCTCGGCGCGGGCGGCGGCGGGCAGCACCGAGACATGATATTCGGTGCCGCCGCCCCGGCGCTCGCGGCGACGGGCCAGCGAGTTACCGTCGCTGTCGCACTTGAGCGCCCATTTTTCCTCCCTTGCGCGCTCGTTGATCGCCCGCTTGACCTTGGGCAGTCCCGGCAGCGCCATGGCTGCAAGCTCCTCTGCGCTGAACCATTTGCGCTGGTCAGCGGCGGATGAAATCGCACTGAAAGCGTTCATTTAGGATAGTTCCCCCGATTGATTGGTCGCGCCCCGGCTTCGATTTCCTTGCGCTGCGCGCGCAGTGCCGCGATCTGGCGGTCAATATGACCGAGCTGGGCGGTATGAATTTCTTCTCCGACGAGGACGGCCGCCCCGATCTTGCGCACGAGCGCGTCGAGAATATCGTAGCGCCTGGTTACCGCGATCAGCGCGAGGAAGCGGTGCACGGAAATATTGAAATCCCCGCGCGCTTCGGCCGCGTATCCGTCGAGCATCTGTTTCGAGACATTTTCGTCAAGCAGCGCGCTGATCTGACCGGCGAGGTCATAGCGGGACCGGCCCACCACTATCAGCGCCTGGCTGACGCAGGCCGCGACGACGCGATCCAGCCCGGCCAGTTCAGCATCGCCACCGCCCGGCGCGCGGGGCGCGTCGAAGGTGAAGAGCAACTGGTCGGCGGAGATCGAGGCGCGGCGCTTCTTGCTCATTCGCCCGGCGCCTCGAATCCAAGGTACTGCGCCAGAGCGACAACCTGTTCCAGATAGACCGGGCTTCTGTAGCCGGTAACGCGATAAGTGCGCACCCACGCATCGCGATCGACGACCGAGACGAGGATGCCGCGCGCCTTCAGATAGCGTTCGGCCTCGGCGAATGCCTCCATCCGGCGCGTGATCCAAAAGGTCTTTCCGCCCCTGCGGCCGGGAACCCTGACACCATGGTCGACGAAATACTCATCGACGATGACGTGGCCGACTTTGCCGTTGTGCTCGTAGACGATCGCCTCGACGCATCCCTCCGGCCCGGAAGCCAGATCGATCCCGATCACGGCTGCGGCCAACGTGTCCAGAAATTCCTTCTGATACGGTTGCAGGTCTCGGTCGAGCAGCTTGCCGACAAGGTCCGGCGTCAGCGTCTCCGAGGAAGATTTCACATTGGATTGCGTCGTCATGATCGGTCAGTCCCTCAACATCCAGTGAGCATCGAAGCGGAGAAAATTGGGGGTGGTTACCGGCGCGGCGATATCGCCCGTCCGCTGGGCCACGGCCTGCCGGGCACGGCGGCGCAACTCGGCGCGCTTGGCCCGCAATTCGGAGATGGTGCAGCCGCGTTCCATCGCGTCGAGAAATTCGCGGCGCGCCGTCGCCATGCGTTCGGCCTGCGTCATCATGCCGCGTTGCTCCGGCTCGAATGAAACGGGTTCGGATAGTCATTGAAGAGCAGATTCCAGCCATCGAAGAACGGAGTATTGACCCGCTTCAGCTCCTCAATGACGATCAGCACGTTGATCACATGGTCATTGCCGTTCGCCTTGATCCAATGCACCTCGGCGTCGAAAGCGTGCTGGCCCGATACGCCAAGCTCCAGCGCGAAGGGCAGCTTTTCCGAGGCTTCGATGGCCTTCCAGATATCAGTGAGGATCGTCATCAGATGCTCCTTTCCGGATGGGCAGCGCCGTCGGCGCCGCGTTCGCGCAGGATTTTGAGGACACGGACATGGGAAAGCCGGAAACGGCGGCCGATATCGCGCAGGGAATGACCACAGACGCGCAGCATCACGATATCCTGGTCGCGGATTTCTCGGACCCAATCCATCTGCCCGTCCCGCCTCATGCCCGGCCCCGCAGATTGTGGCCGCGACGTGACGGACGCCGGTTGGGCAGTTCGGAGAACCAGCGCCGGACAACGGCCAGCCCGGTGCGATAATGCAGCGCTAGTGCGCGGTTGCTCATGTGCCGCGACTGGATCGCGAAATCGGTAGGCATCTGACGCGCAGACACACCTTCTGGCACCGCCGCCCAGCCGCGTTTCTTCATCTTCGAGAGCTGGCTGGGACGCACGCCAACCAACTCGGCTACCACCTTCATCGGGTGGATTTCGGCCAGCCTGCGTGCGCGGTCATGGACATGCTGGGGGATGCGGCCCATCAGATCGACTCCGCGCCTTTTGCTTCGGCGATGGCGGCGCACCGCCGCTGACCGGCATTTTGATCCGTGTCCATCGGACTGAGGACGATTGGCCCGTCATGCTTTAGTAATCCTTCGATTACACAGGCGGACAGGCCGGTTTCGTTGGCTAGTTGCTTGCGAAATTGCTTGCGTAGCCGATCGCGGTTGCGGATGCTGGCAAGCCATTCCTGATAGTCGGCAGTCGAGCGTGAGGCCTTGGCCGCCGCCGCATTAAGGCGTATCGCCGCCAGCGTGAGCTGGAGGCCGAGGTGTATTAGCGGGCGCGTCACGCCAGCCTCTCCCAGAGCAACCAGCCCCAAAGCGGCGACCAGCCGATGATGATGCCCAGGATAATGCCTGCGCAGCCGAGCGGATAGTTTTCGCCGGGCTGCGGCTTCATGTCTGGTGCGCTCGTCATCCCTCGCCCCCATCTTCAGCTCCGATTTCGGCTAGACGCAGGTCGATCGCATCTCGAACGGCGGAAAGCGCAGAAGGCTTGACTGCTCGCGCGAGATCAGGTGCGAGGTCGCGCCACGTTCGAGCAGAGAGCCGCTCCAGATTGGAAAGCGCATTGCTCCTAAACTTTTCTTGTCCGTCCGCCGGAGGCGCTTTTGCCGCCCGCTTTTCACCCAGTTCATCAATGGCTTGACCGAGGGTCGCGCCGGGGCGAGCCACCAACCATTCGATGATGGCGCGGCGCTGGTCGAGGATCGCGACCTTGCCGATCTCCATCAGGGACTTGCGGGATCGGCCTTCAGGATGAATGGCGAGTTTCGCAATTAAAGCGCGATCGAAGGGCGCAATAAGCGTCCGGTGAATGAACAGGCAATCGCGAAGCGTTCTCTCGGAAATTCCGGCGTCCTCTGCTGTCGGAGCCTGCCAGCCATATAGCCCGGCAACGATTGCCGGACTGCATTCCTCTTCCAGCATCGACGCCTCGATATCGACTTTGACTTCGTCACGCGCCGTCAGATTGTCACGCACTGACTCCCAGCGCTTGATCTGGCCGATTTGTTGAGCGTTTAGGCCGTCTCGCCCTTCGCAGAAGCGGCGCTCATAGATATCGGCCAGTGCTCGCACGAACATGGCGCGTTCCAGTGGCTCGAAATCGCGGCGGTGCAGGTTTTCGGAGACTTCAATCAGGCGCAGGGCATCTTCGTCACCCTCAACGACGATCGCCTGAATATTGGGCATATAGGCAAGCATGCTGCCCTGAAGGCGATGCAGACCCGCGACTAGAACCCACGGTTTGGCGGCTTTCGGCCCAGCGCGGCGCACCTTGATTGGATCATTCTGACCGTCCGCAGCGATTGCCGCACCGATCTGCAAAGCCTTGTCGGCCCAGAACATGCCGACCCGCTCGCCAATCTCGATCTTATCGACAGGAATTTCGATGATGGAACCGACTTCTGCCTCATTAGCGTTGAGCGCCATGTCTATTGCGCCCCCGCGTTTAGATGATGCTTTTGTCGGCGCGGGGCAGCATTCTGGGGATCATGTTTCAAACCCAATGCAACCGCGATCTTGTGACATTCGCCGCGCGCACACCTGCGCTCGCCGCGAAGGATCGAATAAACGAGGGCCGCAGGAACACCATGTTCCCGCGCCCATTGGGTAATGCTGATACCGTGATCAAAGAACCGCGCTTTGGCGGCGTCGAGGAGATCAGGACGTTGGCGCACATCACTAATTTTCTCGCGACGGGGAGAGACTCCGACGGACGACATTGCTATTCCTCAAATTGCACAAACTATCGTTAAATTACCCATTTTTGAGTAATGGTCAACCAATTTGCCAAATTTGATTAATATAGGGCGCCGATTGCGCGAAGAACGGTTGAAAGCTGGCCTCAAACAAGAGGAGTTTGCGGCGCTGGGAGACGCGTCGTTGAACTCCCAGACTCGTTATGAAACAGGGCAGGCCGCCCCAAAGCTCGAATATCTTTTAAAGCTCGGTGAACTGAAGAATGTCGATGTCGACGTCGGCTATATTGTCACGGGTCGACGGAGGGATGATAGCTTGGGCCAAGGCCAAAGATGGCTTATCGACCTGTACGAAGCCCTTGACCCGCTTCAGAGAGAAGCTCTGATGGGTTTTCTAATGGCCTTTGCAGCACCGATCATAGAAGGGGACGGCGACTTTGATGGTAGGAAGTGACGAAAAACAATGCCCAAGATGTGCTGAAACGATAAAGAGAGATGCTGAAATTTGCCGCTTTTGCCGCTTCGAATTTGTCAATAATCCATTCTTCGAGCGGCGCACTCAATGGCGCATGAACGGTTGCAGTTCGCTTGTAGTAATCGCAGTCGTGCTGGCGATCATATATGCTGTGGCAGCCTGATAAGCTCCAAAAGCACTCCCACTTTGATTGCTGACGCGGGCAACCTTAAAAGCAAAAAGGCGCGGATTTCCGCGCCTTTCATTGTTTCATGTCCTGTTCGACGACGACTCCCACTTACGCAAGGCCGAGATCGCACTGGACAGCCCTAGAACACATAATTTAATGTGCCTCTTGATGGCGGTTTCCGGCGCTTTAAGGGCCTCTTAAACGGTGTTTGTGGGATGAAGGGCCGACTCCCGAAACTCTGGTCCCAACCTATCTAATTAACCAATCACTCTAGACACAGCTCCCAGTTTGGAGCCGCCCTTGAAAAACCGCGAAACGCCCCGGTTTTCAGCCGTTCGTCCCGCGACGTCCCGCATGATGCCGGTCAATCCCGGTTCTCTACTCTCTCTTGTCCCCTAACACCCGGTAAGGTCTTTCTCATCCGCCAGCCGCATATTGACGCCCATCTGGACATTGCCGAACCGGGCCACCGCACTCGCCGTCAAAGTGAAGTGGGTCGTCGCCCCGCAGGTTCGGCAAAAATGGATCTCCGCCGCCGGGTCGGCCTTGTCCTTCCTGCAATATCCCGCGGTCACTCCCTCGACTCTGATCTGCGAGGGATGAAAATAGGCCCAGCGCGCGCCTGATTTGCTGCACAGCGTGCAGTTGCAGTCGTTGATATGATCGGGATTCTGGGCGATCTCGATGCGGATTTGCCCGCAATGGCAAGATATTGTCAGCATTCGTCCTTGTTATCGACAAAGCCCTGTCCTCGCCAGTTGCCCGTGCGCCCTTTTTTCTGGACCGCTATGAGCGACCTCCCCAAACGAAAAAGCGCGCCGCATCCTGTTCGATGCGGCGCGCTCTTCTTCCGGACAGGCCGGATTGTCACATATGGATCGGCTTGCCCCGCACCGCCATCGCGGCTTCCTTCACCGCTTCGCTATGGGTCGGGTGGGCGTGGCAAGTATAGGCGATATCTTCCGAGGTAGCGCCAAATTCCATCGCCTGCGCGGCCTGCGCAATCATCGTGCCGGCGACCGACGCGACAATGTGGACGCCGAGCACGCGGTCGGTTTCCGCATCCGCGATCACCTTCACAAAACCGTCGGTGTCGTCATTGGCCTTGGCGCGGCTGTTGGCGACCATCAGGAACTTGCCGACCTTAACCTTGCCCTTTTCCTTCGCCTGCTCTTCGGTCAGGCCGACGCTGGCGATTTCGGGATGGGTGTAGACCACCGCCGGGATTACGTCATGGTTCACGATGCCGGTGAGGCCCGCGATATTTTCCGCGACGGCCACGCCCTCATCCTCGGCCTTGTGCGCCAGCATCGGGCCGGGAATAACGTCGCCGATCGCCCAGACGCCGGAAACCGGGGTCGCGAAATCATGATCGGTCTCGATCTGGCCGCGCTGGTTGAGCGACAGGCCGATCTTGTCGAGACCAAGGCCTTCGACATTGGGCTTGCGGCCAATCGCGACGAGCACGACATCAGCCTCGATCTTCTGCGCATCGCCGCCCGCCGCCGGTTCGACACTGACGGTCGCCTTGCCGCCCTTCACCTCGACGCCCGTCACCTTGGTGCCGGTCTTGATCTCGAAGCCCTGCTTGCCGAACAGCTTGGCGGCTTCCTTACGCACATCGCCGTCCATGCCGGGCAGGATCTGGTCGAGATATTCGACCACCGTGACCTTCGCGCCCAGACGCCGCCACACCGAGCCGAGCTCCAGACCAATGACGCCGCCACCGATGACGACCATATGTCCCGGCACCTTTTCCAGCGCCAGCGCGCCGGTGGAATCCACCACCACGCCCTTGCCGTTGTCGATCTCGACCCCCGGCAGCGGGGTGACGGAGGAGCCGGTGGCGATAACGATATTCTTCGCGGTGACGGTTTTGCCCGCAACCTCGACGCTGTGCGCGTCCTTGAACGTCGCGAGGCCCTTCAGCCACTCCACCTTGTTCTTCTTGAACAGGAATTCGATACCGCCGGTCAGGCCGCTGACGACCTTCTTCTTCTCGTCCATCATCGCGGACAGATCGAGATCGGCGCCCTTCACCTTGACGCCATATTTGGCGAGCAGGCCGCTCGACACTTCCTCATATTTCTCGGACGCATGCAGCAGCGCCTTGGACGGGATGCAGCCCACGTTGAGGCAGGTGCCCCCGAGGGTTTCCCGGCTTTCCGCGCAGGCGGTCTTGAGGCCCAGCTGGGCTGCCCGGATCGCCGCCACATAGCCGCCCGGGCCAGCGCCGATCACCAGAACATCATAGTCGAACTCTGCCATTGTCGCACTCCGTTCCCCTGGGCGCCTAAGCTCCAGCCTCTTCAGGGGCCGTTTATATATTCCGAAAATCCGGGTCGCGGCAACCGCGACCCGGACGATTCCCGTTCTTACAGATCGATCAGCAGACGCGTCGGATCCTCGATCGCATTCTTGATCGCGACGAGGAACGTCACCGCTTCGCGGCCGTCGATCAGACGATGATCATAGCTGAGCGCCAGATACATCATCGGGCGCACCACGACCTGACCGTTGCGGACGACCGGGCGGTCCTCAATCCGGTGCAGGCCGAGCACGGCCGACTGCGGCGGATTGATGATCGGGGTCGACATCAGCGAGCCGAAGACGCCGCCGTTGGAAATAGTGAAGGTGCCGCCCTTCATGTCTTCCATGGTGAGCGCGCCTTCCTTGGCGCGCTTGCCGAAATCGCCGATGGTCTTTTCGATATCGGCGACGCTCATTTCTTCCGCATTGCGGATGACCGGAACGACAAGGCCGTTGGGCGCGCTGACCGCAACCGAGATATCGGCGAAATTATTATAGACGATCTCGTCGCCCTCGATCTGGGCGTTGACGGCCGGAATGTCCTGCAACGCCATGCAGACTGCCTTGGTGAAGAAGCCCATGAAGCCCAGACGGACACCATGCTTCTTCTCGAACAGGTCCTTATATTTGGCGCGCGCCTCGATCACCGCCGTCATGTCGACATCATTGAAGGTGGTGAGGAGAGCAGCGGTTTCCTGCGCGCTTTTCAGGCGCTTGGCGACCGTCTGGCGCAGGCGGGTCATCTTGACGCGTTCCTGCTGGCGCGACGGGCCGGACGACGCGGGCGCGGCGCCTCCCGCCGGAGCCGCGGCGGCATCGGCCCTGGCGGTGCCTGCGGCTACGGCGGCCATCACGTCATCCTTGGTGAGACGGCCATCCTTGCCCGAGCCCTTGATGCGGCTGGGGTCCAGCCCATGTTCCAGCACCAGACGGCGGACGGCTGGCGAGAGCGTGACAGCGCCCGCATCTTCCGCCGGAGCGGCAGCGGCAGGCGCCGAGGCTGCCAGAGCAGGAACCGCAGCGGCGGGCTGGGCCGAAGCGCCAGCAGCGCCACCGGCCTCGATCACCGCGATCACCGCGCCGACCGTGACGGTATCGCCTTCAGCGACCACCTGCTGACCCATCACGCCCGCGACCGGCGAAGGAACGTCGACCGCGACCTTGTCCGTCTCCAGGCTGGCGATGGGCTCGTCAACCGCGACGGCCTCGCCCGGTTTCTTCAACCATGCGCCGACGGTTGCTTCGGTAATGGACTCTCCCAGAGTGGGGACCTTGACTTCAGTTGCCATGACGGGATCAACCCTTCTGCTGACGTTTGATTTCAGTGCGTACGCTGTGGCCCAGCGCATCGGCGATAAGCGCGCCCTGTTCGGCGACATGGCGCTTGGCAAGGCCCGTGGCGGGCGAAGCGGAGGCCTTGCGGCCCGCATAACGAGCGCGCATCGGGGCCTTGCCCGCCTGCTTCAGGGCTTCTTCGATATAAGGTTCGACGAAGAACCAGCTGCCATTGTTTTTCGGCTCTTCCTGACACCAGACGACCTCTTCGAGGTTGGTCATCCGTTGCAGACGAACCGCCAGCGCTTCGGCCGGGAACGGATAGAGCTGTTCGATGCGCACGATCTGGATGTGCTTGTCGTCCGCTTCATCCCGCGCCTCGATCAGATCATAGGCGATCTTGCCGCTGCACAGCACGAGGCGGCGCGTATCCTTGTCCGCCGCCGGATTGGTATCCGACAGGATGCGCATGAAGTGATTGTCGCCCATGAAATCCTCGGCCTTGCTGACCGCCAGCTTATGGCGCAGCAGCGACTTCGGAGCCATGACGACGAGCGGCTTGCGGAAGGGCCGCAGCATCTGGCGGCGCAAGATGTGGAAATAATTGGCCGGCGTGGTGCAGTTGGCGACCTGGATATTGCCCTCCGCGCACAGCTGGAGATAGCGTTCCAGACGTGCCGAGCTATGCTCCGGTCCCTGCCCCTCATAGCCATGCGGCAACAGCATCACGATGCCGTTGGCGCGCAACCACTTGGCTTCCGACGCGGCGACATATTGGTCGATGACGATCTGAGCGCCATTGGCGAAGTCGCCGAACTGCGCTTCCCATAGCACGAGGCTCTTGGGATCGGCCATCGCATAGCCATATTCGAAGCCGAGCACGCCATATTCGGAAAGCGGGCTGTCATGCACTTCGAAGCGGCCATGGCGGACGGTGGACAGCGGAATATATTTCGCTTCCGTATCCTGATCCACCCAGACGCTGTGACGGTGGCTGAAGGTGCCGCGTCCGCTGTCCTGACCAGACAGGCGCACGCCATAGCCTTCGGAAAGAAGGCTGCCGAACGCCAACGCCTCGCCGGTCGCCCAGTCGAAATTCTGGCCGCTCCGGAACATCTCCGCCTTGGCGTCAAGAACGCGGCGCAAAGTCTTGTGAACGTTCAGATCTTCCGGAATGGTCGTCAGTGTGCGACCGAGGCTGTCGAACAGCTTTTTCTCGATCGCGGTTTCGACATTCTTGCGTCCGGTTTCGGCATCGGCAGGCTGGTGCAGACCCGACCAGCGACCGGCGAACCAGTCCGCCTGATTGGCCTTGTAGGTCTTGGCCGCGTCGAACTCTTCTTCCAGATGGTCGACAAACTGCCCGGTGACTTCGGCAACGAAACCATCGTCGACCACGCCCTCGGCCTTCAGCTTGGCGCCATAGACTTCGCTGACCGGCGGATGCTTGCGGATTTCCTTGTACATCAGCGGCTGGGTGAAGCCCGGCTCATCGCCTTCGTTGTGGCCGAAGCGGCGATAGCACCACATGTCGATCACGACGTCGCGGTGGAAGGTCTGGCGATAGTCGATCGCCAGCTTGCACGCGAAGGTAACGGCTTCCGGGTCGTCACCGTTCACATGCAGGATGGGCGCTTGCACGCCCTTCGCCACGTCCGAAGGATAGGGCGACCCGCGAGAGAATTGCGGGCTGGTGGTGAAACCGATCTGGTTGTTCACGATGAAGTGGATGCAGCCGCCGGTATTATAGCCCTTGACGCCCGAAAAGCCGAAGCATTCCCAGACGATGCCCTGGCCCGCGAAGGCAGCGTCGCCATGGATCAGCACCGGGAGAACCTGCACATGCTGGTCCTTGCCGATATCGTCGCGGAACACCTGTTGCGCGCGGACCTTGCCGAGCACGACGGGATCGACGGTTTCGAGGTGCGAGGGGTTCGGCACCAGGCTCATATGCACCTTCGTGCCGTCAAATTCGCGGTCGGTGCTGGTGCCGAGGTGATATTTCACGTCGCCCGAACCGCCGACATCCTCGGGATTGGCGGTGCCGCCCGAGAATTCGTGAAAGATCACGCGGAAGCCCTTGGCCATCACGTTCGCCAGCACGTTGAGACGGCCGCGATGCGCCATGCCGTAGACGATCTCGCGCACGCCGCGCTGGCCGCCATATTTAATGACGGCTTCGAGCGCCGGGATCATCGATTCGCCGCCATCCAGGCCGAAGCGCTTGGTGCCTACATATTTCTTGCCGAGGAACTTTTCATATTGCTCGGCGTGGATCACCTTGGAAAGGATCGCCTTCTTGCCCTCGGCCGTGAAGATGATCTCCTTGTCGGCGCCTTCCATGCGATCTTGCAGGAAGCGGCGCTCCTCGACATCGGTGATGTGCATATATTCGAGGCCGACATTGCCGCAATAATTGGCGCGGAGAATCTCGACCAGTTCGCGCACCGTGGTCCATTCCAGACCCAGAACGCCGCCGACATAGACCTTGCGGTCGAGCGCGGCGCCGGTGAAGCCATGATATTCAGGCGTAAGATCGGCTGGCAACTCGCGCTGGGACAGGCCGAGCGGATCGAGGTTCGCCGCAAGGTGGCCGCGCACGCGATAGGTGCGGATCAGCATCATCGCGCGGATCGCGTCCGCGGTGGCTTCCGTCACCTCATTTTCCGACAATGCCTTGCCAGCGGATTTGGCGGCGGCCTTCACCGCAACCTGCATCTGCGTGGGGTCCAGCGCCGCAGTCAGATCATCCGTGCTGGTCAGCGGCCAGTTGGGGCGTTCCCAACTCGGCTTTTGCTCCACTTCCAGCGCGCCTTCGAAATCCTGGCCTTCATAGCCCATTTCACTATCCTTCGCCCTGTAGTCCCGCGTGCAGTCGGGGGACGGGAATCCTCCCGGCGCATCGCTGCGCCGGGAGGGTCAGAATAATTAGCCCTTGAGCACTTCGAGCAGCGTGGTGCCAAGCTCGGACGGGCTCGCCGCGACCTTGATCCCGGCTGCTTCCATCGCCGCGATCTTGTCTTCGGCGCCGCCCTGGCCGCCCGAAACGATGGCGCCAGCATGACCCATGCGGCGCCCCGGAGGAGCCGTGCGGCCCGCGATGAAACCAGCCATCGGCTTCTTGCGGCCGCGCTTCGCTTCGTCCCGCAGGAACTGAGCGGCCTGCTCCTCGGCGTTGCCGCCGATTTCGCCGATCATGATGATGCTCTCGGTAGCGTCATCGGCGAGGAACAGTTCCAGCACGTCGATGAAATTGGTGCCGTTGACCGGATCGCCGCCGATGCCGACCGCAGTTGTCTGACCGAGGCCCGCGTTCGAGGTCTGGAACACCGCCTCATAGGTCAGTGTGCCGGAACGCGAAACGACGCCGACGCTGCCCTTCTTGAAGATGTTGCCGGGCATGATGCCGATCTTGCATTCGCCAGGGGTCAGCACGCCGGGGCAGTTCGGGCCGATGAGGCGCGACTTGGAACCGGAAAGAGCGCGCTTCACCTTCACCATGTCGAGCACCGGAATGCCCTCGGTGATGCAGACGATCAGCGGAATTTCAGCGTCGATCGCTTCGAGGATCGAGTCTGCCGCGAATGGCGGCGGAACGTAGATCACGCTGGCATCGGCGCCGGTCGCGGCCTTGGCTTCGGCGACGGTGTCGAAGTTGGGCAGGCCGATATGGGTGGTGCCACCCTTGCCCGGCGTCACGCCCGCGACCATCTGCGTGCCATAGGCGAGCGCCTGCTCGGTATGGAACGTGCCGGTCGCGCCGGTCATGCCTTGCGTGATGACCTTGGTATTCTTGTTGACGAGAATGCTCATGCTTACCCCATTTTCAGGTGGTGTGGCATTTTAGGAAATCCCGCCCCAGGCTGCACACATTCCTGGGGAGGGAGTGCAGCTTGTTCAGGCGAGGCTGGGGTCGATGCCCTTACAGGCGACCAGCAGTTCTTTCACCGCATCGACGGAGACGTCGAAATTGGCCTTGGCCTCGTCCTTGAGTTCGATCTCGACGATCTTCTCGACGCCACCGGCGCCCAGAATCACCGGCACACCGACATAGAGATTGTCGACACCATATTCGCCGTTCAGGTTGACCGCGCAGGGGAGAAGGCGCTTCTGGTCGCCCAGATAGGCCTGCGCCATTTCGATGGCCGAGGTCGCGGGCGCATAGAAAGCCGAGCCGGTCTTGAGCAGGCCGACGATCTCGCCGCCGCCCGAACGGGTGCGCTGCACGATCGCGTCGATACGCTCCTTGGTGGACCAGCCCATCTTGATGAGGTCGGGGATCGGGATACCGGCGACGGTCGAATATTCGACGACCGGCACCATGGTGTCGCCATGGCCGCCGAGCACGAACGCGGTCACGTCACGGACGGACACGTTGAATTCCTGAGCCAGGAAGGTGCGGAAGCGGGCCGAATCCAGTACGCCCGCCATGCCGACGACCATGTTCTTCGGCAGGCCGGAAAATTCGCGCAGCGCCCACACCATCGCGTCGAGCGGGTTGGTGATGCAGATAACGAATGCGCCGGGGGCATATTGCTTGATGCCTTCGCCTACAGCCTTCATCACCTTCAGGTTGATGCCGAGCAGGTCGTCGCGGCTCATGCCGGGCTTGCGGGCAACGCCAGCGGTGACGATGATGACGTCGGCGCCTTCGATCGCGGCATAATCATTGCTGCCGGTGACGGCCGAGTCAAAGCCTTCGACCGGGCCACATTGCGAAAGGTCGAGCGCCTTGCCCTGGGGGATGCCTTCGGCCACGTCGAGCAGGACGACGTCGCCCAGTTCCTTGGCAGCGGCCAGATGGGCCAGCGTGCCACCGATGTTGCCGGCACCGATCAGCGCGATTTTCTTGCGAGCCATTGCAGTCAGTCTCCTTCAAGGCCGGACGTCGCCGGCGCGATGAACCGTGCCCGCTTAGGCCCATTTCCTTAAGGTTTCAACTACACAATGTGCAAGAAAGGCAAATATTATTGCACTTGCGAAGCGATTGCAATAATATTTGCGAAGACGTCATTCAACCCCAGCGCCTTCCCCGTGTCCAAGGGCGAGATAATCGTCGGATTGCATCTCCAGCAGCCGCGATACTGTGCGTTCAAATTCGAAAGCGCCATCCCCTTTCGGATAAAGTCGCATCGGTTCCGCATCCGCGCTGGCAAGCAGCTTCACCTTATACTCATACAAGGCGTCGATCAGGGTGACGAAGCGCGCCGCCTCATTCCTCTTTTCCGGCCCCAGCACAGGTATGCCCACTATGATAACCGTGTGATAGTGACGTGCGATGGCCAGATAGTCGCTTGCGCCGCGCGGTTCGACGCAAAGCCGCTTGAAGGAAAAGACCGCGACGCCCTTCAGCGCCTTGGGCACATGCATCATTCGACCGCCGAACACCTGGATCTCTTCGCTTGGCACCTTGGCGCGATCCTCGACCGAATAGTCGGTCAGGCGAAAGAAGGAGGCCGAGATCGCCGCCGTCGCCTCCGGCCCGTTGGGCACATGCCACAGCTTCGCATTGCCCAGGCGGTCGCGGCGATAATCCACCGGACCGTTGAGCGTCATCACGTCGAGCTGCTGCTTGATGAGGTCGATGAACGGCAGGAAAAGCTGGCGGTTTAGGCCGTCCTT
>CAYLKZ010000023.1:0-35222 GCA_964384275.1 uncultured Sphingobium sp. | reverse complement strand
GGTCGAGGCGAACAGCCGCGCGATCATCAGCGGATCGCGCACCGGCATGCCTTCCTCGCGCGCGGCGGCGGCTATGTCCTCGGCGATGCGCTCCATGATCGGCAGCGAGGCGGTTTCATAGAGGGCGAGCGACAGATCGGGAAAGCGCGCCTGCACCGATAGCAGCAGCCGCTGGAAGGCATGGACCTCCGGATGGGGCAGGGTCCGCGCCATCAGCATGCCATAATGCAGCAGCCGCTCTTGCAGCGTTTGCCCCGCCGCCGGTTCGGGCCATTCGGCCAGCCGCGACCATTGATCGATCCGGTCCATGATGACGGCGCGGAACAACTGATCCTTCGCCGAATAGCGCGCATAGAGCGTCGCCTTGGAGACGTTCGCCGCGGTGGCGACCACCTCCATCGCCGTCGCGTCATAGCCTTCCTTCAGGAACAGAGCGCGCGCGGCGGACAATATCGCCTGATCGATCGCGGCCATCTGCCGGGCGTCGGGCCGCCCCCGGCGCGGTACATAGACGGCGTGAATGCCATTTCCGATCATTCCGGCCTTGCTGCTCGATGCAGGGAGGCTACGCATGTCGTTCGCGCAAGATCATGACCTTGTCCTCTCGCTATCCAACCATCCTCAATGCAACCCTTCGGCAACCACGCCCGCTTCGATCAGTGCGGCGATGCTGCCTTCGTCCAGCCCGAGCCGCCCCGCCAGCACCGTGCGCGTATCCTCGCCCGCGCGGGGCGGGGCGAGGCGGTAGTCGGCGGGCGTCTTCGACAATTTGCCCGGATAGGCGAGTATCTTCACCCCCGTGCCGTCGGAGCGGGCCATTTCCCGCACCACGCCGCGCGCCTCGATCTGCGGATCGGCCAGGATATGGGGGATGTCGTTGACCCGCCCGCCCGGCAGCCCCGCGCTTTCCATCGCCGCGAGCAGGTCGTCGGATTTCCAGCGGGCGATGGCGGCCCCAAGCTCCGCCTGCAACGCATGGCGATTGGGCGAGCGGCTGCCATTGTCGCGAAAGCGCGGGTCGTCGGCCAGCTCGGCCCGCCCGATCAGATCGCAAAAGGCGCGGAACTGGCGATCATTGCCCAGCGCCACCAATATCTCCCCGTCCGCGCAGGCGAAATCCTGATAGGGCACGGTGTTGGGATGCTCATTACCCAGCCGCCGGGGCAGCATGCCGCCGTTCATATAATTGCTGGCCTGATTGGCGAGCAGCGCTACTTGCGTGTCGAGCAGCGCCATGTCGATATGCTGCCCCTCGCCGGTGCGGTCGCGATGGGCAAGCGCGGCGAGGATGGAGATGGTGGAATAGAGGCCCGTCACAAGATCGCTGATCGGGATGCCGACCTTCACCGGCCCGCCGCCGGGTTCTTCATCGGGCCGCCCGGTGATGGACATCAGGCCGCTCATCCCCTGAATGAGGAAATCATAGCCGCCCCGGTCCTTATAGGGGCCGTCCTGCCCGAAGCCGGTGATGGAGCAATAGATGAGCCGGGGGTTGAGCGCCGAAAGGGAGGCATAATCCAGCCCATATCGGGCAAGGCCGCCGACGCGGAAATTTTCCAGCAGGATATCCGCCTCGCACGCGAATTTGCGGATCAGCTCCGCCCCGCGCGGATCGGCGATGTTAATTGCGACCGATTGCTTGTTGCGGTTGGCGCAGAGATAATAGGCCGCGTCCATCGATCCGTCGTCGAGGAAGGGAGGCCCCCAGCGGCGGGTATCGTCGCCCTGCCCCGGCTGCTCGATCTTGATGACCTCCGCGCCCAGATCGCCCAGCGTCTGCGCGCACCATGGCCCCGCGAGCACGCGGGACATATCCAGCACCTTGATGCCGGCAAGCGGGCCACCCGGCTGTTCGGAAGCAGGGGCGTTCACTTGCCCTTGAACTCCGGCGCGCGCTTGCCGAGGAAGGCGGCAATCGCCTCGTGATGGTCCTCTGTGTGATGCGCCAGCGCCTGATAGCCTGCCGCCAGTTCCAGCAGGGAAGGCAGCTTCATATGCGCGCCCTCGCGCATCAGGCGCTTCGCCATGCGGGTGGCGTGGCCGGGATTGGCGGCGATCCTGCCCGCCAGCTCCAGCGCGCGGTCGAGCAGGCGGTCGGCGGGCGCCACCTCGGCCACCAGCCCATAGTCGAGGGCGGTCGCCGCATCGATGGCGTCGCCGGTCAGCGTCATCAGGCTGGCGCGCTGCGGCCCGATGAGGCGCGGCAGCAACCACGCGCCGCCGCCGCCCGGAATGATGCCGAGCTTCACATAGCTTTCCGCCACCACCGCGCTGTCGGCCATCAGGCGGATGTCGCACATGCAGGCGATGTCGAGGCCGAGGCCGACGGCGGGGCCGTTGATCGCGGCGATCACCGGCACCTCCAGTTCGAGGATCGCCGGGCCGATCCGTTGCACGCTGGCGCGATACTGGTTGCGGATTTCATAGGGCGAACCGGCGAACATGTCGGACCGCTCGGCCATGTGCTTCACATTGCCCCCCGCGCAGAAGGACTTGCCTTCGCCGGTCAGCACGATTGCGCGGACGGAAGGGGTGCGGACCATGCGGGCGCAGAAATCGACGATTTCCTCGCTGTGCGACACTTCGGAAATGGCGTTGCGTTCATCGGGCCGGTTGAAGCGGGCGATGACGATCGGGCCGTCTTGGTCGACCAGCAGGAACGGGGCCACGGTCATGCTCTCCTGATAGAGTGATTTGATCTGGAAACGAGGCTAGGCGGCGGTTCTCGGGAGGGCTAATATTGATTTATGTCCCATTGATATTTGTTGAATATCATGCGTGCCGCGCGGCGGCGCCGAGGGCGAGGATGACCGGGTGTCAAGGACTGGAAATCCTGCGCTAAAGCGAAAAGTCTGATCGATCTGGCGGCGCATTGCCGCCGTTATCGACGCTTTTGCGGCAGCAAGGGTAATACATATTGAATATCGATCGATGAGAATTTGATATTGGAATATCTCGCCCCCGCATCTGAAAATGCCGCTTCCGCATCTGTCTCCCCGATTGCATGAGGCCGGTTTGTTCGAGACGTTGACCCTTTCCGCCCTGCCTCCCGAAGATGAGGCGCTTCGCCCCGCGCTGCGCGCGCTGATCGAGGAGGCGATTGCCGACTACTCCTCCTATCGCCGCGCGCGTTCGTGGATGGGTTTCGACGCCGCGTTTAGCCGGAAACTCGGGCAGGCGGGCTATGTCGGCCTGTCGCTGCCCAGCGAATATGGCGGCGCGGGGCGTGGGCCGTTCACCCGCTTCGTGGTGGTGGAGGAACTGCTCGCCGCCGGGGCGCCGGTCGCCGCCCACTGGATCGCCGACCGCCAGAGCGGCCCGCTGATCCTGCATTACGGCACCGAGGCGCAGCGGCGTTTCTATCTGCCGCGCATCGCGAAGGGCGAGGCGCTGTTCTGCATCGGCATGAGCGAGCCCGGCTCCGGCTCCGACCTTGCCAGCGTGCGCAGCCGCGCGGAGCGGCGGGAGGATGGCTCCTGGCTGCTCAATGGCCAGAAAATCTGGACCACCCATGCGGCGCACAGCGATTATATGATCGCGCTGGTCCGCACTTCCGGCACCGGGGCCGACCGTCAGCAGGGCCTGTCGCAACTGATCGTCAATCTGAAGCTGCCCGGCGTCACCGTCCGCCCGATTGTCGATCTGACCGGGGACGAGCATTTTGCCGAGGTTTTCTTCGACAATGTCCGCCTCGCCCCCGATGCGCTGGTCGGCGAGGAAGGGCAGGGGTGGAGGCAGGTGACGGCGGAGTTGGCCTTCGAACGCTCCGGGCCGGAGCGCATCTATTCCTCGGTGGTGCTGATCGACGCGTGGGTCCGCCATCTGGAGGCCGTGGGGCGCAAGGACAGCGCGACGCTGCGCCTGCTCGGCTCGCTGACCGCCCGGCTGGCGGTGCTGCGCGAAATGTCGCTGGCCGTCACCGCGCGGCTGGCGGCGGGCGATAGCCCGGTGGTCGAGGCCTCGCTGATGAAGGATCTGGGCACCAGCTTCGAGCAGGCGGTGCCGGATCTGATTGGCGACGATCTCGCTTCCCATCCCGACGAGGCGGTCGATGCCGAACTGTATCGCACGCTCCTCTTCGTCACCCATATCGCGCCCAGTTTCTCGCTGCGTGGCGGCACGCGGGAAATATTGCGCGGCATTGTCGCGCGCGGCCTTGGGCTTCGGTAAGCGGGAGGAACCATCATGGACATGGCCGAACTGATCGATCCCTTCGCCCGGCTGATCGCGGATATCTGCACTCCGGCGGCGATCCGCGCGATTGAAGGCGGCGGCGATGCCGCGCCCATGTGGCGATCCTTTGCCGACTCCGGTTTCCTCGACGCGCTGGTGGCCGAGGAGGCGGGCGGCGCGGGGCTTTCGCTGGCGCAGGCCGCGCCGCTCATCGCGCTGCTGGGCGCGCAGGCGGTGCCGCTGCCGGTCGGCGACACGATGATCGCCCGCGCCTTGCTGGCAGGGGCGGGGCGGGAAAGGCCGGAGGGGCCGATTGCCATCGCCACCGGCGCGGGCGTCGCGCCTTTCGCCGGGGTGGCGGCGCACATCCTTTCCGGCACGCTCGAAGCGCCGGTGCTGACTGAGGCGCGGGCCGAGCCGACCGGCCTGTCGGGCGATTGCGACGGCTACGCGCCGGGCGTCGATGGCCGCGCCTTGCGCCCGGTCGCGGCGATGCTGCGGGCGTTGCTGATTTCCGGCGCGGCGGCGCGGGTGATGGAGATGACCCTCGCCTATGCCAATGAGCGTGTCCAGTTCGGCAAGCCCATCGGCAAGCAGCAAGCAGTGCAACAGCAGCTTTCCGTGCTGGCCGAGCAGGCCGTCGCCGCCCGGATCGCGGCGGCCATCGGCGCGCGCTCCGGCCTGCCTCCGCGCCTTGCAGATGCCGCCATCGCCAAGCATGGCGCCAGCCTCGCCGCGACGCGGATCGCGGCCATCGCCCATGCGGTGCATGGGGCAATCGGCATCAGCGAGGAATATGACCTCCAGTTGCTGACCCGTCGCCTGCATGGCTGGCGGCTCGCGGACGGGTCGGAGGGCTATTGGGCGGGTGTGCTGGGAGAGTTGCGCGCAGCCGCGCCCGCTATCCCGACCGTCGATTTCATCCGGGCCGCCTGAACGGGGCTGGATTGCAGTCCCGCCTGCACCGCATTACTCCATTGCAGCCAGACCGGTCGCACAGGACAGAAGAGGAAGAGGATCATGCCGACGCCACGCCCGATTATCGATGGACAGGAACGCGATCACGGGTCGCTCGGCACGATGGAGGTGATCGACCCCGCCACTGGAGAGGTGATCGCCGTCACGCCCAAATGCGGCGAGGCCGAAGCGCTGGAGACCGCCCGCCTCGCCGTCGATGGTTTTGCGGTCTGGTCGGCCATGGCGGCCCTTGAGCGCAGCAGGATCATGCGTCTCGCCGCCGATATCATGCGGGCGGAAGCCGATGAGGCTGCCGCGGAGATGACGCGCGAGCAGGGCAAGCCGCTGGCGCAGGCGCGCGGTGAATGGCTGGGTTCGGCCGATCTGCTCGATTGGTTCGCCGAGGAAGGGCGCCGCGCTTATGGCCGCCTGATCCCGAGCCGGGCGCCGGATATGCGCTGGGCGGTGCATCGCCGCCCGATCGGCCCGGTCGCCGCGTTCACGCCCTGGAATTTCCCCGCCTGGACGACGATGCAGAAGATCGCGCCCGCGCTGGGCGCGGGATGCTCGATGGTGCTCAAGGTCGCCGAGGAAACGCCAAGCGCGGGCTGGCGGATCGCCCGCGCGCTGCTGGCCGCCGGCCTGCCGCCCCGGGTGCTGACCGTGCTCTGGGGCGATGCGCCCGCCATTTCCGCTGCGCTGTGCGCCGCGCCGGAAATCCATAAGGTGACGCTCACCGGCTCCACCCGCGTCGGGCGTCTGTTGGCGAGCACGGCGGGAGAGCATCTCAAGAAGGTGACGATGGAGCTGGGCGGGCATAATCCGGTGATCGTCGCGCGCGATGCCGATCTGGATGCGCTCGTGCCGCTGGCGACCGAGTTCAAATATCGCAATGCCGGGCAGGTCTGCGTGTCGCCGACCCGCTTTCTGGTGGAAAAGCCGCTCTATGCGGATTTCCTCGCTGGGGTGATCGAGGCGGCGAAAAATGTGCGAGTCGGCAACGGCATGAATGCCGATACGCAGATGGGACCGCTCGCCACCGCGGGCCAGCTCTCCAAGATCGAGGCGTTGAGCGCGGATGCCGTGCAGCGCGGCGCGAAGCTGGAAACCGGCGGATCGCGCATCGGCAATAGCGGCTTCTTCTTCGAGCCGACGATCCTGTCCGGCATGACGCCGGAGATGCGGGCGATGAACGAGGAGCCGTTCGGGCCGCTGATGCTGGTGACGCCGGTGGACGATATCGACGCCGCGCTGGCCGAAGCCAACCGCCTGCCCTATGGCCTTGCCTCCTATCTCTTCACCAACAGCATGAGCACCGAGCGCAAGGTTTCCGCCGGGATCGAGTCGGGGATGCTGGCGATCAACCATTTTGCGATGTCGGCACCGGAAACGCCCTTTGGCGGCATCGGCGATAGCGGCATCGGATCGGAAGGCGGGATCGAGGGAATGGAGGCCTATTTGCGGCCCTTCTTCGTCACTGCCAAGGTGGCCTGAGCGGGGCGAAATCCCTCGCCGGTTTTGGTGTGACAGGCTGAACCGGCATAGTGTTGTGGGCGCCGCCACCCCTGAGTGACGTCCCGGCCACTTGCATCAAACGAGAAAAAGGGCGGGTAAGCCGACCCGCCCTTCGTCCCTGATCTTTTCGCCCCTGCCTTATTCGGGAGCCTCCGGACGAAGCGCCCGCCGGAAAGCGGGTGCCCCGTCTGGCTTCCAGCCTTATTCGGCCGCTTCAGGCCGCTGGCAACCGGGAACGCCGGGGATGTGGTGGATGCCCCGCACCCGGTCCTGAAACTTCGCCGCGTCGGCGCGCGGATTGTAGAACTGGCGATACCAGGTCCGTGCCTTGTCGAACGGACCATCGGCAGCCAGCTTCATCACCGACAGCGCCGGGGCCTTGTAGTTCCAGACCTCGAAATCCTGCGCGAAGGAATCGAGCGCCTGCGCCTGATAGGCCCGCGCCATCGCATGGTCCGCCTCGGTCGGCGGCGTATTGGGCGATTTCACCATCAGCGCGTGCCACGCGCGGGTGACGCCGTCCTCGACGGGCGTATGGCAGATCATCATCAGCGTTTCATAATCGCCGGTCATGCGGTTTTGCAGCAGGCCGGGGCCGGTATACCATGTGTCAGTATGGAAGCCGCGGCCATCATGGGTGAGCGTGCGGTGACCGCCGCCCTGCCGCTGCATCGCGACATGGCCGTCAAATTCATTCTCGAAATATTCGACGACAGACCCGTGAATCGGCGCGAGGTGCTGCATGTCGCAGATATTGTCGATGATCTCCTGCGGGTGGCAGGGCAGCGTGCCCAGTTCGTCGATCTTCCAGCGCACCCAGGACGGGTCGTTCCATTGGGCGAATTCAGGCAGATCATAATCCGGATCGCCATTTTCCGGATCGTGCCAGACGAACACGCACCCGGCGCGCTCCTCCACCTTCCACGACCGCACGCAGGCGGCCTTGGGCGCGTTGCCCTTGTGATAGGGAATGTCGTCGGCGCGGCCATCCGGCCCGAAGCGCCAGCCATGATAGGGGCAGCGAATCGAATCGCCTTCAACCTGCTGGCCGTCGCGCACGACCCAGCTCGTCGTGTTGCGCGCAAGGTGCGTGCCCATGTGCGGGCAATAGGCATCGAGCAGGATCACCCGGCCGCTATTGCCGCGATAAAGGGCGAATTCCCGGCCGAAAAAGCGGGCCGGCTGGGGCTTTGTCGTCACCGTTTCGGACGAGGCGATCATGAACCAGCCGCGTGGAAAGGTTTGCGGACCCAGACCATATTCTTCAGTGGTAGCCATTTCTCTCACCCTCCTTTATATGCGTAGATGAAAGTGATATAAAATACGCAAAATGAAATGTATTTGACTCAGATCAAGGATTATGTCCAATATCAATGGATATAAAATACGCATGGTGAAGGAGGATCCGACGATGCGAGTGAGAGGCCTGGCTTATATCGTTGCGCAAGCGCCCACGCCCGATGCCTGGGTGGCGTTTGGAGAAAATGTCATCGGCCTGGCGGCGGAAAAGCTGGGCGACGGCCATGTCGCGCTGAAGGCGGATGAGCGGCGCGGACGCATCTTCGTCGATCCCGGCCCGGCGGATCGTTATGCGGCCTCCGGCTGGGAAATGGCAGACGAAGCCTCGTTCGAGGCGGCGCTCGCCGATATCGCTGCCGCCGGGACTGTCGTGACCCGGGGCGCCGAGGCGCAGGCGCAGGCGCGCGGCTTCACTGCCATCGCGCATTTTTCCGACCCCGCTGGCAATGCGCATGAATTATGCTGGGGCTATCGCAGCGATTTTCGCCGCTTCCAGTCGCCGATCGGCGTGCCCGGCTTTGTCACCGGCGCGCTTGGCATGGGGCATGCGGTGTTGCCAGCCCCCAATTTCGACGAGACGCGGGCCTTTTTCCGCGATGTGCTGGGGCTGGGTCTTGCCGACCTGATGATCCACCGCCCGGAAGGCGAGACTGGTCCCGCTCAGCGCATCCACTTCCTTCACGCCGACAATCCGCGCCATCACAGCCTCGCGCTGTTCGAGGGCGAGGTGCCGTCGGGCTGCGTTCACATGATGCTCGAATATCAGGACATGGATGAGGTCGGCCGCGCGATGGACCGGGTGGCCGCTGCCGGTGTCCGGATGATGGCGTCGCTGGGTCGTCATATCAATGATGGGGTGGTTTCCTTCTACTCCATGACGCCCGGCGGCTTCGCGATCGAACTGGGCTTCGGCGGCCGCCTGATCGATTGGGACACGCACAGCGTGTTCGAAAGTACCGCCGCCAGTCTGTGGGGGCATGATTTCAGCCTGGGTTTTGGCCAGAAAGATTAAGGAGAGAAACATGACGGCGACATTATCGGTATTGCGGCCCAAGGCCGAAGATCTCGTCCGGGCCGCGCTGGCCCTGGGTCCGGCGCTGCGGGAACGGGCGTTGCAGGCGGAGCAGGATTGCAAGATTCCCGACGAGACGGTCGCGGAAATGCACCGGGCCGGTCTGTTCCGGGTGCTCCAGCCCGAACGCCATGGCGGCTATGAAATGAGCCCGCAGGTGTTTTTCGACGTGCAGATGGCGCTGGCGCGCAATTGCATGTCGACCGCGTGGATCTATGGCGTCATCGCGGTTCACAACTGGCAGCTTGCGCTGTTCGACCAGCGGGCGCAGCAGGATGTGTGGGGTGAAGACACCTCGGTCCTCATCTCTTCCTCCTATATGCCCAAGGCGAAGGTGACGCCAGCGGAAGGCGGATATCGCATTTCCGGGCGTTGGGGCTTTTCCAGCGGCGTCGATCATTGCGACTGGGTGTTCCTCGGCGGTCTGCTGCCTTCTCCGGATGGCGGTGCGCCTGAATATGTGACCTTCCTCGTGCCCAAGAGCGACACCGTCGTTCATCGGGTGTGGGATACGGTCGGCCTGCGCGGCACCGGCAGCCATGATGTGGAAGTGACTGACGCGTTCGTGCCGTCCTATCGCATCCATCGGTCCCGCGACGGGAGCGAGAGCAGCAGCCCCGGCCTCGCGCTCAATACCAACCCGATCTATCGCCTGCCGTTCGGCCAGATCTTCGTCCGCGCGGTTTCGACCTCCAGCATCGGCGCGCTGGAAGGGGCGATCGAAACCTTCCGTGGCTATGCTTCGAAGCGCGTAAGCACCAACGACATGAGCCGCACCGCGCTCGATCCGGTGGTGCAGCGGCTGGTTGCGGATGCGACCGCGACGGTGGATGAATGCAAGCTGGTGCTCAGCCGCAATCTGGCGCGCATGATGGAGCTGGCGTGTGAGGGCAAAGGCCCGGATCTGGAAGAAAGGCTGCTGTTCCGCACGCAGGCCGCTGCCACGGTGGATCGTTGCGCGGACCTCATCAGCCGTATGTTCTACAGTTGCGGCGCGCAGGGCGTGTATCGTTCCGGGCCGATCGCGCGGACCTTCTGCGACATTCACACCGGGCGCACCCATGTCGCCAACAATCCCGACAAGTTCAGCCGCAATTTCGGTGGTGTGCTGCTGGGCGAGGAGAATAGCGACACCTTCATCTGAACGGCCCACGCCATTCAGGATTATCTTCGAAGGGAGGGGGAAGGATGTCTTTCCCCTCCCTTTGTCATGCCCGTTTTCCACGGTTGCAAAAATTGCAATCGAGAAATTTCATAACGCATTTGTCCGAATCGCGTTGCGATGCAACAAGGGAACTGCCTTTCAGGCATCCTCTCCTAAAACTTCTACAGCCGGTCCTTGGACCGGCTTTTTTTTATTCACGCCAGATCGTCGGGAGGCAATAAACGCGCCTCGCGTTCCGCCCTGAAGAGTAGGGGCGGGTGAACGGGGAGGGCAATTTCCTGAACGGGGCCAGACGCCCCATGCCTGCCGTCAGGCCTTGTCGCCTTCCTTGCGGGAATCGGTCTGAAGGGCATTGGCGATCATCGCCGCCAGAGTTTCCTCAGCGCGCCGTTGGATCGGCGGGTCTTTGGCCGCCAGATCATGCCGCAGCCATTGCGGTGTGCGTTCCAGCACATGCGCTATGATGGCTTGCACGGGGTTGGGGCTTTCCTCCATTCCTGTTTTATGAAGCTATACAGGGTTTTAGGCAATGGACGATCGACGCTGCCCTGTCCTTCAGCGAGACAGGCGGCTGAGCGGCGAACAGCCGAAACAATGTCATCCGCCGGGCGCGAAGCGGCTGATTTACTGCATTGCAGCATAGGTGCTTCGTCAAATCTCCGCGCCTTGCCAGCGACTTCGCACGCAGGTCAGGCCGTCATGGGAGGAGAACCGCGCGGCCCAGAACGCGGCCTTGTTCCAGATCGTGCAGCGCTTCATTCACCTTGTCGAGCGGGCGACGGTCGATCGCCAGCGGCGGCGTGGCCATGCCGCTCACCAGGTCGATCAGTTCGCCCAGCTGCCGGGGGTTGCCGACATAGCAGCCTTCTATGGTGATCGCCTTCATCGGCACCATCGGCAGCGACCATGGCGCGGCGCCGCCGAACAGGCCGATCAGGACCAGCCGTCCGCCCTTGGCGAGCAGGTCGAAGCCGAGCGCCGCCGTTGCCGGATTGCCGACGAAATCGATGACGGCATAAAGCTGCCCGCCCAGCGCGGCGCGGATCTGATCGGCGGCATCGGGGGTCGCGCCGTCGATTGCCGCGAGCGCTCCGGCCGCCAGCGCCGCCTCCCGCTTGTGCGCATCGGTATCGACGACGACCGCGCCCTTGCCGCCCATCGCGCCGAGCAGGCCGAGGCACATGAGGCCTAGCCCGCCTGCCCCCATCAGCACTATCGGCTCGCGCCGGGCGATCTCGCGCACCCTGCTGAGCGCGCCATAGGTGGTTAGGCCCGAGCAGGCGAGCGGCGCGGCAATCGCCGGATCGATCCCTTTCAAGTCAAAGAGATAGCGCGCATGCGGCACCACTATATGCGTGGCGAAGCCGCCGTCCCGGTGCACGCCCAGCACTGCGGGCGCGTCGGTGCACAGATTTTCGTCGCCGTTCGTGCAGTTGCGGCACTCGCCGCAGCCGATCCACGGATAGATGAGCCGCAGGTCACCGGGCTTCACGCCTTGCGCTTCAGGCCCGCAGGCCACCACTTCCCCCACCGTTTCATGGCCGAGGATGCGGGGCAGTCGCACGCCCCTGTCGCTGAGCGAGAGGGTTCTGCCTCCGCCCAGATCATAGCCGCCGCCGCACAGATGAAGGTCGCTATGGCACACCCCCGCCGCGCGCGTGCGCAGCACCACCTCGCTGCCCGTCGGGACCGGGAGAGGCCGCTCGCACCGTTCGAGCACTCCACCGAATTCGGCCAGCTGATATCCGTTCACGCCTGCTCCCCCACTTTATCGCCCTTTTCCTTATTGTCATCGTCCCGCCGTTCCGTCGCCCGGCGGGACGCGCGGCATCATTCCGCCGCAATTGCCTGCGCGGCGGGCTGGCGCGGGTCTTCGCACAACTCGTTGCTCCAGTCCCAATGGCCCGGCGGCGGGGCATCGGTGACGCCATATTGCTGGCGGATTTCATCGACCGAAACGTCGATCAGGTCGCGCCAGGGCAGCATCATCAGCGGGAGCTTCCAGTTGTTGCCCTGCGCGGCGCCGCGATCCTCCGCCTCCATCTGCACCGGGATGACTTTGGGATAGTGCAGCGCGCTGCGCATGATGCTGCGGGCCTTCAGGAAAGCGCCGATGCGGTTGAAATAGCTCGCCAGTTCCGGGCAGAAATAGCGATAGAAGGCGCGCGCATTGGCGGCCAGCAGCGCAAGCTCGCCCGCATTATTGGTGCCGAAGCCCGTCACCATATGCTCCAGATCATGAGTGAGCGCGCGTTCCTTGAGATAATAGGTATAGTCGCTGTCGACCTTCATGCCCTGAAAGAACACGTCCATATTGTAACCGCTGTTGACGATGAAATCATGGATCATGAAGCCCAGCGTGCCGGCCTTGCAATGGCTGACATCCCCGGCCTTGAAATCCGATTGCACCCGCCGGTCGAGCCATGCGCGGAATTCGGGCAGGCGCTGCTTCTCTGCCTCGAACAGCCGCAGCACCTCCGGCATGTCCTCCAGATCGTGGAGAATCTGCGCCACCTCGGGGATGAAGGCGGTGTTGGGCATGTCGGCGCCGGATCGCCGCAACATTTCCTGTGCTATCAACCCCCGCAACTTGGCATTGTTGAGATAGGGGGAGGAACTGATGAGAACCGAGCTTTCGGTTTCGAAACGGCGAATCGTGCCGTTGAAATATTCATAGTCGGACTGGCTGACTTCGACCATGGTATCTATCCTCTCTTGCTTTCGTTCTTTCTTTTCAATGCGATCTGCCCGCCGGCATGATATCCGGCGGGCAGGAAATGTCTATTCGGCGGCCTGGGCCAGCGGTTCCGGGCCGGAGGGGCTGATCAGCTCGCCCGGCAAGGCCCCGGTGAAGCGCCCGTCGAGGAAGGTCGGCATGCCGTTCACCAGCGTCAGCCGCATCGGCGCGGGGTCGCGGGTGTAGCGCCAGCTGATGCCGAAATCGCCGGTCGGCACGTCGAAGCGCTTATATTCCTCGCGCCGCTCGATCTCGTCGGGATCGAACACGACGATGTCGGCGCGCAGGCCCGGACGGATGACGCCCCGGTCGCCCAGGTTGAAATGGTCGGCGAGCTTTCCGGTGAGCGCGTGCACCGCCTCTTCCATCGTGACCAGCCCTTCACGCACATATTTGGTGAAGATGAGGATATTCTCGCCGCCGCCGCAGAACATCTGGAGATGCGCGCCGGCGTCGGAGATATTGCCGACGCTCATCGGGTCGCGGATCAGCTTCGCGGTCAGCTCCTCGTCCTTGGGGAAGGGCGCCATATGGACGGTGGAGCCCAGGCCGTTCGCCAGAATCCAGTCGGCCATCGCGTCGGAATGATGCACACCCAGCGAGTCCGCATGTTCCTTCAGCGTCAGATTGATGGGGCCGAGGCCATTTTCCGAATTGCGCAGGAACAGCGTTTGCGGATTGGCGAGCGGCGAATGTTTCCACGCCTTGGTATCCCAGCTTTCCCGCGCCCGCGCGCGCCAGTCGGGATCGCGCAGCAGGGCGATCTTTTCCTCGGCAGTCTTGGCAAGTACCACCTCGTGCCAGACATAGTCGTTGGACTGGGCGAAGATCAGCGAGCGTTCGATCGACAGCGTGTTGGTAGGCGAGACATGCGAGAAACCGGCCCAGAAATCATAGCCTTCCGCCTGCAACTGCGCCATGCGCGGTTCCATGATCTCGCGGATGTCCTTCTGGAAATCGAGTGCCGGGATCGCGCCCGCCACCTGCACGCGCACCTTCTTGCCCTTGAGCAGACGGGCGAGCCGTTCGAGCGAGTCCGGCGCCGTCTTGCGCATGAAGGTGTCGAGGATCACCTGATAGGTGGAGCCGGGATAGCGCTCCAGCACGTCGAACAGCGCGGAAAACTCGGCATCCTCGGCCACCAGCGTCGGGATCGGGCGGTTCTGTCCGTCATGGTCGTGCAGATTGTCGGACATGCCGAGCGCGCCCGCCGCCAGCGCATCGTCGAGATGATCGGCCATCGCCTGAATCTCGTCCGGCGTGGCGGCGCGGGTCCAGGCATCCATGCCCATCACCGCGAGGCGGATCGCGATATGGCCGACATAGACGGCATAGTTGGTCGGCACCCGCACGCGCGAGGTCAGCGATTGCTTATATTCCGACCATTTGCGCCAGTCCCAAGGCAGATTCTTGACGAAGGGGGCCTCGGGAATATCCTCGAAGAAGGAGAATATCTTGACCATTTCCAGGCGGGCCTGCTCGTCGTCGGAAACGGGCGCGGCGGAAAAGCCGCAATTGCCGAGGATCACCGTCGTCGCGCCATAGCCGGGCAGGGGATCGAGATCGGGTTGCCACCACATGGTACCGTCGAAATGGGTGTGGCTCTCGATGAAGCCGGGCGACACCACGCATCCGCTGGCGTCGATCACCCGTTCGCCGCGCGGTTGCAGATCCTGACCGACCTCGGCGATCCTGTCTCCCTCGACCCGCACGTCGGCGGCGAAGGCCTTTGCTCCCGTGCCATCGATGACCGTTCCGTTCTTGATGAGGAACCCTGCCATGACTTCTCCTGTCCCTAATGATTTGCCGCTACTGTTTTTCTGATGGAATATTATCCGCAGAGGGTCGGCGGAAACAGATGGCGCTTCGCTTTTTGGCTCGTTTCATGATCTTTAACGGCTTATAATATGCGCTCCTTCCTGAAAGAGCCGCACGCCCATGACGACCCGGAAAGACCGCTATTTCCCCCGCCTCATCGCCACCCTGCGCAACATATTGCGCGCCAACGGCTTCAAAATCCGCGAAATCGCGACGCATATGGAGGTGAGCGAGGCAACGGTGAAGCGCTGGTTCAGCGGGAACGGCCTCACCATCGCCCGGCTGGAGGCGCTGTGCGCGCTCGCCGATATCAGCTTTGCCGAGCTGGTCGATTCGACCGCCGAGCCGCCCCGGCCGCTGGCGTCCGAACTGACGCTCGCGCAGGAGCAGGCGCTGACCGAAAATACGCTGATGTCCTTCCTGTTCTTCATGATCATGAGCGGCTGGCCGCCGCGCGACCTGCATGACGATTACGGCATATCGATGAGCCTCATCGACGAGCAGCTCGACCGGCTGGAGAGGCTGGCGCTGATCGACCGCCTGCAGGGCGGGCGCGTGCGCAGCCGGATCGACCGGCGCATCGCCTGGCGGCGCGGGCCGATGCGCCGGCATTTCGAGGAGCATGTGAAGCGGCAGTTCGTGCAGATGGACTTCAGCGACCCCCATTCCCTCTGGACGGCCGAGACGACGAAACTCTCCGCCATGGGGGTGGCGAAGCTGGAGGAGTTGCAGCATCGCTTCCGCCTCGATGTGCAGGCGCTGGCGGACGAGGACCGCCGCCATTCGCTGCTGCCGCGCAGCTGGTATATCAACCTTTTCGTATCCCGCCCGCTCGATTCCCGGCGCTTTCAGGAATTGGCCGAGGCGTCGCGGGCATAGCGCGGGCCGCCGTGCCGGGAATTGCCGCGAGGAAGCAGGAGGACGCCTCGGCCTTTCCGCTGTCCATGCCCTTGCTTGCCTCCCTCTCGTGCGCGCTCTTTTCCTCACACTTGTGCGCCTTGCCTTCCGCCGCGTGCCGTGCAATCGGGCGGTGAATGCCCGCTGCCCGCCGGAGAAAATCTTGCCCAGAATAATCGACCATGACGAGCGCCGGAGGGAGATCGCCGCCATCGTCGAGGATCTTGTGTACGAAGGCGGCGTCGAGGCGCTGACAATAAGGGATGTGGCGGCGCGGGCGGGGTGCAGCACGACCATCGTTTCCCATTATTTCCGGTCCAAGCTGGATATGCTGCTGTTCACGCATCAGACCGTGCGCCTGCGCGCCGAGACCCTGCTGGAGCAGGCGATCGCCAGACGCAGCAGCCTTTTCAAAGCGTTGAGCGCCCTCCTGCCGATGAGCGAGCCGCGCAAGAAGGACTGGAACACCTGGTTCGCCTTCTGGGGCATGGCGCCCGCCGATCCGCGCGTGACGGCGGAATGGCATCAGGGCAGCTCGCGGGCGCATATTCTCTTCGAGCAGCTGATCCGCGCCGCGCAGGCGAGGGGAGAGGTCGATGCCGGGATCGACGCGGCGGCGGCGGCCAATATGGTGCAGGCGATGATCAACGGCATCGCCTCGCTCTGGGTGCAGGACCGCGCCGCCTTCAACCGGACGAAGCAGGCGGAATTGCTGCGGCAGATGCTGGGCGGCGCGGGCCTGTTGCGGAACCCTCTGCCGGAATAGGGCCTGAAGAGAGGTTGCCGCGCGGAAACGGGGCGGAGCATCGCCGCCCCGGCACGCGGCCCTGACCTGCCGTGTTCACAAGCTCGCCAATTCATGGCCTTCCGGTTCGTGGCTCTTCGCTTTCATTGCTCCTCCTGCTCACGCCATGTTTTGTTCATTGAATTTTCATCAGCGCTTCCTTATTGTGGGAACTGTGCGGGCCGGGCCCCTCTGGCGATCATGCTTTTGGTGATCGTGATGTCGGACCGCATCGAGCGATGCTCGATGCAGGTTCTGATTGTTATAGTTCCGATGAAACCTGTTCGAGCAGCTCGTTGTTGTAACACACTACGAGGATTTCTATGTTCGAACGGCAACCCCTTCGCCCGGCGGATCTCACCGCGCGGGGCGCCATGCTCGACGAAGGTCTGCGGCGCCACATGCTGCGGGTCTACAACTATATGGCATCGGGCGTGCTGCTGACCGGCATCGTCGCGCTTTTCGTCGCCTCGACCCCCGCGCTTCATCAGGCCATTTTCGGAACGCCTCTGAAATGGGTGGCGATGTTCGCGCCGCTGGCCTTCGTCTTTTTCTTCACCTTCCGCATCGAAAAAATGTCAGCTTCCGCCGCTCAGGCGAGCTTCTGGGCGTTCTCGGCGCTGATGGGCCTCTCGCTGTCCTCGGTGTTCCTCATCTTCACCGGCGTCAGCATCGCGCAGACCTTCTTCATCACCGCGGTCCTGTTCCTGTCGATGAGCGTGTGGGGCTACACCACGGGCCGCGATCTTTCGAAAATGGGCAGCTTCCTGTTCATGGGCCTCATCGGCATCGTGCTGGCGAGCATCGTCAATATCTTCCTCGGTTCGGGCGTGGTGCAGACGGTCGTTTCGATCATCGGCGTGGTGGTGTTCACCGGCCTCACCGCCTGGGACACGCAGAACATCAAGTCGCAATATGCCGAGAATTACGGGCATGAGGCGAATAGCAAGCTCGCTGTTTTCGGCGCACTTTCGCTCTACCTCAATTTCGTCAACCTGTTCCAGATGCTGCTGACCTTCACCGGCCAGCAGGAGGAGTAAGCGCGATGGACCAGCAGGATCGCAGGGCGATCGAGGATCTGTTCGGCAAGCTGGCCGAGGTCGAGCGGCGATCCCCGCCGCGTGATGCCGATGCGGAAGCCTTTATCGGCCAGCAGCTCTCCCGCCAGCCCGGTGCGCCTTATTATATGGCGCAAACCATCGTCGTACAGGAGCAGGCGCTCGCCGCAGCCCAGGCCCGCATCGCGGAGCTGGAGCGGGCGGGTGCGCAACGCGGAGGCGGCCTTTTCGGTGGCCTCTTCGGCGGGGATCGCTCCGCCGCCCGCCGTCCCGACCCATGGGGCGGGGCGGGCAGGGGCGCCCCGCCGATGCAGGCCGCGCCCGCAGCTCGGGGTGGCGGCTTCCTTGCCGGTGCCGCGCAAACGGCGGTCGGCGTCGCGGGCGGCATGATGCTCGGCAATGCCGTCGCGAGCCTGTTTAGCGGCGACGAGGCCCATGCAGCCGAACCCGATCCCGGCAATGGGGACGAAAGCGGCGGCGAGGAAAGCGGCGGATTTTTCGACGATATGGGTTTCGGCGACGAGTGGTGATCGCCTGACCTCATTTTGCCAACTCCGGTGCGCGCCTGCTTCGCTTTCGCGGGCGCCGGACGGCGAATGAAACAACAGGATTTTTCGGCCCAAATTTTCCAGAAGGGCCATAAGGAGTGTAACTGGCGATGGAATTCATGCTCGACCCCTCGATACTCGCGGGGCTGGCGACCCTGATTGTTCTCGAAGTCGTCCTCGGCATCGACAATCTCGTCTTCATCGCCATATTGGCCGACAAGCTGCCCCCGCATCAGCGGGACAAGGCGCGGCTGATGGGGCTTGGCCTCGCGCTTTTCATGCGGCTCGGCCTGCTGGCCAGCATCGCGTGGATCGTGGGGCTGACCGCCCCGGTCTTTAGCATCGGCGCCATGGAGTTTTCATGGCGCGACATCATCCTGGCGAGCGGCGGCCTCTTCCTGCTCGTCAAGGCGACCAAGGAAATTCACCAGCGGCTGGAGGGCGAGGGCCATCATGGCGTGGGCGGCCCGGCCCATGCCGCCTTCTGGGTGGTGATCGCGCAGATCATCGCGCTCGACGCGGTGTTCTCGATCGATTCGATCATCACGGCGGTCGGCATGGTCGATCAGCTTTGGGTGATGATGACGGCGGTGGTGGTCGCGATGGCGATCATGATCGTGGCATCCAAGCCGCTGACGAGCTTTGTCGGCCGCCACCCGACGGTCATCATCCTGTGCTTGAGCTTCCTGCTGCTGATCGGGTGCAGCCTCATCGCCGAGGGTTTCGGCTTCCATATTCCCAAGGGCTATCTCTACGCGGCGATCGGCTTCTCTATCCTGATCGAGGTCTTCAACCAGATGAGCAGCAACAACCGCCGCAAGGCGCTCGCCCATATTCCGCTGCGGCGGCGGGCGGCGGACAGCATCTATCGCCTGCTCACCCCGGCCACGGCCCATCAGGGCAATGGCGAGGCGGCGGAGGAAGGCGGCAGCGCGGACAGGGAGGGCGAGGCGTTCCAGCCCGCCGAGCAGCAGATGATCCGGGGCGTGATCGAACTGGCCGACCGCCCGGTCCGCGCGATCATGACGCCACGCGCGGAGATATTCTGGGTCGATGTGAATGACGATGCGCCGACCAACCGCACCCGCCTGATCGAGAGCGGGCGCACCCGTGTGCTGATCTGCCGGGGCGGGCTGGACGGCATGATCGGCGTCGTCGAAACGCGGGTCATCCTGTCCGCCCTGCTGCGGGACGAGCGCGTCGATCTGGGCGCGCTGGCCCAGCGGCCGCTGATCGTCCCCGACACGCTGAGCGCGCTGCGCCTCATCGATGTGCTGCGCGAGACGGGCGAGCGGTTCGCGATCGTGGTCGACGCGCACGGTAATATCGACGGCGTGGTTTCCTCGACCGATATCTTCGCGGCGATTGCGGGCGATCTGGCCGAGGATGAGGATGAAGGCGAGATCCTGCGCGTGGACGAGCAGGCGATAGAGGTCGATGCGTCGATCACTTTCGCCGCGCTGTCGGCCGCGCTCGACCGGCCCGCTCCGGCGGATGTGGGGCGCTATACCTCGCTCGGCGGCTTCCTGCTGTTCGAGTTCGGGCGGATGCCGGAGGAAGGCGAGAGCATTGAGCGCGCCGGGTTCGGCTTCACCATCCGTTCCACGCGCGCGCGCCAGATCGAGAGAGTCGAGGTGCGCGTGTTGGAGAATGCGGCGGAATAAGCGCCGCCGTCCCCATCCAGCATCCTGCCGCACCCGACGCGGGCAAAGAAATGGCGGGACATTCCCGAGGGAAGGCCCCGCCAAGGTGTTCCTTTCCGCATCTTCAAATCAGACGGGTGTCTGGCCTGAAGATGCGTCGGGAATGGAGACGGTAAACTTCACGCCGCCTGGAGCATCCTTTCCAGATCCTCGTGGACGTCGCCGGTCGGGCGGATATCGAACTTCTCGACCAGCACGCCCAGCACTTCGGGCGTCAGGAATTGCGGCAGCGTCGGGCCGAGATGGATCTTGCGCAGGCCCAGATGCAGCATGGTCAGCAGCACGGCGGTGGCCTTCTGCTCGAACCAGCTGATGCCATAGTGCAGCGGCAGGTCGTTGACGCCGCAGCCCAGTGCGCCCGCCACCGCGATCGCCACCTGAATGGCCGAATAGGCGTCGTTGCACTGGCCCATGTCGAGTACGCGGGGCACGCCCTTGATGTTGCCCAGATCCTCGCGGTTGAAGCGGAACTTGCCGCAGCCCAGCGTCAGAATCAGGCTGTCCTGCGGCGTCGCCATGGCGAGGTCATGGAAATAATTGCGCCCCGGACGCGCGCCGTCGCAGCCGCCGATCAGAAACATATTCTTGACGTCGCCATCGCGGATCATGCCGAGCAGCGTGTCGGCGACGCTCATCACAGTGTTGCGGGCAAAGCCTGCGGGGATGCGCTCTTCCTCGGCATCCTCGGCGAAGCCGGGCTGGGCCTGCGCGCAGGCGATGACCGGCGCGAACTCATGATTTTCGATATGGGGAATGCCCGTCCAGCCGACCGGCCCCGCCGTGAAGATGCGATCCGCATAACCCTTGATCTCCGGGTTGATGAGGCAGTTGGAGGTCATGACGATCGCGCCCGGGAAAGTCGCGAAGTCCTTTTGCTGGTCCTGCCACGCGCCGCCATAATTGCCGACAAGGTGCGGATATTTCTTGAGGCCGGGATAGGCGTTGGCGGGCATCAGCTCGCCATGGGTGTAGACGTTGATGCCCAGCCCCTGCGTCTGCTGAAGGATCGCCTCCAGATCGCCCATGTCATGGCCGGAAACGAGGATGGACTTGCCCGCGATCGGTGTCATCCGCACCATCGTGATCTCGGGATGGCCGAAGCGCCCGGTATTGGCGGCGTCGAGCAACTCCATCACCTTGAGGTTGAGCCCGCCGGTGGCCAGCGCCTCGGTCAGCAGCGCGTCGATATCGACCGGATCGGTCGCGAGGAAGGCCGAGATGCGGTGGAATTCGGCGACGACGGCCGCTTCTTCCTGACCCAGCACACGGGCATGTTCGGCATAGGCCGCGGTGCCCTTCAGGCCATAGAGCAACAGGTTGCGCAGGCCGACGATGCTCGGCCCGTCGCGGTCCATGAAGCGCTGGATCGCGGCGAAGGGTGCGGCGGCGGCAAGCTCGCTCGCGGTGGTGCCGGGGTTCCAGGTGGCCGGTTCGGGCAGATCGGAAAGGTCCGCGCCCGCCGCCTGTGCGCAGGCCTTCGCCTTTTCGCGCATTTCCAGCGCCCGGGCGATCAGCGCGACGAAGCGGCTGTCGTCGAAATTGACGTTGGTAAGGGTGGTGAACCACGCATAGGCCGTGAAGGAATCGACCTCCTCATCGCGCGCGCCTGCCTGCGCGGCACGGCTGGCATAGACCGATACGCCCTGCATCAGCCGCAGCAGCACGTCCTGCATATCGGCGACCTGCGCCGTCTTGCCGCACGAGCCCACTTTCGTCGCGCAGCCGCCTTTGTTCGATTGTTCGCATTGCACGCAATACATATCCGTTCACCTCAATCAGCTTTGTTCTGACGAGGCTTCTAGGGGGCGTCAAAATAGATGTATTTGATATGCATCAATAATGGCGAGGAATCCCGGCAGGGGCTTGGCCGCCATGAAGAGGCGTGGATGAGGGGTGCGGCGCTATTGCCTTGTTTCGAAAAGGGAAACGCGTCTGGGCTGCCGCAATGCGACGGGTGCGCCCAGCTCGCGCTGCAACATGGCGAGCATCCAGCCCCGGTGGCGGGAGAGATAGTCGGCAAAGCCGTCGGGCTTGGCGGGATCGAAGACAGGCACCTGCCAGTCGGCGGCTTCTTCCTTATAGGGGATGACGGGCTGACCGACGCCGTCTTCGGGCATGTCGAGATGGCGGCCGAGATAGCGGTTGCCCTGAAAGCGGATATGAAGGGCGGGGTCAAAGCCGGGCTTGATCAGATATTCCGGCCCGCGCCTTCCTGCCTCGCTGCCATAGCGCGCCGTTCCCGCCACCTTGAAGACATTGGCGCTGAACCGGACATCGCGCGCCCAGCCATCCCATTGCGTCGCGATCACCATTTGCACATCCATCGCCTTGCCGACATGGACGACATTCTTCTCGATCAGCACATCGGCGACATTCCCCGCAATCTGGAATATCCGCATGCCGTCATTGCGGCTGACATTGTGGCGGGCGATGGTCCCGCGATTGCCGAGATTGTCCTTTGCGTCATGCCTGGGCGAGCAGACCAGCAGAAAACCCCCGGCATTATCATGGCTGTAATTGTAGAGCAGCGTCGTGTGGCGCGAATTGAAATCCGAATCGAAGCCCTGCCCGTCATAGCGGGTGCGGGTATAGGCCGCCTCGTTGAGCTGGATCAGGCTGTTGTCGGTGCTCCATTGCCAGATGCCCGCGCTATATCCCGGCGCCCGGCTACCCGCATAGCGCACGATATTATGCTCGATCAGCGCGCCGTCGGTGCCGCGCGGGACAATGCCGTCGCCGCCGATATCCTCCAGATAATTGTCGCGGATGACGACATGCTCGCTCGGGAACCAGTTGGACGCCGATACCCGGTCGCTGATCCCGGCGATGCCGGAGCGATCAACCTTCCAGATGATGTTGCGCTCGATCATAAGGTCGCGGAAGCGTGTCGCGACGCGCTGGCCGCTGGCGCGAAAGACGATGCCGCCATTATCCTTGCGCTCGTTGGTGCCGCGCACGTCATGGATATACATGTCCCGGATGCGGATGCCGCGCGTCACGCCTATATTCTCGGCCGATATCAACACGCCGAAGCGTTGCCCCGCCGCCGGGCCGTCATTGGTCAGCTCCAGCCCGCTGATGGTCACATATTCGGCGTTGAAGATCGCCACTGCATAGGAAGAGACGCCGCCCGCATCAATGCGCGGCCGCGCGCCCGTGCCGGTGACGCCGATGGAGATCGGAGCGTCGGCCCTGCCGGACTGGGTGATGGCGAGCGGCTCCTTCCACACCGAACCGGCCATCAGCAGAATCCGGTCCCCCGGCCGGAAGCGAAAATCCCGCACCCGCGCGACCGAGCGCCAGGGGCGGTCGGCCGACGTGCCGGGGGAGCGATCGTCGCCCGTCTGCGAGTTGATATAATAGGTTTCGGCGCGCGCGACGGAGATTGTTCCCGCCGACAGCAGCAGGACCAGCATCGATAATCTTCCCAATCGTCCCAAGCGCGCGGCCACCGATGCGATCTCCTCTCGCGATATAGATTTTTCATTTCATCCGGAATCGGCGCTGAATAGAATCTGAAGCGCGCCGCCGCCAGCCCTTCCGTGCCGGGCGGCTACGGCTGTTCAGCAGGCGCTGGCAAGGAGGGCGCGGCGCGGCAAGTCGCCATCGCAAATTGCCGCTCTCCTTTCTTTTCAGCGGGAAAATTCCTGCCGCCCGATCGAATGAGCGCAAAAATCCGCATGCATGCCATTGCTTGCAGACAGGATCTCCGGGCATCTGTGAAAGGAGCAAAATATTTACCACCTATTTCCGTCTGTTGGCTGCCATTCCTGTTCCCTGAAACCGGAATTCCCCATTTTTTGCTTGAAAGACACAGTCGCTTCCTTTTCTGGCCCAGTTTGACGGCGATCAATGTTGGCTGTCCCCGGCTTTGCAAAGGCGGGCTGAAAGTGTCAGACCAGGCAAGCGGTTTTTGCTTCGCCTGCAATGGGGGTATTCATGGAAGGATTACTTGTCCGATCCGGAGGTTGGCTGGTTGTAATGACGCTCGCCGTCGCTGCGGCAGCGTTAACGGCCGATGCGGCTTTCTCGATCCATATGGTGATCGTCGCCCTGGCGGCGCTGATCGCCATGGGCGTCGGCATGGCGCGAACCGACTATCTGGCCATCGCCACCGGCCGCAAGGCCGAGAGCGAAACCGGCTATTATGATGATGTCATCCGCTGGGGCGTCATCGCCACCGTATTCTGGGGGCTGGCGGGCCTGCTGGCGGGCGTCTTCATCGCCTTGCAGCTGGCCTTCCCTGTGCTCAACCTGGGGCTGGAATATACCAGTTTCGGGCGGCTGCGGCCGCTGCATACCTCCGCCGTCATCTTCGCGTTCGGCGGCAATGCGCTGATCGCGTCGAGCTTCTGGGTGGTGCAGCGCACATGCCGGGCCCGCCTGTTCTCGCCTGCCCTCTCCCGCTTCGTGTTCTGGGGCTATCAGCTGTTCATCGTGCTCGCCGCGACGGGCTATCTGCTCGGCATCACCGGCGGCAAGGAATATGCCGAACCCGAATGGTATGTCGATCTGTGGCTCACGATCGTGTGGGTCGCCTATCTGGTCGTCTATCTCGGCACCATCGTGAAGCGGCATGAACCGCATATCTATGTCGCCAACTGGTTCTATCTGGCCTTCATCATCACCATCGCGATGCTGCATATCGTCAATAATCTGGCGATGCCGGTGTCGTTGCTCGGGCCGAAGAGCTATTCCGCCTTCGCGGGCGTGCAGGACGCGCTGACCCAGTGGTGGTACGGGCATAATGCGGTCGGCTTCTTCCTGACCGCAGGTTTCCTCGGCATGCTCTATTATTTCGTGCCGAAGCAGGCGGAAAGGCCGGTCTATTCCTATCGCCTTTCCATCGTCCACTTCTGGTCGCTGATCTTCCTCTACATCTGGGCGGGTCCGCACCACCTCCACTATACGGCGCTGCCTGACTGGGCGCAGACGCTTGGCATGGTCTTCTCGATCATGCTGTGGATGCCGAGTTGGGGCGGGATGATCAACGGCCTGATGACCCTGTCGGGCGCGTGGGACAAGATCCGCACCGATCCCATCATCCGCATGATGGTGCTGGCGATCGCCTTCTACGGCATGTCGACCTTCGAAGGACCGATGATGTCGATCAAGAGCGTCAACTCGCTCAGCCACTATACGGACTGGACCATCGGCCACGTTCATTCTGGCGCGCTGGGCTGGAACGGCATGATCACCTTCGCGGTGCTCTATTTCCTCGCGCCGCGGCTGTGGGGCCGTCAGCGGCTCTATTCGCTGCGCATGGTCAACTGGCACTTCTGGTGCGCGACCATCGGCATCGTTCTCTATGCCTCGTCCATGTGGGTGGCAGGCATCATGCAGGGGCTGATGTGGCGTGAATATGGGGAAGACGGCTATCTGGTCTATGCCTTCTCCGATGTCGTCTCCGCGATGCTGCCTTATTATCTGATCCGTGCGGGGGGCGGTCTGCTCTATCTGACCGGCGCCATCTTCATGGCCTGGAACATCGCGCAGACGATCCGCGGCAAGCTGCGGGAGGAAGCGCCGCTCGACGACGCCTCCTACGACCCTGCGAGCGACAGGCCGCTGTCGCCAGCGCCCGCCGCCGTCCCGGCAGCGACCCCGATCGCCGCCGCCGCCGAGTGAAGGACAAGATCATGAGCACTAAAATTTTCAACCATGGACGGATCGAGCGCAACGTCACCTTGTTGCTCGTTCTCTCCCTCATCACCGTGGCGATCGGCGGCATCGTGGAGATCGCGCCACTGTTCTGGATCGACTCCACGGTGGAAAAGGTGAAGGGCGTGCGGCCTTACACCCCGCTGGAGCTGGCGGGCCGCAACATCTACATCCGCGAGGGCTGCTATAACTGCCACAGCCAGATGATCCGTCCGTTCCGCGACGAGGTGGAGCGCTACGGCCATTACAGCCTGGCGGCGGAGAGCATGTACGACCATCCGTTCCAATGGGGGTCGAAGCGCACCGGGCCGGATCTTGCCCGCGTCGGTGGCCGTTATTCGGATGAATGGCATGTGCAACATCTGGTGAAGCCGCAGTCGGTGGTACCCGAATCGATCATGCCGACCTACGCCTTCCTGAAGGAGCGTGAGTTGAGGGTTGACGATCTGGGCGGGCATCTGGTCGCGCTGCGCCGGGTGGGCGTGCCCTATAGCGACGAGGATGTGAAGCAGGCGACGCAGGATGCGCTGGCGCAGGCGGACCCCTCCGCCGATGCGGGCAACATGCTGACCCGCTATCCCAAGGCGCAAATCCGCGATTTCGACGCCAACCCGTCGCAGGTGACGGAGATGGACGCGCTCGTCGCCTATCTCCAGATGCTCGGCACGCTGGTCGATACCCGCGCGGTCGAAGCGGTGGAGCAGCGCCGATGACCTATGACGCGATCCGCCATGCGGCCGATAGTTGGGGTCTGGTTTTCCTGACCTGCCTTTTCCTGACGGCAATCTGGTTCGCGCTGCGCCCTTCGGCGCGCAAGACGCAACAGGACGCCAAGATGATCCCCCTGCGGGATGAGGAACCGAAACATGACCGATAAGAAGACCGATCCTCACTCTGGTCCTCAGTCCATGGGCCATGAGTGGGATGGCATCGAGGAACTGAACAATCCGCTTCCGCGCTGGTGGCTGTGGACCTTCTATGCGACGATCGTTTTCGCGGTCGCCTATTCCGTGGTCTATCCCGCCATTCCGCTGCTCAACTCTGCGACGCAAGGCACCTTCGGCTGGTCGAGCCGGGGCCAGCTCGCCGTCGAAACCGCGCAGGCGGAGGCGGCGCGCGCGGAAATGAGGGAGCAACTCGCCCAGGTGGATATCAGCACGCTCGATCCCAAGTCGCCGCTGATGCGCGCGGCGGTGGAGGGCGGCCGCGCCGCGTTCCGCATCAATTGCGTGCAGTGCCATGGCTCCGGCGCGGCAGGATCTGCGGGCTATCCCAATCTCAACGACGATGACTGGCTGTGGGGCGGCAGCATGGCCGAGATCCATCAGACCATCGCGCACGGGATCCGCGAGCCGGGCGATAAAGCGACCCGCATGTCGCAAATGCCCGCCTTCGGCCGCGACGGCATTCTCCAGCCCGCGCAGATCGCCGATACCGTCTCCTTCATCCGCCACGCCGCGCGGCTGGAAGGGAACAGCGCCTCGGCCCAGCGCGGCGGCGCGCTCTATCAGGCCAATTGCGCGGTCTGCCATGGCGCCGATGCCAAGGGCGGCCGCCAGTTCGGCGCGCCGGACCTGACCGACGCGATCTGGCTCTACGGCGGCGACCGCGACTCGCTGACGCACACCATCGCCAATGCGCGCTATGGCGTGATGCCGGCCTGGGCGCACAGGCTCGATCCGGCGACCATCAACATGCTGACGGCCTATGTTCATCAGCTGGGCGGCGGTGAATAATGGCCAGCCATAGCGACCATACGGGCAAGGGCGGCGGCGGGGAGGAACGCCTCTATGCCCGCCGCCCGGATATTTTTCCCCGCGCGGTCGATGGTTTTTTCCGGCGGCTGAAATGGGCCATCATGGCCGTGACGCTGACCATTTATTATGTCACGCCATGGTTCCGCTGGGATCGGGGGCCTTATGCGCCCGATCAGGCGGTGCTCATCGATCTGGCCCATCGCCGCTTCTATTTCTTCAGCATCGAAATCTGGCCGCACGAATTTTATTATGTCGCGGGCCTGCTGGTGATGGCGGGCGTGGGCCTGTTCCTCGTTACCTCGACGGTGGGGCGGGCGTGGTGCGGCTATGCCTGCCCGCAGACGGTGTGGACCGACCTCTTCCTGCATGTCGAACGCTTTATCGATGGCGACCGCAACGCCCAGTTCCGGCTGAACAAGGCGCCATGGGGCGTTGCGAAGATCGGCAAGCGCGTCGCCAAGCACGGGATCTGGCTGGCCATCGGCCTGCTGACGGGCGGCGCCTGGATATTCTATTTCGCCGATGCGCCGGGGCTTTTCCGCTCTTTGATGGACGGCACGGCGCCGGCAGTGGCCTATGGCACCATCGCCGTGCTGACGGCGACCACCTATGTGCTGGGCGGGCTGATGCGCGAGCAGGTCTGCATCTATATGTGCCCCTGGCCGCGCATTCAGGCGGCGATGCTGGACGAGCGCTCGCTCATCGTCACCTATAAGGACTGGCGGGGCGAACCGCGCGGCCGTGGGGTGAAGCGCAATGCCGAAGCCAACGAGAAGGTCGGCGACTGCATCGATTGCAACGCCTGCGTACAGGTCTGCCCGACCGGAATCGACATTCGCGAGGGGCAGCAGCTTGCCTGCATCACCTGCGCGCTGTGCATCGATGCCTGCGACCAGATGATGGAGAAGGTCGGCCGTCCGCGCGGCCTCATCGATTATGCCACGCTGGAGGATTGCCGCGCCGAGGCGGAAGGGGCGCCGCCGGTGCCGATCCGCCGCACGGTGATGCGCCCGCGCACCTTCCTCTATCTGGGGCTGTGGAGCGCTGTGGGGCTGGGGATGCTGTTCACGCTCGGCGCGCGCACCCGCCTCGACCTGCATGTCGCGCATGATCGCAACCCGCTCTGGGTCCGCATGTCGGATGGCAGCATCCGCAATGGCTATACCGTCAAGCTGCGCAACATGGAATCGCGTCCGCGCTCTGTCACCCTCGCCATAGAGGGTTTGCCCGACGCGAAGATGTGGGGCGCGATGCAATCGGAAGAAGAAGGCGGCACGGTCTTGCAATTCACCCTGCCGCCCGACAGGGTGAGCGAGCAGCGCATCTATGTCCGCGCGCCCGCCGCTGACGGAAAGGGACAGAATTTCGACTTCATCCTCTCCGCCGACGACCGCAAGGGCGGGCAGGATCGCGATCAAAGCAAATTCGAGCGGCCGGAGGAACAGCCATGAAGCGCACATTCACGGGCCGCCATATGCTCGCGATCTGCGTCGCCTTTTTCGGGGTGGTGATCGCCGTCAACATGCTGATGGCGACGATGGCGACCCGCACCTTCGGCGGCACGGTGGTGGACAACAGCTATGTCGCGAGCCAGCATTTCAACCGCTGGCTGGATGAAGCCGAGGCTGAACGGCAGCTCGGCTGGAAGGTCTCGGCAGCGCGGCAGGGCGATCATCTGGCGTTGGTGCTTGAGGGTCCGCAAGGGCCTCTCTCCGATGCGCGCATCGCTGCCGTGGCGGAGCATCCGCTGGGGCTGGAGGCCGATATCCCGCTGCATTTCCGGTCCGTTGGCGACGGGCGCTTCCTCTCCGCCGAGAGCCTGCCCGCCGGGCGCTGGCGGCTGAAGCTCGATATCCGTAAGCAGGATCAGCGCAGCCGCTTCATGAAGGATCTTCCGGCATGACCGCCGCCCCGCATCATAGCGAATTTCTGCTGCCCGGCATACGCTGCGCGGGGTGCATCGCGACGATTGAGAAGGGGCTGGCGAAAAGCCCGGGCGTGCGCGCCGCGCGGGTCAACTTCACGACGCGCCGGGTGGCGATCGATCATGACGATTCGATCGACAGCGGCGCGTTGCGCGAGGAACTGACGGCGCTGGGCTTCACTGCCGAGCCTGTGGGCGAGGCCGCCGCCGCCATTTCAGAAGATGAGGAACAGGCCCGTGGACTGCTGCGGGCGCTGGGGGTCGCGGGGTTCGCCGCGATGAACGTGATGCTGCTGTCCGTCTCGGTCTGGTCCGGGGCGGAAGGGCCGACGCGCCAGATGTTCCACTGGCTTGCGGCGCTCATCGCCATGCCTGCCGTCGCCTATGCGGGGCAGCCTTTCTTCCGCTCCGCCTGGAGCGCGCTGCGGCGGGGGCGCACCAATATGGACGTGCCCATTTCCATCGGCGTGCTGCTCGCGACGGGCATGAGCCTGTTCGAAACCATTGTGGATGGCCCCCATACCTATTTTGACGGCGCCGTTTCGCTGCTGTTCTTCCTGCTGGCCGGGCGCGTTCTCGACAATGCGATGCGCAAGCGGGCGCGGGGGGACGCCGCCGCCTTGCTGCGCGAAACCGCGCCGGGCGGCACGGTGCTGCGTGAGGACGGGCGGACCGAATGGCTGCGCGCGGACGGGATCGAACCGGGCATGCGCCTCATCGTCGGCATGGGCGAGCGGTTCGCCGCCGACGGCATTGTCGAGGAAGGGGAAAGCTCGGTTGACCGCTCGCTCGTCACCGGCGAAAGCGCGCCCGATCCCGTTGGGCGCGGGGGCACCGTCTATGCGGGCACGCTCAACATGGACGCGCCCGTCACCTTGCGCGTGACGGCGGCGGGCCGCGACACGGCGATGGCGGAAATGGCGCGGCTTATGGAAGCGGCGAGCGGCGCCAAATCCCGCTATGTCCGCATCGCCGACCGGGCCGCGACCTATTATGCGCCAGCTGTCCACAGCCTCGCCGCGTTGAGTTTTGCCGGGTGGATGATCGCCGGGGCGGGCTGGCATGAGGCGCTGCTGATCGCCGTCGCCGTGCTGATCATCACCTGTCCGTGCGCTCTCGGGCTGGCGGTGCCGGTGTCGCAGGTGATCGTCGCAGGCGCGCTGATGCGGCGCGGCATATTGGTGAAGGACGGGTCGGCGCTCGAACGCATGGCGGGGGCGGACCGGGTCTGCCTCGACAAGACCGGCACCCTGACGTTGGGACGGCCGGAGCTGATCTCTACCGCCGATTTCGATCCGCAGGCTGCCGCGCTGGCGCTGGCGTTGGCGCGGGTCAGCCGCCATCCGCTCGCCCGCTCGCTCGCCCGGACGCTGGAGGGGCAAGGCGTCGTCGCGGCCCCTATCGATGCCGTTACGGAAGTGGCGGGCATGGGGGTTGAGGGGCGCTGGCAGGACAAGGTAGCGCGGCTCGGTCGTCCCGGCTGGGGCGCTGCGGTGCCTGTTGAGGGCGATGCGCTCGTCTGCGCGCTGATGGTGGAAGGAGAGGCGCCGCTGTTGTTCCGCTTCTCCGATCGGCTGCGGCCCGGCGCAAGAGACGCGATTGCGCGGCTCTCCGAGCAGGGGTTGCGCCCGCTTCTCCTGTCCGGGGATCGGGAGGAGACCGTGGCTGCCGTCGCGCGCGAAGTAGGCGCGGAAGGGATCGGCAATCTCTCGCCGCTGGACAAGCTTGAGACGATTCGTGCACTGGATGGCGCTGGCCACAAGGTGCTGATGGTGGGCGACGGCCTCAATGACGGTCCCGCCCTTGCATCCGGCCATGTGTCGATGGCGCCTGCCTCCGCCAGCGATGTCAGCCAGACGGCTGCCGACATATTGTTCCTGGGCGACAGTCTGGAGCCGGTGCCGATCGCCGTCAGCGCGGCGCGGCGTTCGCTGCGCATCATCAAGCAGAATTTCGCCATCGCCATCGGCTATAATGTCTTTGCCGTGCCGCTGGCGATGATGGGGCTGGTGACGCCGCTGGTGGCGGCGCTTTCCATGTCCGGATCGTCCATCCTCGTGATTTCCAATGCGATGCGCCTGAGAGGAGCTGCCCGATGAATGGCCTCACCTTCCTCATTCCCATTGCGCTTGGCCTTGGTCTTGGCGGGCTCGGCGCCTTCTTCTGGTCGCTGCGGGCGGGGCAGTTCGAGGATCTGGACGGAGCAGCGCTCCGCATCCTTATCGACGAACCCGAAGACCGGCTGGGCTGACCCGCAATGACTGGCTCTGCCGATCCTTGCTGTTGCGGCCCGGCTGGGCCGGTTTCGCGTGCACGCCGGTTGGTCGCCCTGCTCGCCGCGCTGGCGATGGCGCAGACGGCGATGGCAGCGCCTGTCCAGCCGCTGGACGGGGTGATGATGACCACGCTTTGCGGCTCGGGCCGGTCAATCCCGCTGCCGGTGCGGCAAGATGGCGACTCTGACGGCAAACGCGATGGGGCCTGCCAGATGGCCTGCCATATGCAGGATCGGCGGCGCAAGCTGCTCGACGATTGACGCGGATGGCCTCTTATGAGGCGATAGCCGGACCCGTGCGGAACAGCAGCGCGGCCAGCAGGATAATCATCAGCACCGATTGAACCATCAGGAAGGCGATGCCAGTGCCGATCCGGCCTTGCCTTGCTAGGGTCTGCCGATAGTGGCGCAGTTCATGCTCCATCCGGCCGATCAGCCGCCGGGTTTCGATCGAATTTTCCCTGTGCCTGTGGTTCAGCCGGTCGAGTTCGTCGCCAATCAGCATGTGGGTTTCCAGCAGGATATGCTGGCGGAGCTGGGCCGTTTCCTCTGCCACCATCCGGGCGACCAGCCGCTCGACACGGTCGGAAGACACGCCCGCGCCAAGGAGGAGCCGCCCGAAATCCTCGAAACAGTCCAGTTTGTTACCCTGAAAAAGACCAGTCATCGCAGCGTCTTTGCCCCCGCACCCGCCCCTGCGGAGCGCATGGAAAGGCGGGCCTGACGAGAGGTCGCAGCGACCGTGCGGGAGACGGTCTGCATCAGCTTTGTCCGCCGCGCTATGGGCTGAGTGGTCTCGGCAATCAGCACGGCGATGGCATAGCTATCGCCGCCCGGACTCTCGATCAGCGCCACATCGTTGAAGCCGGTCGCCGTCGCGCCGAGGATCTGCCCCGTGCCGGTCTTGTGCCGCACGGTCCAGCCGGGCGGAGCGCCCGCCTTCAGACGCATGGGACCGCTGCGAACCCGGCCCAGCACATTGAGCAGAAAAGCGCGGGACGAGGGGGAGAGGACATCCCCCCTGTGCACCGCCGTCAATGCCCAGACGATGCCCGCCGCCGTGGCGCCGTCTGCCGGATCGTCGAGATAGCGCCGGAGGGCCGCGCGCCGGGTCGCCATGGGCAAGCGCGCGCGGGCACGGTCGAAATTATTGCCCGCCGCATAGGAGGGGCGCCAGACAAGGCCGGCAGTGCTGCTTTGCAGCAGGCGCTCTCCCGGCCCGAAGCCTATTCCCTCAAGGCCCTTGCGGCGCAGCATGGCTCGGACCGCCTCCGGCCCGCCGACCAGACGCAGCAGGCGATCATTGGCGAGATTGTCGGAATGGATCAGCGAATGGGTGATCAGATCCCTGACCTTCAGCACGACACGCCCCCGTTGCAGCACGAGCGCGCGCAGCGGCTGGTTGAAGACCACGAAGTCGTCGCGGGAAAGGGCGACCCGCCGATCAAGTGAGAGTCGCCCGCGATCCACCGCATTGAGAGCGGCCATCGCCACCCACAGCTTCGATACGCTTTGCTGCGGCATCAGGCGGTTCGGCGCGTGGCCGACCGTCCAGACGCATCCCCGCTTGCGTACCGCGATGCCCACGCGACCGTCGAAATCGCGGCCCAGCCTGGCAATGGCGGGGGCAAGCAGCATCCGTTCCCGCGCGCAGGCGCCCGGTCGGTCCTCGCTCTTGCCGCTGACCCCAGCCCCCGTTCGTGCCATCAGCGGACCCGCCCCGGTCAGGAGAAGGCCAAGGACGAGGAGCGCTGTTCCGAAATGGGACAGTCGCGAGGGGCGGGATGATCTAAAAGGGGAGGCGGTGCCGTCCTGCGGCAAGGGAAACTTCATTCTAGATCCTGTCCCTGCGCGGGAATGGGGAAGATAGCGGATTGCCTGCCGGGCAAGGGGAAACAGGCCGGGCCTTATCAGCCCTTCGGGTGTCAAGGCGACAGGAAATTCTGGCGAAGCGCAGCGCGTATGCCGCTTCATGGGGCAGCGTCACTGCTGCGCCTCGCCTTCCCACGGTGCGACCCGAGTGGGAATGGAAAAGGACGGTAAGGCTCAGGCGATGGGTGGAAATGCCTTTGCCGACGATGCAATCGATCATGGCAACCTCTTCCAGCAAAACCAGGCGACTGCAACCCAGAAAAGCACGGCGGCAGGCGCCATCAGGGCGACAAGGAGAGCCAGTGCGCCGGGGGTGTTTTCGTGGTCGGTCTCGCCATGATCGGAAGCTTGCTTGCCGACGGGCCGTTGCTCATGGGGCGAAGGACAGTCGCGGCGCATCATTTCAAGGCCGTCCACAAAGCGATGATCCCCCACCAGAGCAGAATGCTGACCGGCACCGCGAGCAGGATGCCGTGGCCTTGTCGCCGTCGGCCGGGAGGGAGCATCGGTTGTATGCGGCGGCAATCGGGCAGCGGAGGCTTGCGCGGGATCATGCTTCCACCCCCTCGGGGCAGGCCATGGCGCTGATTGGAAAGGGAGCGGCGGGGCGCTGCCGGGCGACGAGCCAGGGCCGGGAAAAGGAAGGGCGGCTCCAATGATGGCCCTGTTGCCACATCCCCCCGGCGGCGCGGATCAGATCGGCTTGCTCGGGCGTCTCCACCCCCTCGACGATCACGGCGGAGCCGAGCGACCGGGCCACGCCGATCATATGGGCGAGCAATTCGCGATCACGGTTCGAAGAGGAGCAGCGCCTCACGAAAAAGCGGTCGATCTTCACGAAATCCGGGGCGAGGGCGATCAGTTGGCGGATGGAGGCATGGCCCGTACCGAAATCATCGAGCGCGATCGTGCAACCATATCGGTGCATCTGGACGGAAAAATGAACCGATGAGGCGATATCAGGCGCCGTCGCCGTCTCCGTAATCTCGATGACGAGGCGTCGCGCAATATCCGGCGCGCGCCGCAACCGGGCCTGAATCTCTTTCCATCCATGGTCGAGACGCGCGCTTTGGGCCGAGATGTTGACGCCCAGCACCGCATCGGGCGAGGCTTCGAGTTCATCGAGGATTTTCGCCACGACATGATGATCGACCAGTCGCGCAAAGCCGAGGCGTTCGAGCGCGGGGAACAGGTCGCCCGGCATGTCCACGCCGCCATCGGGCGCAACGAGCCGGGCCAGCGCCTCATGATAGAGAACCCTGTCCGGTTCCCCCGCGTCATGCACAGCCTGCCAGCAGAAAGCGAGGCTGCGCGCCTCTCCAACTCCCGCGCAGCCTGCGCGCGAGGGCGCGAGGTGCGGGAGCAACCGCGCGGCGGTCGCCATATCGGCGCGATAGCGCCCGGCCCATTTGTCGCCTTCGCCAGCGGGCAGGCCGCAAAAGGCGCCGTTCACGCCATCCTCCTGTCCGGCAAGGCTGTCAGGCGCCTTCCCACATCCGCTCAACCAGAGGTGAACCGGACCGGCGAGGGTGGAGAAGGTCTGTAGCGGGACGATGCGGCGGAATGTTTCCAGCCTGTGACGGCACGCCTCCCTCGCGCCGTCTTCAGGACCATCCCCGGCGGCGACGATATGAATATCGATCGTCCCGCGCCTGTCCGCCACCGCCCTGCCATGGCTGCGCACCAGATCTGTCAGCATCCGGGTGACGTCACCTAGCACGGCTTGCGCGGCATTCTCTCCATAAGCGCGCTGGATATGCCGGAAATTTTCTATGCGCAGCGCGTGGCGAACGACGCCCTGATCGCTGGCCTTGCTGTACCGGCGCAGGCCGTAGACCTTTGCGCCATGAGGGCTTTCTTCGACCAGATTTTCAGCCGCATGGGCCATGTGGACCTCCCGAAGCTCGACGGGACGATCCGACGAGTCTGCGACAGACTATCCAAATCTGTATCAACCATATCTGGAGACGAAATTGTTAAGACTGTCCCACCTAGCGACAAATCCGG
>CAYLKZ010000022.1:0-36483 GCA_964384275.1 uncultured Sphingobium sp. | reverse complement strand
GAGCCATCCTCTCGACACCCATGACGCCATGGGTCTGGCTGAACTGGTCCGCAGGCGGGAAATTTCGCCTGCGGAACTGCTCGAAGCGGCGATAGTCCGCACCGAAGCGCTGAATCCGCGCTTCAACTTCCTTGCCCAAAATCACTATGATTATGGCCGTGCCGCCATCGCCCGGGGGCTGCCGCAAGGGCCGTTTCATGGCGTGCCGTGGCTGCTGAAGGACCTCAATACCTATATTGCCGGTCTTCCGACAGAAAATGGCAGCCGTTTTTACAAGGGCAATATTCCCACCGTGACCTCGGAACTGGTGCGCCGGATCGAGGCCGCAGGCTTCGTCATCTTCGGCAAGACGACAGTGCCCGAGCTTGGCCTTACCGGCACCACCGAAAATAAGCTCAACGGCGACACGCGCAATCCGTGGAACCCGGCGCATATCACCGGCGGCTCCTCGGGGGGAGCGGCGGCAGCGGTTGCGGCGGGCGTGCTGCCTGCCGCGCATGCGACCGACGGCGGCGGCTCGATCCGCATCCCGGCCTCCTGCTGCGGCCTGTTCGGGCTGAAGCCGAGCCGTGGCCGCGTGCCGATGGGTCCGCCCCGCACAGAGGGCTGGGGCGGTCTGTCCGTCCATCATGCGGTGAGCCGCAGCGTGCGCGATTCCGCCGCGATCCTCGATGCCACGCAGGGGATAGAGCCGGGCAGCCGCTATGCCGCTCCCACTCCCTCGGAAAGCTTTCTTTCTCAGGTCAGTAAAGCGCCGGGACGGCTGCGCATCGCGCTGATGCTGGATGCCCCTGCGGGCAGCCCGGTCGATCCCGAATGCATCGCCGCCGCGCGCAAGACAGCGCGCCTGTGCGAAAGCCTCGGCCATCATGTCGAGGAAGCAGCCCCCAAATTCGATATGGCGGCGCTCGGCGCGGCGAGTTTCGCGCTGATCGGTTCCTCGGTCGCCGCCGACATGCTGGATCGCGCCCGAGCGACCGGCATCGCCATCGGCCCGGATGTGCTGGAACCGATCACGCTCGGCTTCGTCGCTTATGGACAACAGGCCAGCGGCATGGATTTCGCGCGCGCCAACAGCACTCTTCAGGCCGCCGCGATCACCATGGCGCAGTTCCTCCAGAATTATGACGTCATCCTGTCGCCGACACTGGCGGCCCCGCCGCTGGAACTGGGCAAGATCAACCTGACCCCGGATGTCGATTTCGCGGCATGGGGCCAGCGGGCGGCGATCTTTTCGCCTTTCACCCAGATTGCCAACATGACAGGCCAGCCTTCCATGTCGGTGCCGCTGGCAATGTCGTCCGCTGGCTTGCCCATCGGTATGCTGTTCACGGGCCGATATGGCGACGAAGCACTGCTGTTCCGGCTCGCCGGACAGCTCGAACAGGCGGCTCCATGGAAGAACCGGCGTCCGTCGCTATGATTTTCGAAATATAAGGGAGAATTTTTGATGCGAGGATTGGCAGGAAAAACGGGAATTATCGCTGGCGGGGGCCGCGGCATCGGTGCCGCGACCGCGCGGCGGCTGACGGCGGAAGGCGCCGCCGTGGTGATCGGCGATATCGTCGAGGAGTGGGCCGTCGAAACCGCTCGCGCCATTCGCGAGGAAGGCGGCAAGGCGATCGGCGTTCGGCTCGACGGCACGCAGGCGGCCTCGCAGGCGGCGATCGTGGAAGCGGCGCTGTCCGAATTTGGCGCGCTCGATTTCTACCATTCCAATCTCGCGGGCGGCACCGAAGGCGATATCGATGTGCTGAATTGCACGGAGGAAGTCCTCGACCGCTCCTTCGCGATCAATGCGAAGAGCCATTTCCTTGCGACGCAAGCCGCCCTGCCGGTGTTGCTGGAACGCGGCAGTGGGGCGATGATCTACACCTCGTCCGGCGCGGCCTTGTCCGGCAACCTGCTACAGGTCGCCTATCCGATGACCAAGAACGCGCTGCACGCGCTCGTTCGTCATGTCGCGCGCAAATATGGCAAGCAGGGCATCCGCGCCAACGGCATCTGTCCCGGCGTCGTGATGACCGAAGCCGTCGCGCAGCATCTGACACAGGAATATGTGCAGTCGATGCTCGAAACCATTCCCAATCAACGCCTTGGCAAGCCGGACGATATTGCCGGCGCGGTCGCCTTCCTCGCCTCTGATGATGGCGAATGGGTGAACGGCCAGCTCTGGCACGTCAATGGCGGGTCGCTGCTGCGCGATTGAGGAGGCTAATATGCGTCCAGCTTCCAACCCATGGGTGGTGCTCGCGACCTTGCTGGCGATCTATATCGTCAACTATGCCGATCGTTATCTGCTGACCGGGCTGATCGGCCCGATCAAGGAAGAGTTCGGCATTGGCGACGCCATGGTCGGCATGTTGATGGGTCCGGCTTTCGTGGTGCTGTATGTCGTGCTCGGCGTACCGTTTGCGCGGTTCGCCGATCGCAGTTCGCGGGTCAAGGTGATCGCTGCGGGCTGCGTCCTCTGGAGCGCGGCCACCATCGCCACCGGCCTTGCCACCGGCGCGGTTGGGCTGACGCTGGCGCGGGTCGCGGTGGGCGTGGGCGAAGCCGCCTTCGTCGCCCCGGCCTATTCGCTGCTTTCCGATTATTTCCGGCCTGAACGGCGCGGTCTTGTTTTTGCGATTCTCGGTCTGGCAACCTATTTCGGCCAGATCGCGGGGCAGGCGGGCGGCCCAGCCATCGCCGCTCATCATGACTGGCGCACGGCCTTTTTCACGATGGGAACCATAGGAATAATCCTCGGTTTCTCCGCCCTGTTCCTGATCCGGGAACCCCGGCGCCAGATCGCTGGCGACAAGGAGGCTCCTCCCGCGCTGCCAATGGGGCAGTTGGTGAGAGGCCTTCTCCGCAGCCGCAGCTATCTCCTGATGATGTTCGCCTTCGGCTTCGGCGCGCTGTCGGGCGTGGCGTTCGGCTATTGGGGGCCGGAACTGTTCACCCGCAGCTATTCTCTCGATCCTGTTGCGGCGAAAACGGCCTTTGCCTTGAATTTCGGATTGTCCGGGCTGATCGGCACGCTGCTTTTCGGCACAGTTTCCGACCGGCTGACCCGGCGAAGCATGATCTGGCCATCGCGCCTTTCCGCCTTTGCGCTCGCCAGCGCGACCGCGATGATATTGCTCGCCACCTGGGCGGACAGCTTCCAACTCGCCCGGCTTGCCGCGATTCCCTCGGGATTGCTCGGTGGGGGCTGGTCGGTGGGGTTCCTCGCTACCTTGCAGTATATGCTGCCGCCGCAGATCCGGGCGGCGGCGACCGCGATCTTCCTGGCAGCGACCACCCTTCTCGGTTTCCTTGTGGGGCCTTGGGCGACCGGCATATTGAGCCAGATGTTCGGCAACGATCCGGATTCGCTGCGACTGGCGCTGACCTGCATAATTCCCTTCGGCTTCCTTGCCGCGCTGCTCGGTTGGCTGGCGGGGCGCTGGGTGGACGCCGATCAGCGGCTTTTTCAGGAAACACTCTCCGTTCGACCGGCTGAAGCTTTACGAACAGAACCCGCGACGTTAGGCAGCCCGATCGGAAAGGAACCAGCATAAACCCATGAGTGAGAGTTTCGCGTTCGACGAGACGGACCACAAGATTGTCGAACATCTCCGGCTCAACGGTCGGGCGACCAATCAACAGGTTGCGGAATCGCTCAATCTCATCGCGTCCACCGTCTCGGCCCGCATCCGCCGCATGGAGGATGCGGGGATGCTTCGCGTCGTCGCGGTCTCCGACTTCGCGGTCCATGACTATCATGTGCTCATCCACCTCGCCATCGAGGTAAGCGGCCGTCCGGCGGCCGAGGTGGCCGAAGACCTGGCCGCCTTCAGCGAGGTTTTTGCCGTCCATCTCGTCACTGGCCGTTATGAGATCAGCCTTGTGCTGACATTGCGCGACATGGACGAACTTGCCCCGCTGATCGCCGGAAAGATTGCACAGGTGCCGGGCATCGGCGCAATGATCCCTTCCGTCGGCCTCGACATCGTTAAATACAGCCTCGACACCGCGCCTATCGACAGCAGGAAACTCGCATGAGCAGGCCCGAACTCGACGAGCTGGACCATCAGCTGATCGCCATCCTCGCGCAGGACGCGCGCGTCTCCAATCGCAAGATCGCCAGCGACCTCGGCGTCAATGAAGGCACGGTGCGCGGGCGGATCAAGCGCTTGCAGCAGGATAGATTGATCGCCTTCACGGCGCTGACCGGACTGAAGCTCGAAAAGGCGACCAACATCGCGTTTCTCGCGGTGCAGGCCGATATTGCCCACGCCCGGCCGATCGCCCGCGAAATCGCCCAGATTCCGCTCGTCACAGCGGTGATGATCATGCTGGGGCCGTTTAATATCCTGGCGACGTGCCTCTATAATGATCTCGACGCCCTGCATCGGGTGGCGTCCGACCAGATTCTCAAGATGAAGGGCGTCCATCATGTCGAAACCTCGCTCGCGGTGCGAACTGTGAAATTCAGCAACCGCGTGGTCCGCATTCCCGACCATCTTTCCAACAGCTCCGGCTGACGCAAGGGAGAGGCCCGCAGCCTTAAGGCGCCCACAACCGGCATTGCCCCCTCCCCGTCTGCATATTCGGAATTTACGATAAAAAAAATTACGCAAATCGATGCTTGAAACTTATTTTTTCATGATATAGCACAATTAGAGACGGATTTTGTGGCGCAAAAAGAAGCCACCCCGTCAATGGCAGGAGCAGGATGCGCTGGTCCCCGAGGAGGGCTCATCATCATGTCCGGCGCAAGAGGCGCGGGGCAGGCTCCACAGGATTTTGAGGGGCGACCTGGGATGGAATTCGCATTTACCGACGAACAGCAGATGATCGCGGAGACGGCGCGCGCCTTCTTCGCGGAAAATGCGACGAGCGAGCACACGCGCAAGGCGATGGCCGGCGACGGCATCGATCGCGCGCTTTGGGACAGTTTCTGCAAGGAACTCGCCCTGTCCGGCATCGGCCTGCCCGAAAAAGCGGGCGGCGCGGGTCTGGGCATGGTGGAGCTGGCGATCATCGCCGAGGCGGCGGGCGCGCAAGTCGCGGCCTTCCCGATGCTGGGCAGTCTAGCACAGGCCGCGCAGGCGATTGCGGCTGGCGGCAGCGAAGCGCAACAGGCGGAAATCCTGCCCAGCCTCATCTCCGGCGAGCAGATCGCAGGCTATTTCCATGATGCGGGCCTCAAGGCCAGCGACAACCGGCTGACCGGCGGGTCGCGCTTCGTCACCCATGGCACGAGCGCCGATCTCTTCGTCGTCACCGACGGGCAGCAGATCTGGGTCGTCCGCGCCGATGCGCCCGGCGTCACCGTCACCACGCAGACCAGCATGGACCAGACCCGGCCCTTCGCCCGTGTCGAGCTGAAGGATGTGCCCGGCGAGCCGCTCGCCGATGCGCAAGCCGCGCTCGACGCCGCGCACCGCGCTGCGTTCATGGTGGCGGCGGCTGAAGCGCTCGGTGGCGCGCAGGCATGCCTCGACCGCACCGTCGATTATTCGAAGGAGCGTGTCCAGTTTGGCCGTCAGATCGGCTCGTTCCAGGCCTATAAGCATCGCCTCGCCGACATGATGATTGAGATCGAGCAGGCGCGCTCGGCCGTCTATTGGGCCGCCTGCGCGGTGGACGAGGGATCGGAGGATGCCGCCTTCGCGCTCCACGCCGCCAAATCCTTCGCGGCCGACACCTTTTTCCGCTGCGCCGGGGACATGATCCAGCTTCATGGCGGCATCGGTTTCACCTGGGAGCATGACGCGCATCTTTTCTTCAAGCGCGCGCGGTCGCTTCAGACCATGCTCGGCAACGGCAATTGGCACCGCGAGAAAATCGCCACGATGATTTTGGGAGAGGCAGCATGAAGCTCGGTTTTTCGGCAGAGGACGAGCTGTTCCGCCAGGAATGCGCCGATTGGCTCAATGGCCAGATGGCGGGCGAATTTAGCGATCTCAAGGGCATCACCAAGCTGACCGGCAGCCCGGAACGGCGCAAGGAGTGGGAGCAGCAGCTCGCCGCGCATCGCTGGTCGTGCATCGGTTGGCCGAGCAAATGGGGCGGGCGCGACGCCACGCTGGCGCAGCAGGTGATCTTCGCCGAGGAATATGCGCGCGCGGGCGTGCCGGGACGCGTCAACCATATCGGCATCGAGCTTGCCGGTCCGACCATCCTCACCTTCGGCACCGAAGAGCAGAAGCAGCGCTTCCTCCCCGATATCGCGGCGGGCAAGACCATCTTCTGTCAGGGTTTCTCTGAACCCAATGCCGGGTCCGACCTTGCCAGCGTACGCACCAAAGGGCGGCTCGAAGGCGACGAATGGGTGGTCAACGGCCAGAAGATCTGGACCAGCCTGGCCCATATTTCCGACTGGATCTTCGTCGTCACCCGCACCGAGGAAGGATCGCAGGGGCCAAAGGGGCTGAGCTTCCTGATGATGCCGATCGACCAGCCGGGGATCGAGATTCGGGGCATCAAGCAGATCAACGGCGATGCCGAGTTCAACGAAACCTTCTTCACCGACGCGCGCTGCCCGGCGGACAGCCTGATCGGCGGGGTGGGTGACGGCTGGCGCATCGCCATGGGCCTGCTCGCCTTCGAGCGTGGCGTGTCAACGCTGGGCCAGCAGATGGGCTTCCGCAACGAACTGGATGAGATCATCGCGGCGGCGAAGGAAAATGGCGCGGCCAATGATCCGCTGATCCGCCAGCGTCTCGCCAAGGCGGAAATCGGCCTGCGGCTGATGCGCTACGGCGCGCTGCGCATGCTGTCCCAGACCGATCATTCGAAGATCGACGGGGCCGCGCTCACCTACAAGATCCAGTGGGCGAGCTGGCGTCGCAATCTTGGCGAACTGGCGATGGACGTGCTGGGTCAGGGCGGCGAAATCAGCGATCATGCGGAGTATGAGTGGGATACGCTGCCCAATCTCTTCCTCTTCTCGCGCGCCGACACCATCTATGGCGGCACCAACCAGATTCAGCGCAACCTGATCGCCGAGCGCGGTCTCGGCCTGCCGCGCGAGCCGCGCGGCGCGGCCTGAAGGCGGGCGGACGGCAATGGCCGGGGAAGAAGAAGAGCAGGATGCCTTCGAGCGGCTGAAGAACCTGCCGTCGAGAGGGCATCACGCGCTGCTTGGCATCTTTACCGTCGATAACGGACCGGACTGGGCGGAGTTGGCCTGCCCCTTCGCCCCCGGTTTCCTGATCGATACCGAGGCGGAGCTGGTCTCCTCCGGCCCCATCATCTCGCTTATCGACGCGGCGGCGGGCGCGGCGGTCATCGCCCGCACGCAGCAATGGCGGCCGATGGCGACGCTCGACATGCGCGTCGATTATCTGAAGCCCGCCCGCGCGGGACATACCCTCCACGCGCGCGCCAGCTGCGATCATGTGTCGCGCAAGGTCGCTTTCGTCCGGTGCGAAGTGCATGACGGCGAGCCCGGACGCCCCATCGCCTTCGCCACCGCGAGCTTCTTTTTCACGGACGAAACATGATAAGCGGCACCCCCTATGCGCAAATGCTGGGCATCAGCAGCCTTATCACCGAGGCAGGGCTGGTACGGCTGATGATGCCCGCCACGCCCGAACTGGAGGGACGCGAGGGCTTTCTCTATGGGGGCGTCATCGCCAGCCTGCTGGAACTCGCCTGCCTTGAGGCAGTCAGGCAAGAGGGCCTCAAAGTGGAAACGCGGCCCAAGCCCATCAACATATCGGTGGAATTCCTGCGCGGCGGATTGATGACCGACAGCTATGCCGAAGCGCGGTTGAGCCGCATAGGACGGCGCATCGTCAATGCGGACGCCATTTGCTGGCAGAGTGATCGGGAAAAGCCGATTGCCACGGGCCGCATGCATCTGCTGCTCGACTGACATCCCGAAGAATTGCGCAAGTCAACCGAATCCAATGGATTTTCAGGTTCTCTTGCCATTTTGTGGGTCGGGCTCTTGCGCACGACAAACTGCGGACCGATGGCTTGACCCTGATCGCTCTGAACTGACGCCAATGTAAGCTGGAGGGCCGATTTTCTGGCCGTCATGGCGGGATCGGCAGCTTGCGCCTCGCGCCGATCTGGTGCCCGATTTATAGGTCACAGGAAATCACCGCCTTTCGGCAATGCTGCGCAAAAATATGCATAAGCATATGAAATAATTATATTTATTTCGATCTAATCGTGTGAGAGCGATGGATCGCAATCGTCTGTTTGGGTGATGCCCGGGGCCAAATAATCCATCTAATAAGTCGCTGACCAAGTAGCGAACCGGAGAGCGGCAATGTTCCATCCGGAAGCACCGTTACTATTATAAAGTCAATCGGCAGTGCCGATTCAAATAATTGAACAAGAGTGAGAGGCGCAACGATGGATGCTCAAGATCCTCCGCAATCAACCAATATTCCGGAACGGCCTCATTCGATCGACCATCTTCGCTGGCGAGCGGAATGGATCCGCATGGAGACGATCCGACAGATAGCCGGTGCGGGCATCGGCCATTATTCGAGCGTATTCAGCGCAGCGGAACTGCTGGCGGTCCTTTATTATCGGACGCTGCGGCTCGATCCCGTCAATCCGCAATGGCATGGCAGGGACAAGTTCCTGTTGGGCAAGGGGCATATTGGTGTCGGGTTGTGGCCGATCCTGGCCGATCTGGGCTATTTTCCGACGGATTGGCTGGATAGTTTCGGCAAGATCGACAAGCCGCTAACCGACCATCCGATCATGCGTCAGGTTCCGGGGGTCGACTTCAGTTCCGGATCGCTGGGCCATAATCTGTCGGTCGGCGTGGGCATGTGCCTGGCATCGCGGTATCGCAAGGGCGATGACCGGACCTTCGTCCTGCTGGGCGACGGCGAACTGCATGAGGGGCAAGTGTGGGAGGCGGTGATGTCCGCATCGCATTACAGGCTGGGCAATCTGGTCGCCATTGTCGACGCGAACGGCAGTTCCGCGGACGGTCCGACCTCCGACGTCATGAATATCGAGCCGATCGCCGACCGTTTCGAAGCGTTCGGATGGCGCGCCGTGGAGATTGATGGGCATAGCGTTCCCCGGATCGTAGAGGTTCTCGATGACCTGCCCGATGCGAAATCAGACGTGCCTACTGTCATTGTGGCACGCACGCTCAAGGGAAAGGGGGTGTCGTTCATGGAAGCATCGCCGCGCGAATGGCACCTTGGCTTCCTTGGACCGAATGACCGGGCGCGCGCAGAAAATGAAATCAGGAGCCGCATGATATGAGCGATGCAATCATCGAAATGGTCGATCCCTTTTCCTACAGCAGCGCCGCCGAGGTCGAAGGTGGCGCGGTTATCGGCCAGACGTTGATCGAGCTTGCGCGGGAGCGTGACGACATTGTCCTGATCGCGCCGGATGTAGGCTGCGGTCCGGCCACCATGGCCTTTGTCGAGGCCTTTCCAGACCGATATATTGACACGGGCATTGCAGAAAACAACTCGGTGTCGATTGGCGCGGGGTTGGCGGCCGCCGGCTATCGCCCGTTCGTATTTGGAATCGGTGCGTTTCTGGCGCCCAAGTGCACGGAGCAGATCCGCACTGACATTGCGATCAACAAGCTGCCCGTAACGCTGATCTCGCATTGGGGTGGTCTGGACATGGGGTTCTTTGGCGCGAGTCATCATGGTCTTGAAGACATCTCCATCCTCCGGGGAACACCGCATCTGACGATCGTCTCCGCGGCGGATGACAACGCCATGCGGTCGCTCATGCGTGCTGGCGTGGCCGATGGCTTGCCTCTGTACATTCGCGGTCCGAGCGGCGCGGCACAGACCGTTTATGAGGCAACGCCCAGCTTTGCGCCCGGAAAGTTGAGCATCGTTTCCGAGGGAACGGACGTGGTATTGATCGGCACGGGGCTGGGGACGTCGCTCTGTGTGCAGGCTGCGGCTGCGCTCAAGCAGCAGGATGTATCCGCGACGGTGGTGGACGCCGTTTACCTGAAGCCCTTCGACGGAGAGGGGATCTGCCAATTGGCGCGCGAGGGGCGCCCCATGGTCGTCGTGGAAGAGCATAATGTGGATGCCGGGCTGACGTCGCTGGTGGCCGAAGCGCTGGGTCGCGGCGGTGTTGCCGTGCCATTGGAGGGGATCGGCCTTCCCGATGGCGATCTGGCGGCGGCGGTACCGAACCAGCTTTATGACCGCTATGGATTGACGGTCGATGCGATCGTTAAAAAGGCTCAGGCCGCGGCTGGCCGATCACAATAAAAACGGTCGTTTCGATAATCTGATCCGATGTTCGCAAAACCATATTCTCAGGAGTTTCGATGTCCATCGCCCGCCTGCTGGTAACGGCCAGCCTGATCGCTTTTTCCGCTCCGGTTTCTGCACAGCAGGCGGTGGCGCCGCCCTCTGCGCCCGCCTATCAGGTGCAGGCTCCGGCAGGTGCGCCCAATGTTGTGATCGTATTGCTCGATGACGTCGGTTTTGCTGCTTCCTCCACCTTTGGCGGTCCCATCGCGACCCCCGCGCTCGATGCGTTGGCGAAGGAGGGACTGCGCTATAACCGCTTCCACACCACCGCGATTTGTTCGCCTACGCGCGCTTCGCTGCTGACGGGGCGCAACCCGCATGCCACCGGCATCGGCGCTGTCGAGAACACGGCGGACTCGCGGCCCGGCTATAGCGGCCTCTTGGGAAAAGACACGGCGACCATCGCTCAGATACTGCGTCAGCGTGGATATAGCACGGCTGCCTTTGGCAAATGGCACCAGACCGCCGATTGGGAAACTTCGCCCGTTGGTCCGTTCGATCATTGGCCGACCGGCGAGGGGTTTGAACGTTTCTATGGCTTTATGGGTGGCGAGACTGATCAATATGACCCGACGCTCTATGAGGGCACGACGCCGATCATGCGCCCGGCCGGCAGCAAATATCACCTGACTGAAGACATGGCTGACAAGGCTATTTCGTGGCTGCATACCCAGCATTCGATCACGCCCGACAAGCCCGCGCTGCTCTATTTCGCGCCCGGCGCGACCCATGCGCCGTTCCAGGCGCCGCCGGAATGGATCGCCGAATATAAGGGCAAGTTCGACCAGGGCTGGGACAAGCTGCGCGAGGACATCTTCGCACGTCAGAAACGGCTTGGCGTCATTCCGGCCAATACAGTCCTGACCCCACGCGACCCGCAGCTTCCGGCGTGGGATACGCTGACGCCTGATCAGAAGAAGGTCGCGTCGCGGCTGATGGAAGTCTATGCCGGTTTCCTCGCCCATACAGATGCGCAGGTTGGAAAGCTGGTCGACGCATTGAAGGCGAATGGGGAGTTCGACAACACGCTCTTCTTCTATGTCGTCGGCGATAACGGCGCTTCAGCGGAGGGAGGGTTATTGGGCAGCGGCGACTATACAGGCGCACTGCAAGGGTTGCCAGAGACAGACGCGATCAGGCTCCGCGATATAGATAAGTTCGGCGCGCCGGGCACCTATCCACATTTCCCCGCTGGCTGGGCCTGGGCGATGAATACGCCGTTTCAATGGATGAAGACGGTCGCCTCGCATCTGGGCGGCACACGAAATGGGATGGTCGTTAGCTGGCCGAAGCGGATTGCCGACCATGGCGGGCTACGCAGCCAGTTCTCTCATGTGAACGACATCGTCCCGACCGTTCTGGAAGCCGCTGGCATCGCGGCGCCTGCGGAAGTCGATGGTGTGCCGCAAAAGCCGATTGACGGCACCAGCCTGATCTACAGCTTCACGGACGCGAAGGCACCGGAGCGGCACACCACCCAATATTTTGAGGTCATGGGCCATCGTGCTATTTATAAGGACGGCTGGATGGCATCCGCCTTTCACGAGCGTCTTCCCTGGAACGTCATAAGTTTCGGAAAGAAGAAATTCGAGGACGATGTCTGGGAACTTTACGACCTGCGCCGCGACTTCTCGCAAGCGAACAACCTCGCGGCGAAGGAGCCTGCCAGATTGGCCGAGATGCAGGCGTTGTTCACCAAAGTCGCGGGGGAGAACCAGGTTTTGCCGCTCATGAACATGGACCCTGCGGCGCCGAACAGCCTGCCTTCACTCGCGGCTGGCCGGACGAGCGTGACGTATCGTCAGGGTGCGACCGGCATTCCCGAAAGCTCGCTGCCCAAAACCTATAATCGTTCATGGAGCGTGACTGCCGCTATGGACACCACCCCGACGTCAAGAGGCGTAATTGCGGCGTTGGGCGGGTCGAGTGCGGGCTGGTCGATCTATCTCGATGCGCAGCGGCATCCGGTCTTCACCTACCGGCTGTTCAACATCAAGACGGTGACGCTGCGCGGCAATGAGCCGCTCTCGCCCGGCAAGCACGAGCTTCGCTTCGATTTCAACTATGACGGCGGTGGTTACGGCAAGGGCGGGGCGCTTGTGCTGAGCGTGGATGGCAAGGCAGTCGGGCAGGACCATATTCCAGGCAGCCCGCCCGGTTTCTACTCGATCGACGAAACCTTCGATGTCGGTCTGGATCATGGATCGCCGGTCGGCGCCTATCCGGCGGACAGTCTGCCTGGCTATGCCTTTAAGGATGGTGTCATCGACACGGTGACGATCAGCCTTCGTTAAGGAGAACGCAAGGCCGCGCGAAGGCAGCGCGGCCTTGCGGGGCCTATCGTCCCTGGCCCGGTTCTTTTTGATTGGCGCCCTTCCGCAGAGCATCGCAGTAAAGCGCCGGTGTCGTGCCTGTCCATCGGCGAAACGCTGCCCGAAAGGCGCTGATATCGCGGAAGCCGGTCGCAAGAGCGACATCGTCGACCGTGCGGCGATGGTCACGCAGCATATGTATCGCAGCATCGCGGCGCGCGGCGTCCTTCAAGGACCGGATCGAGACAGCGTCCTCTGCAAGTCGCCGACGGATCGTACTCATGCTCTGGCCGATCAATTCCGAAAGCTCGGACAGTGACGGAATCGGAACGCCGCGCGCCAGAGAAATGCTGTAGATACTGCGTATCCTGTCACCCAGCGGCATTTCGAAAGGAAGTGCCGACATGAATTCAAATGGAAAATCCAGCAACAATCTATCCAGCTCGTCGGCCGTCCGCACGATGGGCATCCCAAGAAGTATCTTTGAGAAGGATATGCTGTTCAACGCACCGTCGAAGATGAGATCGCCGACGAAGAAATCTGCCACCGCCTCATTCGCGTAAGAGGAACTGTGCATCAGTTGCACCCGAAAATCCTGCGCGCCGATCCCCAACAGCCAGGCGTAGAAGCGCGTGAAGATGGACATGCCCGCCAGATCGCTCAGAAAGGCGCTGAAACTTTTGCGTCGTCGCAGCGTATCGACGGTCACGATCGCCATCGGCCCGTCTTCTTTCAGTTCCATAACCGAGATGCGATCTCCACGGGTTCGAAAGAACATTGCCTGACGATTGATGACATCCCGCAAAGTGCGGCAACTGATGACGCAATAACACATCAGTCGAAACTCATCGGGGTGCATTTGCGGCTTGTGGTCCAGCCGGCTCGAATGCCATCCGATCGCGACGATGCATTCGCGATAGATTGCTACCACCTGTTGCCGCCCCAGGGATGTAATGCCGTTCGAAAGGTCCTGAATCGTAAAGGGAATGCGCGCGCGCGCCAATATGTCCGAAGGCTCCGCGCCGACCCGGGCAGCCGTCTGCAAAAGGCGCAATATCACCGATGCCGGGATATCCGTGACGGATTGCCGCAACCTCATATTCAGCCCTCTATGAACGAAAAACCACTTTAATTTGAACATTAACCCGGTTTCTCTGCCGGGGGCCAGCGATATAGCATCTGGGTTGCTGCCGCACCGATCAGATGCAGCGGGCCTTTATGGAAAGACGAGCAATGAGCGAGACACAAGCAGAAGGAACCTACTGGACGCCGCCGCCACGGCCGGATTGGCTGGCAGCGTTCCTGGATGAAACCAAGGGCTGGGAGGGTGATGCCGTTGCGCCGCTTCAGGCGGATGAATTGATCGCAACCGCCATGCGCCGCACGGGCCTTTCGGATTTTGGCGAAGATGACTGGCGGGAGCCTTTCCAGATACTCGTGCGCGCAATTGAGGAGGAAGCGGAGCTTCATCTTTTCGGCCGTCTTTGGACGCGGCAGGATTTGCTGCTGTTTCTCGAAACGCGGTTGAAGATAGAGGCGCTGTTCAAGGCGCATCCGGAAATTGAGGACGAACAGATCGACCGGCCGGTGTTCGTGACCGGCTTGCCCCGCTCCGGCACATCAATCCTGTTCGAGTTGCTGGCGCAGGACGCCCGGTTCATGGCGCCCGCCAATTGGGAGTTCGTGCTGCCATGCCCACCGCCTGAGGCGGCAACCTATCGCAACGACCCGCGTGTTCCCCGCGCCCATGACCTGATTACGCAGATGGGACGCGTGGCGCCGACTTATCAGGCCATGCATGAAATGGGCGCGTGGATACCTAATGAGTGCGGCGTCGCGTTCCGGCTGAGCTTTCGCTCGCAACATCTGGCCGCGACGTTCCAGGTGCCGACCTACACGAACTGGCTTTTCGCCGCAGATCAGGAGCCTGCCTATCGCTACTACAAGCGGTTGCTCAAGCTGCTGCAATGGAAGAATCCGCGCGGGCACTGGCTGCTCAAGGCGCCGGAACATCAGTCTTTCCTGCCGGTCCTGTTCAAAGTGTTTCCCGATGCCCGCGTCATCCTGACGCATCGCGATCCGGTGAAGGCGCAGGGTTCGGTGACGAACCTGATGGGCACTCTCTATTCGATGCGCAGCGACAAGGCGTTCGATGCGAAGGCGTTCGAGGAATTGTTGTCGCCCGAAGGCACGGCCGCGCGCCTCAACCAGATGATCGACTGGACGGAGACCGGCGCGATCCCTGCCGATAATCTCACCAACTCGCGTTATGCGGACCTGATCGACGAGCCGGTCGCAGCGCTTGAGGCGCTTTACGCGAAGATCGGTTTCACATTCACGCCTGAAACACGGGCGGCGGTGGAAGCCTATCTCGCCCAGAAGCCGAAGGGCAAGTTCGGCGCACATAAATATGCGGTCGATCGGCAGGACAGCACACGAAAACTGTTCGCCCGTTACCAGGATTATTTCAACGTACCAAGCGAGGAGTGAGCGAGTGAGCCAGCCATATGAGAAGGATTTGCGCGAAGCCTGGAATCGCTTTTGCGATGACCTGAAATCCGCGGGCGACATCGCCCTTCGGGAAACCGCCGCGAACAATCCAGTCGACCGCGCCGCTGCCTTTCGCCTTTTGTCGCGCAACATCGGGTTGGCGCTGGCGTTCGAGATGGAGAATAATGATCCGCTCCATCCGGAACTGCTCCATTATTTCGATCCGCTGCGCAAGCAGGGTGGCGATAATACAGACGCGCTTTATGTCGGTGGGCCGATCAATGGGGTGGATACCTATAGGGTGACGGGCAAGCGCGGCACCTCGCGCTATTTCGGCGTCACGGTGATCGAAACGGGCGATACGCCCTGGGGCGGCGGCGTCGCTGGCATGCTGTTCGGCGATCAGATCCAGACGGATGAGGATGGCAATTTCGAGCTGTTCCTCAGCCCCCATCCGCAGCCGGGCAACTGGATCAAGACCACGCCGGACACCTTCCGCGTAACCTTCCGGCAATTTTTCGCCGACTGGGAAGGCGAAGCGCCGATGGAGGCCCGCATCGACCGATTGACCGGCGACGGCGCGCCGCCGCAACTGACGCCGGAAACAGTTGTGGACGGGCTGGCGAGCGCCTCCCATTGGGTGAAATGGTCGGTGACCTATTGGGCCGACATGATCGAAAAGTGGAAGGTTCAGCCAAACCGCTTCCTGTCCTATCGCCAGCTCGACAATAACAAGATCGACGCGACGCCGGGCGGGGAGCCGCTGATCGCTTACTGGATGCTGCCCGAGGACGAAGCGCTGATCATTCGCGTGAAGCCGCCCAAGGCGCATTATTGGGCGGTCGAGTTCGGCAATTACTGGTGGGAAACGATGGATTATCGCTATCGTCTGGCCAGCACCAACTGCCATCATGCGATGATGGAGGATGATGGTGAACTGATCGTGGTGGTCAGCCATGATGATGCCCTTCTGCCCAACTGGCTCGACCCGTCGGGCCATAGCGAGGGCTACATTACTTTCCGATGGATGCTGGCTGACAGTTGCCCCATCCCACAATGCCAGCAGGTCAAACGTTCCGAACTGTTCCAGCATCTGCCCGATTCCGTAAAGCGGATCACTCCGGAACAGCGCCGTGAACAGCTGGCCGAACGTCGGCGCGGCGTGATCAGACGCTTCAAATGGTAAGCATTCAAACCTGACTGAGCCGCGCGGCGCTTCGGTGTTGCGCGGATCTGGCGCGCGTTCAATGGGGCGGCGCGGCGATCGGGCTGGCAGATATGTGCGGGAACGCACGGATTTCTGTCGGCGCAGCGTTCGTCGCTCCGCCCCTACTGTATTTCAGGCGCGATTCAGTCCTTTCCCTGCTGATCGCGAGGGCGCTGGAGCCGGTCAGCAGTGCGACTATTTGTGGTTCGCGTTCGATCTGTGAATCAACGCCTTCCAAACAGGGCGGAATTGCTGGGCCAAAACATCGTGTCGATCGTGCAAATGAACGATGACGCTCCCGCCGGTCTGCGCCAGATTGAGGTCAACAATGAAATAAGAGAGGATGAAGCTGTGGCCGAAATTGACCTGGTCATCAGGGGGGGACTTGTCTGCGACGGGAGCGGCGCGGAACCCTATGAAGCAGATATCGCCATAAGCGGCGACCAGATCGTCGAAGTGGGCCAGGTGGCGCAGCAGGGGAAGGAGGAAATTGATGCGGCGGGCCGTGTCGTGACGCCCGGCTTTGTCGATCTGCACACGCATTATGACGGTCAGGCCATCTGGTCGGAGAGGCTGATCCCTTCATCCCAGCACGGCGTTACGACGGCAATCCTCGGCAATTGCGGCGTTGGCTTCGCGCCCTGTCGCGAGGAGGATCGGGAGCGGCTGATCGGCGTGATGGAAGGCGTGGAGGATATCCCTGAAGTCGTCATGGCCGAAGGCCTGCCGTGGGACTGGGAAACCTTTCCCGATTATCTCGACGCGCTGGATCGTCGGAAGCGCGACATCGACGTCGCGGCCTATGTGCCGCACTCGGCGGTGCGCGTCTATGTCATGGGTGAACGGGGCGCCGCGCGCGAACCGGCAACGCCTGCGGATCTGAAACGGATGAAGGCGCTGATCAGCGACGGCATGGATGCGGGCGCCATCGGCTTCGCCACGTCACGCCAGTTTATCCACCGCACCTGCGACGGGGCGATGATCCCCAGCTTTGACGCGGCGGAAGAAGAGCTGCGTGAGCTTGTCGCCGCGATGGGAGAGGAACGTGGCGCTTTCCAGATCGTCCTGGATACGCCGCATGGAAGCTGGACTGACGAACTGAACATGCTGCGTCGCGTACTGGGCTCCTCTGGCCGGACGGCGATGTTCACACTGGGCCAGGGAGCCACCAATCCCGATGACTGGCGCGACGCGCTGGCGATCGTGCATGAAGCCAATGCGAGGGGTAACTCGATCCGGCCGCAGATATTTCCTCGACCCGTCGGCATCATAATCGGATATAATCTTTCGGCCAATCCCTTCATGGACCGGCCAAGTTATCAGCAGCTTCCAAAAGATCTGGCGGCCCGGGTTGCGGCCTTGCGCGATCCCGCCACACGCGCCCTCATCCTTGGCGAAACATCGACCGGCGCCATGACGCCGCTGCAATCCATGAGCAATGATTTCGAACGGATGTTCGTGCTCGACCACACTCCCAACTATGAGCCTCGAATGGAGGACAGTATTGCGTCCCGGGCGAGGCGGTTGGGCGTTACGCCGCACGAGTTGGCCTATGACCTGTTGCTGGAGGATGACGGGCATGCGATGCTTTATGTCGCAGTGGGTAATTACGGACAGGGGACGCTCGATCCGATCCGCGAGATGATGCTGGACGATTACACTGTTGTGGGCCTTGGCGATGGCGGCGCCCATTACGGGATGATTTGCGATGCCAGCTTCCCGACCTTCATGCTGACCCATTGGGTGCGAGACCGGGCAACCGGCCGCCTGCCGCTCCCCTGGGTGGTCAAAGCGCTTAGCCGCGATCCGGCGCTGGCCGTGGGTCTGGATGACCGCGGCCTGATCGCCAAGGGGAAGAAGGCGGACCTTAACGTCATAGATCTCGACCGCATGCGGCTGCACAAGCCATCGGTGACGCACGATCTGCCTGCCGGCGGCCGACGGCTGGCGCAGGGCGCGGACGGCTTTTGCGCGACTATCGTCAGCGGCGTGCCGATCTACCGCGATGGAATCCCCACGGGCCAATTGCCCGGCCGACTCGTCCGGGGTGGCGCGCATTCTGCTTGAATAGGTGTCTTCAATGAACAATTTATCTTCTATTATCGCAGTTCAGACGGGCGGCGACGCCGTTTGCGCAGCCTTGGAAGCCTTGGGCGTGCGCGTTATATTCGGCATTCCCAGCCAACAGAATCTGTCTCTTTACAATGCATTGGCGCAGCGCGGCCGCATCAGGATGATCGGCGCCCGGCACGAAGCCGGAGCCGTGCATGCCGCCGATGGCTATGCCCGCGCAACAGGGGAGCTTGGCGTGGCGATCGTCAGCACCGGACCGGGCACCGCCAATGCCATGAACGGTCTTTACGAGGCTGGCTTTGCCTCTTCGCAGGTGTTGCTCATCACGACGCAGGTGGATCGCGTGCATCTTGGTCGGGGGCGTGGCTTCATCCATGATGCCGACACACAACTCCAGATGCTGCGCAGCGTCACCCGGCGTAGCGAGTGCGTGATGCATGGTCATCGTATTGTGGACACGATCCTTTCGGTCGCGGCTGATATTCGTACCGGCCGCCCGCAGCCGGGCGCGGTCGAAATTCCGACCGATCTGCTGTCAGCACCAGTGGCGGATATACGGTCCGTCGCGGTCGAACAGGTCCGGATCATGCCCGATGAGGCACTGATCGATCGTGCCGCCGCCCTGTTGAACGGGACGAAACGCCCGCTGCTATGGATCGGCGGTGGCTGCGTGACGGCGGATGCGGCGACCGAGGTGCGGGCGCTTGCAACCAGGATCGGAGCGCCGGTCGTCAGTTCCCTGAACGGGCGCGGTGTCATTCCGACCGATGATCCGTTGTTCGTTGGCAGCCAGACACACTATCCGGCGTTCCGCGAGTTACTGGAGCAGGCGGAGGTCGTCCTGGCAATCGGCACCCGCTTTCAGGCTGTTTCGACCTGGTTCTGGTCGTTGCCCATGCCGCCCAGACTGATCCATATTGATGCCGACGCGACCATTCTTCAGCGGAATTATCCGGCCGAAGTCGGTATATTAGGCGATGCGAAACTCAGCGTCGCGGCGCTTGGCGACCGCCTTGACGGCGGATCGGTCGATCCCGAATATCGCGCGCTCGCCAGCCGGGTACGGGCCGATCTCGACGCCGAAACCAAACGGCGGATCGGCGACGACCACGCTCGCATCTGCGACGCGATCGACCGGCTGGCGCCCGATGACCGCAATATCGTCTGCGATGCGACCATGACGGGCACCACCTGGGGCAGCATGCGCATGCCCGCACGGCGGCCGAGGCATTATACCTACGCCACCAGCCTTGCCATCGGCCCGGCGCTGCCGCTGGGGGTCGGGGCTGCAATTGGCAGCGGACGGCGCACGATCGCGCTTCATGGGGATGGCGGCGTCATGCTCAACATTGCCGAACTTGCGACCGCGGTTGAGGCCAATGCGCCGGTGACCGTCCTGGTGTTCAACAATCAGGGCTATGGCGGTCTCAAATATTTGCAGACCCTTGCTGGCACGCCGCATGTGTCGGTGGATTTGCATACGCCCGACTTTGTGGCGCTCGGAGCGGCAATGGGCGTATCCTCGTGGCGGGTCGATAATGTGGAGGCGTTCGAGGAGGTGTTTGCAGAGGCCATGCGCAGCGACGGCCCCAACCTCATCGAAGTCGACATAACCGGAATGGAACCTCTCCAGCTATGACCTATGCCAAGGAAATCCCAGTCCCGGCTGAACAAACCCCCACCAACTATGGTTGGACGATTGTTGCGGTCATGTTCGTGGCCCAGATGCTGGTGGTCGGCATCACATCCTATGGCTTTGCGCTGCTCGTCAAACCGATCGCCGCTGAATATGGCCTGCCGCGGGCCGATGTGAATATCGGACTGATGCTTCTTCTCATCGGTATGGCGCTGTCGTCGCCGCTGATCGGGCGGCTGCTTGATCGCGTTCCCGGTCGTCTTGTGGTGACATGCGGGGCGGTGATTTTCGGCGTGGGCGCGGTTGCCATTGCGCTCACCACCTCGCTTCTGGGCATAGCCGCCGCGACCCTGTTCCTGTTGGCGACGGGGACAGCGATGCTTGGCCCGTTGGCCGCCTCGACGCTAACCTCCCGCTGGTTTGAAAAGGGGCGTGGGCGCGCGCTTGGCGTCGTGTCGGTAGCAACCTCTGCGGGAGGTTTTGTCATACTGCCGATGATGGCTGCGCTGGTAGAGCAATTTGGATGGCGCGGCGCCCTTGCGGTGCTCGGCCTGCTCGTCTGTTTGCTGGTTGGCGGATTAGGCCTGTTGTTCGTTCGAGAACCCGATGCGCAGCGCGATGTCGCCACGGCCGATGAAGGCGGTGGAGGCAGGGAAGGTCAGCGATGGACCACGGGCATGTTGTTGCGGACTCGCGATTTCTGGTTGATAGCAGTGTCCGTCGGCCTGCTGTTCGGCGTGGACCAGGCGCTACTCGCCTCTCTTGTCGCCTATGGCACGGATCGTGGATTTTCTGTGCAGGCGGCCGCGATGCTGGTGTCGGCCATTTCAGGTTCGGCGATTGCCGGCAAGCTGGCCATCGGTGTGCTGGCTGACCGCGTGGACCTGCGCTGGCTGCTGATTGGGCTTGTCGTCATGACGGAGATTTATCTGGCCGTCTTGTTGGCGCAGCCCGGCTACTTCCTGTTAATGGGGGCGTCGTTGATCGTGGGCACTGCCGTGGGTGGTTCCATGCCGCTTTGGGCGTCGTTTGTCGCCCTTCGTTTCGGCGTGGGAGCCTATGGTGCGGTCATGGGCTTGATGGCCCTGATCCAGATTCCCCTGACACTCTTTGCATTGCGCTACATTGGACATGTCTATGACAGCACGCACAGCTACAGTCCTGCTTTCCTGGCATTTGCCTTCGTGGCTGTGGTTCCGGCGCTGATCATTCTGCCAGTAAAAACGCAAAAAACGGTATAGAGCATATTCTCCTGTTTCTGATAAAAATGCCGGAGGGACGCCCCGTTAGGAGCGATCCTGCATGGACAGCATCGCGACACTAATCAAGACAGTCCTGATTAGATCCGACTGGCGGCTGATCCCCATTTTGGAGAAGATTGAGCGGACATGGGACCGGGTCGTGTTCTTGCTCGTCGCGCTGACCCGCGCTGTTTCAGCGATTGAGTTTCCATTGGAAAGGGACAGCGCCACCCGCGCTTCAGATGGGGTCAGCCCAAACAACTGGGTCAAGGCGTCGATCGCAGGCGCACGGGGCTGCGTTGGATCGACCAGATGGATGAGGGCCGTCTGTCGTATCGAAAGATGCCCGCCACTCGATCCGGGCCAGACAAGCAGGCTGATGGTTCCGCGTCCCGATGGGCGCTCGACCAACATTGCCCGCGCAAACCCTGATGGGGACGAATGAGGGCCGCCCTCGGCATTTTTGCGGACCAGCTCATGGAGTTGCCTGGACTTTTTTTGCTCATCCAGCATCAATCTGCCGCCAGCCCGGTACAGGCCATCCCGCTGCTCCAATATCGCGAGAGCGGGCGCATTCGCTTCAATAATCTGGCTATCCGCATCGACATGGATACTGCCGACGGACATCCCCGACACTGTGGCCGAAAGCGCCTCCTTTTCCGTTTCCATGTCGACGCGCATCACGAAAATATTGAGCGCTGCTCTTAAGTAAGGAATAAGCGCCTGCAACATCGCACGTTCGTCAGGGCCGAAATCTTTTCCCTGCTCCCGACGAACCAGGCGGAATTTGCCAGATATTCCGCGCACTGTGCCGATATCCACGCCAAGTATATAGCCAATCCCATATTGGCTAAGATATTCCTTGTAAAAGTCGTTTTCGTGAAGTTCGTCGGTCGATAAGAAATCGCTGACCGTGACGACCGTCTCTTCAGGAATGCCAGCAAGCAGTTCCTTGGCATAAAATTTTTCAATATAGGCATCCATGCCAAGTAACGGTGGCCCCTCGGACAAGATAAGATTTGGTTTTTGCTTGTTCGTGGAATAGGTGAGCAACATGCAGAAGTCAGATTGAGTTGCCGTCTGGATTTTTTTCAAAAATCTGACGGCGGGCATGTCATCCGCCAGACTTTCGAACAGTTCGATGACCAATGCTTCGATGATGGGATCAGCTGCCGCCGGAGTAGCGGGGGGGGCAAGAGTTGGTCGTGCCTGGCGTATGATGCGTGAAACAGAACTTTGGCTGACGCCGCTGCGTCGGCCGATCCGCCGGGTGTCGAGACCGAGGGCGTGCAGGTCCAGTATTGCCTTGCGAGCCGTTTCGCTGATCTGACGTGGCGCCCCGGTGCGATGCGCATCGGTCAAACCTTCCGGTCCACGTTCTAAAAACAGCTTTTGCCAGCGACGAACCGTCGCGGGCGATACGCCATGTCTGCGCGCGATATCCGTAATCGACGTATCTGGAAGGGCGGATGCCAGTATGATTTTCGACCGCCGCACGAGCGACGCGGACGAATGAGGGGACTTGATGAATTCCTGAAGTCGAGTGCGGTCGCTTTCGCCGACCCTTAAGCCATGCGCCATGCCGAAGCCCTTTCCAATATGGTCTGTCCCGGACAATCCGACGCTAGGGTGATATTTATAACTCAGCCTGAAAGCAACCTTTCTTTCATGGCATTTACGCGCGCGATTTTTGGAATGGTTCTGCGCTTTTGAGCGATGAAATACATGAATGGGCTATGCTTCGCGTAGTCTGAATGCATGATGTCAATCGCGAATCTGATCCATAACATGTCGCTCATCTGGCCCTCGAATCGAAGCGATAAATTGACGGCGGCGGCTCAGAAAAATCACGGGAGGGATGCATGAAAAGGATACTGACGATACTCATGGCGACTGCCGCCATCCAGGTGCCGGTCCTGGCGCAAACGGCAGCGAAAGGTGCCCAAGAATCTGGTGGCTCGGGCGTTGGCCTGGTTGACATCGTGGTGACCGCGCAAAAGCGCGAAGAGTCTCTGCAAGACACCCCTATCTCTATTTCGGCGCTCGATGCGGGCGCGCTGGAGACCAAGCGCATCGTCTCGCTTTCCGACCTTGGCTCGGCGGTGCCGAACATGCAGGTTTCCCCCCATCCGAACACCGGGACCACCCTGCGCGTCACCATTCGCGGCATCGGTGAGCCGGCGGCGACCCAGACCCGCGACAATCCGGTCGCGATCTATGTGGATGGCGTCTATGTGGCGAAGGGACAGGGGCTGGCAAATGAGCTGGCCGAACTGGAGCGGATCGAGGTACTTCGCGGTCCGCAGGGAACGCTGTATGGCCGCAACGCAACCGCGGGCGCTATCAATTTCATCTCCAAGGCGCCGCAGCTCGAAGAGTTCAGTGCCCAGCAGAATCTTACCTTCGGCAGCTTCAACGAATTTCGGTCGCGAACATCGGTCAATATTCCGTTTGGCGAAACGGCGGCCGCAGAACTCACTTATCTGCGCGTGAAGAAGGACGGCTTCGTCAGAAATGCCGGCCCCGGCGAGCGGCGTTGGGGCGATGTCGATCGCGAAGCGATCCGCGCCGCGCTGCTGTGGAGGCCTGTCAACGCTTTTGAAGCGCGCTATACCTATGATTCATCCTGGATCGATGACACCTCGCCCTTTGGGCAAGCGGTGCCGCTGTACCCCGATGAAGGAAAATTGTCCCGTACCGCCAGTTCCGGCCCGTTCGCGCTTCGTGCCGGCAACACCCAGGTTCAGGGACATAATCTCACGCTGACCTACGACCTCAGCCCCAATCTCACGATCAAGTCGATCACGGGCTATCGGCGGCTCGATGATCTGACCTATCAGGTTTACAATCCCGGTCCGGCTCGGGCTTATCTGCCGTTTTCCAATGTGAACAGCACAAATCAGAAGCAGTTCAGCGAAGAGGTGCAGTTCATTGGCGATCTTTTCGACAAGAGCCTCACCTATGTTGCAGGTCTCTATTATTTCAGCGAGTCGGGCGTCAGCGAAGATAATTCGGACCAACCCAGCGGCCTTAATCCGCGTTTCGCGTCGTGGGACAACAAGGCTTATGCGGTCTTCGGGCAGGCGACCTGGACGCCAGCGGGTCTGGATGACAGGCTGCACATCACGCTTGGCGCGCGCTGGTCCCGTGATGAGCGAGAGGCGAGCGTTCTGTCGACGCGCATTCCGCCGACCGGGCCTGCCGTGCTCGTTCTGAGCGGTCGCGGCAAAAAGGGCTTCAACGATTTCAGCCCGACGGGGACGATCCAGTTCGACATTAACAACGACGTGAATGTCTATGCACGGGTCACGCGGGGCTATCGTACCGGCGGGTTCAATCCAACCGCTAGTACGACGACAGCTTTTACGGAGGGTTTCAAGCCGGAATCGCTCATGTCTTACGAAGGCGGTCTGAAATCGGAATTCTTCGATCATCGCATCCGGTTCAACCTTGCAGCCTATTACAGCAAGTATAAGGACATCCAAACCAACGTCTTCGATCCGTTCAACAACCGTATCTTCGACATCATCAATGCCGGCAGCGCCGTTACGCAGGGCATTGAGGCCGACCTCACCGCTCTGCTGTTCGATGGCATGACGGTGAGCGGCAGCTATGGCTATACGGCCCCGAAGTACAAGAAGGTTGTCGACCTTGGCGGCAATGACGTCACCTCGCGCTTCAATTTCCAACATGCGCCTAAAAACAGCTTCACATTGAGCGCAGACTATAAGTCGCCGGAAACGCCGGTCGGCATCGTCGAAGCGAACGTCAACTATGCGTGGCAGGATAAATATTTCGGCGTCGCCAGCGACCCCCGGATCATCACCCATGCTTATGGTCTGCTCGGCGCTCGCCTGGGCCTTTCCAACGTCGCGGGTATCGAGGGACTTCGTGTGGCGGTGTGGGGACGCAATCTGACCAACGCGAACTATTATCGGAACCATTTTCCGGTTGGCGACGTGGCGATGGCGATGTTCGGCGAACCGCGCAGCACAGGCGTCGATTTGAGCATGAAGTTCTAAAAGGAAAAAGTAATATGGATCTGGGTTTGAAAGGCAAGACTGTCATCGTGACCGGCGGCAGCGGCGGGATTGGCCATGGGCTGGTCGTTGAATTCGCGCGCGAGGGGGCAAACGTCGTCTCCGCCTCGCGCGACCTGGCGACAGGGGAGCAGATCGCGGCGCGGGCGAAGGAACAGGGCTGCGCGGGAACCGTCCTGCCGATCAAGACCGATGTCACCGATCCGGCCAGCATCGACGCGATGATCACCACCACCCACGAACGCTTCGGTCCCGTGGACGTGCTGGTTAACAACGCCGGAGGGGTAGGCAGCACCTGCCCCTTCGACGAACTTGATGCGGAGACCCGCCGCTGGGAGATCGCGCTCAATATCGACGGCGTGGTCAACTGCACGCAGGCGGTGGCGAAGGACATGCTGTCCCGCGGCACCGGCAGCGTCATCAATATCTCGTCAAACTCTTCCCTGCTGGGCGAAGCGGCGCAGAACATTGTCCATTATGGCGCCGTGAAGGGCTTTGTGAACAGCTTCACCAAGCTGCTCGCCTATGAATGGGGGCCAAAGGGCGTGCGCGTCAACACGATCGCGCCCGGCTGGATCGTTCCTCATCGCAATGAGGACATCGCGGAGGGCAGCTTCTGGAATCGCCTTGAGATGGGCACGCCAGAGGGTATGCAGGCGGCGCTGGAGGACGGTACGCTGTTCAACATGAGCAGCCTGCCGATCAAGCGGCTCGGCCGACCGGAAGACATCGCCAACCTGACGATGTTCCTGGCATCCGATGCATCAAGCTACATCACCGGCCAGTTGGTGTCGGTGAGTGGCGGTGTCTACATGCCATGACGGGGGCGACGGCACGGCTGGAAAATCAAATTGCGGTCGTCACAGGCTCGGGCGGCTCCGGCGGGATCGGCGAAGCCATCGCCCGCCGCTTCGTGGCGGAAGGCGCAACCGTCTTTGTTTGCGATATCGACAAGGCCAAGGCGGAGAATGTCGCCCGGTCTCTGGGCAGCAGAGCTTTTCCCTGGACCTGCGACGTTAGCCGCGCGGATGAGGTCGACGCCATGGTGGAAGAGGTCGTCCGGCGCTTTGGCCGGATTGACATCCTCGTCAACAATGTCGGCTTCACCACGCCGGGGTTCGTCGGCGAACTGTCCGATGAGGATTGGCATCGCGTTTTGAACGGGAATCTTTCCTCGACCTTCTACGGCATTCGTGCGGCGTTGAGGCCTATGCGGGCGCAGAAGAGCGGTGCGATCATCAACATCAGTTCGGCGGCCGGCATCGGCGGCGCGCCGGGGCTGGGCGTCTATGGCGCGGCAAAGGCGGGTGTGATCAGCCTCACTCAGACCGCAGCGGTGGAGAATTTCAAAAGCGGTGTGCGCGTCAACTGCGTGCTGCCCAATGCCGCGACGAAGCCTCTGCTGGCCTGGTTCGATTCGACGGAGAGCGGAAAGGAGACGCGCGAGGGTATCGAAGCCTATGCGCGCTGCGGTGCGCCCGACGAGATCGCGGCGGCGGTGCTGTTCCTGGCCTCCGCCGACGCCAGCTATGTCAACGGGACGGTACTGCCCGTCGATGGCGGCCTGTCAGCCCGGGTGGGGTGTATCAGCGCCAAGATCGAGGGATAATCATGCGCGCTGCCTTTTTCGAAAGGTTGGGAAACCGTTCAGGCTGGGGGCGATGGCCGACCCCCATGCCTGCGCCGGATGAAGGGATCATCGGGGTGGCGCGCACAGATATCCGGGGGTTCCGACCCCCATATACCCCAACATCGCGCGGTGCCGCCGGGCACGGCGCCGGGCCACGAATTTGCGGACGAGATCGGGGCGATTGGCACAGGCGTCAAGGGCAACCGGCGGGTTGGCCACCGGGTGACGGCGCTGCTCCTCCACGCTGGCCCTCCACGCAGGCCATCATTGCGAAGCCTGTGACAGGGCCTTGCCTGGCTGTGTGGCAATGCAAGGTTTTGATCGACCCAACAGGAGCCTGGCCGTCGCTGGTCAAAGAACGGGGCGATGAATCGGAGTGCGGAAGAGATGTGGCTGCGAGGCGGTTTTCGTTCAGGACGTTTGTTTGCTTCGGCAGCCTTGGCTGCTTTGGTCCATGCGGCGGTCCCTACCGGCGCGGAAGCTGCTGATCGCGAAGTCATCCTTCCTCAGCCCGCGCAACCATTCGCGGGCAAGATCGGCCCTACCTATGCGGAATCGACCCCCGCCCCTGCTGCCTCGGTAAAGGCGCCCGCTGGCGCGCCCAATGTCCTGCTGGTCCTGACCGACGACGTCGGTTTTGGCGCATCCTCCACTTTCGGTGGACCGATTCCGACGCCCAATCTGGATCGTCTGGCGGCGCGGGGCCTGAAATATAATCGCTTCCACACCACTGCCATGTGTTCGCCAACGCGCGCCGCGTTGCTGACGGGGCGCAATTCCCACGCGGTCGGGACCGGCGCAGTCACCGATTTCGCGATGGGTTTCCCCGGCTATAATGGCGTGATCCCGAAAAGCGCGGCGACGGTGGCTGAAACGCTGCGGCTCAATGGCTATAATACGGCGATGTTCGGCAAGCACCATAATGTCCAGCCGGGCGCCACTTCACGCGTCGGGCCGTTCGATCAATGGCCGACCGGGCTTGGCTTTGAATATTTCTATGGTTTTGTCGGTGGGGGGACGAACCAGTTCACGCCCTCCCTGTATCGCGACACTCAGCCGGTCCACGGGACCGGGGATGAGATGCTCGACAAGATGCTCGTCGATGATGCGCTCGACTGGATTCACAACCAGCAGGCGGCCGATGCCGACAAGCCTTTTTTCATCTATTTCGCGCCCGGCTCGGCCCATGCCCCGCATCAGGCACCGGCCGACTGGATCGCGAAATTCAAGGGGCGCTTCGACCGGGGCTGGGATCAGGTCAGGTCGGACAGTCTGGCGCGTGAAAAGCGGATGGGGGTTGTTCCCCGCAACACCGCTCTGACGCCGCGCCCCGACTATATTCCCGCCTGGTCGACCCTGACGCCCGCCCGCCGCCAGATCAGCGCACGGATGATGGAAGTCTATGCCGCGATGCTCGCCTACCAGGATGCGCAGTTCGGCCGTCTCATCGATGAGCTGGAGCGCATGGGCAAGCTCGACAATACACTCGTCATCTTTATCCAGGGCGACAATGGCGGCTCGGCGGAGGCTGGCGTCGACGGCGATATGAACATGATCGGCCGGTTCTTTAACGATGTGCAGGAGAGCGACGAGGCACTGCTGGCGCGGCTGGACGAACTGGGCGGGCCGCGTTCCAATCAGAATTATCCAGCGGGCTGGGCCTGGGCGATGGGTTCGCCCTTTCAATGGACCAAGACCTATGCCTCGCATCTGGGCGGGTCGCGCAACGGTCTCGTCATTTCCTGGCCCGACCATATCAGGGAGCGGGGTCTGCGCACGCAATTCCACCATGTCGTGGACATTGCGCCGACCATATTGGACGCAGCGGGCCTGCCCCAGCCCGACGTCGTGGACGGCGCGCCGCAGCGGCCGATGGACGGTGTCGGCATGGGCTACAGCTTTGCCGATCCAAAGGCGGCGGACCGGCGGCATACGCAATATTTCGAGCTGATCGGCAATCGCGGCATCTATCATGACGGCTGGTGGGCGGGCACCACGCCGCAGAACATTGGCTATGCGCGCAAGGGAACGCCGATCACGGACTGGCCGTGGGAATTATATAATCTGGATCAGGATTTCTCGCAGAGCCACGATCTCGCCAGCGCTTATCCGAAAAAACTGGCGGAGATGAAAGCTCTGTTCGCGACGGAAGCCGCGCGCAACAACGTCTTTCCGGTCGATGACCAGGTCAACAAGCGCGCGGCGGCCGTGATGGCCGCGGCGAAACCCAGAAGCAGCTATGTCTATTGGGGCAAGAATATCAGTTTGCCCTCCGACTACGCTCCGCGTCTGGCAGGCAGCTTTACCTTGACCGCTGACATTCAGACAAGCAGCGGCGCGCAGGATGGCGTGCTGGCGGCGCTGGGCGGTCGTTTCGGCGGCTGGAGCTTTTACCTGAAGGACGGACATCCGGTTGTCACGATGGCGGGTTCGACCCAGGCCGATCGCATCTTCCGCGTCGCCGCGCGCGACCGCATTCCTGCTGGAACGGCGCTGGTGCGCTATGATTTCGCGGCGGACGGGGGGCCGGGCAGCGGCGGGGTGATGCGGATCAGCGTCGATGGGCGTGAAGTGGCGTCGGGGCGGATCGAAAAGGCGCTCGTGATGCCGACTGAGGTAACGGATACGTTCGACGTCGGTCTGGACGCCGGTACGCCGGTCACGGACGACTATTCGGGGCATGCTGAATTCAAGGGCGAAATATACAGGCTCGAAGTGGTTCCCATAAACCCGAACGCGCCGCAGTAACACGGATGGAGGGGCAGATATGATAAGGAAACGACTGGCCTTGTGGCCGCTGGGAATCCTCCTGATCCTGATCGGTGCGCTGCTGGCGGCGGGAGGAGGCTGGCTTGCGGCCCTTGGCGGGTCGGTCTATTATCTGCCGACCGGGCTGGCCTGTCTGGCGTCCGGCATCCTGATTTTCAGGGGCAACAGGCTGGGCCTGTGGATCTATCTTGCCATTTTGCTGGTAACGATCGTCTGGGCGATTGCTGAAGTCGGCCTGCAATTCTGGCTGCTGCTGCCCCGTTTGGCTGGTCCCCTGATACTGGGTCTCTACGTACTGACGCCATGGGTTCGCCATGCGTTTGGATATCCGAGGGCAGCGGTGCCGGGGGAAGAGCAGCCCAAGGCTGGCCCTGCCCCGCGCGCCTTTGCTGCCGCAGCCGTTGCGCTGGCTCTGATCGGTGTGGCCGCATGGGCGCTGCACTGGAACAAGGGTAGCGCACAATCGTCCGACCCTGTCTCGCGGCAGGCGGCGACGACCTGGGCCGACTATGCGGGGAGCAAGGCCGGACAGCGATTTTCGCCCGCCCGCCAGATCACACCCGCCAATGTCGGACGGTTGAAGGTGGCCTGGACCTACCGCACGGGTGATCTTTCGACGGACGGCTCTCCGCAGATGTTCGAAGCGACGCCGTTGCAGATCGGGAATAGCCTTTATCTCTGCACGTCGCGCAACATTGTCATCGCCCTCGATGCGGACACCGGCAAGGAGCGTTGGCGGCACGATCCGAAAGTCAATACGAAGGCTGTTTACACCCTCGCCTGCCGCGGTGTTGCCTATCATGAGGCGACCGATCCGGGGATCAAGGATTGCCGCAGCCGGATTCTGACGGGAACGGTGGACGGGCGCATGATCGCGCTGGACGCGCAAACCGGCCGCCGCTGCCCGGATTTCGGCCGTAATGGAGAAATTTCGCTGCGGGTCGGTCTTGGCTCAGTCAAGCCCGGCATCCAGTTCGTTACCTCGCCTCCGGCGATCCTGGGCAATGTCGCCGTCGTTGGCGGCTTCGTGCTCGACAATATCAGCACGGGCAATCCATCGGGTGTCGTCCGGGCCTTCGATGTCACCAGTGGCAAGCAGCTCTGGGTCTGGGACGCGGGCCGGCACGATCCCAACGCCCTGTTGAAGCCGGGCGAGACCTATGAGCATGGCTCCCCCAACGCATGGAGCTTGTTCAGCGCCGATGAGAAACTGGGTCTCGTCTATATACCGACCGGCAATCCATCTCCCGATCATTTCGGCGGCCAGCGGAGCGCGGACATGGACCGCTACGGCAGTTCCGTAGTGGCGCTGGATATCGCCACCGGCAAGCTGCGCTGGTCGTTCCAGACAGTGCATCATGATTTGTGGGACTATGACGTCGCATCGCAGCCCGTGCTGGTCGACCTCCCGCTCGGTGGGCAGAGCGTGCCCGCGCTGATCCAGCCCACCAAGCAGGGCGAGATTTTCCTGCTCGACCGGCGGAGCGGCGATCCCCTCGCACCCGTCGAGGAGCGCCCTGTGCCGCAGGGGCATGTGCCGGGCGAACGCTATTCCCCTACCCAGCCGGTCTCGCTGGCATTCCCCAGCCTGGCGCCGCCGCCGATCCGCGAAGCGGATATGTGGGGCGCGACGCCGCTGGATCAGTTGTGGTGCCGCATCCAATATCGAAAGCTGCACTATGCTGGCCGGTTTACCCCGCCCTCACTGGACAACAGCCTGATCTTTCCGGGTAATAACGGAGTCATGAACTGGGGCAGCGTCGCGGTGGATGCTGAGCGCGGCATCATGGTCGTGCCCACATCCTACATGCCGTTGTTGCTGAAACTGATCCCGCGCAAGGATGCGCCGAAAGGTGACGATATCGTTCTGGACGGAAATGCCGCGATTTCGCCGATGAGCGGCACGCCATATGCAGTCCGCACCGAACGTCCGTTCGTTTCGCCGTTGGGAATACCCTGCAATGCTCCGCCATGGGGCCGCCTGACCGCGATCGACCTCAAGACGCGGCAGATATTGTGGCAGCGTCCGCTGGGCACCACGGCGGATCATGCGCCGCTGGGTGTCCCTGTACCCGGTGTCTTCAACCAGGGTGGGGCGATGGTGACCAGGGGCGGCCTGGTGTTCATCGGCGCGACGCTCGACAACTATCTGCGCGCCTTCGATCTGAAGAGCGGGAAGGAGTTGTGGAAGGGACGCCTGCCGGCGGGCGGTCAGGCTCTGCCGATGAGCTATGTGTCGCCACGCACAGGCAAGCAATATGTGGTGATCGCGGCGGGAGGCCATGCGTTCATGCATACCACCATTGGTGATTATGTGGTCGCTTACAGCCTGAAGGATTGAGGCCGGAGGGCCGTAACTGCATCTGACATTTTCTCAGCGGGCTTGCCGTTATTGGGCAAGCCCGTGCCGCTCGTCCGGAACAGGGCGCGCCCCGCTTGCCGACTTTGATTCTGCAACATTGTATATGGGCGGGGCGCAAGGCCATGTCGGCTACCCGTCGCTATGGCTTCTCGCGATGGCGGCTTCGGCCACTATCAGCTGACGCCCGAAAATTTCTCCCCGCTCTGTCAGTTGCCGATATGCGCATTGTCCTCTAATCACCGGGGGCTTTCTGTCCGGTCTTCTTGAGCGGAGCTATTTCAAAGCGCATGGGAACGAAACTTGCCAACGAAAGCGCCAGGTCGGGACGTTCAACGCAGCATCGTTGAAAACGCCGCCCGCATTGCGATGGACCACGGTGTGGGAGGCGTGACTGTCCGCGCCGTTGCCGAAGCCGCAGGCGTGGCGCCATCGGCGGTGATCTATCATTTCAAATCGCTCGCAGGCCTGTTGTCTGCGGTCTATGAACTGGTCGATCAGTCGCTTGCGGAATGGCGGGCGACGCGGTTGGCAAGCCTTGATGATCCATTGGTTCATCTTATCTCCGTCCAGGCGCATATCGCCGCTACGGTCAGCCATCTGGCGCGTCACATGGGCAAGAACACCATGCTGCTACAGGAATTGAGCAGGATGGCTGTTCGCGGCGACATTGATCTGGGCGACCGGATGCAGCATAGTCAGGATGCTGATATTCATTTCTGGCGAACCCTGTTCGGCGCCCTGTCCATCCCCGCTGATGACGTCGATGTTTGGGCCGCAGTGGCGCCGGGCCTGTTGCCGCTGGTCTTGCTGGATAGCGATGAAGGGCGGCGCGACGCGCTGATATCCGCAGCGATATGGCGAACGGGCGACAGCATTGCGGGCCGATCGACCGACTCTTTGCATGCAAGCCTGGCGCTGCCTGTCCCGGTCCATCCGCCTGCCATGCCCAAGGGCAAGGAGCAGATCATCCGGGCAGCGGTCAGGATTATCGGCACACAGGGACTGGAGCGCCTGACTCATCGCAAGGTCGCTGCGGAAGCGGGACTGTCGCTGGCTTCCACCACCTATTTCTATGCAACCAAGAATGACATCATCGTCGATGCCTTTCGCGAAATACAGCGCCGGGCGGTGCGGGCGATGGTCAGTGAACATACCCCGCAGACCGAATTCGTTTCGACCATCGTGCTGACCGAAGAGGAGGAGGAACGGTGGGAAATGGGGGCAATGTTCGCGTTCAACAATGCAGCGATACGTTCCAGCGAACTGCGCGACCTGGCACTGACCTTGCGCCAGTTGCGCGGGGTCGATGGCCTGCGATGGCTACAGGGCCGAGGCTATCATCAGGCCGATCAGTTGGACGGCATCATCTGGTCTTCAGCAACATCCGCGCTTGCCATGCGGGCATTGATCCTGCCAAGGGGGCACCGTCGGCATTTCCTGGATGTGCAGTCTGTCCGCATTTTTGACAAGCTTTTCAACGCCTGCGCCTGAAATCAGGATAGCCCCCCGAACGTCGGCGCCGCACCGGCAGAATGAAGATGCCTGCGATGATGGTCAGGGCCAGAAAAACCCCGAAGGCCGGAATATAGCTTCCGCTGCTATCGTACACATGGCCCACATAACGCAGGCCAATGATGTTCATGGGCATCTGAAGCGGCATCATCGCACCCATGATCGTCCCGAACGCGGCAATGCCGAAGCGATTGGCGATAAACGCGGCCCATAATGGCATGGTCCCGCCAAACCCGATCCCCACCACCACGGCAGCGACCAGCAGCATCGGATAGGATGGGTGCAGCATCAATACGGCCAGAAAGCCCGCATTGAGGAATATCACGACCAGAAACAGCCAACGCGGATCGACCCGGTCCGACAGGCTGCCGATCGCCAATTTCCCGGCAATGGCAAAGCCGGAGATGACCGACACGATGAGAGTCGAGGATTGCAAGGAAAAGCCCCGATCGGTGCCATAGGAAATCAGCGAGGCGAGCAGAGCCTGATCGACGGCCATCATCAGGCCCACTGAAAAAACGATTAGCCAGAAATCACTCGTGCCCATGGCTTTGCCGATGGTCCATCCGGCATGGCCGGTGGAACGATGGATTGCAGCCCGCTTTGGCACCCGGACGAGCCAGCCGAGGCCGCCGCCGATCAGCAGCACGGCCAATCCCATCGCGGCGACTGCCGCGCGCCATCCACTGGTTTCGACCACCCACGCCATGCCCGGCAGGACCAGCAACCCACCTACGGAGGCGGAAACCGACACGATCCCGAGCGCCCGGCCTCGGCCTACATCGAAGCAGCGGGCCGTCAGCGTGGACCCGGATAGCGGACCCAGCGCGGCGCCGCCAAAGGCAATGAGAAAGAAGGACGCGAAGATCATGACCTGAAGCGACGACGCAAATGCGACAACGCAACAGCCTGCCGAGAAGAGCAGCGCTCCAACGGTTATGACGAGGTGGGCCGGCAATCTGTCGAGTGCGCGGCCAACAATCGGCGAGAAGAGCGCCATTCCGACGATGAGCACCATCAGTCCGATGTTCATGTCGGCGCGGGACAGGCCATATTCCGTCGCCACGGGCTTTACCAGCAAGCCAAAGCCATAGGCGCTGCCGCCAATGACCAGCATCTGGACCAGGAATAATATGCCAACCGTCAGCCAGGCGGTGAACGCCTGTCCCGCCGTAGCGCCGGTGTCTTCGGCCGGATCGGTTGCTGATATCGTCCCGACCTGTTCCATATCAAGCGCGCCTAGCCAATCCAGAGGGTCGGTCGCCCACCACGGTCACGCGTTCAAGGTGGCGGAATCCCCTATAGTCCGCAACGCCATAATGCTGGGTGGACCGATTATCCCAAAAGGCGATGGACCCCGGCTGCCAGCGGAATCGCACCTGATATTCGGGCCGCTTCACTTCATCATAGAGCCGGGCAAGGAGCGCTCGACTCTCTTCTTCCGCCATTCCGACGATATGCGTGGTGAAGCCGCTGTTCACGAAAAGCAGCTTTTCGCCTGTTTCCGGGTGAATGCGCACGACGGGGTGAACCTGTGGCGGGTATCTTTCAAGGAAGGCCGCTTGTTTTTCCTTTGTGTTCAGGTGCCGTGCGAAGGAAACCAGCCCGTTATGAACGGCGTCAAGGCCATCGATCCGAGCCTTCAGTTCCTCATCCAGCCCTTCATACACCGCCGCTGTATTGCACCATAGCGTATCGCCGCCCAGCGGTGGAATGGCATAGCCCAACAGGATGGATGCGGCCGATGGCCGTTCCCTGAAGGTCGTGTCGGTGTGCCAATAATCCGCTGCCGGGGCCAGGGCGCCCTCCGCCGCTTCTCCCTCCGATTTAAGCACGAGCATCTCGGGATGATCGGGATGCGCCGAAAGCGGATGCACTTCGAGTTCGCCGAACTGTCGACCAAAGGCGACATGCTGCTCCCGCGTGAGGCTTTGATCCCGAAAGAATACAACCTTGTAACGCATCAAAGCGGCAAGGATCAGCTGACGCTCCTCTGCGGTCGCATTCCCGACGTCTATGCCGGAAATCTCGGCTCCGATCAGCGGCTGTACCGGCGTGATGCTGACATGGGAAAGCGATGGTATCTCTGGAAAATTCGTCACCTTGCTCATTCTCCTGAACGCGTGTTTTGAACTGGCAGGCGATGGTCGTCAGTGCCGTAAACGCAAAAGCGCGGCCGATATCTGCATCCTCCTACCCCCTTCCTATCCCCCCAACCCAAATCTTTGTGGTTCGATAGTACAGTCTATTTTTTCGCATGATGAGAGGGATTATTTATAATTTATGCTGGTTAATTCTGGAAAATATGTCGGACTCGGTTAAGTGTCAATGTGAGAGTTGAACAATGGTACAGTTCCTGCCGCAAAGGTCCATCCGGCCTTCGCGTTGCCGGACCCTCGCCCTGTGGAATGGCCCAGAAACTATGATAGCCTGGACCACGAACGGGACATTGAAGGCCGAGCAAGAAGCACAAGCCGGAAAAGATCATCGGCAAGCCGTGTGAAGTTGAGATTGCGCTGGCGCAAGGAGCCTCGACAGCGGAGACGTACCGCCGGATCGCGGTCAGCGAGCAGACATAGGATCGCTGGCGCAAGGAATTTGGCGGCCTGCCCATCTATCAGGCATGACGATGGAGCGAGCGACTGAGCCACTGGAGATATTCATGAAAGACAGCATCAACGATTTCCGCCTTTTCGTGTTCTTTTTCTCTCCGGAGCCAAGGCCCGGCATGCAGGGCGGCCTCGATCTTACGATCCCATCCCCACGACGTGAGATCTGATAAAATGCCCCTGAGACTCCCCCTTCGGGAATCGGCCAGAGCACCCGGTGGCGATACATCGCTCGCTTCAGGCCACGCGCCCCAAAGCGCGCTGAATCACGCAGCTCCATGACTCAATCATGTCTGGAAAATAGTCCGGCCCATGCCGGACTCTGTGGTGCGGTCGAGAAGACTCGAACTTC
>CAYLKZ010000021.1:0-36774 GCA_964384275.1 uncultured Sphingobium sp. | reverse complement strand
ATGAACGGTAAAGCCGACCTGACCGGCTATTTTTCTAACGATCTCGATGCTGATGGATGTGGCGTTGGTGACACGAGCGGCGCTGTATGCACTGTCCGCGAACGCTTTGGAGACAAAGGGGTGTCGGTGTCGAGATTGCTGCAACAAAGGGATGGCTCCGTCGCGATCCTGAACATCTCCAGCATGGATCAACAGTTCTAGGGCGCGGCCATCGGTATCGACCATGGCATGCCGTTTTCGCCCCATGACTTTCTTCCCGGCATCGTAACCGCGTGGTCCGCCTGCCTCCGTAGTTTTCACAGACTGGCTGTCGATCACGGCAGCAGACGGTGCCTCCTCTCGTCCTTGACTGCTACGGTCAGCGATGACGAGGGCATGATTAAGCGCCTGAAAAAAGCCTCGGTCACGTAGAGACGCAAACCATCTGTAGACGGTTTGCCATGGCGGAAAACCGGGAGGCAGGCAGCGCCACGGAGCGCCCGTGCGTAGGATAAACAATATGCCATCGAGCAACGCGCGCCACGACCAGCGCCGTGGCCGTCCGTTTGCCGGGGTATCCGGCAGATGACAGGCGATAATCTGCCATTCGGCGTCCGTTAGGCTGGTTGGATATCGAAGATGATCGCGGCTATGCTGCCGCCGAGTGTCGCGGGTCCACATGATCTGTCCAAGGATGGTGTAAGCAACCCCCTTGAATCAGCCCATGCCGCGATGCTCAACCTCTGTCCCACCGCGAGACGTGAAGATGAGCGAAGAGCGCGATGAATATGGCTTCCCCGTAGATCCGGCGGAGCGAATGCAGCAAGTGATGCTGGGTCTCTACGATCTCATGGACGAAGCCGGTATGGCCGACTTTCCCGCTGAACTGACCGGCGAACTCAACATTGTCCGGCTCAAATTTATGGACGAATTCGAGACCCGCTTTCCCGGATATGGAAAGGGTCGTGCCGTCTGGCGCTGACTACCCTTCGACCTTTCGAAACGGGCTCTGAACTGGTTGACACGACTATGGATATCCAAGAACTGCGCCAAATCGACATTCGCCTTCACGGGCTACATCGTGCCGATGTGTCCTACACGCTCTGCTATGACGAAATCAATAACATGAGGAGCTCCTCCTCCTCCTCCGCCACTTCATGGCCGATCCCCTGATGTGCGATGGCGTGCCGGTCGACAGCTCCCGGTTCGTGGACTCGCAAGAAGAGCCGATGATCCAGGTCTGCGATGTCATCGCCGGCCTTCTGTGCAAATTCTTCTCTTATCTGGTCGGCACCGATATGGACGCCATTCGCGCCGATCGTGCTTCGCTTGGCGATCTCCAGAGGAAGAATCTGACAAAGCTGGCTCCTCTCATCGACCAAGCCGCGAAGGAAAACGAAACATTCGCTCTTCGTGTCATGAGCTTGTCGGACACCCACAAGGCCGACATTTTCATGCAGATCTAACACGCCGATGGCGTAGGCCGGTTCAGACGGCTATGCAGAGCGGGATGTCCACTGAGATGAAGGAGCATTCGAATGAACAACAGTGAGCTTGCCGACACCCTCGCCAGCCAGACGGGTACGACCAAGGCGGATGCCCGCAAGGCAGTCGACCTCGTGTTCACGGCGATCGCCGATGCGGCGGCCAAGGGCGAGGAAGTGAGCCTCAACGGTTTCGGGAAGTTCAAGGTGAAGGACGTGCCCGCGCGCGAAGGCCGCAACCCGGCCAATGGCCAAACCATCAAGATCGCCGCCTCTAGGAAGCTCACCTTCACCGTGGCGAAGGCCGTCAAGGACAAGCTCAACGGCTAAATCGAGATAGGCGCCTCGGTCCGATGTGGTCGAGGCGTCCCCTTCCCTATAGTCGATGAATTATGAAGTTTGCGTACCAGCACGGAAACGATGCTGCTCTTCGAAGTCGATCGAGGGCAGCAGATGAATGAACTGGGCCTCTGCATAGAGTGAAAGAAAGATTTGCCCATTCAACGAGGTACAGGAGCAGCCACCTGTTGCGAACAAAGCTCGAACGGGCTATGCTTCTTGGCAGGAGTTTCCCATGCGCTTCGTGAAATTCGACCTCGCCACTTATATTCAGACGAAGGATTTATCAGGTGGTCCGGTCTATGGTGTCGTCGAGGAAGATATCCCTGAGATTGAGATGATTGTCGATGAACACAGCAATCCGATCCGCGGCGGACTGATCGGCTATGTGCTCGCCTACGCCCTGATGGCTGGCTTCGTCGGAGCGATGTTCTACATCCTCTAGGCTTATTCCCGCAGCTTGGGATCCCGAAAGAAGCCATGATCATGATCGCGTCCGACCTCCTGCTGGACATCGGCTGATCCCTGGACCCGCTGCCCCCGCACGGCTTCGGCAGCAGAGCGGACGTCCTGGAGTTCGCTGCGGCCAGCGGAGATAATATCAGCTGCAGCCGATGAGTTGGCGCGAGCCGGGCCTCCCGGAACACCACCGACGCCATGGGGTCGATATGCCGCACGCACATCGGTCGCGCTATCGAGGCTCGTCCGATGCACGCTCACCAGATTCGGTTCGTGCAAATCGTTGGCGATCTCCGAACGGATGGCGTCTTCCTTTTCCTGCATCCAGCGCGAGATCATCTCCTGTCGCACGAACCTTTGGTGACCGGACAGATCGGTAGCCCACAGTTCGGGCGCATCGAGTCCGGGGTTGCTCACCTGTTGCTGACGATACCACTGGGCAAGATCCTGGCTGAGGTTCTCGCTGAGCTGCATGCCATGAGTCTCGGCGTAGCTGGCGTCGCGCGATAGCTGCTGGGAGAGTTCCTCGAGGCGCCGAGCGGTCTCGGAATATGATTTCGCGAGCGCTAGGTTGTCCTCGGTGCTCGCAGACGAAGACGACGTACCCGACGCCCGGCTGAACACGCCGCTGCGCGAATATGTTCCGTCTGACGTCGAGGCTCCCGTGCCGTTGCTATGTTCATCACGCACGCCGCTCGACGATGTACTGGCGTTGTCACTGCCCCGAGAGTCATCCGCTGCATGACGCAAAGCGTCCGTCTGCACGCCCGACTTTGAGACTGTTCCACCAATGCCCGGAAGTCGCAAACCCCGACTTCTCCCCACGCCAGCCCTGGCCCGGCCACCTAGCCCTGCCGAAACCGAGCCGCTAACGGTATCGGTAGTCTGGGCCTGCCGATCGTGGCTTTGCGACACCCGCTGGCTTTGCGAGATCGTCGAGCGCTCCTCGGTGCCCTGCGAACTGCTGCCGGTGCGCCGGTCGAATTGCTCAACTGAGGTATTTGCCTGGCTTCCGCTGCTCGAATCCCAGCCGGCTGTCCGTTCAGTAGATGTCCCGAACGCGCTTCGATTGGCGTGCGTCGCGGTCAGGATTTCGTTTGCGGCATTCTCATAGGCCTGTGCCTGTCTGTGCGCTTCGCTGGCCATCTGCCGCCATTCCGCGACGGACCCTGTTGTCATCGTGGGCGTGAAGCCCAGCCGGGAAATCGCTCCGGATGTATCAAACACCTCCTGCCCATTACCGAAGCCGGTCACCATCGCGCCATTGTCCTGACGCCAACCGAAGCTCGATCCACCGCCCATGTAGGTTGGAGCCGTCGACCACTGATCGGCCTGCCGCATGTTCGACGTCGAGTTCGCCCAGCTCACATTGCCATAGGAATAGTTGCCCGTCGTCTGCTCGAGTGCGGCGGCTTCCGCCGCATTTTGGGCTGGAGCCAGCATCGACATGGAATGCCCGGCGATCGACATGGCGCCGCGCGCGAGCCCCGCTGCAAGGAACGGCACGCTCATCAGCATGAAGCCCGCGATCGTCGCGGTTTCCCCGTTCACCGCGCCAATCCCCGCATAGCTCGCGAGCGTGACGCCGCCGCCGGCGACACCCGTCGCGGCCGAAGTCGCGCGCGTCATGCAGATCATATGGAGAATGACGTAGAGCGGACCCCAGGCGGCGAGATAAAAGAACCCCATCGTGTAGCCCTTCAGGGTGCTCATGCCTGTCTGCGGCATGAGGAACAGAGGGAACACGACGGGAAACATCGCGAAGAAGACCACTGTGAGAACGATATTGAGGATCGGCACCCAGGCCATCGCCTGCTGCGCGATCGAATTATAGGTGTTGCGCGCCTGAATGTCGGCGCGCGTCTGGGCGAAGGTGTCGATCGCGGCCGCGCCTGTGCCGCCCGCCATGCCGTTGCGCGCCTGCATGAACGCATTGATCGCGGTGTTCTGCCGCATCACCTCCGCGTAGCTGGCGCCCGTCCCAGTGAATGCGGCGCTGATGATGGGGACGTCATGCTTGAGCTTGTCTGCCGCGAGCGCATTGCTCAGCTTGGGATAGGCCTCGTTCGCCCAAAGCGGCGTGTTGGCTTCGATCATCGGGGCCCATTGCGCTTCGAGCGCCTGATAGGCCTGGCGGCAGGTGATGATGTAGCTGTTGACCGTCCCGTCACCCTGGCGCTCGAGCCACTCCTGCGACCGCGCCTCCGCGCCCGGCCCGACCGCAGCCCACAGATCGGTCGCCCTGGCGAGGTTGGTAAGCGACTTCTGGTAGAGCATGACGTCGCCGAACAGGCAGTTCTTGAAATGGTTTTCCAGGTTTGTCGAAAACTCAGCGTCGCGAATGATGAAATTGCGCGTGGCGTCGAACAGACGCGCGCCATAGACCATGCCGTTGGTCGAATAGTTGAGCTCGCTCGGCATGACGAAGACCGTCTCGGCCGTCCGTGTCAGCCAGTCGCCGATCTGCGTCGTGAAACTGGCGAGGATGCCAAGACCCAGGGGCACATTGTCCACCGTCGCCGGCGCGAGGCTCGGATTGATGCGATCGGTGACCTTGATGTCAACCGTCGGCACCATCAGGCACAGATAGATCGCCGTCGCCTGCAGGAACCAGTTCATCCACGCCTTGTAGTTGAGCGTGAAAGCCACAACGAGCAGCGAGTAAATCAGCCCCATCACCATGACGACGCGGATGAGGGAGCGATAGCCCCCGCCGCCCGACCAGGCCGCGACCGCGTTGAAGATATTTACGAGATACTCGCCCCCGCCAACCGTGAAGACCTCAAGCATCGGCCTGCCCCCGCGTCTAGTTCAGCCCTTGAGCGTTGAGCCCGCGCGAGAAATTGAGCGCGGCGGCCATACCCGGCGTCATCGAGTTCTGCAGCGTCGATTCCAGCATCATGCTGCGGTTGACGACCTGCATGATCGTCTGCAGCTTGTTCTTCAGCTGCACGTCGCGCTGACCGAATTTCGTGCGGGTCGCCGCGATCTGCTGGCGCCATTGCGCGGCCGTCTCCTGGTCGAAAGTCTGGTAGTGGACCTTCGCCTGCTCGACCCGGTCCAGCATGTTTTCGAGCATCGCGGAGAGCAGGTCGACCGCGACGATCTCCGACAGCGACTGAATCTCGCCTCTCGTCAGGGAATAGTGCGCGAAGGCGTGGACAGCGAGGATCTTGTAGATCGGCACGGTCGCCAGGTTGAGCAGCTGCTTCTCGGCCGCATCGAGCGGCGTATCGGAGCGGATCTTGTCGCTCATCGACTGGATCATGGCTTCGATCCGGGGACGGAGCGCTGCCGAGGACGACACGGACAGCGTCTGCTCGCCGATGTCGTAACAGTCGGTGTCGTTGCAGCGCAGGATCTTCACCGGCGGTGCATCGGCGGTGCCGTCCAGCAAGGCGGTCACCACTGCGTCCTCGGCCGGTCCGTACATGACGACCTTTCCGCCGACGCTCGGATCAGTCGATGGCGTGGTCACCACCGTCCCCACGAGCGTCATGATGTATTCCGAGAAATTCTGGTCGAACGCGCCGAACTTGGCGGACTTTTTGAGCGCCTCCCAGGTGTAGTTGTGCGGCTCGCCCACCAGTTGGTCCTTCATCGACGCGTCGGTATTGCCCGCGATCGTTGCATCCCGGCGGTTACCGTTGTTGCAGCCCTGCCGCGCGGCCGCCCAGTCGGAGAACACGCCCTGGCTGTTGCCGACCGCCTCGCAGATCGTCGCGCGCGTGGTTTCCATCTGCGGCCAGATTCCGCCGACCAGCGCCTGCGCGGTCTCACAGGAATTGATGTTCATCTGGTTGAGCAGCTGCGCCTTCTGGCTGAACTCATCCATGACCTTCCCGATCTCCGGCGAGACGGAGTCGATCGCGAGCTTGAACGCGAAGCCCAGCGCATTGTTGGCCGTGGCCTTGAGCATCGCGATGATTTCGGAGGCGTTGATGAAGGAGAAGCTGCCGCTGAACAGATCGATGCCGCCGCAACCGGCCCGGGCGCTCGGCAACTGGAGATTGAAGGGTTGGACGCTTTTCTGCGGGAAGCGTGTCCAGATGTTTCCCAGCGAATAATATCCGGCCGACTGGCCTTCGAACGCCGATGGCCCGGTGACATTGGCCGCGCCTCCGGCATCCGAGAAGAAGTTGTTCATCTCGGATGCGACGTCGGCCTGCGCTGGACCGACAAAAGCGAGATTGGCCGTGGCCAGCATGCTCGCCCAACCCGCGGTCGACCGAAGAACCCGGCGCATGAGGCCGCCCTTGCGTTCCTGTCCCATCAGAAGTCGCTCCCCACTTTGGTGTTCGTCAGCGCGAAGATGCGATCCATGATCTCGTCCGCGCTCAGGATGCCGTAGCCGACCGGAATCGTTCGCTTCGTGACCGTGTCGAAGAGCACCAGCGCCGGCGTTTCATTGCCCGAGAGGCCCATGCGCGCGCGCTGTCCGGAATCGACGACATAGTTCGGGAAGTCGCGGCTCGGCCCCCCGTCCATCGAAACCGCCATCACCGCCATGCGATGGCTGTCTGCGACCGAGCGCAGGATCGGCGAGAACAGCTCGCACGCGCCGCAGCTCTGGGCGTAGAAGTAGAACAGGCCATAGCGCTGGCTGAGATTGGCCATAACGGCATCGCGGTCGGCACGCCGGTTGTCGAGCCAGGCGCGCTTGCCGACCGTCGAGACCGGGCGCTGCAGCGTGTAGTCGAGATCGGGGTTCTGCCACAGCGCCCGCTGCCAGGTGTCCGAAAAGGTCGATGCGCGATCGAGCTGCTCGCGCTGGAACCGCACATAGGCGACCACATTCTCGTCGGTCGGCTCCAGGATTGCCCGCGCCTTCAATTCATCGAGCTGCCGTGTGATCGCGCTCATGCGATCGACGGCGCTCTGCTGGGGCGGCGCGGATTGTGCGCCGCGCTCTTTCGGCTTGGGCTTCGCGCAATAGAACCACTGCCCCAATCGCCGCTCCGCGCAGTAGAAGTCATCGCCGGCATCGCGGCGCTCCACACCATCGGCGGGCGAACCGCCCGATTGCGCGGCAGCCGGGCTGGCTACGCCGGCGAACGCAAGCGCCAGAAGCGGCGCCGCCAAAACTCGGAGCATCATGAGCATCCTTTCGAGAGCAGCCTGCGCTTCGCAGGGAGGAAGCGCGGAAGGTGAAGGGATTGGGGGTAATGGGACCGGGCGGATGCGGTGCGTGCATGAGGCTGCGCGTGGGGACCGGGATGTGACCTCGGCCGGCATCGACCCACGCAGGGTCCGGGCATCCTAGTTGCCGTGCAGGTCATAATAGTCCTGAATCTTCTGCTGGATCTGGGTCATCGTCTCGACCTCGTCGGGAAGGCGGGCGGCATCCACGAACTCGGCATACACCTCGGTGAAATCCATCACCGAGAGATCGAGACGGGCGAACTCCTCGATGGTGAAGCCCAGGCACTGCTCCCGTTTCGGAGCACCCCAGGGCTTGTTCAGTTGAATGCGGCCCTGCTCCTGGAGAATACGGCTGAGCTTGCTTTCGAAGCAGCAATAGGCGGTGCGCCGCGTGCTGCAGATTCCGAGGAAACTCGATGAACAGTAGGTCCCGACCTTGTGGCAGAATCCCATCCGGTCCTTGATATCGAGCTTCATCTCGTCCTGCGAGCAGGCGAACAAGGTAAGGAACGGCGTTGCGAGAGCCGCGATCCGCAAGGGCCCGCCCGCCAACGCCGCCGCGCCAGCCGCGACCGTCAGCAGACCGGAGACCTTCCCGGCGCAGCAGTTGATGAGGCCAAATACCGGTTTGTGGCAGGTCTCTCGCGTGCCCTTGAACACGGTGAAGTTGTTCTCGTCGAACTCCTTGCCCGCCTGATCGATCGAATGGAGCGCGGCGAGCGCGTCCTTGAACTCGGTCGAGGCCTCACGGACGATCGGCTCGCAATCGCCGTTGATGCAATAGACATCGTCGCCGCAGATATATTGCGGCGCATCGCTGACCGCGCTTCCAGGCGTCGCGCAGCGGTATATCCGTTCCTCGACCTGGCAGACCCCATTCGGCTCCTCATCCAGGCATTCGGTGCGGACATAGGTGCAGGCGCCATTGGCCTCGAGCGTGCCGCAGTCGTTATGCCCCGTAGTGATCCGGTGGCAGGCATAGCTGCGCTGCCACGCCCAGCAAGGCTGAGTGACAGGGACGCCGTCGACGATCCGGGTGACGGGATCGCTTGATGTGCAGACCTCCGTCTGCTGCTCGCACATCGAATCCGCCGCCATCGAGGCGCATTGACCTTCATTGCGCGTGACGGTGGTCACGGTGGGCTCGTCTGCCTGGGACAGCCAATATTTTCCGGTCGCGAGCACATAGCCCGGATGATAGGCGCCTGGCGTGATCCCCTGGGCTTCAGCCGTGCATTTGACCTCGACGGCGGTGTGGCCAAGGCTCTTGCAATTCGAGGCCGCCGTGTAGCCATAGGCGCTCATATTGTCGCAATAGTCGATCGGGCGGCTTTCCCAGCAGATGCCGGACGCGATCTCGTCGTCGAAAGCAGCTCGGGCAGGATAAGGGCCGCCATCGGCCGGCATGAAGCTCAGCCGCCCGGCGTAATAGGTGTAGACCGACCGGGTCTCCGAGCGCACGTCGAGACTGATCGAACAGGTCCGATTGTCGGTCGTGACCTTGCTCCCCGCATTGCAGCTCGTCTCATAATAGCCATCGCTGCCCGTCGCGGGCGGCAGCGGCGTGCAGGTGCCGGACGAGCCTGAGTAGCTTTCGCCGGCCAGGAAGGTCGAGGGATCGTTCTCGAGGGCCGTGGCGCGCGCCGTCGTCTCGAGGATCTCGGCATTGCTGAAGCTGGGCCGGGTCCGGTCCGCGTCCGTGGTGATCCTGTACTGCTCGTTCGAAAGCTTCGTGGCCGCGGCCTCCGCCTCCATCCGCTCCGGATTATCGAAATAGGAGCCCTGCGGCAGCGATGTGCCGGCATAGCCCGGCACCGCCTCGGCGCGGGCATTGTCGGTCGGCACAAGGGTCGAATCCTGGCGCTTCTCGTTGGCGAGGGACCGGCCCTCCTGGCGCGCTTCCTCGACGCTCATCTGCGCGGCCGCCGGCGTTGCGACCGCAAGAAGCACGAGCAGACCAGGAAGGGCCGCCCGAATGCTCATGGCCGTGCCTTGCGAAGATTGCTGAGCCCAACCGCCGCCACGCGCGCGCCGGGGCCATTCCCTTCCGCGAAGGACGTCAGGGCATATTCCACCGTCACATTGCCGATCATCCGGTCGTAAGGCGGAACCGTGGTCCGGCACGAAAAGCCGGCACACAGATCGAAGTCCGACGAGACAGCGACGTAGGTCGGCACCGCCTGGACATTGAAGGCCCGGAAAAGCCGAGGATCGATGCCGATATTCGCGAAATCATCCTGCCGCTCGACGATCTTGCCCAGCGTTTGCGAAAATTCCTTCATCGAGTTGTTCGGGAAGCCGCGAAAGACCACCACGCCCCCTGCCCGCGCCGTGTCCTGGATGAGCTGCCGCAGCGCCTTGGGCGGCATCGAGAGGCTCGCGAAGGCGATGAGCTGCGGCGCCTCCCCGCCTCCCGCGGTGGCGTTGGATGCGACCCCCTGGACGATCTCATCGAAATCGATCGCGCCCGCCGGACCCTTGGGCAGATCGGTGGACGCGACGCGCTGCATGTTCTCCATGCCGTCGTCGCGCACAGTGACAGCCTCCTCGCGGAAGGCATCGCCGCGGTTCTTCACCTGGTCCACGAACGCCTGGGCATCTGCCTGCAGGTCCGCGGATCGCTGTTTGATCGCCTGCACATCGATCCCGTCGACGGTTTGGGCGAGAAGCGCGGTCATGCTGGCGGCAGCGACAAGACCAATGGCGCCCAGGGCGAGAAGTCGCATCGTCCACTCCTTCACAGCACGCAGCAGTTGCGTTTGCGCCAGACCAGGTAGCCCATGTCCTCGCCTCCGGCGGGATAGGCGCGCCCGGCGTCCGGCGGCATGGTCGAGGCCCCGATCGCCGAACAGGCGAAGCGCCCGCTCACCGTCGGGATCGGATTGGTCATCTGGAACCGGTATTGCTGCTTGCGCATCACCGGCATCAGATACTTCTTGCACAGGCCGGCCGAGCCCATCGTTCCCCAGGCCAGCGCCTGGCGGTGCATCTTGTAGGCGAAGCGCGACAGCGCGAGCCGCGAGGACTGCACATGACCGATCGATGCCGGGATATTGCCGTTCAGGGGGTACATTCCGCCCTGGCACCCCGCGCACCAGAAGAGCTGGTCAAGCGGCAGGTTCACCGTTCCGGCGACGCAGTCGCCGGCGCAGGCCGCCTTGGCAATCGGATTGGCGAAGATGATCGCCTCGGGATTGATCAGCGCGGCGAGCGAGTCATCCTGCCAGAGCGGGTCGACTTCGGTCATGTAGGCGATGTCGAAGCTCGCCTGCTCGAAACACAAGAAATCCGTCAGGATCTCCATCCAGTAGAGCAGCGGATAGACGTACCAGTGAACGTGCCACTTGGCCGTGCTTTGCGACCGCCCACCCACCATCGAAGGGCCAGCGAGATAGCCCTGGCCGATGTCGAAGCCCGGCGCGATGCGCATGCCGCCCAGATTGGGAAAGCACCACGGTTTCATGGTGACGTCGGCCAGGCGCGCGGGCTCCCAGAAGCCAACCGATATGCCGATGCGGGGCATCGGATCGCTGCAGAGACAAACCGGCGAGGCGGGATTGTTGGTGTCGGGGCGCCCGCTCGGCCAGATCTTGAGGCCGCCCACCGAAAGCGGGAACAGGCAGGACCAGCAGACATCCGTGATCGGATTGACGAACTTGCCGTTGCAGGTGGACCCGGCGGCCTGCGCGCTGGGCGCGAAAGCCATCGCGCAGATCGCCATGAGGAACGCGGCGAGCATCGATCGAACGAAGCGCATCATTCGCTCTCCCCAATCTTGTCGAGCCAGGCGTTGTCCGCCCTCTGCTTCGCACGCAGGTAGAGGATGGTGATCGTCACCGTCGCGAGCAGCAGGGCCGCAACCATTGCCGGCGCGCCCTGCCCCAGTTGAGCCTGCAGGGCATCGAGCAAGGTCACCGCGGCAGCGAGCGTGACGCACAGGGACAGCCACGCCCGGCGCATGACCTTCAGCCGCCCGGTTTCGGGCGCGGCCATCGGCGTTCGGAGCATATCGAGCCATAGAGGCATCAGCCGGGCCTCCCCGGCTTGACGACGATCTCCGACACCCGCATCGTCTTGCCGTTCTGGCTTACGATCGCGGGCGTGTGCTTGATGCCGAATATCGCGGTGAGCTTGCCTTCCTGGTCGAAATAGAAGCGGCGCTTCTTCGCGGTTATCTGCTCGATCGGCGAGCCGTTCACGAAGATGATCTTGGCCTTGAGATCGGTGTAGCGCGCGGTCGCCCAGGCGAGCTGCGCCGCATCGTCGCCGTCGACGAACACGAGATCCTGCTTGATCGCGACGAAGTCGAGCGGATTGATCCGGTGTCCGGCGGCGGCAATCAGGTTGCCCTTCTGGTCGCGGATATCGCGCTCGACCGCGATGGTCGGGTCATAGTCCCAGTTCCGCGCAATCCGCGCCGGGGTAATCCCCTCTACCGGCTTGGGCCTGCGTACCCGCTGCTCCACGCGCTTGGCGAACAGCTCGTTCATCCGAGCCAGCTCGCCACTCGCTTCGGCGCCGCGCAGGCGGGCCTCGATCGTGGACAGAAGATCGGGCTCGATCACGGGAAAAGCCTGGCCGACGTGACCATAGTCCATCGCTTCGCCCCGGCCCGGCCCGACCAGGAGGAGCACCGCGGTCGCGGCGATGATCGTCCCGCCGCCGGTGAGGATAGCTTTCATAAGACGGGCTCCCCGGTTCCGATGATTTGCCGCGCACAGACGAAGCCGATCTCGGCATAGCGGCTGTCGAAGCCGTCCTTGTGCGGCGTGCCCGCATAGAAGCAGCCGTGCGGCACTCTCCCGGTTGCGCCCGGCGTCAGCGGTTCGCCGAACCGCGTGACGGCCTTCATCCGCGCCACCCACGCGCCGTTGATCTTCACGTCCGCCCCATCGTGGCCCACGAAGTCTCCCGGCAGGCCGTAGACGATCTTGCCGAACATCCGCGGCCGCTCGCCGAAATGGCGGCGCAGAAGCGGGCTCGCCGGGGGATCGAAGAAGACGAACTCGCCTTTGGCCGGCAATCGCCCGCGCTCGATGAGGAATGCCCAGTTCGGTAGGGAATCGGTCACGTTGATCAGGAACAGATGTTCCTCGCGCCAATCACTGAGCGCCTTCAGAGCCACGCTTCCCGAGACGAACACGCTGAGCAGAAGCCAGAGCTTGCGATTGGGGCGCCAACGCCGGCCGGCGCGCTCATTGTCCGCCGCTGCCATCGGGGCCTCCAAAGGTTGAGACCGACGCGGTCGGTGACCCATATTGCGGGCCGGCTGCGGGCTGCGCGGGCGGCATCACCTGTGCCTGCGCCATGGGATCGGCATATTCGGCTTGTGGGACCGGCTGCATCGGCGCCGCTTGCTGCTGCGCCGCCAGCATCGCCTGCTGCTCGAGCTGCTGCATCTCCATGGCCGACGCCTGCTTCGGCCGCGCCACGCCCGAGGCGTACACCGCTTGCCTGAGATTGTCGGTGATGTCGGGCACGTTCTTAGTCAGGACAGCCTCGCCCACGAGCACGATCTGTCCGCCCGAGCTGCGACGCTCGAGCTCATGGTCGAGCGATGCCATGAACTTGCGCATTTCGACTTCCACCTGTGCCGGCGGCGAGGCTGACCTCGCCTGGGCCTGGACATATTCGCCGACGATCGACGAGAGGCGCGCCGAGACGATGCGCTCCTGCTTGGGCGTGAGCAGGGTCTTCGTGACCCACATGCCCCAAACCAGAGCGCCGAGGACGAGGAGTCCGGACAGAATTTGCGTGCGCGTGAAGCCCGCGAAGGTTGCGCGCTTCACGCGCCGCGCCGGCTGAGGGGGCGCCGGCAGATCGAGCTCGGTCTGGTCAGACATGGTCGGGGTTTCCTTTGGGCGATGCCGGCGGCAGGATTTTCTCGCGCCGCAGCACGATCAATGCGGCCGCAACGAGGAGATGCGCGGCAGCGAACATGGTCTTGAATGACGCTATCCGGTCCGGCGCCGCCGTGACGTAGCGGCTCGCCAGATTGTCGAGCTGGTGCATGAGACCGTCGAGCGAGAAGCCGCCCAAGGCGAGAAAGAAGAGCCCGAAGAGACCCCAGGTCAGCAGCAGCGTCGAACCGGCGAACCCAAGGAGATGCAGATAGAAGTGAAGCATCGCCCGAAAGGTCTGCCACCTGGGCACGTTCGCGATTGCGCTATCGGGCCGAGAGCCAACAGAAGTCATCGTTCACTCCGCCGCCTCGGCCAGATCGTCGGTGGCGACGCTCGCCCACTTCTCCGGATTTTCAGGGAAAGCGATCCGTTCGATCGCCTCCTCCATGCTGAGACCCTGGGCAACCAGCCCCTCAATTGCGGCAAAGACCGTCGGGCTCGAGGAAAAGACCGTGGACGAAAAGGGATCGAGCACGAGGCGGCCGACCGCGAGCGTTTCCGGCCCCTTGATGAGGATGTCCGAATATTCCCGGCCGTTGATCTTGAGCGATCGCAGCAGGGCGTCGGTATAATCGTCCATTTCGAACCGATCGTGCTTCTTGAAATCCGCGATGGTCTCGGGCTTTTGGGCGAGGATGACGAACCAGTCCGAGTTCTCGAGCGCGGCGATCGCCCCGGCGGACTTGTAGTAGTCGTTGAGCGACTGGGTCGAGGTCATCAGCGCCGCGAAATATTTGCGGCACGTGCGAGCAAACAGCTCGATGAACTCCGCCATCGCGCCGCCGCGCAGCAACTGCCAGGATTCGTCCAGGAACAGAGCCTTGGGAATCGACCGGTCGACCTTGCGCATCATCTGCTGCGACAGGAACATGATCGCGGTCAGCACGACCGAACGCAGCTCCTCGCGCGAGGCAAGGTCGGAAAGCTCGAAGACGGTAAGCTGGGCGGAGAGTTCGAATGACACCTCGCCCTGGAAAAACTTGCCGAACGTCCCCCTTGAAGAGAAGGGGCGCATGGCAATGGCGAGGTCCATGGCCATCTGGTTGCCCGTAGCCTCCAGCGCGGCCATCACATCGTCCACCTCTCCCCGCCTGTTTTTCGCCTGCCAAACCTCGTTGACTGCTCCGTCGATCAGCCCGCGCTCGGTGTCGTTCAACCGGTCGGTATGGCGCGCCATCTGGTTCACGATGGCCTTGAGCATGGCCATGCAATCGAGGAGATAATCCTCATCCGTCGCCGCAAGCTCCGCATCAATCATGCTGAACGGGTTCAGGCAGAACCCCGCGGCCATGGTGAACTCGACGAATGCGCCGCCCTGAAGCTTCGCGGAGTGCTCGAAGGAGCGGCCGTCGTCGATGACAACGACCCGCGCGCCGGCGCCGCACATCGAGGCGCAAAGCTCCTGCAGCGCCACCGACTTGCCCGAGCCCGACTTGCCCACCACCGCGACGTTGTGGTTGCCCGCCGCATTCTCGAACGGCGACCAGAAAAATGGCTGTCCTCGCCGGCCGATCAGCATGAGGTGGGGCAGATGGCCGCCAAGATACTCGCCCTGGATGGGCGCGAGATTGGCGGCGGTCGTCGTCAGCAGCGTGCGCATCCGCTTCATGCGGTCGAGATCGCGGGACAGCCCGTTCGCCATCGTCATGGGCATCGCGCACAGGAGGCCCATGACTTGCAGATAGCGGTCGTCGAGCAGATCCCAGCCCGCCGCCCGGTAGACGGATTTGAGCACCCGTTCGTTGGCGTCACCTTTGCCCTTGGGCGAAAAGGACGTGACCGAAAAGAATACTCGCACCAGCTTGCGCCCCTGCCGGAGCTCATCGTTCACATGGCGCCATTCCTGGCTCTGCTCGCGCAGCTGCGGCAGGAAGCGCGCCGACTTGGAATCGGCAAGGCTTGTCGTCCGCATGAACTTGAAGCTCGCCTTGTTGCTCGCCGCCAGCGGGTCGGGGAATTCGACGCACAGATTGGTCGCGACCGGACAAGGCATGCGCAACTTGTCGGTGAACATGTCACCGATCAGGCGCGCGACGTCCCAAGGCGCCCAGCGGCTCGGCAGGTTCCGGACCGAGAACGAGCGGACATCGAAAACATCCGGGAGAATCTCGCCGATTTCCGGCGCATCATCCACGGTATTGCCGGTGGGCCGGAAGCGCTCGGTCCGCAGCAGCATCCGATCCGGCTCGATGTGCAGCTCCACATCCCTGCGAACGGCCTGGTCCGCGATCGGATCGAGCGGGTTGTAGTTCACCACATCCTCGCCCGCCGCGGTGGTCGGCGAGGTGATATCGTCGACCCAGCCTATGAGGTCTGTCGGATCCATCAGCCTCGCCGACACGTTGATCGAGCCAAGCGCGGATATCAGGCCGTCCATCACGGCGACGATCTCCTCCACCGAGACGCTCGACGTTTCCGGCGTCGAATAGGAGATCGCCACGCGGTGGTTGCGCAAGCTGAACGGCGCGTCATTCGACAGCGACTTCCAGACGCCATCGGTGAGGAAGTCGACGCGGTGCTTGGCCATGCGTTCGTAGACGCCGCGAGCCGAATAGCGCGGAAGATACCAGCGCGAGAGGCGTTCCGACACGCGGGGGCTCATCCACTGGTGGAACTGAAGGCAGCCTGGCGCGGGGATGGCTTCGGAGAGAAACTGGCTGAGGATCGCGCCCGTGCGTTCATCCGCGCCGATCATCGGGGCGGCTTCGACAACGAAGCCGCGCGACGCGCTATTATAGAAGATGCCCGTTTTTGCGTCGTAGCTGCGATAGGGCAGCCAGTCGGCGAGCATCGGCACGCCCAGCTTGGGCCGATCGACGTCGGGCCGTCGGCTGTCGCCGAGGATGCCCGACAGCAGGCTTTCGAAAAAACCAGCCTTGCCTGCCATCTCACTTGTCCTCCTGCACACCGGCCGGGAAATCGGCGGCGCGGACCGTCGGGGCGGACACTACGGGCGTTGCAGGCATCGCGCCGCTCTGGGCGGCCGCATCGCGCGCTTCCCGGGCGACCGAGCCCGCGACTTGCTGGTAGGCCGGGTCGCTCTTCACGCGCGCGACCGCCTGGGTTCCCGCCTCCGAGATCGCGGGCTGCGGCTTGCCCATGCCCTGCGCGGCGCCAGCGCTACCGCTCGCCGGCACTCCCGCGGGGGGCGGCGGCGCCGGCGAGACGGCCGCAGACGGTGGACGCGCTATTCCATCCACCGTCGCAGGGGCAGGTGCGCTGCCTGCCCTGGGAGCGAGGCGGCTCGCGACATCCGCCTTTATCGTCTCTACCGGATCGGGCTTGCGCGTGCGGGCGGCGGCGACGGTCGCCGGGTCCGGAAGATTCGGATCGATTGCGGGAAGCACCCCGCCTGGCGGGTCGACGCGGTCGATCGCGTCGGCAAAGCTTTCGGCGCTGGTGAGGTCATAGGCGAGCTGCGGGCCTGACGGTGCGGTTTGGCGGGCGGCCGCCCGCCATTCCCCGCTTGCGACGACCGCGCGCACGGCGCTGGCCTCATGGAGGCGACCCCGTTCGTCGATATAGGGCTGGAAGACGATCCGAAGCACCTTCTCCCGCGTCCGGGCGGGATCGGCCGTGGCGACCCGGGCCGCCTGGGGCGCGGAAGCGCGATTGGTCCGACCTGGCGAACTCCGCGGAGCGCCCGTGGCCGGAAAGGTATCTCCATCCACGGCCTCGGCCGAGATCATCGCCAGGGCCCGATCATCGATGGTGGAGCTTGGCGCGCAGATTCCATCGGGCGCCGAACAGGAGAAATCGCCGCGGATGTTGCCACCCAATGACGCGCACCCACCAAGCACCAGGGCGCTGCCCAAGACAAGAGTGGAGGCCGGCCACGAACGCCGGCGCCGGAACGCGGGGACCATCACGACTGCGCCTCCTTCAGCCACTGCTCAAGGAAGGCGCGGGGCCGGAAACCCTCAATCACGGCTCCGTCGCCGCGGACGATCACCGGAGTGCCGCTGAGGCCGTTCCGCTGCGCAAAGGCTTCGTTGGCATCGAGGCCCGATGTGTCGCAGACCGGCCCCGCCTTGATCGGCTCGCCGGCATAGGCGGCATGGAGAGCTGCCTCCCGGTTCTTCGCGCAATAGACGCGGTCGGCCACGTCTCGGCTGCCGAGGACCGAGATCGGGCGCTCGACGACGCGCAGGTTCATGTCCTTGAGTATGCTCGTGAGAGCGCGGCAATAGCCGCACCGGAAGTCGGAGAAGACCGTCACGGTCTGCCCCGCCGGATTGCCCCAGACGATCGCTCCGTCCTGCGGCAACCCGGAGAGCGAGAGTTTGCGCGCTCTGGCCGCCGCCACAGGCTTCTCAACCCGGGTCGGGGCGGCCGCGAGTTGTTGCGCTCCACCATCATCGCCGCCGCTCGCCAGCGCGTTCGCGCGCGCGGCCGAGCCCACCAGCATGTCGGGATTCATCTCGAGCAGCCGCGCCGCCGTGATGTCCTGCCGCGTCTGCATGTCATAAACGCGTCCGATCACGAGGTAGCGCGCGGCGCCATCGACATAGAAGAGATTGTCGCCAGCGGTGATCTCGCACAGCCCGCCGATCTTGCCGCAGTCGATCGCGCTGATGGCGGTCTTGGGGAGCCGCGCCTTCAGCAGAGTACGGACCTGGTCCTCCGGACTGCTCGTGTCGGCGGCAAGCGCGATGCCGGCGACACTGAGGCCGACGACAGTCGCGGCCACGAGCCGCGACGGCCGTGAGAGGACACGCAAACGATCAATTGCGAACATAGACACCCTCCAGGAAGACGATTTCGACATCCACGCCGGTCGGCATCTCGATGACCGGCTGATATTGCTCGGCGCGCTCGATCAGGTACTTCGAGACCATGTCGCCGGTCTGGGCCACGCCTTCGCCGAAGCCTCCCTCGAGGATCTCGCCCGTCGAAAGCTTGTCGCGCTGGCCGTTGGTGGAGATATTGGTGCCCTGGAACACGCTGTTGGCGTTCGCCGAGAAGCCGCGGCCGAAGCCGCCGGCAAGTCCGGCGAGGAATGCCTGGGTGACCAGCGAACCCTCGCGTGAGACGACCCGTCCGCGCACCCCGGTTTTGCCGCCGAAAGCGAGGAAGCCTTTGACCTCCGACACTGCGTAGCGGCCGCCTGGTTGCGGGCAGGTCATCTTCTGCAGCTTCACATAGACCTTCTCGCTGGACAGGTCGCCGCGCGCGGCGCCGTTCACGAGACAGCCCTCGATCTTGGTCGTGAGCAGCTTGCCGTTCTGGTAGACAGAGCGCGCCGGGCCGGTGATCCGCAGGACAACAGGCAAAGGATCGGTCTGGCTGTTCACCCCGGCGCTGGCATCCACGCCGACGATGACCTTGGCGCGGGCGAAGCTGTTCGGCGGCAGATAGTTGATGCTGTCGGTGTAGACGGTGTTCCCCTTGGCTATGCGCGTCGCATTGCCGGTGTCGGCTGTCGAGAAATTGACGAGCTTGACCTCGCTCGCCGAACGCAGCGGTCCCGCCGCGGCCCCGCCCCCGGCACCATCGGGCCGCTGGTAGGCCTGGGGCCCATTGGGCCCATAAAGTGCGGCAGGACCCGGCGCGGGCGGCGCGGGAGTCCGGCGCTCACTGACCTGGCGCCGCAATTGCTCATTCTCGGCCTGATAGGCCGAAAGGACACGCTGGCCGTCGGCCTGCATGGCCTGGTTCTGCCCCTTCAGCGCCTCGACCTGCGCCGTCAGCGCCTCGAGCCGGCGGTTCTGGCCGTCGATCGACTTCAATTGGTTTTCGGTCGACTGGAAGCGGTTCTCGGAGAGCGCCATCCACTCCTGCTGCGAAAGGTTGCGATTGATCAGATCCTTGGTCGAAACGGTGACCTCGGCCGTCCCGTCGTCGCCAAGCGTCTCGCCGTCGTCGCCCTCGCCGAAAATCCAGAAGCTCGAGGCGACGAGGCCGACGCTCGCCACGCCGGCGAGGAGCAGCCGTTGCTTTCGCCGCACCGCTTCGTTGCCGGCGAGATCGCCCGAGAGGGGCGAGACGCCTTCATCCGCAGCTCCATCGAGCGCGGGACGTCTGCGATTGAGGAAATCGAATAGTGCCATGTCCTCACCTTTGTGCCTGGGCCGCTTGGGCGTTCTGGGAGACGAGGTAGGCCGTCGTGACCTTGCCCGGAGCGAGCCTGCTCTCGGCGAGCGACACGGCGAGCGCGCTCGCTGGCGCGACCATGCCCTCGGTAAGTTCGACCTCGGCCGGTCCCTTGTTCTCGATGCGAAGCACCCGGCCGCTGAGCTCGATGCCGCGATATTCCGCGATCATCTGCACTTTGAGCTTGCCGACATAGACAGGCCGCAGGGTGCGCTGGCGCATCTCGTAGCCGTCCGCGACAGCGTTCGAGTACATCGCCTGGACAAGCTCGACCGCAGCATCGCGCGTGCCGAGCGTCTCGCTCGGCCCATTCTCCGCCGCCCTTTCATTGGTGATCGCCGGGTTGGACACGAAGACCTGCGCGGCCTGGTCGCCGCCGATCCGGCAGACGAACTTGTAGACATAGCCGCGCTTGCTGGTGGCGAAGAACGACAGGGCCGCCCGCGCAAAACCGTCGGGGACGGACAGGTAGATGTCACCGCGGACCGGCTCGTTGACGACTGAGAAATCGTCGATCGGGTTGCCGGTCGAGATTTTGGAGACCGACGCGAATTCATCTTCGACGAGGCTGATGCGCGTGAGGTCCTTGGCCGACGCCTGGCAGTCGATCTGGCTGCTGTCGGACGCCATGATCGTCTGGTCCGCCCTCGCCGGAGCGGCGGTGAGCAGCACCGCGAGCGCAACCAGTCCCGCGCCCATGCTGCGGCTGAGATGGCAGTTGACGCGCGAAAGGAAGGCGGTGCCCGCAGCGGCACTGCCGACGACAAAAACCGACATCATGATTCCTTCCCCTCTTCGGCCGTCACCATGCCGAAGCCGATCAGCTTCAGGGACAGGCCCGAATATTCCCAGTCGTACCGGAAGGTCCGGCGTTCGTTCGAAATGACCCTGTTGCCGACGATCGTTTGGAGGGTGCCCGTGACCTCCGAACGGAGAGCCTTGGTATCGAGCTCCATCTTCTCGATCGTGTAGAACTGCGAGATGGAAGACCCCCGCTGTTCGCTGACGATCTTGAGGAGATCGGCCTTGATCTTGCCCTGGGCGGTCGGCGCCGTGATATCGAGCACGGAATTCATCCAGTAATCGAGGTTCTGTGGGCTGCGGTTGAGGGTCAGCACGACCGTGTCGCGCGTGATCATCTCGAGATATTCGCGGCTGACCCCGGCCGAGCTCACCGTGACGGAAGAGCGCAGGATCGGCTGGAGGACGATTTCGCGGTCCCGGGACACGGTGAACATCAGCAGCAAGATCGAGAGCGCGCAGAGCGCGACTGCGACGACCGCCAGGATGTTCCGCTGCCGCAGGACGCGCTGGCTGTGCGAATGGCTGTACGAAAGTTCCATATCACCCCGCCATCAGTCGAAGGTACGAGGGTGGCGTGGCTCTCAGGCCGGTGAACCCGGCCGGGAGATACCAATAGGCCAGATGGAGCAGCCACGACGCGGCCCGGCCTGACTTAGCTTTTCTGAGACCCCACCAACCTGCAGCCGAAAGCAGCATGCCGACGAGGATGTGCTGAGACAGGATCCCCCAGACGAACGGAATGACCATCGCCAGGAACTCATCGAGCGTCCATAGCCCGATCAACTCTGGATCATCCAGATGAGTTGGGATGACGTATTTGTCCACGGCCATTGCACCACCCTCTCCTTGGATCGGCCGAAGCTGCTACTTCGCCCGATCGCAGGAACGCCTAGATTGTCGCCGTGACCGTCGAGGTGACGATCGGGATGCCGGTACCGGAGCCGACGCCCACTCCCACGGGGATCGCGATCTGCCCCATCGAGAAGCGGCCCGAGGCGAGAGCGACGATGCCACCCGCGAGGCTGAGGACGGTGATGATCTTGCCGCCCGACCCCTCGAGGAAGTTGGTGAACATGGTGAGCGCGGTATTGAAGGTCGTGTCGGCGCCGGCGAAGGCCGGAGCGGCAAACAGGAGCGAGGCGAACAGGAGCGCGGCGATGACGACGATCGCCAACTCCGTGCGCCCGCTCTCTTTCAGGACTGACTGCATGTTGGAGTTCCCTTCACAAAGAGACGCGACGAGAACCGCGTCCAACGATAGGAGAACAACAGCAGCCGGGTCCGTCACCGGCTGCAGCGGTCAACCGCCACGATTCTTTTCATTTAAGGTGCGAGTGCCCGCTCAGACGGGGCAGGGTGCCCTTGATTTCCGGGCGGCGTGCCCGGTGATCCGGGGCAGTCTGCCCGGCGTTCCGGGACACCCTGCCCGGAAAATTGCGATGCAGGGGGGATCGAAGTAGATTTGTTCAAGCGACTCAGCAGATATTAACCTTCCAGACCTCAGGATTCACACGCCTACTTGCGATATGCTGGCGCTCAGGAAGAAGGATACCTCTCGACGTGGGGATGAAGGCCGCCGAAACCGAGGGCTGTGTGCTTCATGTGTCCGAATTTCTGTTCCGGCTGACGACGGAGTGTATCCGCCTTTATTCGAACGAGACCCATCTCTATCAGTCCCTGGGCTCGCTCGTATCGACGCGGCTGGCCATCCCTGGCAGCATCGACAAGGTCCATGTTGATGATATGCAGGCGCACTTCGCTACCCTGCCAACCCACGGAAACCTGCGCATCGATCTCGGAATTCCCGATGCCGACGTGGAGGCGCTGGCTGAAATCCGCCATGATCTCGACCGGCGCCTCCGCGCCAGCCTGACGTTGGCGGACGCGCTTTCGGCCTTGTTGTTCGACTATATCCTGGACGCAAACGCGGCGAAAATCCTCGACCGCCTGAAGCGCGAGAACCTGCTGCCCGCCAGCCCCGATGCTTCGACCGATCGGCTGCGACACTAGGAAATAGCGCTAACTAACGGCCCCATACATCGCTGATCGGTCGGCAATATTGCCTCACTCTGGGGCCAACGTTGCTTGCAAAGATAGTTTTTGCGTGATTGCGTTGCCTTTCACGTGGGAAGGTCGGGGGGCAATGTCATCTCGCGACATAACTGGGTCATAATTCGTGTCCGCGCCGGGTGACGACGCGGTCCTGCGGGATTTCGTGCCACTGATACGTCGCATGATGGTCCTAAAGGACGTCGGGCAACGCAAGCTCTCTGACCTGACTGGCATCGGCAAGTCGCGGCTTGGCGACTTGCTGCACAGCGACGCCGACAAGCGGTCGCCTATGACCGTTGACCAACTCCAGATCATCCTGCACGCGCTCGGCACCGACATGATCGCCGCCTGTCTGCGCGCCAAGGCGGCCGAAAAGATCGAGCAGCCCGTGATCGAGCGCCACGACGCCCTGATCTCCATGTTGTGCGATGCCTTTGTCGACCTGCCCGAAATGCTGATCGTCATGCTCGAGGAGTTCGACGGGATCGACGGCTCGGAAGTCCGGCGCGACTGGGCGCCTGCCATCCGGCGGGCCCTCGCCAGGCGAATGGTTGACGAAGTGAGCGCCAAACTGGAACGCCGCGCCCGCCTGGCAGAGAGCGATGACTTCCGCATCTAGCCCCAGCTTTCCCAGGCGCGGGTTCGCTCTAGAAAAGCGAGACTTTTGCCCTGCGTCCCGGCGGGGTGGACGAACTCTCCACCATACCGGTCCCGGCCTGCGGCAGCAGCATCGCCTGCCGATAGACACCGCTCAGCCGCGCCCAGTCGCCCAGCACATTCCCGACATAGGCCTGGGTCTCGGCGATACGGGGAACGCGGCCGCCGCGGACCCGGCCCGGGCCCGCATTGTAGGCGGCAAGGGCCAGATGATAGTGACCGAACGTGTCGAGCTGCTGGCGCAGATACTTCGCTCCGCCGCGCAGATTGCCTTCGACGCTATAGCGGTTGACCCCCAGCAGGGCGGCCGTGCCGGGCATAAGCTGGGTCAGGCCAAAGGCATTCTTGGACGACAGCGCATCGGTTCGATAGCGGCTTTCTCGTATGATCATTGCATCGAACAGACCGACCGGAATTCCGTGCTCGCATGCAATCCCGCTCATCAGCCGATAGTAGCTCGCCCGCCTGTCCTCAGCATCGGCCTTGAGGAAACCCGTCGGTCGGTAGGGAACCGCCGCGCAGCCTGGTTCATAGCGCGTGGCTACCGACGCGAAAACCGCGCCGCCCCGCATCCACAAGGGCACGGGGATAGCCGGTGGCGGCGGCATGACGCCGTCCAGTCCGTCCCCGCCTTCCGCCACAAGGCCCGCAGCGTCTCCAATGGCTGCCGCGTCGGGCGCGATGCTCCCGCCGGAGAAGCTGTTCGCCATCTGGAACGCCACCCACTGCCGGTTGAGATCATGCACGCGGAACTCGGGCGGGAGCGGGGCCTTCTCGACGGCGCCGGACTCCGCGGCCGCTTCCCCTGCCCCACGGATTTTCGGTTCCGGTGCCGGCGCGTTCATCGTGATAAGCTGGACGCTGCGAACAGATCTGGTTTGCCCACTCTTGCCGGCCGCCCCACCAGACCAGGCCATCGCCGCCACGGCCGCCCCGACCATCAAAGACCTCATACAACCCTCCTTTTTTCCGGATCGCGAGAAAGGAGATTCGTCTGCCCGCGGCTTGTCAATCCGCACGCCGGAGCGACCGCGGGCGCAAACGCCAACAGTAGGAGACGAAAATGTGGCTGATTCCGCGGAACACTGATGGGATGAGCGCCGGGCGCGTTCCCCTCCCCTCGCCCGTCCGTGACGCCCTTGTCCGATGGTATAGCGGCGATGGATCGCGCGGCGACGAAGAGGCTGCAATCATGCTCGTTCAGCAGGCGCGCATCGGCGAGCGATGGATCGCGTGCGACTGCCTGGCCCCCGACGAACCACCCCCAATCCTGACGCCGGCATTTCTGTCGGAGGCCGAGACCTACTATCTGCGCCGCCTCACCGCCGTAAACCGGCCCGAACATCAACCTGACTGCCCTTTCTTTCGCGAGCAGGCCACCAACCGCCTTAGCGAAGTGCGGACGCAGGAAAGTCCGGCCGACCCGCCGACCGGCTATTTCGAGGTTCTGCGCCCGGCGCCCGAGAAGCTCGCCCAGCGACCCGAAGAGGAAAGCAGCGACGATCGCACTCGCCAGGCCTCGGTGCCGAGGCTCGCACGGCTGCTCTGGCGCCTTCTCAACCTGTCAGGCCTCAATCGGACGGTGCCGCTCGGCGAAGAAAGGGCCGATCATTCGATCGGCGACGAGTTCAAGATCCTTTCGGTTGCCGCCCAGCATGTCGAGATCGCGCCGGGCATCGAGCTTGGCCGCGCCTTCTGGACGCATGCGCAGCCACTTCACAGCAAGCGCATCTACGCGCGGCTGCGCGAGCTCTCGCGCATCTGGCCGCGCGGCCACGCGCCTCAGGCCTTTCTCTCCCTCTTTACCCAGAAGTTTGAGGGATCGACCATCCACGTCACCGGGGCCGATCCGGTCATCCTCGCAAACCGGGTGCAATCCCCTTCCATTCGCGGGAACACGATCAAGGGCCCCTATCTCGCGATCGTGGTCACGGGCCAGTATCCTGAAGCCCGTGGCTATGCCCCGTTGCGCAGCTATGCCCAGCCCATCTACTCTGGAAAGCGTTTCATTCCGGTCGACTCCGAATTCGAGCGCACGGTTCTGCGCGAGCTGCTGCGGCTGCGCTGGTCCTTCGACCGCATCGGGCTCGACCTCCTGATCGAAAAGCCGGTGTTCGACACGCTCACCCCGCTCGGCTCCTGCCGACCGGATTTCCTGCTGGAAGCGCGCTCGCGAACCACTGGCGAAACCCGGCAGATCATCGTCGAAGCCATGGGATTTACCGACGAAACCTATCTTGCCGCCAAAGCGGTCACCCACCCGCGCATGGAGCAGATTGCGCCGCTCCTTTGCGTCTCGCCGGAGGACGTCGAGCAGGGGAGGATCGCATCGCTTGTGCAGAGGGCATTCGAGCTATGATCCACGGCGCAATCCGCTCCGATCTCATAGCGCCGGTCGCAGTAACTACGAGCGGCTTACGCGCGTCTGACGGACGTTTTCTCAAGTTAGGATATTTTTCACGGACGTCGCCGGCTCGCGCGACCGCGCCCTTGTCGAGTTGATGGTCTATAGCTTCGCGCAGATCACTATCGCCCTAGCCATCGTGGAGGCGATCAGGCGTCTAGCCCTCCGGCAATTCGTCGGCCTCGAGAGGCCGATCGAGCACCTTGTCGAGAATATGGCCTAAGCCGCTGCCGTCGCGGCCAAGGTGGCGGGCGGTGATCGTCCGATATGTGTTCTCGCCTATCATGCCGGCGCGGTGCATATCCTCGGCTGTTTCGAGCAAGGCTTCGGTCAGATTGCTAAGTTTCTTGGCCATTGCCGATTCCTATCCCGCGCAAGCGGGCCTGCCTGCCCGTCCAATGCGCCGTCAGCCGCTTACTGATAGCCGGCTTCCTTTTGGTGGCGAACGGCCAAGATCGCTACCGTGTCACCGTCGAGCCGATACAAGGCAACATAGCCGCTATTTCCAAATTCGATCAGCTTCTCCCGAAATTCGGGGTCCATATCGTCGACCGGGCGGCCGACGCGCGGCGATTGCGCGAGAATCTTGACCCCCGCCCGGATCGCCGCGACCGCGTGGCTTGCAGCTTCGGCATCCTTGGGCTTCAACCAGGCATGAAGTCGGCCAACATCGGCCAGCGCGTTCGGCGTCCAGATCAGACGTGGCACTTAGGCAGTTCCGCATCCTCGCCCGCTTCGAGCTTCGCCAGCCAGGCGTCGGCTTCCTCTAGCGTCAGATGCAAGCCTGTCCGTTGATATTCCTCCCATGCCCGTATGGCGTCCTGTTTGAACGCCTCGCGCTTTTCCTCGCGCTCGACATACTGCGCGATCGCCTCGCGCATGATCCAGTGCGAGCTGCGCCGGCGCGCCTCGGCCAAGTGTTGCACCCGCCCTTTCAGGGCATCGTCCAGCTTGATAGATGTTGCAGCCGCCATGTGCGACCTCCGTAGCAAAAGGTATTACCTTGCACTAAGATACGCTATACCTGCCTCGCCGTCCATCCCTGCCCCGCCTCGCAGCGGATCAAGTCCGCCCTCCCGTTAGCATCGTACGAACGTCCTTGAGCAGCAGAAACAGGTGCAAGGGATCGCTTGGAGACGGAATGAAGTCGTAGCGTTCGTAGAAGGACCGCGCCTGCTCGTCCTTCGCATGCGCCGCCAGTGCCCTTATTCCGGCTATGTCAGCCGCCTGCAGGGTGCGAAGCATCGCGTCCTTGAGCAGTCCGGCGCCAAGCCTCCTTCCCTGCCAGGCGCTGGCGACACTGAGGCGCGCCAACAGCATGAGCGGCACGGGATGACGGGCCAGCCCTTTCGTCAGCCTTTCCGGAGCATGGGCATATTCCACATCGCCCACAACGAGCGTGTAGAATCCGACGACCTCTTGATCGGCCAATGCGATATAGGTCTGCGACGCGCCCGATTGCTGGCTGGGCCAGGCAAACCGGGAAAGGAAACGATTAAGGGCATCGCTTCCGCAATCGAACTCATCGACGTTATGGGTTCGGCGGAACTTTTCGATACGGAAGACCACTAAGCGGCCGCACCGATCAAGACGGTTCGCCTTCGAATATGCTGGGTTCCGAAAGAAGCTTTGCCATACGCGGCACCGGACGCGGGGGCGCATCCAGGGCGGTCAGGAAGGCCTGCCACTGTTCAAGGTCGAGACCAAAGTGTCGACGGTCAGGCAGAGTCTCCTCTGCCCGCGCCAAAGCGCTCTCGATGACAAACTCGCTAACCGAACGGCGCGCGGCTTGTGCGGCCTGCTGCAAGGTGTGCTTGGCTGATGCGGTCAGGCGAAGATCAAGCTTCTCGGTGCGTGAGGCTGAAGTACCCATGAGACGTCCTTTCCACCCAGCACTTACCACGCCTGCCCGACATTGTCATGACAAAACGCCATCGCAACCTTTCGGGGTCTGGGCACTGAATCTGGCAGAGCCAGTTAGTCAGACGCGCTGGCGCCGATCGCTCTGCGGCGAATTCGTCACGGAGCGATTGGATCACAAGTCCGCCTCGATTGTCACGCCCAGCACACGCGGATTGCCGAGAACGGCATGCGGCAGCCTATCGATCCGGCACTGGGACATTTCTGCCGTTCCCGATTGCGGCTGTAACCGACAGCTTCTGACAGGAGCGGTAAACGGCTTCGCAAACGGGATCGAGCAAGCCTGATCAATTTTGGCTTCACTTCCTTGGCGGATCAGCATCGTCGCGTGTCGATACGCTTCGCCTAGATAAACCAACAATGTTACGGCATCTATCAGTTTGCTGTTAGAAGTGGGAACCCGACAAGATGAAGTGGATCACGGCCGACAACCTCGAGGCGTGGGGACGCACAAATTCATCTGAAGCAGAGCTGCCCGAATTAGTCGCCGATCTCATCGGTGCCACTGCCAAGGATATCAGATCGATACGCTTTCCAAGCGGCGAAAAGGGCCGCACCCGAGGCCTCGACGGCATCCTCGAGAGCGATGGCGACGAACTCTTCGTACCTAAAGGCAAGTCGATCTGGGAGATCGGCACCGAGCTCGACTACAAGGGCAAGGCGCTGGATGACTTTAAGAAGCGCAGCGCCGAGTTCGTTTCCGGGGATCAGAAGGACATCACGTTGGTCCTCGTGACGCCCTTCACATGGGATTCCACAAAGAAGGATTGGAAGCTCGAGAACTGGGAGAAGCTGCGCCGGAAGGAGCAGTCCTGGAAGAACGTCGTCGTCATCGATGGTCCACGACTGGAGAGTTGGCTCGCAGCGGCCCCCGCCGTTTCGGCTTGGCACGCCCGAAACACGCTCAAGACCGCGCCGGTGGAGGCGATCCGGAGTACCGACGAATTCTGGAGCGATTTCGCCAACCGCTTCTCGCCTGCGCTCGTCGAGGATGTGCTGACGACGGAACGAGAGCGAGTTGTCGAACAGCTGATCAGCGTGCTGATGGGGCCGCCTAGCCAGATGCCGTTGATCGGCGACGCTCCCGACGAGGTAATCGCGTTCGCGATCGCAGCGATCCGGAGCGCGAAGCCGGAGGTCCGGAAGTTCCTCGAGAACCGCACGCTCGTTGTCGACACGGAGGAAGGTGGCCGAAGCCTCATCGCTAGGTCGACGCTGTCTTTTTTGCTTCGCGGCGACGCCGCGCGCTCACCTGGAAAGTTCGCGGAGGTCGGTCCTACGATCGTCCCTCTTGGAGGATGGCAGCGCGGGGTCACCGGTCACGAACTCACGCGCCAGACAAGCTTTGCTCTCAGTCGAGCGTTCGAGAAGATGGGCCTACCCGAAACGCGGGCTCGCATCCTCGCACAAGGTTGCGGCGGAAGCCTTGCCGCCCTGGAACGCCTTATACCAGGCGGGGCCTGCGAGGCTCCACCGTGGATCGAGGATGCGATGGCCCTTCTTCCCGCGTTTCTGGCCGGTAGCTGGGATTCCGCGAACGATCATGACAGGGCCGTCGTTACGGCGCTTGCCGGAACGGCCGACTACGCCTCCTTCGAGAGGATGGTGCGTCCCTTTATCGTCAAGGCCGGATCGCCGATTGTGCGCGAACAAACGATTTACAAGGTCCGCGCCCCGTTGGACGCGTTCATCCACTGCGGCCACTTGATCGCATCCGACACGCTAGAGGTCCTTCGCCCCGTCCTTTGCGACGTCTTCGGCCGCATCGATCCAGAGCCAGACCCCGATGAACCTGCCTACATGCGGAGGCGGCCAGACCGACACAGCGAATGGCTTCGTGACGGCCTGACGACGACTTTGCTTCTTGTCGCGGTCTGGGAGAAGCAAGCACAACTCGCGATTGCGCCTGGCTCGGGGCAAATCTTCGCGAACGAGGTGGTCGCCGCCCTTCCTGGCCTGAACACGAACGCTAGGCTGCTGACAAGCCTAGCCGACGAACTGCCTATTCTGGCGGAGGCTGCCCCCACGCCTTTTCTCTCGGCCCTCGAGCAGATGCTCGAGGGCACTGGCGAGGCGATCCGCCCCATCTTCGATGAGGTGGAGGGCTTCGCTTTTCCTACCTCGCGGCACATCGGTGTTCTCTGGGCGCTTGAGCACCTCGCGTGGGACCCGAAGCTGTTTAGAAGGGCGTGCTTAGTGCTGGCCCGTCTCGCGGAAATCGACCCTGGCGGACGCCTCGCCAACAGGCCTTCCGCAAGCCTCGCCGACATCTTCCTGCTGTGGCTGCCTTCAACGTTCGCCACCATGCCGATGCGCCTTGCTGTTCTAGAGGAGATCGTCCGGAACCATCCAACCGTTGGTTGGAACCTCGTCCTTCAACTACTTCCCGAACAGCGCACCAATACGAGCGGCACAGCCAAGCCCCGTCTAAGGGGCTTCGACGTGACGGCTTCGCGAGATGTCAGCTGGGCGGAATTTCACGAGGCCACCAAGCACGTCTGCCTCCTAGCTGTGGAAATGGCTTTGGGCAGCCCCGACAGGATGGGAGAGCTCCTTCGTCCCATGTTCCGCTTTCGCGACGAACTTCTGGATTCGGCGATCCACGCCTTAGAGAAGACACTTCGTTCTGCGACGCAGGGTGAACGGGAGATGCTCTGGTCGAAGCTGCATGATGCAGTAAAACATCACCGACGGTTCGCCACCGCCGATTGGGCGCTTCCGGAGCCAGAGCTCAGACGGATGGAGGCTATCACCGACGCCTTCGCTCCGAAGGACGCCGTTCAGCAGGCCCTAGACCTGTTCGATTGGTCATACTCCGACGACGAACGGGATGAGTCCCGCAGACGGGCTGACGCCGTCTCGAAGCTGGCCGAAAGAGTGGGAACCGAGGCGATAATTGAACTTGCTACAAGGAGCCGCGCTTCCCACCTAGTCCTCCAGGCCTTAGTCGACGCAAAGGTCCCGGCTACCTTCCTTCAGAATTTGGCACGCGACGCCTTCTGCGATCAGCCCACAGACTGGCGTACTGGCTCATTCCTCGAGGTCTATCGACAGGTTGGCGGAGACGAGGCTGCGATAGCGCTAGTGAGGGATCTGCATCGTCCCGCCAAAAACGATACCGACATCGGAATGCTGCTCTGCGCCTTACCGTCGGAACCGTACGTCTGGCGGTTCGCGTCCAATCTGGGGGCCGAGGTAGAGGCCAGCTATTGGAGGCTGCTGAGTCCGCGGTGGACGAAATCCACGCGCGCGGTTCTGCTCGGGCTCATAGTGAAGCTGGCCCGGCACGGCCGGCCAATCGCGGCGCTGGAAACAGGTCAGAACCGCTTGGGTGAGATCCCCAGCTGCCTCATTCTCGCACTTTTGGATCGCTGCGTGGACGAGATCAACACGGGCAGCACGTCGACCATTCCACAGATGATTGACTACAAGATCCAGAAGGTTTTGGAGGAACTGGACAAGCGCGGTCTCCCCGACATTGAGGTTGGACGCCGCGAATACGCCCTCCTATCTTTGCTCGAACGGAGCAACCGGCCGCTGCGACTCCACACACTGATGGCGAACGACGCTGCCTTCTTCCACGAGGTCCTGCGCAACGTCTATCGAGCCGACACGCCGCCGCCGCAAGACGATAGCTCGACGGCCAGCCCCGGCCAGCAAGCCCTGTGGCGCCAGTCCTACAAGCTGCTTTCCCGCTTCTCGCGTATGCCGGGCTTCGACGCGGATAGCCGCCAACCCTCAGTGCTGACCGCGTGGATCGATCGGATGCGGGAACTTGGTGTCGAACATGATCGATGCACGAGCACCGATTTAATCATCGGGAACGTTCTCGCCCACTCGCCCGCCGATGACACCGACGGCGCGTGGCCGCATCGAGCTGTAAGGGAAGAGGTAGAACGTCTCGCGAGCAGCGATGTGGAGAGTGGCTTGCGTACCGAGCGCTTCAACATGCGCGGCGTAACCGTCCGTGGGATGAGGGACGGTGGCGACCAAGAGCGCGTGCTGGCCGCTAAATACAGGGGCTTCGCCAGGGCAGCCGAGAAATGGCCTCGGACGAGCGCGCTTCTATCCCTGATCGCCGAAGGATGGGACCGTGATGCGGAGCGCGAGGACAGCGAGGTTCGGCAGCGTCTGATGAAGGACTGAAGACGGCGATTGAGTGTTTGATGGTTGATCTGAGAGCGATGCAGCGTTCCCAGGCAGGCGCACTACCTATGGCAGGGTCTCTACCTAAGCTATCTGGTTGGTACGAACTTGAAATAACGGAGGGAGCCTCGGACCTAAGATCTGTTGCTTGAGTGGCGGCGACGGGCGCGTCGCTATCTGAGCGCTCACGGCAAGCGGATGGCTGGTGTCGGTAGTAGCTGCCGTTCGCCAACTGTCCCGCGAATGGCTTTAGTTGGTCGATGCCGTTGAAAAAGTCGCTTCTCGGCCGATGCAGATGGTGCGGATTGAAGCGGACGAGCGGAGATGCCGGACCTCATGTCGTCGCCGGCTGCCTGGCGAGGCTGATCCTGACGAGCTTGCGCAGGTTCTGGGCGGCTGCAGCGAGGTGGAATTCGTCTCGGGCACTATTGGGTCCGCGTAATCGCAGTCGGTCGAGCCGCATGATCCGCTTCAGGTGGGCAAACAACATCTCGACCTTCTTGCGCTCGCGACGCGAGGCGATCCATTCATCTTCCTGCGATAGGACGCGAGCCAGATCGCGTGCGCCTTCGTGGATTGAGCGGGTCAGGGTCGATCGAGGGATGGCCGATCGCGCTGTAGAACCCTCGCAGATGCTCGCGCATCTCTGACAAGTCGACGAACCGGTCTATCGCCCGCAGCAGATGATTGGCAGGAACGTGCCGATCCAGGCTGAACTCGTAGAACAAGGCTTCCTGCGCCACTCGGCGCTCGCCCATCATGGCTATCAATATGCTGAATCAGACGCTCTCCGCGACTGCAAGACCGACTTTTTCAACGACATCGGTCGAGAGCGGACAGCTTTGAGGTGCGTAAATTGTATAGCTACCTTTCCGGACCGGGAGATCGAAAATGGGTCCCTGTACGGCAAAGAAGGGTCTTGCAGGCAGTGGGACAGGAAGAGCGGCTCTCCGCTTGAAAACATTCTAAAAGGGTGGCGGGCCCATTGCTACCTGCCCCTCGGATTCAACGTCAGCCGCTACGTCGAGGTGCGTCTCCTCGGCAAGCCACGCGCGGTAGTCTTCCTCGTCGTCGTAATAGTCCATCTCGACTTCTCCGAAATCGACCGCGCCGATCGCGTCGACGACTTCGATATCCTCGACCTCCAAGGCTTGAATACCTTGGGCCAGCTCACCCGTCAGGGTCAAGAGGAATGCTCCGTCAAACTCAAGTTCACGCTCGGCGGACTGGCTGCCCATGCCGACATATTCTTTGTCGATGCTGTCCCACGCACCTAGGGAAAACTCCGCCCGCGCAGTCGCATTGAAGGTAACACCGATCCGCGCGACGATCTGGCTGCTCCCGATCCGAACTATGGTAATGTCATAGGCATCCTCGAATTTGCCGAGAGCGTAGGCGCTCAAACTCAGTTCGACGGTGTCAAGTTCTAGGTGATATGCGCCACTTCCCTCGCCGTAGAACTGCCATTCGGACAGCGACTGGCGGAGCCTTTCCTCGACCTCAGCAGGTGCGTCTTCGAGCTTGCCTTCTTCCAACGCGGCCAGCCATTCCGCAACCGCCTTTTCCGTTGCATCGGCATGTTCCTGGACGATCTCCAATGCCTTCGCAAAGTCTGGCTCGACGTCGATATGGTCAGATTTTTCGCCAAAAGCGCGCCATCCCCCATCCTCGGACACCGCGAGAACCTTTTTGCCCTTCTTCTTCGCCCATTCCTCGATCGAAAGAAGCGCAATGGCATCCGGGAACTCCACTTTCTTCGAACCGCTGGGTTCAAACGGTGGCGAGGAGGAGAAATAACTCCCGACGACGGCATCCATCGGTGCCAGTCCCACGGGAATTGTCTCGGCTCCGGTCGCCTCGATATAGCGTGTCAGCCGCGCGCCAGCGACCTTCTTCGGGTCCGAAATCGCGTCCACTAGCGCCTTCAACTGAGCCGCGGCGTCCCCCTCGACAAGCTGGGTCGAACGGACCTTTGCAGCCGCACTGCTCATGCTGTCCTTCGCCTTACGTACCTGATCGAGCAGATGCTTATGGATCTCACGGACCACGATCTCTGACAGGATAAGATCTATCTGGCCTTCTTTGAACTGAGTCAGTTGAGCAAGCAGTCCACCTTCGAGGTTCAAGCCGCCCTGGATGGCTTTGTTCGTATCTATCGTGAAAGCGTCGTATGGCATGGTGCGGCTCTAGCCCGGAAACAGTCGAGAGTCAGCCAGCCATCCTCCCAAATAGCTGCCGGTCCGCACCTAGGAATGGAAATTTGTTCTCTGAGCGACCAAAAAGGGTCGGGGGCGGCGGAATCTGGGACATAACCGACGTTCTCGGGCCGCACCGGGAATGGCAGGCCCCATCCAACACCTGCCAATCCTGAAGCGCTGACAATCGCTCCCGGAATGCACAGGACCTAGCCGGTGGCAGAAAGGCCGATTTGAGGCATATATGCTGGGAGAGCTGCCGTCAGCTTGGAACTGGAATTCGAAAACAGGCGCTAAGTGAAAATAAATGACACCAAAAGATTGGTTTTTTGCAAACTATTTCCATCTTTGGAACATCATAAAAGAACTCCGAATTGCATTTCTTAGCGTAGAGGGACAACTGAGTCTAATATCGCCTCCAAGTCTACATTCGAAAGCTGTGCGGCATGCTGAATTTTCCAAGCGGCCACACTACGCGTAACTCGATATTTTTCTGATAACGTGCTTACCAAGCCATCCAAATCATGACGATTTCGCGGACGACCTGCGTTATGCCAATGTTCCGCGGCGGCGGTAGTTGGGAGGAGAAACTCACCCGCGAAAGACTTAGCTCGCCGTTCTACGCCAGCAGGCATGCGCGCCTTCAGAATTTCAACAGCAGACAACGCGTGATCGCCATCCAGTAACAGATGACAAATTTCATGTGCCATAGTAACGCGCGCACCGTAACTCCTAGTCACTTCCATCTTTTCTTGCCGCAAAATTCTGGTGCTCATTTCATTCAAGAAGACACCCGGGCCAAATTTCGGTCCCCATATCGCTAAGCCAACGAGGCTGGGCGGCTCTGTACGTTCGTGTCGAAGTTCAACTCCCAATTGGCGGGCGATGTCGAACACTTCTACTGCAATCGACGCACTAATATCCATCTTCTCTCGAAGAAACCGTGCGGCGAACTCGCCTTGGAGAGATGGCGCAGCATTTCCAAGCTGCAAAGCTATCTGCTCGCGGCACTCTTTCGCATACGCAGCAAGCGTGGGCGCATCGTGGTGGTCAAACTTTCTTGCAAGTTCGATAATTTTTCGAATTTGCTCTTCAGGAAGCGCGCCAGCCATACGCGCAGCAAGTCTTAGCTCGTCATTATCGTTTGCCGCATCGTTGAAGTTTTGCGGAACTTGCAACGCTCCTGCTTGGACAAGCTCTTGCGCAACCGTCTGACTGAGCCCAGCGGACCAAGCAAGGAGAGCGATGCCATTACCGTCGCCGCGAGTGCGCCAAGCATCGAGCGCTAAATCCCAGCGTTCTGGGTCCGCGTTCTCCAATCGCTGGCAGATCCAGTCTCCCGCCTCGGTCAGTGCATCGCGTGCATCATCAAACGGGACGTGCCAATGACGTCTATGGGCCTCAATGAGATAGGCGTCCTGAGCGCGCATCAACCAAAGGTTCGGGAGAGCGTAGATGCCCCCGAACGCTAAGGAAAGATCATGCGCACGCTCGAAATTCGCGACCGCGCGACTCTCAGCCTTGATTGCCGCAGGCTGCATATCCTCCCAACGTCGCTCTGCGGCGACCCGAAGGACCGATGGTCGCGGGATATCCACATCGATCGGATACACTTGACGAAGCATAAGCGGCTTCCAGAAGTCGGTCAAGAAAGCGAGAAGATCGTCTATTTGAATCTCCAAGGGCGCGCTCTCGTCTCCGAGCACTGGCCAAATGACGGCATCATCTACCCAAATCATAAAATTACAAGTTGTCAGTCGTTCCGGAATTGGGCTCAGCTCAAATCGCAGACATCGGTCGGGCGGAAGCATTATCCGTGCTCCTCGATATGGTCTTTGACCCAGCGTTCAAACGCCTGTAAACATTCTTTCTTGATAGCCATTAATCGCAACTTCGTGATAATATCGCCCTCGAGCAAACCATGATACGGATAGCCGTGGTAATGTTTGCCCCGGTCCGATGTTTGCGCCTCGTAAATAACGCCCTCGTGAACGGTGTAGAGGCATTTCGCGTATGGCACATCGGCATCACCATTATCGCCAGCGATAGCCTCATTGACTAGCCTGACATGGTCTGTCGCTTGCAGATTGTTTGGACACTTTCCGACCGCCTTGCGAGGATTATTATTCTCAAAGACTATTTCTGGAAAGGGATTGCGGCCAACGTGCTTATAGCGGCGTTCGCCCTTATCGTAGCGACGGGCGGGGGCTTTGCTTAAGGCCTTGGGAATATTACTTGCTTTTGTCATGGATATGAAAAATCTAAACGCGTATCGTCAATCACGCGTGAACATAGGTTCTCGCAAGCTTTCTCGTCGATGACGTTGGCTCGATTTTCAGCATGATTGCCCATGTTGTGTCTGCTATCAGGTTTGCTGATGCCTAGAAAGTCGCATTATCATTCTGCTGAACTAGAAGGAGATTGGCCCTTCCGCGTTCGGTCTCACCCTAACCCGGAAGGGGGCAATCTTAGTCCGAACCCCGGTGCTCATACCAATCGACAACGGGTTGTTCGAATGGCAGGTTTTGGGAACAAACTTGGAGAAGGCCAGCGAACGGAATGAAGCGCCTAACCGCCAAGCTGCTTCGCGCTGGGCGAATGACTGGTTGTGGTGGAAGCTGGCGTTTAAACCTAACCGGCCAACGACGCATTGTGGTCGACGCCTGCCGGTTCGGGCACCACACTGCTTTTCGCCTATAGGCGCGGACATGCCCCCCATCATCTGATAACCAAAATGGCGGCATGAACGACAACCGGGATTAGCTTAACTCAGCCGCCAAACTGTCCAGGAAGCCGGGACCACCTCAGAGTGCGTCAGGAACGGCGTTCATAGCTCCCTCACGACTGGACCGGGATAGAGCCGGTCCTTTCCGCCGAGCCGTTGTTCCGTCTCGTTCCAAGATGACCAATAGGCTTCTATGCTGTCTGTGGTCGATGCGGGATCGAGTATCTGAAATTGGCCGTCAGCTTTCCACGTCCCTAAGCCGAGCGAGCATAGAAGCTCGCAGGCACCTTGGACCGCCCAGGCTCGATAGCGATCCTTCGCGGGGGTGACGCGCGTTAGATCGCCGAAATCCGCGTCAACGCTCACGGCCTGGCCGCGATGAGCGATATTCGCATCATCGCGAAACCAATGTATCGTGAACGTCAGGCCGAGCCACAAATCATTGGCTGTCGGCTCCCCGCTATGGCGTGAT
>CAYLKZ010000020.1:34600-37200 GCA_964384275.1 uncultured Sphingobium sp. | reverse complement strand
TCATGGCTCATCTTGGCGAGGAAGATCGACTTGCGCCGGCTCGCCGCATTGGCGGCCTCCATCGCCTTGGCGAGTTGGATAAGCTGCGAGCGATGATCGTTCATCTCGCTTTCCACCCGCATGCGCGTATGCATCACCGTTTCATAATGCAGGCTGAGCAGCGTCATGTAACAAAGGGCGGCGGTCACGGAGATCGCATTGGCGTCGTCCAGCATCGCCGGATCGAGCAGGCTGGGAAAATCTCCCGACCAGATCCGCAGCGCCGAGAAGGTCGCCAGTTGCAGCGCGACACCGATGAGCACCGGCACGATCCTCTCCGACAGATAGAAGAAGCCGAGCACCAGCGCGATCAGGAACCAGGGCAGGAACGGCGAGCTGATGCCGCCGAAATAGAAGGAACCGAAGAGGCTGAGGCCGATCAGCATCTGCACGCTCAGAAAGGCGGGCAGACCCAGATCGCCCCACAGGCGCATCAGGATGGGAATCGCCAGAAAACTGAGGATGAGGCTTCCGATCACCCAGAGCTGCCAGCTTCCGCCAGCGGATGTCCGGCCGAGCGCATAGGTGACGGCCTGCCCCATGGGCGGGCCGAGGAAGTGCAGCATCACAAAGGTGCGCGCTGCCAGACGATCAGAGCTATCCTGCTGTAAAGAAACGGGAATAAATCGATCAATTGTGGAATTTACAATTTGATACATGAGGACCTCATCCGATTTATCCTCAAATATCAGCTATGGGTTAAATCTTGGTAAGCACTCTCTACACGGAGATTTAAGAAATACCGGGGTAAAAGAGCCGTCGAATATCGAGTGGATTGGACAGTTTGACTCTGCCTGATCTTGCGATTGAAAGCGGACAATGAAGCAGATAATTGAAAAACTTAGAAAATTTGATCTAAGCCAGGTTCTGGATCATTTTATTCCGCTGGAAATCCAGGTGCAGCCGGAAGCGCATCGGCGCGCGCGCATGTTCATGCTCAGCCATGTCTTCGGACCGATTCTCAGCACTCCTTTGCCACTCTATATGGTCGTCATGAATATCGCGCGCGATTACCGCGTGACCGTATTTTTCTTCTCGATCCTGCTGTTCTGGGCCTATCCCTTCGCGCTCAAAAGGACGGGCCGCTATCAGCTGCTCTCCTTCCTGTCCGTTCAGAATCTGATCTTCTGCGTGCTGTGGGCCTGTTATGCCTTTGGCGGGCTGCGGTCGCCGTTCCTGTCGTGGATATTGATCTTCCCGCTGCTGGCGTTCCTCTATCTCCCCCCGCGTGGATGGATACGCAACGTGCTGCTGGCGCAGATTTTCGGCAGCCTCGCGCTGCTCATCGGCCTCTATGCGGCGGGCCATGTCTTTCCCCCCATCGACCTGCGCTCGATGCAGACCATCGGCCTCATCTCGACGGGCGCGGTCGCGACCTATTTCGCGATGATGTCGCTCTATTTCGCGCGCATGTTGCGGGAGCAGCGGGAATTCACCCGCGAGATCAATTCCCTCATCTCCACCTCGGACAATCTGCGCAACCTCACCCAGGCGGCGAATCAGGCCAGCGCGGCGAAGGCGAACTTCGTCGCGAGCATGAGCCACGAGCTGCGCACGCCGCTCAACGCCATCATCGGCTACAGCCAGATGCTGCTGGAAGAGGCGCATGAGGAAGAGGATGAGGTGATGGCCAAAGATCTGGGCCATATCCATAAATCCGGTTCCGACCTGCTCCGCCTGATCGACGACATTCTCGATTATTCGCGGATCGACGCAGGCAAGATGCCGCTCAACCCCGCGTTCGGCAGCTGCGGCAAATATGTCGATGGCTGGAAAGAGCGCATCGCGCCGGTCATCCGGGAACCGCGCCGGATCGAATTCGCCGAGTGCGGCGAGGAAAGCGATTTCTCGCTGGTGACGGACTGGACGGCGCTGAGCGCCACGGTCCAGCATCTCGTCGCCGGCATTGCCGACCATCATGGGGATGGCTGCATCCGCATCGGCTTTGTTCCTGTCGGCGCCGACCGCCAGCTCGTGATCCGGGTACAGGACATCTCGCCCGACGGGACTGTCCGCATGACCAACATTTCGCAGGAAATGTTCGAGCACGAACAGGATGCCTCATCCTCCAAATATGGGGGCACGGGCATCGAAATCGCCTTGTCTTTCAAATTCGTCCATCTGCTGGGCGGGGAATTACGGACCATCACGCTGGCCGACGGCGCATCCGTTACCGAGTTGGTCGTCCCCGATCTCTCCCCCGAACAGCAAATGGTCGCATAATCACCAGCCGGGAATCCTCCATGAAAAAGATATTGATCGTTGAAGACAATGAAATGAACCGCGACATGCTGACCCGCCGGCTGGAGCGCAAGGGCTATGCTGTTGTCAGCGCCGTCGATGGGCCGGGGGGGATCGCGGCCGCCATAGCCTCCTTGCCCGACATCATCCTGATGGACGTGGCGCTGGGCGAGATGGACGGCTGGGAAGCCACCATGGCCATTCGCGCCGAACCGGCGACCGCCCATATCCCGATCATCGCGCTGACGGCGCATGCGCTGGAAAGCGACCGTCAGAAAAGCATCCAGGTCGGGTGCGTCGATTTCGAAACCAAGCCGATC
>CAYLKZ010000020.1:32453-34500 GCA_964384275.1 uncultured Sphingobium sp. | reverse complement strand
TAGTCATGACGAACATCCAGAACAGCGACCATTTCGATCCCCTCGGCGGTTCCATGCGGGATTTCCGCTATCTGCCCGGCGCCAACATGCTGGAGCGCGTGGAGGCGTTCTATCAGTGGCAGGAGGCCCGCCGTTCCATCGGCGTGTGGCCGCTGGGCCGCTCGTGCGAGCATGGCGCGTTCAGCCGGTGCAGCGCGCGCACCGATGAGGGCATGTTGTTCGAAGGCGTGAATTTCGCCAGCCAGGATTATCTGTCGCTCAATTCGCACCCGGAGGTTCTGGAAACCGCGATCCAGACGATGCGCGACTATGGCGTCCATTCCGCCGGATCGCCCGCGCTGGTCGGCAACACCTCGCTATCGATTGCGCTGGAACGCAAGATCGCGGACTTCCTCGAATATGATCATGTCGCCCTGTTCCCGACCGGCTGGGCGGCGGGCTTCGGCGTCATCAAGGGGCTGGTGCGCCCGAGCGACCATATCGTGATGGACGCGCTGAGCCATGCCTGCCTTCAGGAAGGCGCGCAGGCCGCGACCCGCAACATCCACCTGTTCCGCCACAACCAGATCGATGCGGTGCGCGACAAGCTCGCCAAGATCCGCGCGACCGACACCGAGAACGGCATTCTCGTCGTGACCGAGAGCCTGTTCTCGATGGACAGCGACACGCCGGACATCGCCGCCATTCAGGCGCTGGCGCATGAATATAATGCGACGCTGGTGGTCGATGTCGCGCATGACCTCGGCAATCTGGGACCGACGGGGCGCGGCTTCATCGAAATCCAGAACATGCTGGGCAAGGTCGATGTGGTGATGGGCAGCTTCTCCAAGACCTTCGCGTCCAATGGCGGCTTCGTCGCCGCGCGGGGCCGGGCGGTGAAGGAATATATGCGCTATTACAGCTCACCCAACACCTTCTCCAACGCATTGTCGCCCGCCAGCGCGGCGATCGTCGGCAAGGCGTTCGACATCATCACGTCCGAGGAAGGCGCGCGGCTGCGCGGCAAGCTGATGGATAATATCCTGATGCTGCGCAAGATGCTCGCCGGCTGCGGTCTGGAAACCTATGGCGATCCGTCGGCCATCGTCTGCGTGAAGATGGACAGCGAGGGCCTCGCCCGTCTTGCCAGCCGCCGTCTGCCGGGTCTGGGAATGCTGTCCAACCTGGTCGAGTTCCCCGCCGTGCCCAAGGGCCAGCCGCGCTTCCGCATGCAGGTGATGGCGAACCATACCCAGCATGACATCGTCGATGCGGTGCATCGCCTGTCGTCCGGCATCGCGCTGGCGACCGAGGATATGGCGGCGCTCCAGTCCGGGGAGACAACCCTCGCGTCCCTGAATGGCGACCGCCCCGCCGATCTGCCGATCATCGCCGAAACCGCCCCGCACGGCACCCGCGAAGAGACGGGAAACCCCCGGAAAAGCGCCGCTGCGTGAGTTAAGGGCATATTTACCGGCCCGTGTTATGCGGGTGGAGAAAGGATAATTTCGCGATGCACAAAGTTTCGATGATCTCAACCCTGTCTGCCGCGGCGATGTTGGCGACATCCGCCGCGCCCGCTCTGGCCAATGAGGCCGGAGACATGTTCGTGCGCGTTTCCGCCGCCCGTACCAAGCTGGTGGACAAGGGGGAAGTGTACATCAACGGCGCGCTCGACCCCGCCGCCGCCTACTCCACCCGCGAAACCTATAACAACGCGCTGACGCTGGGTTATTTCATCCACGACCGGGTGGCGGTGGAAGGGTCCATCTCCACCCCCGCGACGACCAATAACATGCCTGCCGGATCGCTGGCCGGTCAGCCCAATCTGGGCGACGACGAATTCTTCATCGCGACGCTGGGCGCCAGCCTGCATCCGGTCAAGGGGCCGATTTCCCCCTATGTCGGGGGCGGTTTGCAGATGCAGTTCACGTCGCAGCAGCGCGACGGCCTCGCCGTGGGGCTGAACATCCCCAACAGCCATGGCCCCTATGTGCAGGCGGGCGTCGATTTCGCGCTGAGCGAGCGGTTCGGCCTGTTCGCCGAGGCGCGCAAGGCATGGTATCAC
>CAYLKZ010000020.1:0-32353 GCA_964384275.1 uncultured Sphingobium sp. | reverse complement strand
CGCGCTGAGCGAGCGGTTCGGCCTGTTCGCCGAGGCGCGCAAGGCATGGTATCACACCAACGCCACCGGCCTGCTGCCGCTCGATGCGACCTATACCCGGTTCGCGGCGGTGGATGCGAAGGCGCAGCTCGATCCCATCACCTTCCAGCTTGGGCTGGTCGCCAAATTCGGCCCTTCGAGCCGCAAGGCCGCGGCGGGAGCTTCCTCGTCCGCCATCGAAACGGACACGAGCCGCTGGACCGTGCGCATTGGCTTCAGCAACCTGTCGCTGGCCGACAAGGTGGATCTGAACGTCGCGGGCACGCCGCTTGCCGGCGAGGGTCTGTCGACCTACGAGCATCATAGCTTCACCGCACAGGTCGGTTATTATGTGACCGACAATATCGCGATCAACGCGACGGTGGGCGTGCCGCCGACGATCGACATCTATGGCGCGGGTTCTATCGGCGCGCTGCCGAAACTGGGCAAGATCACCTACGGCCCGACCGCGCTCACCCTGCAATATCACCCGACCCGCAGCGGCCGCATCCGCCCCTATGTCGGCGCGGGGATCAGCTATATGATCGTGTTCGACACCAAGGACGGCGCGTTTGAGGATCTGAAGGTGGACAATGATCTGGGAGCGGCCTTCGAGGCGGGCACCGATTTCATGCTGACCAACAAAATGGGCCTGTTCGTCGATGTGAAGAAGGCGCTGCTGCGCTCCATGGCCTATGGCAAGTTCAACGGAGCCGATGTCCGCGGCAAGGCGCGGCTCGACCCGTGGGTGTTTACCGGCGGTTTATCTTTCCACTTCTAAGGTGGAACGACAGGGGCAGGAGGGCCGACCGCTCTCCCGCCCCCTACATATTGCGCGCAATCGTAGCGCGCCCCGGCCAGTGGAGCAGTGTTCATGTCCCGCGACATCAAAGACCATATTCCCCGCGCACCCAGAGAGGCCTGCAACATCGAAACCACTTTGGTCGATGAAAACGGCAGGGAATTGATCGCGAGGCTCGGCAATATTTCCGAAGGCGGCTTCATGGCCGAGTGCGAGGAAAAGATGCGCCCCGAAGCGAAGGTTGTGATCGACCTGCCGGATCGGGGCCGGGTGGAGGCCGAAATCCGCTGGGTGCTTGGCTGGAAATTCGGCGCGAAGATTTTGACGGCCTGACTCGCGCGTCCTGGGGGTCCATGGTCGATTGACCAGGCCCCCCGCCCTTGTCGCGGCAGGCGCGACGCGCTGCATCGACAACGCGAATGGCGGCCAATAGCCATCGATCCGGTTTCGGCCGCCTTGATCGATGCAGGCCGCTTCGCGCTTTTCCGCCCTCATCCCACCGCCTACCCCTGTTGGTGCGCCCGGCCCCGTCCTATATGAAGGACATGCCCGCCACCCGCGCTTTCTCCTCCCCTTTCCCCCTGCCCGCGAGAATAGAGCGCTGGTTCGACGAACGCGGCTGGCAGGTGCGCCCGCACCAGTTCGACATGCTGGAGGCCGACCGGGCGGGCCGGGATGCGTTGCTCATCTCCTCGACCGGATCGGGCAAGACCCTCGCCGGTTTTCTGCCCACGCTGGCGGATCTTGCCGACCATCCGAGCGAAGGCCTGCACACCCTCTATATCTCTCCGCTAAAGGCGCTCACCAACGATATCGAGCGCAATCTCGGCGCGCCGATCGCGGAAATGGGCCTTCCCATCGTCGTCGAGAGCCGCACCGGCGACACCAGCGGCGCGATCAAGGCGCGCCAACGGACAAAGCCGCCGCATATATTGCTGACGACGCCGGAGTCGCTCTCTCTGCTGTTGAGCCACCCCGACGCGCCATGGCTCTTCCCGTCGCTGCACCGGGTCATCATCGATGAGATACACGCCTTCGCCCATGGCAAGCGCGGCGATCTGCTGGCGCTGTGCCTTGCGCGGCTGAACGCGCTCGCGCCCGGCCACCGCCGCGCCGGGCTTTCCGCCACCATCGGCGATCCCGCGCCCTATCGCGAATGGCTTTCCCGCACCGGCAATGGCGAAGATGTAGCGCTCGTCACCGGGCAGGAAAGCGCGCCGCCCGATATCAACATCATCGTGCCCGAAGGGCGCGTGCCCTGGTCCGGCCATTCGGCCCGCTATGCCGCGCATCAGGTGATGGACGCCGTGCGCGCCCATCGGCTGACGCTCATCTTCTGCAACACGCGGGGCCTCGCCGAACTGACGTTGCAGGAGCTTTGGGCGATCAACAGCGACAATCTGCCCATCGGCATCTTCCACGGCTCTCTCTCGCTGGAGGTGCGCCAGCGCGCCGAGCAGGCAATCGCGGCGGGGAAATTGCGCGCGCTCGTCTGCACCTCGGCGCTCGATCTGGGCGTCGATTGGGGCGATGTCGATCTCGTCATCCAGTTGGGCGCGCCCAAGGGGACGGCGCGGCTGCTCCAGCGCATCGGCCGCTCCAACCACCGCGCCGACGTGCCGAGCAAGGCATGGATCATTCCCGGCAACCGCTTCGAATATCTGGAGGCCCGCGCCGCGCTCGACGCCATCGCCGAGAAAGAGCTGGACGCCGAGCCATGGCGGCCCGGCGCCTGGGACGTGCTGGCCCAGCATATGATGGGCATGGCCTGCGCCGCCCCCTTCGATGCCGACGCGCTCTATGCCGAGGTGACGGGCACCGCGCCCTATCGCACCCTCTCCAGCGCGGAATTCGACCGGGTGCTGGGCTTCGTGCGCAATGGCGGCTATGCGCTCGCCGCCTATGACCGCTTCCAGCGCATCCGCCAGAATGCGGACGGGCTGTGGGAGGTCAGCCACCCACGCTTCATCGGCCAGTACCGGATGAACGCCGGCATCATCGTGGAGGCGCCGATGCTCACCGTGCGCTTCCGCAACGGCCGGAAACTGGGGCAACTGGAGGAAGGTTTCGGCGCGACGCTCGGCCCCGGCGACACGTTCCGCTTTTCCGGCCTCGACCTGGAGGTGGAGGGCCTCAGCGACAATGACCTCATCGTCCGCGCCACGCGCAAATCGGCGATCGTCCCGAGCTATTCGGGCACCCGCATGGCGCTTTCCACCAGCCTGTCGGACCGGGTGCGGGCTTTGCTCCACGACCGGGGCGAGCATGATCGCCTGCCGCCCGACGTGCGCGAATGGCTGGCGGCGCAGGCGCGCTTCTCCCGCCTGCCCGCCGCCGACGAACTGCTGGTCGAAACCTTCGAGCATAAGGGGCTGCACCATATGGTGCTCCACAGTTTCGAGGGGTGGAACGCGCACCAGTCGCTCGGCATGCTCCTCACCCAGCGGATGGAGCAGACGGGCCTCGATCCGGTCGGCTTCGTCGCCAATGATTACAGCCTCGCCGTCTATGGATTGCGGCCCATTGCCGATCCCGGCGCGCTGCTGGACCCGGAGGTGATGGATGCCGAACTGCGCGACTGGCTTGACCGCTCCTATCTGCTGAAGCGCGCCTTTCGCGAGGTGGCTGTGATCGGCGGCCTTGTCGAGCGCCAGCATCCCGGCAAGCGCAAGACCGGCAAGCAGGTCACTTTTTCGACCGACCTCATCTACGATGTGCTGCAACGGCATGAACCTGACCATGTGCTGCTGCGCGCCGCTTGGGCGGATGCCTCGACGCGGCTGGTCGAGGTGGGCCGCCTTGCCCGCCTGCTGGAACGGGCTCGGGCCACGATGGCGCATGTGGACCTGCCCCGTGTCTCGCCGCTTTCGGTGCCGGTGCTGGTGATGATCGGGCGGGAGAGCATTTCCGGCGGCGCGGCGGAAGAAGCGCTGATCGCGGAGCTGGAGGCGATTATTGCGGAGGATGGGGCGGAGAACGGGGCCGCTATCCCGCTTCCCTCTTGATCGCGCAGCTAAAAACGGTCATAGGCGGAATATGGTTCCCCTTTTGTTCCATCAAGAAAGCCTCTATCCGCTGGCCAGCGGCGCGCTCTGGTGGCCTGCCGAGCGCGCGCTCCTGGTGGCAGACCTGCATTTCGAAAAGGCGCGTTTCTTCGCGGCGACGGGCCAATTCCTGCCGCCCTATGACAGCATCGAGACGGCGCGCCTGCTCGCCGCCGAGGTGGAAGCGCAGGGCGCGCGGCAGGTCTTTTGCCTCGGTGACAGTTTCCATGATGCCTCCGGCGCACTCACCCTGCCTGCGGAAGCGCGCGCGGTGGTGGCGGGGCTTGCCGCGCGGCTCGACCGCTGGGTGTGGATCACCGGCAATCATGACGCGGCGACGCGCTTCGCCTTTGGCGAGAGCCTGCCAGAGATGAGCCTGCGCGGCCTCACCCTGCGTCATGAGGCGAAGGCCGGATGCCCCGCGCCGGAACTAAGCGGCCATTTCCATCCCAAGATCCGCCTGCGCGCGCGGGGGCAGAGCTTTGCCCGGCGCTGCTTCCTGATGGATGAGACGAAGCTGATCCTGCCCGCTTTCGGCGCGCTGACGGGCGGCCTCGATGTGCGTCACCCGGCGATCCATGCCGCGCTGCGTCCTCCCGTCACCGCGCTGGTGCCCGCGCGCGGGCGCCTGCTGCGTGTGCCGGTGGAAGGATTGAAAGCGGCATGAGCGATATGTCCCCGCCTCCTCTACCCGCCGCCCCGCCGATGACGGCCGGGGGAGAGGACGCCGCCGCCCTTGGCACCTTGCAAGGCGCGGCGGCGATTGTCAGGGGCGTGTGCCGCCTGTTCCACCGCCACGATATTTTCACCGTCACCGAAATGCCACTGCGCAACGGCCGCCGGGCGGACCTGATGGGCCTGTCGAAAAATGGCGATGTTGTGATCGTGGAGGTCAAATGCGCGCGCGGCGACCTGCTCGGCGATGCGAAATGGACCGATTATCTCGACTTTTGCGATCGCTTCTATTGGGCGGTTTGCCCGGAAATACTATGCGAGGAACTGCATCAGCACCGCTTCCAGCCCGACCGCACCGGCCTCATCGTCGCGGACGCCTATGATGCGGAAATCCTGCGCCCTGCCGCCCTGCACCCGCTCGCCGCCAGCCGCCGCAAGGTGGAGACGCTGCGCCTCGCCCGGCAGGCGATGCGGCGCCTCACCGGTTTGGCCGATCCATCATCGGGGTGGCAGGCGGATCAGGAATAGGCCTGGGCAACGCTGAAGCTGACCCGCGCCCGGATCGGGTCAGCGCACCGCGCCCCACAGGGCGGAGTTGTGGATATAGCCCTTCTTGCCGCCGCCCATATCGAACAGGCACCAGTCGCGCGCGCACTCGGACAGCCGCCCCACCACGCCCCGTTCGGCGCGGTAAAGCAGACCCGATCCTTCATCCGCCTTCCGATATATCTTCCCTTCGGCGCTGGCGACGATCGCGGTGCGCGTATCGCTGAGCAGCCGCACATGCATCCACCCCTCGGCCCCGTCTTCATCGGCGATCTTGCGCCAATTGCCATGCACCTGAAGCACCCGCACCGGCAGGTCGCGGCGCTGATAGACCCAGCTCGACGGATAATCGAGGCTCGGTCCCACGCGCATCCGCGCCTCATCGGCCGAGATCGACGCCCAATAGGGCGTTTTGCGCGCCTGCGCCCGCGCCTCCTGCGGATAGAACGAAATCATCGTCAGGATGGCAAGCAGCATGGCGAAGCCGCGACAAATCGACGCCCTTGCGGGCCGGGGAAAAGCTATTCTGGTCACGGCCTGAAAATAAGGCGTTTTACTCTGTCCGCACAAGCCATTTGCTGCGCGCGGGCGCAGGAAAAATCCACTTCCGGAAAAAGGCCCGTCCTCTCTCCACCTATCGGGCTTGACCTTCCTGCCCGCATGGGATTAGCGCGATAGTCATGCCGAAAAAACCTCGCCCCGCCCGCCCCAAGGTCATCGTCACCCGGCGCTTGCCCGCCCCGGTCGAAGCGCGGATGGGCGAATTGTTCGATGTGGCCTTCAATCCCGGCGACCGGGTGATGGACCGCGCGGCGCTCGCCGCGGCGATGGCCGACTGCGACGTGCTGGTGCCGACGGTGACGGATCATCTCGATGCCGCGCTGATCGACGCCGCGCCGGAGCGGCTGCAAATGATCGCCAATTTCGGCAACGGCGTCGATCATATCGACCTGGCCGCCGCGCGGCGCAAGGGCATCATCGTCACCAACACACCCGGTGTGCTGACCGAGGATACCGCCGACATGGCGATGGCGCTGATCCTCACCACCCCGCGCCGCTTCATCGAGGGGGACGCCATTGCGCGCTCTGGCCAGTGGCCGGGCTGGAGCCCCACCTTCCTCCTCGGCCATCGCATCACCGGCAAACGGCTCGGCATTGTCGGCATGGGGCGCATCGGCCAGGCGATCGCGCGCCGCGCCCGGCCCTTCGGCCTCTCCGTCGCCTATCATAACCGCCACCGCCTGCCCGCCGCGGTGGAGGAAGAGACCGGCGCGCTCTGGGAAGCCGATCTCGACCGGCTGATGGCGGAAAGCGACATCATCTCGCTCAACTGCCCGCTCAACGCCGACAGCCGCCACCTGATCGACGCGCGCCGCATCGCGCTGATGAAGCCGACCGCGATCCTCATCAACACCGCCCGCGCCGAAGTCTGCGACGAAGAGGCGCTGATCGAGGCGCTGGAACAGGGTCGGATTTCCGGCGCGGGGCTGGACGTCTATCATGACGAGCCGAATATCGATCCGCGCCTGCGCGCCCTGCCCAATGTCGTCACCCTGCCGCATATGGGGTCCGCCACCCATGAGGCGCGCGCGGCGACGGGGGAGAAGGTGATCGCCAATATCCGCACCTGGGTGGACGGCCACCGCCCGCGCGATCAGGTGCTCGAAGGGCTGATTTGATCCGTCCGCCTTTCCCGCGCTCGACAAAGCCCGGCTTCTTTGCCACTCTCCGTCCATGAGGGAGAAGGAACTGCGGCTGGCGCTGATCTGCTATGGCGGTGTCAGCCTTGCCATCTACATGCACGGGATCACCAAGGAAATCTGGAATCTCGCCCGCGCCAGCCGGGACTGGCACCGGGACCGCAGCATCCCCGGCGAGGGCCTGCCCGCCGTTTATGCCGAAATGTTGCGCGATATCGAGAGGGATACCGAACTGCGCCTGCGGGTGGTGATCGATATCGTCTCGGGCGCCAGCGCTGGCGGCATTAACGGCATTTTTCTGGCGCAGGCTATCGAGACAGGGCAATCGCTGGAGCCGTTGACCGACCTCTGGCTCGAAAATGCGGATGTGGACAAGCTGCTCGATCCCGACGCCCGCCCCGCCGCGCGCTTCACCAAATTCTGGGCCGCGCCGATCGTCTGGATGGCCGCGCGGCGCAAGGACGACGCGATCGCCCGCACCGTTTCAGAGGAAACGCGGGAAGAGGTGCGCGAGAAGCTCTCCCATTTCATCCGCTCGCGCTGGTTCCAGCCGCCCTTCGGGGGAGAAATTTTCACCGGCATGATTATCGACGCCCTCGACAGCATGGCCGCCTCCCCGCATGAGGGGCCGCTGCTGCCGCCCAATTATCCGCTCGACCTGATGGTGACGGTCACGGATTTCGAGGGCTATCCCGAGATGCTGCGCCTCAACAGCCCGCCGCAGGTGATGGAGATCGAGCATCGGCTCACGCTCAAATTCCGTCAGCGCCAGCGGGGCGTGCCCCTTGCCGATACCGCCGAGCTGGCCTTCGCCGCCCGCGCGACGGCGAGCTTTCCCGGCGCCTTCCCGCCCTTCACGGTGAAGGAGCTGGACCGTGTGCTCGCCAAGATGGGGCGCGGCTGGCCGGGCCGCAACGCCTTCCTCACCCGCTCGCTGCCCAAACATGCCGCGCTCGATCGCGCCGAGGACGCGGTGCTGATCGACGGATCGGTGCTGAGCAACGCGCCCTTCGCGCCCGCCATCGCCGCGCTGCGCAATCGCCCGGCCCGGCGGGAGATCGACCGCCGCTTCGTCTATATCGATCCAAAGCCGCTGCACCATGTCTTCACCCCCGGCGAGCAGGCCGCCATGCCGCCCGCGCCGGACTGGAGCGAAGCGCCTACAAACGGCGCCCGCAACGGCGATGCGATGCAGCCCGGCTTCTTCCGCACCATCTTCGGATCGTTGAGCGACATTCCCCGCGAACAGCCGATCCGCGATAATCTGGAGGCCATCGAGGCGCGTTCCCGCACCATCCGGCGGATGCGGCAGATCACCGACGCCCTGCGCCCGGAAATAGAGCGGGAGATCGAGGAGAGCTTCGGCAATATCCTGTTTCTCGACCGCCCGACCGCCGCCCGCCTCGCCGCCTGGCGCGCGCGGGCGCAGCGCCGCGCGGCAAGCTCGGCCGGATTTGCCTATCCCGCCTATGCGATGGTGAAGCTGTCCTCCATCGTCGAGGAAAGCACCGACATGCTGTTCCGGTTGGGCGGCGACGGCACGCCTTCTTCCCGCCTCGCGTTCCGGCAGGCGCTTTGGGATCATGTCCGCTCGCGTGGGCTGGATCATATCCGCAAGGAAAGCCGGCGCGGCGCGGCGGACGATCTCGTCGGCTTCTTCCTCGACCATGATCTGGGCTTCCGCATCCGCCGCCTGCGCTTCATGGCGCACCGGCTGACGCAGGCGATGGACAATCACGACCCGGAGCTTCAGGACGCCGTGGGCGCGATGCGCAAGGCGATCTACACCGCGCTGGCCAATTATCAGGAATCGGAGGCGCATGATTATTTCGGCCATGAGATGATCACCGCCGCCCATCTCTGCCCGGTCGATCCCGCCCGCGCGCTCAATGCCCTTGCCAATGCCAGGGGACTGAAGGCGCTGGACCAAGAAACCGAAACATTGCTGGCCGACGCGCTCAACGCCCTGCCCCGGGGGGAGCGGCGGCAGATGCTGCTCACCTATCTCGGCTTTCCCTTCTACGACATCGCCACCCTGCCGCTGTTGCAGGGGGAAGGGCTGGATGAATATGACCCGATCAAGGTCGATCGCATCTCGCCGGAGGATTGTTTCGCCCTGCGCACAGGCGGGGCCGAGGCGACGCTGAAGGGCATAGAGTTCAATAATTTCGGGGCTTTTTTCAGCCGCACCTATCGCGAGAACGACTATCTCTGGGGGCGTCTGCATGGTGCGGAGCGGCTGATCGATATCGTGCTGTCCACCCTGTCGGGCGATCCCGCCCATATGCGCGAACGGGGCGAAGGCTATAAGAAGCGCGCCTTCGCCGCGATATTGGATGAGGAAGAGGCCCGCCTGCCCCATGTCGCCGACCTGATCGCCGAGTTGCGGGCGGAACTGGAAGCGAAAACGGGCGCTCCGCCTGCCTGAAGGGGCTGCGCGAACGGAAAGCGCGGCGGCCCTATAGAGCATTTTCAAGTCAGGTGGAATCATCTGACGACTCGGAAAATGCGGAAAACAAAGGGAATTCAGAGAATGATCCGATTCAGTCTGATCGGATCATTCTCTGGTCCCGGTATCGGCAGGCATTCCATGATTTCCACCGCCTCGCCCGGAAAGATGGAAAAATGAGGGTGGTTCTCGAAAAGCCGAGCCGCAGCCTCATGACTGTCTGCTTCAAGGATGACATAGCCGGTCAGAGCGTTGCTGGTGTCGGTGATGCCGGATCGGGAAACCCGCTTCGTAGACCCCAGCGGTCCGCCGCCATCCACAATGGAAGCGGCGTTGCGGTCCATCCACGCGCCCCAGGCGGTCATGCCTTCCGCCCGCGTTTCAGAGTTGATGGGAGCCGCCGCTTTTTCCGCTTCCGAAGCCGAACCGATGTAGAGTGCCAGGAACTTCGCCACTGCCCTCCCCTTTCCTTGCTGACAGGACTGGATGAGCGGCCATGCTGCCCTTCGCCGTGCCGCTATGCAAGCGCCATGATCGGCAATGAAAAAGCCCCGGCGAGGCGGACGGCCTGCCGGAGCTTTTTGCTTTCTCGATCAGATGGCGGGATAGGCCGGTTCAGGCCAGATCGTCCCACATTTCCTTGAGCTTGCTGAAGAAGCCCGTCGATTGCGGGCATTCCTCGCCGGTCTCCGTCTCGCGGAAGGCCTGCAACAGTTCCTTCTGCTTGGGCGTCAGGCGCGTAGGCGTCTCGACATCGATCTGGACCACCATGTCGCCACGGCCGCCACGCCCGTTGATCGAGGGCATGCCCGCGCCGCGATGGCGGAGCTGCTTGCCCGACTGGATGCCCGCCGGAATCTTGACCTTCACGCTCTCGCGGTCAAGCCCCGGCACCTCGATCTCTCCGCCCAGCGCCGCCGTCGTGAAGCTGACAGGCACGCGGCAGAACAGCGTGGTGCCGTCGCGCTCGAACACCTTGTGACGCTTCAGGTGCAGGAAGATATAAAGGTCGCCCGCAGGCGCCCCGCGCGCGCCCGCCTCGCCTTCGCCCGCCAGACGGATGCGGGTGCCCTCATCGACACCGGCGGGTATGTTGACGGAGAGCGTCTTGCGCTTGTCGACGCGCCCTTCGCCCCGGCAGGAGCGGCAGGGCTCCTCGATCACCTGTCCCGCGCCGTGGCAGGACGGGCAAGTGCGCTCGACCACGAAAAAGCCCTGCTGCGCGCGCACCTGCCCATGGCCGTGGCAGGTCGAACAGGTCTTGCTGCCGGTGCCCGGCGTCGCGCCCGAACCGTCGCAATCGTCGCAGGCGGCGGAAACGTCGATGGTGATCTCTTCGGCCTTGCCCGCAAAGGCTTCCTCCAGAGAGATTTCCATATCGTAGCGCAGGTCCGCGCCGCGCCGCTGCTGGCGCCCGCGTCCGCCGGACGCCCCGCCGCCGAAACCGGCCGCGCCGAAAATGCTCTCGAAAATATCGCCGAGATCTGAAAAGCCAGCGCCGCCGCCAAAACCGCCCGGTCCACCCGGCCCGCCATTTTCAAACGCCGCATGGCCGAAACGGTCGTAAGCCGCGCGCTTCTGATCGTCCTTCAGGCAGTCATAGGCCTGATTGATCGCCTTGAACCGCGCCTCACTATCCTGACAGCCGGGGTTGCGATCCGGGTGATATTGCATCGCCAGCTTGCGGTAAGCGGTCTTGAGCGTCGCGCCATCCGCGCCACGTTCCACCCCCAGCAATTCATAATAATCGGCCTGCACGCTCATGCGCTTGCCCTCCCGCTCTGGCCCTGCGCCGCGTCATATGGGGGAGCGGCACCGCGAGGGTGCCGCCCTTCTTCACTTCGGCCGAAAGCCCGTGCTTTCGACATGGTTCAGCCCTTGTTGTCTTCGTCCACTTCCGAGAATTCGGCGTCGACCACATCGTCGGCACCGGCGGCGCCAGCGCCCGCGTCGGCACCCGGAGAAGCCGCAGCGGCCTGCTCCTTCTCATAGATGGCCTGACCCAGCTTCATCGCGACCTGCGCCAGTTCCTGCGCCTTGGCCTGCATCGCCTCGGGATCGCCGCCTTCGACAGCGGACCTGGCCGCCGCGATCGCGGTTTCGATTTCGCCCTTCAGCGAAGCGTCGACCTTGTCGCCATGCTCCTCCAGCTGGCGCTCGGTCGTGTGGATAAGGCTCTCGGCGTTGTTCTTCGCCTCAGCCGACTCGCGCTTCTTCTTGTCCTCATCGGCGAAGCGCTCGGCATCCTTGACCATCTGGTCGATGTCGGCATCGGAAAGGCCGCCCGACGCCTGAATACGGATCTGCTGTTCCTTGCCGGTGCCCTTGTCCTTGGCCGAGACGTTGACGATGCCGTTCGCGTCGATGTCGAACGTCACCTCAATCTGCGGCACGCCGCGCGGCGCGGGGGGGATGCCGACGAGGTCGAACTGGCCGAGGATCTTGTTGTCCGCCGCCATTTCGCGCTCGCCCTGGAACACGCGGATCGTCACTGCCTGCTGATTGTCGTCAGCGGTGGAATAGACCTGCGACTTCTTGGTCGGGATCGTGGTGTTGCGATCGATCATGCGCGTGAACACGCCGCCCAGCGTCTCGATGCCCAGCGACAGCGGCGTCACGTCGAGCAGCAGCACGTCCTTGACGTCGCCCTGAAGCACGCCCGCCTGAATGGCCGCGCCCATGGCGACGACTTCATCGGGGTTGACGCCGGTGTGCGGTTCCTTGCCGAAGAAATCCTTCACCACTTCACGCACGCGCGGCATGCGGGTCATGCCGCCGACGAGGACGACTTCGGAAATTTCGGAAGCCGACATGCCAGCGTCGGCCAGCGCCTTCTTGCACGGTTCCAGCGTCCGCTTGACGAGGTCGCCCACCAGCTTTTCGAGATCGGAGCGGCTGATCGACTTGACGAGGTGCTTCGGGCCGTTCTGGTCGGCGGTGATGAACGGCAGGTTCACTTCCGTCGTCTGCGCGCTCGACAGTTCGATCTTCGCCTTTTCCGCGGCTTCCTTCAGACGCTGGAGAGCCAGCTTGTCCTTGGTGAGATCGATGCCTTCGTCCTTCTTGAAACCTTCGGCCAGATATTCGACGATCTTGGCATCGAAATCCTCACCGCCCAGGAAGGTGTCGCCATTGGTGGACTTCACCTCGAACACGCCATCGCCGATCTCCAGGATCGAGATGTCGAAGGTGCCGCCGCCAAGGTCATAGACCGCGATGGTCTTGCCATCCTGCTTTTCGAGGCCATAGGCGAGCGCGGCCGCCGTCGGCTCGTTGATGATGCGCAGAACCTCAAGGCCCGCGATCTTGCCCGCGTCCTTGGTCGCCTGACGCTGGGCGTCGTTGAAATAGGCCGGAACGGTGATGACGGCCTGCGTCACGGTTTCGCCGAGATAGCTTTCGGCGGTTTCCTTCATCTTCTGAAGCGTGAACGCGGAAATCTGCGACGGCGAATAATCCTCGCCGCCCGCCTTCACCCAGGCGTCGCCATTGGGGCCTTTGGTGATGGTGTAGGGCACCAGTTCGGTGTCCTTCTGGGTCATCGGATCGTCGAAGCGGCGACCGATCAGGCGCTTGACCGCAAAGACCGTGTTGTCCGGGTTGGTAACGGCCTGACGCTTGGCGGGCTGGCCGATCAGGCGCTCGCCATCCTTGGTGAACGCGACGATCGACGGCGTGGTGCGCGCGCCTTCCGCATTTTCGATCACCTTGGGCTTGCCCCCGTCCATCACAGAAACGCAGCTGTTGGTCGTCCCCAGATCGATACCGATAACTTTTGCCATGTATTCCTCTTCAACCCCAAATGTTCAGCGGTCTATAGCACTGCATCGCCGACAGGCCAGCCGATGCACCACCATTTCGTCATGCGATATAGGAGCGCTTTTCCTTGGCACAAGAAGGCTTGCGCAGTAGCTATGCATCCTGAATGAAAATGAGACGATTTTCGGAAAGGATTTCCTTATGCGCTTCCCCCGCTTCGCCTCGGCCCTGACCGTGTTGGCCGCGCCGGTTCTGCTGTCCGCCTGCGCCGACCCCGCGCCGCTTTACGTCGATCGCGCATGGGTGCAGATCAACCCCAATGACGCAGGCCCCGCCTCGGGTTATTTCACCATCCATGGCGGCGCGGAGCCGACCCGGTTGCTCAGCGTCACCACCGAGGGCGCGCAGCGTATCGAGATGCATGAGAGCATCGAGAAGAACGGCATGATGACGATGCAGGCGGTGGAGAGCGTCGATGTTCCGGCCAAGAGCAAGGTGGAGTTCGCGCCGGGCGGCAAGCATCTGATGATCTTCGGCGTCAATCCCGCAATCGTGGAAACCGGCAAGCTGACGATGACGATGTTCTTCGCCAATGGCGATCGGCTGATCGTCGATGCCGTGGTCCGGAAAGCAGGCGCGGCGACCGGCGGACAGCAGGCGGCGGGCAATGCGGCAGGCGCGGCCGGGGACGGCGGCAACAGCAGCGAGCATGCCGCCCATTGAACCGGCGGCCCTCTCCGCGATGACATCTTCATGATGCGCCGCCCGTCATGACCAGCCGCCCCCTCACCTTGGGCGAGCGCGATCTCGCCGCGGCGATCTTCGGCGCGGCGATCGACTATGCGGCGGTGCGGGTGCATCGGCGCCGCTGGTGGCCGCTCCAGCCGCGCCATGTCACCATGGCGCCGGACGGCCACCTCTGGTTCCATCCGCAGGCGAGCCATTATTGCCCGGATTTCCACGCTGAAGCCTCGCTCGGCCTGCAAGGGCATTTCGTGCACGAGATGACCCATGTGTGGCAGGCGCAGACAAGGGGGCGCTGGTATCTGCCGCTGATGCGCCACCCCTTCTGCCGCTATGATTATGATCCGGCGCCGGGCAAGGCGTTCGAGCACTATGGGCTGGAACAACAGGCGGAAATCGTGCGCCATGCCTTCCTGCTGCGCTGCGGATGGGAGGTTCCAGGCAAGCCGCCGCTTGCTTTTTATGAGGCGCTGCTGCCGTTCGGCGCCTGAGCTTTCATTCCTGCGCGCCGCGACCGGGCGACAAAAAGGCCCCGGCGCAGTGCGTGCCGGGGCCTTTTCTCGAATTTGATCCGCGTTTGCGCCGGGTCAATCCGGCTTTCTTGCCACGCCGACCAGCGCCGGGCGCAGCAGGCGATCCTTGATGCGATAGCCCGCCTGCATTTCCTGAACGATCGTGCCGGGTTCTGCGTCGCTCGGCACTTCGAGCATCGCCTGATGCAGATTGGGATCGAGCGCCTGTCCCAGCGATTCGATCTTCTCGATGCCGTTGCGGCTGAACACGCTTTCCAGCTCGCGCCCGGTCGCTTCCAGCCCGGTGATGAGACCCTTCAGCTTCTCCTCCTCGCGCAGTTCGGCGGGGATGGAGGCGAGCGCCCGGCCCAGATTGTCGGCCACCGACAGCACATCGCGCGCGAAGCCAGTCGCCGCATAGGCGCGGGCGTCCGCCAATTCCTTTTCCATGCGGCGGCGCACATTCTGCGTTTCGGCATGGGCGTAGAGCACATCCTGCTTCGCAACCGCCAGATCATTTTCAAGCGTGTTCAACCGCTCTTCCAGCGCGGCGGCGGGATCATTGGCCATCCCTGCATCCTCCGCGGCGAGCTTCTCCTCTTCCACAGCCTTGTCCATGTCCATTTTCTCGTCACTCATCTCATCAATCTCGAAAGCGTTTGTGCGGTAAAATCCACCATGGGGATCACGCGCGCATAGTTCAAGCGGGTTGGGCCAATCACGCCCACGACGCCGACCACGCGGCCATCCCCGTTGCGATAGGGTGCGGCTATGACCGAAGAGCCGGACAAGGAAAAGAGTTTGTTTTCCGAGCCGATGAAGATTTTGGTGGCAGATGCCGCCAGCGCGCCTTCCATCAGGCGCGAAATCTCCTGTTTTCCTTCCAGATCCTCCAGCAACTGGCGCACCCGCTCCAGATCGGCCGAGGCATGTTCGTCGATAAGGTTCGCCTGCCCGCGCACGATCAGCACAGGCCGGTCGGCGGCATCATTGCTCCAGTTCGCAAGGCCGCGCTCGACCAGCCCGCGCGCGGCATCGTCCAGCGCCTGCCGGTCATGCGTCAGCTCCTCGGCCAGCCGTTGCTGCGCCTCGCTCAGCGTCAGGCCGGAAAGGCGCGCTGAGATATAATTGCCTGCCTCGGTCAATGCCGAGGGGTTGATGCCGGGCGGCAGCTCGACGATCCGGTTCTCGACGCCGCCATCGGCGCCCACCAGCACCGCGAGCGCCTGCGCGGGGCCGCCGGAGGCATGGCCCGGTCCCAGCGGCACGAAGCTGAACTGGCGCAGCACCATTTCATGGCGCGGCACCAATATCATCCCGGCGCAGGCGGAAAGCCCCGACAGGGCGGAACTGACCGCCGCCAGCGCATCCTCTATCGGCCCGCTTTCCGTCAGTTGCCGCTCGATCGCGCGGCGCTCCTCGGCGGAGGGTTCCGCCATTTGCATGAGGCCATCGACGAAGATGCGCAGCCCATATTCGGTCGGCATCCGCCCCGCCGACACATGCGGCGCGGCGAGCAAGCCCATCTCCTCCAGATCCTGCATCACATGGCGGATGGAGGCGGACGACAGGTTGAGACCGGGCAACTGGCTGATCGTGCGCGAACCCACCGGCACGCCGGTGCCGATATAATTTTCGACGACCAGCCGGAAAATGTCGCGGGTGCGCTCGTTCATTTCGCTGATCGGGGTGAGGCTCATGCTGTCCAATCTAGGAAAGGCGGGCGCACTTCTCAATCCATTGCGTCGTCCCGTCGAAAAACAGCGCCCGATGCCCTTGCGGATCAGGAGCGCCCGAAGCGCGGCTCCCATGGCGGCTCCGGCTGCTCATCCCTGCCGAAAGAATAGCGAAGCTGGAGCGGGCGGTCGGCCTCGCCGTTCAAGCCGGGGCGTGGATCGCGCACCCGCAACGGGGGGCGGTCATCCAGCCGGGCGGTCGTGGAATAGCTTTGCGTCGCCAGAAACGCGCCGCGGCGCCGCCTGCTCCTGCGGGTGAGGAAAGGATTTTCCGGCGATGGCGCATCGCCTTCTCCGACCACAGGCGGGCTGACCTCTGTCCTGTTCGGATGAGACTGGACAGAGGCGGGAGAGCCTTGTTTTTCCGGGCCGTCAGATGGTTCAGTCCGGCTTGAAAACGCGCCAAGCTCCAGTGGAGCCTCCGGGCGAGACAGGATTTCCGCCCTCAACCGCCCCCCTGCGGGAGCGACCTGCCTATCCTCGCGCCCGAACTCCTCATCGGTGAAATAGGCCTCCTCCTCCGAACGGCGACGGCGGCTGAAAAGGAAATATGCCGCTCCACCCAAGAGCAGCAGCGCAGCGCCCCCACCCAACCAGAGATTGGCATTAGTGTCGTGGGTGTCATCGGGGAGGCTATCGGTCGCGGGCGTCGGAGCGCTCGTCTCCGCAAGCGGAGGCACCACGCTCTCTTGGGGAACTGCGGACGCGGGCGCGGGGGTTACCGGAGCCGCTGCAACAGAGGGACGCGTCTTCTCATCCTCCACGCGCAGCTGGGCCTTGGGGACTGACGAACGGGAAGCAGCGTCGGAAACCGCCCGCCCTTCCCTCCTGTCAGGCGAGGCACGTCTGGCGGGCGCGGCATCTTCCTGCGCCTGCTGCGGAGCGGGTTCCGGCAAGCTCTGCACCACCGGCTGCGGGGGCGTGATGACGACAGCCGGAGATGGTTCCCCACCCGTCGCGGGGGTTGCGGGCGGCGTCTGCAAGAGGGGCGGCGCGGCGGACGGGACGAGAATGGGCGGCGCGGCCGCCGGATCGACTACTTGCGCGGCGGCCATCGGCATCGCCATGGGGGAGAGAATGAGGGCGGCGGCGATGGTGGCCGTCGCGGATGGGAAACGGGGTGAAATCTGTCGCATGCGCGCATAACCCGCAAGAAGCGCCGCGGTTCGCTCGCCCCTCCCAAATGGCGATGGACAGAAACGCATTTTCGCTCAACCGAGGACCATAGACGCCTGCCGCGATCAACGGGGGAATGATTTTCTCCGCTACAGGCTTGTGCGCGGGCGGCGGGGCGCATAAGCGGCGAGCCACGCTATTCAACCAGACCACAGGAAGGCCCCCTCCCTCATGCGCCCATCCGGCCGTACTCCCGACCAAATGCGCTCCATCGCGATGGAGCCGGGTTTCACCATGCATGCCGAAGGCAGCTGCCTCGTCAGCTTCGGCGACACGCGCGTGCTCTGCACCGCCAGCGTCGAGGAGCGCGTACCCCCCTTCCTGCGCGGCAAGGGCGAAGGCTGGGTGACGGCGGAATATGGAATGCTGCCCCGCGCCACCCATACGCGCGGCAGCCGTGAGGCGGCGAAAGGCAAGCAGACCGGCCGCACGCAGGAAATCCAGCGCCTGATCGGCCGCTCGCTGCGCGCGGTGGTGAATCTCAAGGCTCTGGGCGAGCGCCAGATCACCATCGACTGCGACGTCCTCCAGGCCGATGGCGGCACCCGCACCGCCGCCATTTCCGGCGCCTGGGTCGCGCTGCGCATCGCGGTGGACAAGCTGATGGAAAAGGGCCTCCTTACCGCCGACCCGATCCATCAGCAGGTAGCGGCGATCAGCTGCGGCATCAGCACCGGCACGCCGGTTCTCGATCTCGATTATATCGAGGACAGCTCGGCGGAGGCCGACGCCAATTTCGTGCTGACCGGCGACGGCAAGATCGCCGAAGTGCAGGCGACGGCGGAAGGCGCGACCTTCGACGAGGAAGAGCTGTTGCGCCTGCTGCGCCTCGCGCGTATCGGTTGCGGAGAGATTTTTGCCGCACAGCGAAAGGCGACCGGGCGATGACCGACAATTGGGGGAACGAGCAGGCCATCCGTAAACTGACGCCCGGCAAGCTGGTGATCGCCAGCCATAATGCGGGCAAGGTGCGCGAAATCGCGGAACTGCTCGGCCCCCATGGCATAGAACCGGTTTCGGCCGGTTCGCTCGGCCTGCCGGAGCCGGAGGAGACCGGCACCACCTTCATCGCCAATGCGGAGTTGAAGGCGCTGGCCGCCGCCGATCTTTCCGGCCTTCCCGCGCTCGCCGACGACAGCGGCCTGTGCGTGGAGGCGCTGAATGGCGATCCCGGCATTTTCTCGGCGCGCTGGGCCGGGCCGGAAAAGGACTTCTCCGTCGCGATGCAGCGGGTGTGGGACGCGATCGGCGCCAAGGGGCCGGAGGCCGGCCATGGCGCGCATTTCATCTGCGCGCTGGCCCTCGCCTGGCCCGATGGTCATGTGGAAGCCTTTGAAGGACGCGTCGATGGGCAGATCGTCTGGCCCCCGCGCGGCGACAAGGGCTTCGGCTATGACCCGATCTTCCAGCCGCTCGGCCACACCATCAGCTTTGCCGAGATGGACCCGGCGGACAAGCATGCGATGAGCCATCGCGCGGACGCCTTCCGCCAGTTGGTCGCGGCTTCCTTCTGATCCCCGGCCTTCTGATCCCCGGCATTCCGATCCCGGCGCAGCGGGACAATAGGGCCAGAAAGACAGGCGGGGAAGATCAGTTGCCGGACAGCAGGGCCAGCTTCTGCCTTTCCTTCTCTCTCGCGGAGGCGATGCCGCGGCGCTCACGCAGGAGCGGCCCGCCCTCATCGGCGCGCATACCCCAGACATTGCCCGCCGGGCTGTAACGGCAGACAAGGAAATCGAAATCCTTGTTGGACGCGACGGCGCAGCCGACAGAGGTGGTCGTGCGCCAGATCATCTGGCTATAATGGCCGGTATCCGCCCAATTGCCGGTCTTGCTGATATGCGGCACCGCCCGCGCCACATAATTGCGCCGCTCTTCGAGGAAGCCGCCCATCATCTGATCGTAGCCGAACGCATCGCGCGTTCCCATCCAGAGATTTTCGCCCTGCGGCTGCGCCCGGCTCGACATATCGGCGTGCTCCAGATAGCCCTTTTGCGCCAGCGTGCCCGCATAGGCGCGGGCGTCCGCGACCAGCCCTTCGTCCCAGCGCAGCGGCGGCACCCGCCAGCGCCGCCGTTCCTCATTATGCGAGGACAGCACCGTTTCGGAGAGCGAGGCCATATGCTCCGACTTCGTCTGGCCCGGATAATAGAGCCACTGCTCGGAATAGGAGGGACGGGGTACGTCCACATAAGCGGCAAAATTGCTGCTGTCGGCATGAGCCGAAGCGGCAAAGACCGGAGAAAGCGCCATCAGCAGGAGCGACAGTGGCGCGGAGCTGCGTTTTTGCATATAAGGCGTCTTGATCATGATTTGCGCTTTTACCCCCCCAACTCTTGAGGAGTTCCCAACCCAAAAGGTTAACTTGCGGCAAACCAAAGCAGAATTCCCCCCGGTGGCTCTCTATATTCATTGGCCGTTCTGCGTTTCTAAATGCCCCTATTGCGATTTCAATAGTCATGTTCGCGATCGGGTCGATATCGCCCTCTGGCGCCGCGCCCTGCTCGCGGATATGGCGCACGAGGCGGCGCTGACGGGCGGGAGACGGCTGGGGTCAATCTTTTTCGGCGGCGGCACGCCCTCGCTGATGCCGCCGGAGCTGGTCGCGGACCTTCTGGACGCCGCCCGGGGGCATTGGGGGTTCACCCCGGAAATCGAGATCACGCTGGAGGCAAACCCGAACAGCGTGGAGGTGGACCGCTTCGCCGAGCTTGCCCGCGCCGGGATCAACCGTGTGTCGCTGGGTGTGCAATCGCTGGAGGAAGAAGCGCTGCATTTCCTCGGCCGCGCCCATGACGAGAGCGAGGCAGCGCGGGCGATAGAGGTGGCCCAGCGCCATTTCCGCAGGGTGAGCTTCGACCTCATCTACGCGCTGCCCGGCCAGAGCACCGCCGCATGGGAAAAGCAACTGGGTCGGGCGCTGGCCTTCGGCACCGATCATCTCTCGCTCTACCAATTGACGATCGAGCCGGGCACCCGGTTCGAGACGCTGGCCCGGCAGGGCAGCCTTGTCCCCGCCGACCCCGATCATGCCGCCGACCTCTACGATCTGACGCAGACGCTGACCATCGCTGCGGGATTGCCTGCTTATGAAACGAGCAATCACGCCCGGCCGGGACAGGAAAGCCGCCATAACCTCACCTATTGGCGCTATGGCGATTATGCCGGGATCGGTCCCGGCGCCCATGGCAGGCGTAATGATGCCCATGGCGTCCCCCATGCGACCCAGCGCCATCGCAAGCCGGAAAACTGGATCGAAGCCATCGCCCGCAACGGCCATGGCCTTCAGGAAGAAACCCGCCTCTCCCCCGAGGACAGAGGCCGCGAAGCGCTGCTGATGGGGTTGCGCCTTGCCGAAGGGGTCGATCTGGCCGTCATCGCCTCGCGCACCGGACGGACGGAGGAGGAACTGATCGACGGCACAGCTGTGAAGCGGCTGGGCGGCCATGGCCTGCTTGCCCGCGAAGGCGAGCGGCTACGCGTCACCGCGCAGGGCGCGCTGCTGCTCGACGCGATCCTCGGCGATCTGGTGCGATAGGCCCGACCATGAGCCTTGCGCATCAGGACCGGCTGGCCCGCTGGCACCGCCATCTCTCGACCGAGCGGCGGCGCTCGCCCCATACGGTGCGGGCCTATGTCGCGGGCGCGCAGCGGCTGCTGGATTTTCTGACGCTGCACCATGGCGCGCCGCCGGGGGACGCTTTGCTGGCCGCCCTGCCCGGCACCGATCTGCGCGCCTTCCTCGCCCATAGGCGCGCGCAAGGCATAGGCAATGCATCCGCCGCGCGGGAACTGTCCGCGATCCGCGCCTTTCTGGCCTTTAGCGGCGGCGAGGGCGGGCAAGTGACCCTATTGCAAGGCCCCCGCGTCGAGAAGAGCCTGCCACGCCCCGTCTCCCCCGACGACGTGATCTCGCTGGCCGAGGATGTATCCGAAAATGCGCGTGAACCGTGGATCGCCGCGCGCGATTGGGCGGTGCTGCTGCTGCTCTATGGCTCCGGCCTGCGCATATCCGAGGCGCTGTCGCTGAAGCGGCGCGATGTCCCGGCAGGCGAGACGATCCGCATCACCGGCAAGCGGGGCAAGACGCGGATCGTGCCGCTGCTCCCGCAGGTGCGCGAGGCGCTCGACAGCTATGCCGGGGCCTGCCCCTTCGCGCTCACGCCGGAGGACGCGCTGTTTCGGGGGGCGCGCGGGGGCGTTCTCGATCCGGCGATCATCCGCAAGGCGGTGCGGGAGGCGCGCCGCCGCCTGCTGCTGCCGGAACGGACCAGCCCCCATGCGCTGCGCCACAGCTTCGCGACGCATCTGCTGGGGCGCGGCGCGGACCTGCGCTCGCTTCAGGAACTGCTCGGCCATGCGAGCCTCAGCTCGACCCAGATCTATACGCAGGTCGATGCCGCCCATCTGCTCGACATTTACCGCAACGCCCATCCGAGGGCCTGACGCCCTTCAGTCGCTCTCGCCCCCATGCCTCTCACCCCGGCGCCCGGCGCTCTCATGGCCGTCGCCATTGGGCCGCCAATGGATGAGCCGCCAGATATAGGCCATAATGATGATGCCGACCGCCGCCGTGGTGAGCGGCCCCAGATATTCGTCGATCCGGTGAAAATAGGAGCCAAGCAGGGTTCCGCCGCCCGCGAGGATGATGTTCCAGATCAGCGACCCGGCGGCGGTCCATGCAAGGAACCGCAGGTGCCCCATCCGGAACAGTCCGGCGGGCAGCGACACGATGGTGCGGAAGGCGGGCATGAAACGGAAGAAGAAGACGATCTTCTCGCCATGGCGCTGGAAGAGGCGATTGAGCATCTCCACCTCCTTCCATTCGATGGTGAGGACGCGCCCGAACCGGCGAACCAGCGGTCGCAACCGTTCCTTCCCCAGCGACCAGCCGATCGCATACCAGAAATAATTGCCCACGACCGTGCCCACCGTTCCGGCAAAGAGCAACGGCAGCATCTCCATCCGCCCCTGCCCCACGCGAATGCCGCCGATGCCCATGATGAGTTCGGACGGGATCGGCGGAAAGATATTCTCGATCGCCATCAGCAGCGCAATGCCCCAATAGCCGCCCGCGTCGATCAGATCGACTACCCAATCGGTCATAAAGGCCAATCCGTCATGATATTCTGTCCGTCATGGCATGTCGTCATAGCATATCCGGGCCGGTCAGCCCCGCCCTTCAAGGCGGCGATTGATCGCATCCCAGATCATGCCCGCCGTATCGGTGCCGTTGAACTGATCGATGGAGACGATGCCGGTCGGAGAGGTGACGTTGATCTCCGTCAGCCACTCGCCGCCGATCACGTCGATGCCGACGAAAAGCAGGCCGCGCTTCTTCAGCTCCGGGCCGAGCGCTGCGCAAATCTCCTGCTCCTTCCCGGTCAGCTCGGTCTTGGCGGCGGAACCGCCCACCGCGAGGTTGGAACGGATTTCACCCGCGCCCGGCACCCGGTTGACCGCGCCCGCGACCTCGCCATCGACCAGAACGATGCGCTTGTCGCCCTCGCGGACGGCGGGAATGAAGGCCTGCACCATGAAGGGTTCGACCCATGAGGCGTTGAACAGTTCCACCAGCGCGGAAAGGTTCGCGCCGTCCGGCCCGATGCGGAACACCGCACTGCCTGCATTGCCGTAGAGCGGCTTCACCACGATATCCTTATGCTCGGCGAGGAAGCTGCGCACTTCTTCGAGGCTGCGGGTAATCATCGTCGGCGGCATGAAGCGCGCATAATCCAGGACGAACAGCTTTTCCGGCGCGTTGCGGACGGAGGCCGGGTTGTTGACCACCAGCGTCTCCCCCTCGATCCGTTCGAGCAGATGCGTCGCAGTGATATAGCTCAGGTCAAAAGGCGGATCCTGCCGCATCAGCACGACATCGACATCGCGGCCAAGATCAAGCACCACTCGCTCACCGAAGCGGAAATGGTCGCCCTCCACCTTCTGCACGCTGACCTTCCGCGCATCGGCGAGCAGGCGGCCATCGCGCCAGCTCAGGTCCGTCGCCTCATAATGATAGAGCGTGTAGCCGCGCGACTGGGCGGCCAGCATCAGCGCGAAGGTCGAATCCCCGCCAATCTTGATCCCCTCCATCGGGTCCATCTGAACGGCAGCGGTGATCGTCATGAATTTGCTTCCCTGATGAAGAACGAAGGACTCATCCTCCGTGCCAGACGTTGCTCAAATGGCGTGGCGGGCGGCGCGGCGCAAGCAGCATCACGTCGATCTGCATGTCGTCGCCAGGCCGGACATAGCGAGGGGCAAGACTTTCCGCCGCCGCCGCGACCCGCGCAAGGCGGCGTTCGTCTATCGCGAAATCCAGTTCCGCCTCGCTGCCCCGCGCCTTCACCTCGACAAAGGCGACGAGCGTGCCGCGCCGGGCGATGAGGTCCACCTCGCCAGCGCGGCAGCGCACGCGGCGGTCGAGGATCGTCCAGCCCTTGAGCCGCAGCCACCAGGCGCACAGGCGCTCCGCCTGCCGCCCGCGCTTTTCCGCCGCCAATCGCGCGGGGGAGGTCATTCGCCTTTCAGGTCCAGCGCCCGGGCATAGAGAGCGCGGCGATCGAGCCCGGTCGCCTTCGCCACCTCGCTCGCCGCCTTGCCGACCGGCAACCGCAGGAGCGCCTCGCGCAGCAGCGCATCGGCATCCTCCTCGCTCGCCTTTTCCTTCTCGCCGGGGGGGCCGACGACGACGACGATCTCGCCCTTGGGGCCGTTATCCCGATAGGCCGCCGCCAGTTCGGTGAGGCGGCCGGTCCTCACCTCCTCATAGCTTTTGCTGATCTCCCGGCAGACGGCGGCCTCGCGGTCGCCCAGCGCCAGCGCCATGTCGGTGAGGGAGGCGGAAAGACGCGGCCCGCTCTCATAGAAAATCAGCGTCGCGCGCACCGCCGCCACCTCGGCCAGATTGTCGCTCCGCGCCTTGGACTTTGCGGGCAGGAAGCCCATGAACAGGAAGCGGTCTGTCGGCAGCGCGGAAAGCGTCAGCGCCGCGATCGCCGCGCAGGGGCCGGGAATGGTCGTGATCGCATGACCCGCCGCGCGCGCATCGCGCACCAGCTTGTAACCGGGATCGGAAATGAGCGGCGTGCCCGCATCGCTCAATAGCGCGACCGCCTCATTCCCCATGCGCGCGACCAGCCTCGCCCGCACCCCCTCGTCGCTATGGTCGTGATAGGGCAGCATCGGCCGATCCGATCCGGCATGGCGCAGCAGCCTGGCCGAGACGCGGCTGTCCTCCACCGCGACCACATCGGCGCGGCATAAAATATCGGCGGCCCTCGGGCTGAGGTCAGACAAGTTGCCGATTGGCCCTGCGACGATATAAAGGCCGGGAGTTAATGCATCCACCATAAGGAGTTTCCATGGCAGAGACGGATGCCCTTGGGCAAGCAAACATGTGGGGCCGCCTGCGCGGTCTTGGCCGGGGGCTTGTTCTCGCCGGCGGGCTATTCCTCGCCGCTTGTCAGACGATTGTGCCCAAGGGCGCCGGGCCGGAGCAAACCGCGCCGCCGCCCCCCGCGCCGGTGCAGCCTGGCCTGCCGACCGATGTGCAGCGGCACCGAATCGCCCTGCTCGTCCCCACCACCGGCCCCAATGCCGGTGTAGGCCAGTCGATCGCCAATGCGACCACGCTCGCCCTGCTCGACACGCAGGCGAAGAATATCCGCATCACCACCTACGACACCGGCAAGGGCGCGGCGGCGGCGGCCAGCCGCGCCATCGCGGACGGCAACAAGCTGATCCTCGGGCCGCTGACCGGCGATGAGGTGAAGATCACCGCCCCGCTGGCGCGCAAGGCCGATGTGCCGGTCATCAGCTTTTCCAACGACGCCAGCGTCGCGGGCAACGGCGTCTATCTGATGGGCTATTCCCCCGCCCAGTCGGTAGGCCGGGTGGTGAGCTATGCGCGGTCGCGCGGCATGAGCAAATTCGCGGCTCTGGTGCCCGCGGGCGTCTATGGCGAACGCGCCGGCACCGCGATGCTACGGGCCGTGGAGCAAGCGGGCGGCACCGTCATCGCGATGGAAAGCTTCCAGCGCAGTCCCGGCTCGCTGACCGCCGCGATCCGCAAGCTGCCTGCGGGCTATGACGCGGTGCTGATCGCCGATGGCGGCCGCATCGCGCTTCAGGCGGCGCCGATCGTCCGGCAGAATGGCGGCGCGGATGCGCGCATCCTCGGCACCGAGCTATGGAATACCGAGGAAAGCACCATCGTCGCGACGAACGCGCTGCGCGGCGCGTGGTTCGCCAGCGTGCCGGACAGCTATTATCGCCAGCTCACGACCAAATATCGCGCCCGCTTCAACGCCGCGCCCTATCGCCTTTCCGCGCTGGGCTATGACGCGGTGCTGCTGACGGTGCGGATCGCCCAGAACTGGAAAGAAGGCACGACCTTCCCGATGGCCGCGCTGGCCGACAAGGGCGGCTTTACCGGCATTGACGGCGCGTTCCGTTTCGACCGCGAAGGCATCGCCGATCGCGCGCTGGAGGTGCAGCAGGTCGATACAGGCAAGTTCACGGTCATCGACGCGGCGCCAAAAGGCTTCTGAGCCTGCCGACAGAGCAAATGAAAAAGGGCGGCCCACCATGGAGCCGCCCTTTATTTTTCCGGGTGCTGTTCTGCCGTTGCAGAAAGCAGATCAGCCGACCGTCTGACCCGTCTTGGCCCAATCGGCAAGGAAGCCCTCAATGCCCTTGTCGGTCAGCACATGGTTGAACAGCGAGAGGATGACGGACGGCGGCGCGGTCATCACATCGGCGCCGATCTTCGCGCTTTCCAGCACATGGATCGGGTTGCGCACGCTGGCGACGAGAATCTCGGTCGCGAATGCGTAATTGTCGTAGATGAGGCGGATATCCTCGATCAGCTTCATGCCGTCGAAGCCATTATCGTCATGGCGGCCAACGAAGGGCGAGATGAAGGTCGCGCCCGCCTTCGCCGCCAGCAGCGCCTGATTGGCCGAGAAGCAGAGCGTCACATTGACCTGCGTGCCTTCGCCCGTCAGCGCCTTGCAGGTCTTGAGACCATCGACCGTCAGCGGCACCTTGATGCAGACATTGTCGGCGATCTTGCGAAGGATCTCCGCCTCCTTCATCATCGTTACATGGTCGAGCGCGACGACCTCAGCCGACACCGGGCCATCGACGATCTTGCAGATTTCCGCAATCACCTCGGTGAACTTGCGTCCCGATTTGTGGATGAGCGACGGGTTGGTCGTCACGCCATCGAGCAGGCCTGTGGCCTCAAGATCGCGGATCGCATCGGTATCGGCGGTATCGACAAAAAATTTCATGAGGGCGGTTCCTTTGCAAAGCGCTGATTCGTCCGACGCTATACCCCCTTCCGCCCGGCAGGATAAGGCCGGGCCGGAGCGATTTCGACGCCGATGGAATCCCCCGCCCACCGGGCAATCGCGGGAACAGGGACTATACGCAAAAGCGGACGGTGACTGGACCGCGACCCCCGAATGGCTATGACAGGGGCCATGACTCGCGCCCGCGTCCTCATCCTCAACAGCGCGCTCGGCCCGCTCGACTATCGCGTGCCGCCCGACATGCCGGTCGAGCCGGGCAGCATCGTCGAAGTGCCGCTCGGCCCGCGCCGCATCGCGGGCGTGGTGTGGGAGGAGGATCGCTTCCCCGGCGTCGAGAGCGTCGGCGACAACCGCCTGCGCCTGCTGACATGGATGTCGCCCGCTCCGCCGCTGCCCGCGCCGCTGCGCCGCCTGATCGAATGGACGGCCGATTATTACATGGCGCCGCCCGCCGCCGTGCTGCGCATGGCGCTGTCTTCCGGCGCGGCGCTGACCGACCAGCGCAAGATCGTCGAATATCGCGCCAGCGGCCTCATTCCCGCGCGACTGACGCCCCAGCGGGAACAGGCGCTGGAACGGATCGGCGATTTTCAGGCCTCCCCGCGCGAACTGGCGGAAAAGGCGGAGGTTTCGCTCGCCGTGCTGCGCGGGCTGATCAAGGCGGGCGCGCTCGAAGCGGTCGAGGTGGAGGCGAACGCCCCCTATCCGCCGCCCGATCCCGATCATCAGGTGCCGCAGCTCAACGAAGCGCAGCAGGCTGCCGCCGACAGGCTGACCGATGCGATCGACGCGGGCGGCTTCCATGCGTTCCTGCTCGATGGCGTCACCGGGTCGGGCAAGACGGAGGTGTATTTCGAGGCGGTCGCCCGCGCCATTCGCGATGGCCGGCAAGTGCTGGTGCTGCTTCCCGAAATCGCGCTGACCGAGCCGTTCCTCAAGCGCTTTGAAAAGCGTTTCGGCGTCGCGCCGATCAACTGGCACAGCAACCAGAAGCAGAGCGAGCGCCGCCGCGCCTGGCTCGCCGTCGCGCGCGGGGAGGCGAGCGTCGTCGTCGGCGCCCGCTCGGCGCTGTTCCTGCCCTTCCCCAATCTGGGCCTCATCGTCGTCGATGAAGCGCATGAGATCAGCTTCAAGCAGGAGGACGGTGTCCGCTACCACGCCCGCGACGTGGCGGTGATGCGCGGCATGTTCGAAAAATGCCCGGTGCTGCTCGCCTCCGCGACCCCCGCGATAGAGACGCGGCATCAGGTGACGCTGGGCCGCTATCAGGAAATCCGCCTGCCCTCCCGCTTTGGCGGCGCGCAAATGCCGGAGATCATCGGCATCGACCTGCTGCGCGATCCGCCCGACCGCCAACGCTGGATCGCCCCGCCGCTGGTGAAGGCGATGCAGGAGACGCTCGACAAGGGCGAGCAAGCGCTGCTGTTCCTCAACCGGCGCGGATATGCGCCGCTGACGCTGTGCCGCCATTGCGGCTATCGCTTCCAATGCCCCAATTGCACGGCATGGATGGTGGAGCACAAGCTGACCCGCCGCCTCGCCTGCCATCATTGCGGCCATGTGATGCCGACGCCGCGCGAATGCCCGGAATGCCATGAGGAGGACGCGCTCGTCGCCTGCGGCCCCGGCGTGGAGCGGATCGCCGACGAGGTATCGATGCTGTTTCCACAGGCGCGCATCGCCATCGTCACCTCGGACACGCTCTGGTCGCCGGAAAAGGTCGCGGAGTTCGTCGCCAGCGTAGAGCATGGCGCGGTCGACATCATCGTCGGCACCCAGCTCGTCACCAAGGGCTATCATTTCCCCAATCTGACGCTGGTGGGCGTGATCGATGCCGATCTGGGGTTGGAGGGCGGAGACCTGCGCGCGGCGGAGCGCTGTTTCCAGCAGATCAGCCAGGTTTCCGGGCGCGCAGGGCGAGGGCAGAAGCCGGGGCGGGTGTTCCTGCAAACGCGCATGATCGACGCGCCGGTCATCAAGGCGCTGCTCTCCGGCGACGCGGAGCGTTTCTACGCGACCGAGACGGAGAACCGCCATATCGCCCATGCGCCGCCCTTCGGCCGCTATGCCGCAATCATCGTATCGAGCGAGGACGCCGCCACCGCCGCCGACATCGCCCGGCGCCTGGGCCGGAGCGCGCCGCAGGCCGAGGGGTTGCACGTCTATGGCCCCGCGCCCGCGCCGCTCGCCCAATTGCGGGGGCGTCACCGGCACCGGCTGCTCGTCCACGCTTCCCGCAGCCTCAATGTCCAGCAGGCGATCGCCGACTGGCTCAATGCGGAAAAATGGCCCGCCTCCGTCCGCGTAAGCGTGGATATCGACCCCTATAGTTTCCTTTGATAGTGTCGCGCCCGCGCCCCGCTTTCTTCGTCATGAAAATGGCGGGGCATGTAAGAACCGGCACGCGCCGACTGGATGGAGTTTTGCGAGCATCGCTATAAAACCGAAATATATCAAAGGCATGATAGCAATAATTATTGACCGGCACTCGATAGAAATTCTTAATTGCCGCGCGCTTCCCCCTTTCTATAGGGGATGGCGGAGACAGCGGAGAATCACATGAATTATATGATAGGGGAGATTCTCCCGGCCTTGCTTCCGTTTATCGCAATCGGCTTTGCAGCCCAATTGATCGACGGGGCGCTGGGCATGGCTTATGGGGTGATTTCAAGCACATTGCTGCTCGCCATGGGCGTTTCCCCCAAATTCGCATCGGCAGGTGTCCATGCGGCGGAAACCTTCACCACCGCCGTGTCGGGCATCAGCCACATCTATCATCGCAATATCGACTGGAAGCTGTTTCGACGCCTTGCCGTTCCCGGCGTGATCGGCGGCGTAGCCGGGGCCTATCTGCTGTCCAATATCGACAGCGGCGTCATCAAGCCGCTGGTGCTGACCTATCTGGCATCCATCGGCCTGTGGCTGATCTGGCGCAGCACCCATGTCATCCATCGCGCCCGCGATCCGCGCGTCGTAGCCCCGCTGGGGCTGATCGGCGGCTTTCTCGATGCGAGCGGCGGCGGCGGATGGGGGCCGGTCGTTACCTCCAATCTGCTGTTGCAGGGGGGAGACCCGCGCACCACCATCGGCACGGTCAACACCACCGAGTTCCTGCTGACCCTGTCGGTCAGCATCACCTTCCTGCTTCATCTGGGCTGGGAAAGCTTCACCGTCGCGACCACCGGCCTGCTGATCGGCGGCGTTTTCGCGGCGCCGCTGGGCGCCAAGCTCGCCAAGCATATCGCGCCCAATCGCCTGCTGCTGCTGGTCGGCGTCGTGCTGACGCTCACTTCTGCTTATGGCATCGCCAAGGCGCTGAGCTGGATCGGCTGAACAGCCTTCCCATAGCGGCCAATAGCGGATATTATCGATAGAATGAAAAAAGGCGGGGCTAACCACCCCGCCTTTTTCTGGTCTTTCCCGCAGGGGTAAACCCCTGCCCAGCTTTCCGCCTCAGCCTTCGTCGCTGGGACGGCCGCCGAAGAGACGCTCGGCTTCCTCGCGCGCAGAATTGGCGGTGGAGATCGTCTGCTCTTCCTCTTCGATCCGGGGGCTTGCGACGGGAGCGCTTTCGTCACGGTCGCGCTGGCGGCGCAGTTCCTCGATCAATGCGGCCTTGGCGCCATCCAGACGCGTATCGGCGGGCGTCTCGATCCCCGCCTTCTTCGCCGCCCTGGCGACCTCGGCATCGAGTTCGCGCTGCGAGCAGAGCCCCAGCGTCACCGGATCCTTGGGGACGATATTGGCAATATTCCAATGGCTGCGATCGCGGATCGCGGCGATGGTGGTGCGGGTCGTTCCGATCAGCCGGCCGATCGCGCCGTCGGAAATCTCCGCATGGTTGCGCAATATCCAGGCAATGCCATCGGGCTTGTCCTGACGCTTGGACACCGGCGTATAACGCGGGCCCTTGGTCCGGCGGACAGGCTCGCTGCCCTTGGCGATCTTCAACGCATAGTCGGGATCGGCCTCGCCCTTGCGAATTTCCTCGACCGCGAGTTCGTGCGCCCGCACGGGATCGCGCGGGGTATATTTGATGCTCGTCGTATCATCGGCGATAGCCTGGACCTCCAGCATGTGCAGGCCGCAGAAATCCGCGATCTGGGAGAAGCTGAGGGCGGTATTCTCGATCAGCCAGCAAGCAGTGGCATGAGGCATAAGCGGCTGGGACAAGGCGTGCGCTCCGGTCTGAAAGATCATCCAAAAACGATAAGGGCCACCCAATCCGGGTGGCCGCTAAACCAGATGATCGTAATGGAAAGCGGAAAGAAGGGCAAGTAAAATGCTCGCATCCCCGCTTCTGCCCTGCCTTTATTCCACTTTCAGCACGATCTTGCCGAAATGCTCGCCCGCTTCCATCCTCTCATGCGCGCGCGCCGCTTCGGCGAGGGGGAACACCCGATCCATCGCCGGGCGCAGTTCGCCCTTCTCGACAAAAGGCCAGACATTCGTGCCGATCTCGTCCGCGACCAGCTCCTTGAACACGGTGGTGCGGGCGCGCAGGGTGGAGCCGGTGAGCGTCAGTCGCCGCATCATGATCTCGGCCATGGAAATCTGCGCCTTGCTGCCGCCCAGCGCCGCGATCGACACATGCCTGCCATCATCGGCGAGGCATTTGAGGTTGCGCGCGACATAATCGCCGCCCACCATGTCGAGCACCGCCTGACAACGCCCGCCATCGGTAAAGGCGCCCACCTCCTCCACGAAATCATGCGTCCGGTAATTGACCGCGTGGTTCGCGCCCCAGTCGAGCGCGGCCTGGCATTTCTCGTCCGTTCCGCAAGTGACGATAGTGCGCACGCCGAACAGACGGCAGAGCGAAATCGCCATGGTGCCGATGCCGCTGGTGCCGCCATGGATCAGCACCGTGTCGCCCCCGACCACATAGGCGCGCTCGAACAGATTGATCCACACGGTGAAGAGGGTTTCGGGCAGGGCCGCCGCCTCCACCATGTCATAGCCGTCCGGCACGGGCAGGCATTGCCCGACAGGCACCGCCACATATTCGGCATAGCCCCCGCCATTGGTGAGCGCGCAGACCTTCCGCCCCAGCAGCGAGGCGTTAACCTCCGGGCCTAGTTGAACGATCACGCCCGACACCTCCAGCCCCGGCAGCGGCGAAGCGCCGGCGGGCGGAGGATAATGGCCAGCGCGTTGAAACAGGTCAGGCCGATTGACGCCCGCCGCATGGACGCGGATCAGCACCTCCCCTTGCCGCGGCGAGGGAATGGGCATCAGCCTTTCGGTCAACACCTCCGGTCCGCCCGGGGCATCCATGCCCACGGCGCGCATTTCCTTGGAAATAATCTCCAGCGTCATGCCGATCCCCACATAATCGTGCCCCGTCGGGCGACACGCCTTCACGCGTCCGGCATCGGCTGCCCGCCTATCCGAATGCGTCCAGCCGGTCATCTGGCCATTCCACCAGTCCCGAAGCGCCCACTGGATTGCCATGCCATATTGACACTGCTCCTCATAGCGTCAACATTCATCTGGATGGATATGGACGACTATCTGCCAAAGCGGGCGGATGACCCGCTGAACCTGGTACTGAAGCAGGACCTTGCCCCCCTTTCCGTTGACGAGCTTCGCGCCCGCATCGCCGCATTGGAGGGAGAGATAGCGCGCGTACACAAGACGATCGACCATGCGGTCGGCCATCGCGCCAGCGCGGAAGCGTTATTCAGGAAATGAACCAGCCCCCTCCCCTCCGTCGCCGCCGATGCCGAAACCGGCCGGAAACACGGCAGCGGGGGATTTGGATCGGCCCCCTTGACCAACAGCCGGGGCATGCCGACATAGTGGAAAATGGCGTCCCCCTAAGACGCCGGGAGAAATGAAATGCCGTCTTTTGCTTCCGCCCTCGAAACCACGC
>CAYLKZ010000019.1:0-37651 GCA_964384275.1 uncultured Sphingobium sp. | reverse complement strand
GCCGGTCTTCCCCCTCAACGAAACGGCCCATCTCAAAGCCTCCCGAATGTCCGGGAAAAGCCTATCATGTGATCGCGTTTTTACACAGCCTCGGCCGGTAGCCGACACGCGCCAGTGGCCGCTATCGCCACATTCCACCTCCGCACCTGCCATTCCGCATTCGGCCCCAAGGTGGTAACTGCGCTAGGCAGAGTCAGCCTTCTATGCCGGATCGAGTCAATTTGGATGCTCCCACCAGTGGAGGCGAATGTCTCGTGGCAGGATACGGTCGAGATGATCCAGAACTGCGATCAAACCTTGTGCACCGTGGATCGGGCGCTGGCACATGCTGCCCATTCCGACCAGCTGGGCGCGCGAAATGGTATCGGACAAGGCGTCGGCACAGCATTCGTAGTCGGCCGGTGAGCGGCCTTGGATCACCGGGAGGAAGGTCGCACCGATTCCCTCATCCTCGCCGAGCAAGCGACAATCGATATTGGCCCGGACCGTCCGAGATATCCTGTCGAGGATCTCTTCGCGATCGCGCGCGATTTCCTGCTCGACGCAACAGTCAAGGCTTGCCCACCAGCGGAATGGATACCCCACATAGTCTCGCGCGGACCACGAGAAGCCGCCATATGCCATCATCGCGGTCAAGTCGGCGCTATCGAGGCAAAAGCTGTGGAGCCCCGCTGCGTTGACGAGCTGGCGCGTCGACCATCCCGCCCATTCGCGCCACCCTCGCCGCTTCGTCCAGCGCGACAGGGCGTTCGCGGAGACAAGAACGTGACTTCCCAGTTCGCGAGCGCGGCACAGCAACAGTCCTTCTCGTAGATGCGGCAATCCGACGACAAGTTCGATCACCCAGGGTTGACCTTGCTTTTGTTCATGTTATGTTCGATTCAAGGAGAAATTTTGTGACCAATCCCGCCAACCGCTTTCTCGACCCGTTCGATCTCGATGTGACGCTTCGCGATGCAGCACTCGACGACCAGAATCGTCCCACGCGGCGCATGATCGCCAACGCCGCGATCGGCATGCATATCGAGGATGCCTATTATTCTACGCGCGAACTGCGCGAGGCGGTGAGCTGGATCCATGAGGGTGAGATCGGCGGCAAGCGCAAGCTGGCAGCCATCCTCAGCAATCCCGATGGGAATGACTTTCAACGCTGCCTCTATTTCTGCCTTGCCGGGCGCGGTGTTGTCGAGATGATCGACGATCTGACCTGGCTGGAGGAGATTCTCGAAGCGCGCGGGCGGATAGCCGGCCAGATTCACCGGCAGAGGGTCAGGACCTACCCACATGTTTCGCCCTATGTGGCAGATGAGCCGGACGGCCCCATCGTTGCTGCGACCGAGGACTTCGCGCAGGGACGATCCTGGTGGAGTGATCCGGCGATCTGAGCAGCGTACAGACTGACGTAGCGGAAGCCCGGCAATGACCGGGCTTCCGCTATTGTTTCAGGATTCCGAGGGGCTGAATTGCAGCAGGCGTGTGCTATAGCGCCGACAATCACTGCTTCCGAAGCCGGGAAGCGGACCTTGGAACCCTTCTGCAGCGGAAAGACGAGCGATGATGTCGCACTCCCACCCAGCGATACCGACAAAGGCATCGATGTTTCGGGCCGCGTTCGTCAGGTGGTCGATATACCAGTGCGGCACCTTGTCCGCCTGCATATCATGTCGAAGCCTGACTCTGATTCCGCCAGCAGCGTTCGCATTCCCCGCATAAACATACCAGCCTGAAGAAAGCTGAATGGGCTGCTTGCGCCAGAGCAGCGTGACCGGGCTTTCAACGGCAAGGACAAGCGCATAGGCGCCTTTTCTGTCGGCGCATCTTGGAGGCTTCCCGCCAATCGGTAGTCAGGGGCAAGATGTCGCTGCACCACCCCGAGAATATACCGGGCCGCGCTCATGTATTTGGAACGCGCCGGTCAGGAGACCAGTTCAAGTTCGACATGTTCATGACGGGTGGGAGCGATCGACACTCGGTAAGGCTGGAACGGATTGCCGGTGCGGATGACGCTGATCGGCTTTCTCCGGTCGTCAAACATGCGTGTCGCTACGCGCAGCGCATTCTCCCGACTGCACAAAATGCTTCGCTTTGAGGAGATCGCATTGATGAGGATCAGAGCCACCATTGGGAATTCTCTCTTCTTTGGAGGTTGCCGTCAGGCAAAAATGGTCCTGTGGACCTTGGTGGTCGGCACGATCGACCATGTGCGCTGCATCAGCCGGCTGATCCGATAGAGGCCGCCGGTTTCGGGATCGCGCAGGATGAGACGTCGGCCGCGCTTGCGCACGATGAACTCCTGGGCTTCATGGCCATCGGTGAAAGTCACGGATTCAGAGAGACGGATACGGTCCCCGTCAGCAAGCTTCCGCCCCCGAAGCGCAATGTTGGCTCGGCAGCGCGCACGCCAGTCGAGCGCGTTTTCGTTCTCGGTGGGAGTGAGGAGGTCGAGAATGCGCTCCGGACACTCCGCCTCGTACAGTCCCATCGATTCCTCGAGGTCCTTATATCCGAAGATATAGCCTTCCTTGTCACGCGGCTGCCAGCGCACGAGGCAGACAATCGCGAACACCTCACCGCCGACGCGGTTCGTCATCACCTGAGTGGCGGCGTAGTAGACGCGATTTCCGGGACAGGCCGAAGCCAGAACCTTGAGGCCGTGTGAGCCGCCATCCTCGTCAGGCCGTTCGTAGGTGAACTGGGCATCCAGGTAGGACTTGGCCGATTTGTGGCCGCCGAGCGAAGCGCGCGGCATGAAGAGCCAACCCATTGCGGGTCTCCTTGATGTTGTGATTGAGAAAGGGGAGGTTTCCGGGTCTCGCGGCCGAGCGTCGCTCGGGCGCACCCGATCACCAGTCGTATCTTGGAAGCTCCGCGATCGGCGGACAATCGCGATCGAATTGCACCCATGCGGCACCGGCACTCTCGGCAACGTCGAGACAGGCGCGAAGCGATGGCGGCATGTAGATTCGTCCCGGCGAACCGACCCAGATGAACCAGCCAAATTCCTGCCATTGCGCCGCGACGATCTGCGCCTGCCAGATCGCGGAGTTTCTTCGTGCAGCGACCGGTGGAGGCGAAGCGATCAGCAGGTCGAGCTCCGCGGCGACGTCGGCCGTGACATGACCCGTCGAAAGGCATGCCATCCGTTTCACTTCAAGGGGCATGGAATTTTCTCCGCTGACTGGAGGCAATCAGAGCGTGGCGCGAAATCTGGCCCCACCTGCTCCCCGGCGGTGTCCGGACCCGGCGGGCTGAACGAGCGGAGGTAGGTGAACGCCTGCTCCGCCTTGGCGGCCGCGTGGATTATCGCGGTCTTGTCGCCCCTCAGGATGTCGAGCCAATGCCCAACGTAACTGGCATGGCCGTCGTGCAGGATATTCGGCAGGCCGAGGTCAGCGCAGATCAGCCCGGCGCCGATCTCCGCGACCATCTCTTCCATCGCGTAAGCATTGTCTCCGAAACGCTTTCCGAAGGCGCGCGCGAGGCGGTTGGAATGCCCCGACCAGTGCAAAGTCTCATGTCCGCGGACCGACGCGTAGAGGTCCATGCTGCGAAACGCCGATCGAGAAGGGAGTTGGATATAGTCGAACGTCGGCGAGAAGTAGGCCTGGTTCCCACCGTGACGCACTTCCGCCGGGATTGCGGCAAAGAAAGCATCGATCGCGGCCTGACGCTCTGACGGTCGCACCCGAGCCAGGGGTGCATCGGTCGCATAGAACCAGGCCGGCAGCGCGTCGATCTGGTCGGCGTTGTAGACGAGATAATGACGGAGGAAACGGATGTTCCGCTCGACGCCGCGACCCGTTTGCGGGTGCGTTTCATACTTTCTGACCGATGAGAAATAGACCGAGATGCCCCCGCTTTCACCGAGCCGGACTTTGCCGCCCAGAGCCTCGGCCTGTCGGCGCGTCATCCAGTAGCGCGAGCGATATCCCCGCGCATCGCCCAGCGCCCAGAGATAGAGCGCATTGACGCCTCGATACGGCTCGCCCGAATGGCGCAATGGCCGGCTGCGCGCGTCGTTCGTCTGCCATGGCCGGGTCCATGGCGGAACGCCTTCCTCGAGCTTGCGGATGATGAGATCGGTGATTTCCGCCGCGACATCGCGGCCGGATTTTTTGGGATGGGGCATGACGCTTCTCGATGACGGGCGAAGCGGGTCTCTCCCGCTCCTTCAATCCGCCATGACCGCGTCCCCTCCCCTTTATCAGCCGGTCTCCAGCTTCAACAGGCCGCGGGTTGCGCGGATTGCAGCGTCCATCCCGATCGGCCATTGATCTTAAAGTAGGAGTAACGACGAAGAATTGAACAAATGTAGGTTACGGGGCTGCGTCCTAACGAAATACCAGTCTGCTGAATATGCCACGCCAATATCCTGGTCCGCACCGGCCTGCCCTCCGCCCGTTCTATGGTGACTGTGGCTATAGCGATTACTTTTGAGAGTTTTGTTCCGGGCATAAGTGCCGCAGTCCGGCCATAAGCCGCGAGGCAGTTGCGAATCGCAGCCTTTTTGGCCTCGATCAGCCGCAACTCGCCTTCCAGTTTGGCCAGCTCGTCTTCCAGTTCTTGTATCTTATATGCTTCCATGAGCAGGAAATAACTCTTTCTTCAGATGTCTGAAAGAATTCTTGTAGATTTATAGAATTGCTATTCTATTTATATTGTATGTTCCATGCTCAATCATAATCTGAACAATTCACATAAAATAAAATATGCGTTCTATCTGGAAGAACGAAGGAAACTCATTCTTCTTTTAGCGATTATGGGAAAGTCATATCCGCCAAACGAGGTGGTGAGCCGGATCTGAAAAAGGACCGCCGACGCGATCACTCGCGTCGGCGGCCAGGCATTCAGGAGAAGCGAAGCGTCAGGCCGCCAGAGCGTCGGGCTCGGTTTCCATCGGTTCGGTCCCGGCAGTGGCGTGTTCGCCTGCCCCGGCTTCGATGGAAGCGTCCTCCTGCTCGCCTCCGACGTCTTCCACCAGGGTGAGATCGTCCGTGTCGGTCCGGTCGAGGAACTTCATGGCATTGGGAACCCAGGCGAGCGCCGCATCGCGCACCTCGGGTTCGACGATCGCATCGCCCGCGAACAGCTTCTCGCAGGCTCCCGAGATATCGGTCTTCTTCATCGTCGCGTGCCTGGCGGTGAGCTGCGCGCCGCCAACCTCGGCAAGCAGGTTCAGGATCGAGCCCTTGCTGATGCGGTCGAAGAAGTTTTCCGATGTCGGCCGCCACCAGCTCGCAACATCGATATCCATGATCGTCGCAAGCCGATTATGCAGCGCACACTGCTCCGTCCGATAGCTGGATTTCGCCTGAAGCGACATTGCCACGATGTAGGCGAGCCATGCCGCCTTGGTGTCGTCGTCGAGCGCGCGGAAAACCTCGAAGCGATCGACTTCCGACCCGTGCTCGGTCCAGCTCGCATCCAGGCCGTCATGGGCCTCAGCAAGGTAAGCGCGCGCCCGCGTAGCCGGATGTCCGACCCGCACCGGGTCCTCGGGCGAACGCGCCTGAATGGTCGAGCCGTACGCACATTGGCCGTTGATCCGATCGTCGATCATCACGAACAGAGCATAGTCGAAGGCGAGCGCCGGATTGCCGAGCATGGTAGCCGCAAGCACGTCACGCCGCTGCATCGCGAGCTCGTCGTAGAGACGAGCACTCAGCGGTTTGCCGCCGGGTGCGACCGCGTCGGGCCGCGGCGCGGGCGAAGCGGATTCCCGGCCGTCGCTCGAGCGATCGTCATCCTCGGCGTCGGTATCGTCATTGGCGTCACGGGCCCGGATCGGCTCCTCGCTGTAATATTCGCTGTCGAGCACCATCTCGCCCTTGGGGCTGAGCGTCAGGAAAGCACCGATCTGCGATTTGAGCTCTTCGGGCAGCACCGCGGGCCTGCAGTGGATCGCCCGCTCCTCTTCGACGAGGGCATCCCGTTCCTCGTCCAGCGCCTTATAGGCTTCTTCGCTCGTTGTATCGTCCTCCATCAGGTCGCTGAGGACGTCCTTGCGGGCCGCGATTGCGTCGAGGCGGTCCAGTTGCTCATCGGTGAGATCGGGCTGCGGAAGAACCACGCGATAGAGCCCGCTCGCGGCGTTGAGCACGAAGTTGGATGCGATCGGCCTGATCCAGCCGAGGCCGAGTTCCTCGCCGATGCGCTTGGCTTCCGTTTCCATCACGTCGGCGGCAAGGCGCTGGGCGATTTCCGGATTGACCCATTTGTCGCCATTTTCGCTGAAGAGGTCGGGATCGATCTTCCCGCCGGCGGCAAGATAACGCTCCTCACCAATAAGGACCGCAACGGGATCGGTCGATTTCATCGACTCGTTGGCGATGACGCGCCGGATCGTGTCGGCATTGGCATATTCGGCGCCGTAGCTGTCCCACACCAGCAACTGCTTCGCCTGGTTCTCCGTCGAGGCGTAGGCCTTGGCGACATCGAGGGTGATCGCGCCGTCACGCAGTGCTGCGAAAATCGGCTCGGCCAGGGTTGCGAGCCGCAGCCGGCCTTCGACGAAGCGGCGGGTGAGGCCGAAGCGCTTGGCGACCCCATCGATGTCGCCGGTGAGGCCGATGAAATACTGGAAGGCCCGGCATTCCTGGGCAGGCGTCATCTTGAGCTGGTGGAAGTTGGCCGCCATCGACGTTTCCGAGAGGGTGGCCTCGTCGCCGATCAGTACCTTGACCGGCACATCGTAGTCCGCCGGGTCGATGACACCGCGCCCGGCGAGCATCATGAGGCCGCGCAGGCGGCGCCCGCCGTCGAAGACCTCGAAGGTACCGCGCGGTTTCTTGACGGGCGTGACGAGAAGATTCTGCAAGACGCCTCGCGCCTCGATATCCGCGGCCATCTGCGGAATTTCGAGGAGATCGTCGGGGCATTCGCGGACATTGATCGGCGAAAGCGTGAGCTTCGCGAGCTTGACGGACGTAATCATCGGAATTGGAGCTCCATCTGGTGTCCGGACCAGCCCGGACACCAACTTCGCTCCCCCTTCCCTCTCAGCCCGGCCGCTCCAGGATCTGACCAACGACCGTCTCAGCCGAAGCCACCGGCACGAATACGCGCGTGCGGTACTGGATGATTTCGGTGAAGCAGCCGGCCGATTTGAGCCATGGCAGCTGGTCTGGAGGGAAGCCGACCAGCTCCACGCGCTTCGAGCCGTTGACGACGGACCGCTTGATCGTGAGCAGGAATGGCCGCGAGATATCGATGCTGCGCCCGGCCAATACAGCCGTCACCACAGACTCGGCCGAAATGGCATCGGAACGGTCGATGCCGAGGTTCGCAAAAAGCTTCGGCACATGGTCACCAAAGACGAGGCGGCCGAGCCACGAGCGTCCCTCGCCGTCGACGATCCGGTTCACCGCCAGATAGTCGCTTGGAAGCGCGGACCAGATTGGCAAAAGCAGGCCTGTGGCAAGCCGGATGGTTTCGCGGTCGACATTTTGCCGAACTGTCTCCGCCTCTGCAGCCCAGGTCGTGGCAAACGCCTCGCGTCCGACTTCCTCCCAGGAGGATTCGAAGAGGTCATGCTCGCGCATATAGTCGTTGCGAGTCGGTCGCATCATCTCGACGCGCGGGATGGGCGTGCCGTCCTTCTCTTCCATGAGAGCCCTCGCCCGTGTCCTTAGGGCCGCATTCCCTGATTTGCGGTTGATCATGAACGCGGCGCTCGCATCGCCGTCGGCGATCCGCAGAATTCGCTCCAACGAAACCGGATTTCGCCGACGCTCGATCTCGATCGTCAGCAAATGCGAGGTCGCCCCGGTGAGCGGGTCGGTCCGCAGCACCACGTCATCCAGGACTGTCGCGCGATCGACGAGGATCGTCTCGACGCCGACATCGAGGCGGCCGGCGTCGCGCGCCGCGGAGACACGGGTTTCGATGAGCGAGAGGAACTCGTCGAAGATGCTGTTCTGCAACGCGATCGGCAGCGCGAGAATGCGATTCAACCATCGCTGGATCGGCGGCATCTCGTCCTTGCGGATACCGTCGTTCTCCGTCAGCTCGAGGCCTGTCCGTTCCTCGAATTCTGCGAGCGTGACGCTCTTGAGCTTGCCCATAAAGAGGAGGTCGAACCACGAGAGCAGAGCGGCGCAGGCATATTCGCTCTCAAGGTTATCCGCCGGGTCGAACAGTCCCTGCCCGCCCGTCTGACGCTGTCCGCGGGTCAGTGCGCCGAGGCTGTCGAGGCGTCGGGCAATGGTGCTCGTGAAGCGCAGTTCGCCCTTGCAGTCGGTCGTCACGGGGCGGAACAACGGCGTCGATGCCTGGTGCGTGCGGTGAGTCCGCCCAAGTCCCTGAACGGCACGATCCGCGCGCCATCCCGGTTCGGCCATCAAGTGGACGCGCTGTTCCTGATTGATCGCATCAAGCGAGGAATGGGCGCTGATCCCGGTAGCGCCGGCGTCCGAGAATATGAAGATGCGCTTCTTGGCCGCCATGAAGGCGGCGACTTCGTACCGATTCGTTCGGCTCGACCGACTTTCCAGCTTCTGGCGACCATCGCTACCGGTGACGAGACGCTTGGTGCGACCTGTGACCTCAGCGACATTGTCATGGCCGAAATGCTCGAGGATCGCGTCGAGCACCAGCATGATCGGCGGCATCGCGCAAAGCCGCTCGATGAGCTGGGCGCGAGCCGCTTCGGCTTCCGGACTATAGACGGGATTCCCGTTCTCGTCCGACATGGGGAGCGACCGCAGCGTCCCCGTGTCGTCCTTGAACACCTGCATTTGCCGGGTCGGAAATGCCCGCTCGAGATAGTCGATGATGTACTCGCGAGGAGACAGGTCGAGCTCAAGGTCGGCGCGCTCCGCGGCGCTGAGTTGCTCGAGACGTCGATTGAGGATCGCCTCCCCTGTGGTCACCAATTGCAGAACGACCGATTGGCCTTGTGCCAAGTGATGTTCCATCGCCGAAATCAGCGTTGGCAGCTTCATCGACAGGAGAAGTTGCCCGAAGAAGCGCTGCTTGGTGGACTCGAAGCGCGAACGGGCCGAGGCTTTCGCGCCGCTGTTGAGTGTCGCCTTCTCTATTCCGTCGACGACATTCGTTAGCTCGAGCGCCTGCTCCATATTCCGGTGGATGATCGCCCATGCGTCGGCATAGGCGTCATAGATCGCGATCTGTTCCTTGGTGAGTTCGTGGCGGAGGATCTCATATTCGACGCCGACGAAGCTCAGCACCCGCGCGGTGTAGAGCCCGAGCGCCTTGAGGTCGCGGACAACGAGTTCCATTGCCGCGATCCCGCCCTTGCGAATTTCAGCAATGAAGTGCTCGCGGTCTCTGAACGCGGTATCGGGACCCCAGAGACCCAGGCGAACGGCATAGGCGAGGTTGTTGACATCGGATGCCCCTGTCGCGGACGCATAGAGGATGCGTGCTGCAGGCAGATGGTTCTGAAGGAGAACACCGCAGATCCCTTGCTGAGATCCTTCCTTCTTGCCTAGAACTCCCTCACCGCCGGCGACGCCGCCCATCTCGTGCGCTTCGTCGAAGCCGATGACGCCTTCGAAATCCTTCCCCGCCCAGTCGATGATCTGTTGGAGACGGCTGTGGTCCCCGCGCGCCGAGCGCAGCGTGGGATAGGTGACGAAGAGCACACCCTGCTCGAGCGAGATCGGCTGATCGATCTTCCAGTTGGAGAGTGGCTGGATATCCGCCGCGAGTCCGCCGAGCGCAGTCCAATCGCGCCGCGCGTCGTCAAGAAGTGTCTCGTTCTTTGAGATCCAGATATTGCGGCGCCGGCCAGCGAGCCAATTGTCGAGGATGCAGGCGGCGACCTGCCTCCCCTTCCCCGCGCCGGTGCCGTCACCAAGGAAATAGCCTTTGCGGTAAGCCCGACCGTCATCGGCTTCCTTGAGACCCACGCCTTCCTTGTCGGGGTGAAAGCGGCCCGGCAGGAACTGGCTCCAGGCATGGCCTGCATAGACCGTGGTTTCGAGCTGAGACGCGGAAAGCAGCCGTTCGCTGACCGTGCGCTCCGGAAGATGCGGCACATAGTCCGGCACGGGCGCGGCGATCGATCCCATCGCCACGGATTCGACGAGCGCTGTCGGATGCTCGCCCGCGGCATCGAAAGCGATGCGGCTCGGCCTGTAGGGAAGATAGACGCCGACCTGATCGAGCAGCGGGGCGGGCTTCCTGAGGGTCTTGTAGCCGACTGGAAGCACGTTGTTGCGAACGGGCGCGTGATAGGGCCGCGGCTGTGGTCTGCTGCTTTTCATCGCGCGAAAGAGCGTCGGGCTCGACGACCTACGGGGTGTGGGTATTGGGGTGGCGACCCGCGAGGCCCGTTCGGGCACCGTGATCGCGGCGATCAACTCGCGGATTGAGGAGCGTTGGATTGTCGAGGGGATCGCGCCGCCCGGCACCTTGTCGATGACGAAGAGGCGCACGGCGATCGAAGTGCCATGTTTGGTGTAGCATTTTTCGAGCCGGATCGAGGTCCGGACCGTGACGTCGCGCAACGTGGTTTCGAACAGGTCACGCATGCGGGCGTTGGGTCCGAACCAGTCAGGCATGATCGCCACCAGGCGACCGCCCGATTGCAAGCGTCTGAGCGCCGCCTGCAGGTGCCGGATCGCCGCGTGACTGTCGGATCCCAGCCCAACGGAGCGCGAGAAGGGCGGGTTCATCAGAATGACGCTCGGGCGCTCGGCTGCCGCAAGGGTCGAATTGATCGTGGCGCCGTCGTGTCCGGTCACCACCGCACCGGGGAAGGCCTGTTTCAGGCGTTCACGGCGGACGGTCTCATATTCGTTGAGCTGGAGCGCGGCATGGTCCGGACATTGCGCGACAAGCAGGCCGTTGCCCGCGCTCGGCTCGAGGATGATGTCGTCGGACTGGATGTCGGCGAGGATCACCGCGACGGCGGCGAGATCGACCGGCGTCGAGAATTGCTGCCATTCAATCTGGTCCTCGCTGCGCACGGTCTGGGTGGGCAGGCGATCCAGGAGATCGCACGCGGCTGCGACGTCCGCGGGCTCGTCAAGACGATAGGGCCGCTCCTGGAGGTGCAAGGCAAGCGCGTGCTCCAGCAATTCGAAGCTGTCGCGCTGGGTCCATCGCCCATCGGCATCGCTGCCGCCAAAGCCTTCGGTCAGGGCGGCATTGAGGTCTGCGCGCGTGACGGCGCCAGTCCCGCGCAAACGCTCGAGAATGAGTGTGGACGCGCGCCGTTCTGCCGCGAGAGCGGCATCGAATAGATCGGACATGTAAGGGGGTCTCCGGATCGACTGCCCCGATGGCAGCTCAATCCGTCACCTCCCTCTCTTCTCTCCTGACCGGATGTCCCTGGAAGGCGGACAGCAGGAGGCCGTGCGCAAAATGGTGATGTCTGGGTTTCGCTTCAGCCCGGCAGACGAAATGAGGCATCGCGGCGAGTTGGCAACAGTGTCCTGTCCGAGGGAGAGTTTCCTATCCTATCTGTTGGTTGGGTTCGCGCGGTAGAGTTCCGCCGGGCGGTAGGAGGTGCCTGCCTCTCGCTCGCCTGTGCCCGCGATCCAGCCACTGTCGAGCATCCGGCGTCGGAACGCGGGCTTGTTCAGTGCCTGGCCCAATATCGCCTCGTGGACATCCTGGAGATCGCGCAAGGTGAACAGCGGCGGGAGGAGCGCGAGGGCGACCGGCGCATACCCGAGTTTGCCGCGCAGGCGCCGGACTGCATGACCGAGGATCTGGGCGTGGTCAAACGCCAGCGGCAGAGCGCCGCCCGTGGCATCGCGCGCCGTGACAGGTCGGCCCTCTTCCCCGCTCCACGGAATGTCCAGCGGCGCAACCGCGAGGTCCGAGCGGTCGTCCAGCGCCGGCAGCAACACCGCCATCGGCAGCAACGCGAAATAGGCGACGGTGACGACACGCATGCGCGGATCCCGGGCCGGATCGCCGAATGTGTAAAGCTGCTCGAGCCAACCCTCGGCAAGGCCTACCTTGTCGGCGAGCAGACGCCGGGCAGCGCCGTCTAGGCTCTCCTCGATGCCCACAAATCCGCCTGGGAGCGCCCAGGCATCCTTGAAGGGATGATCAGCGCGTCTTTGCAGCAACGCGGAGAGCCGCCCTTCCCGCACAGTCATCAGGACGAGATCCACCGTCAGGGACAGCCGCGCAAAGGCGGTAGGATCATAGCCTTCAAGAAACTCGGTTTCGGTCACAGCAACCTTATATTTGTGATACGTTTAAGATATGCGTTGACAGCTTATATGTCAAATGAATATAAGGGTGCATTGCAATGCCGGGGAGGCCGGCGCCGCATCCAAATCGAGGGAGTCTCGACCATGACAAGAGCCGACTTCGGCGTCTTTATCGGACGCTTTCAACCGCTGCACATCGGCCACGAACATGTCATTCGCCAGGCACTCGAGCAAGTCAGCAGGGTTATCGTTCTGGTGGGGTCGGCCAATGTCGCGCCGAACCCCCGCAATCCTTTCACTTTCGAGCAACGCGCTGCGATGCTGCGTTCGGCCTTCGGCCCGGAGATCGCCGAGGAGCGCCTGGTCGTCGAGCCGCTGAACGACCATCTCTATTCGGACACAGCCTGGGTCACCGAGGTTCAGCGTCGTGTCAACGCGATCGTCGTCGAAGCGGGCAACGGCCACGGCTTTCGCAACCTGGGCAGCAAGGATTTCCGCGTCGCGCTCGCCGGTTACGGAAAGGACGCCTCGTCCTATTACCTCAAGCTGTTCCCCGAGTGGGACAACGTCAAGATAGACAGCCTGTTCGGAACCTTCAGCTCCACCGACGTGCGCGGCCGCTATTTCCAGCGGATACCGGAAGTGCCGGCATCGATCCTGTCGGCTGGCGTGGCCGCCTGGCTCGAGGAGTTCAAGCTGAGCGAGAGTTTCCGCACGCTGCTGCAAGAGGCGGAGTATCTGGTGGAGTACCCGAAGCAGTGGGGATCCGGACCGTTCGTCACGGCCGATGCGGTGGTGGTCCAGTCCGGCCACATTCTACTGATCGAGCGCGGGCGGCTGCCCGGCAAGGGCCTGCTCGCTCTGCCCGGCGGCTTCGTCGACCCCCACGAGCGTATTCGCGACGCCGCGATCCGCGAGTTGCGCGAGGAAACCGCGATCTCGGACGGCAAGGGCCAGATCCCGCCAGCCATGCTGGCGAGCTTCGTTGAGGACCACCGCACCCGCGTATTCGATGCGCCGAACCGCTCGCTGCGCGGCCGCGTCATTACGCATGCCTTCCTGTTCCGCCTGCCGGAGCGCCGCAAACTGTTCCGGGTGAAAGGCAGCGACGATGCTGCGCATGCGCAATGGTATCGGCTCGGCGACCTGAGCCCGGAGATGTTCTTCGAAGATCACTGGTCGATCATCGAGGAGATGGCCGACCTTTGACGTCGCACGCGGGGGAGTCCTGCGGGCACGATTCATGTGAGGAGTTCACATCATGACCAATCTGATTTTGGCGACCGACAGCTACAAACAAAGTCACTTCCTGCAATATCCGCCTGAGGCCCGCAGGATCAGCGCCTATGTCGAGGCACGGCCGAACGACTTTGCCGACCGCATCCTGTTTCTCGGCCTGCAGCCGTTCCTGATCGATTATCTGTCCAGACCGGTGACACGTGCCGATGTCGAGGAGGCCGAGGCAATCTGCACAGTGCATGGCGTGCCTTTCAATCGCGCGGGATGGAACGCGATCGTTACCGACCACGGCGGCTTTCTGCCGATCGAGATCAAGGCCTTGCCTGAAGGGATGGTCGTGCCAACCGGCGTGCCACTGGCGCAGGTCGAGAATACCGACGAGCGGATGCCCTGGCTTCCGACCTTCATCGAGACGGCGCTGTTGCGCGCGATCTGGTACCCGACGACAGTCGGCACGCTGAGCTGGAAGTGCAAGGCGATCATCCGCGTCGGCTTGTTGAAGACATCGGAAGATCCTGAGGGGCAGCTTCCGTTCAAGCTGCACGACTTCGGAGCACGCGGCGTCTCCAGCCACGAAAGCGCGGAACTGGGTGGCCTGGCTCACCTCGTCAATTTCATGGGCGGCGACACGATGGAGGCCCTGCTGGCGGCGCGTCGCTACTACGGCGCGCAAATGGCGGGCTTCTCCATCCCGGCCGCAGAGCACAGCACAATGACGAGCTGGGGCCGCGAGCACGAGACCGCAGCCTATGCAAATATGCTCGATGCTTTCGAAGGTGAAGGCCGGATCGTGGCGGTGGTGTCCGACAGCTACGATCTCGACGCCGCGGTCGCCGACATATGGGGCGGGACGCTGCGCGAGAAGGTGCTGACGCGCCAAGGCACACTTGTCGTCCGACCGGACAGCGGCGACCCGATCGAGACGCCGTTGCGTACGGTCAAGATGCTCTGGGAGAAGTTCGGCGGCACGATCAACTCCAAGGGCTTTCGCGTACTGGACCCCCACGTTCGCGTGATCCAGGGCGATGGCATGAATATCGACAGCATCGCTCGCTTGGTCGATCGCATGATCGAGGAAGGCTATGCGATCGACAATATCGCCTTCGGCATGGGCGGAGGCCTGCTCCAGCAGGTTAACCGCGACACGTTGCGTTTCGCGATGAAGGCCAACGCCCTGCGCGATGCGACCGGGCGATGGCGCGATGTTGCGAAGGCACCCGCCACCGATCCTGCAAAGGGCAGCAAAGCCGGGCGGCAGGCGGTAGTGCGTGGGGCCTGCGGGCTTGTGGCCGCGCGGCTCGATGCGACGGCGTCGGGAGAGGATCTGCTCGTTCCGGTCTGGCGCAATGGCGAACTGCTCGTCCGGCATAGGTTCGAGGAGCTGCGCACGCGGTCCGAGCAAGCGCTGTGACCCGTCCCGGCGCTGCGGAATTCCGCGGCGCCAGGCCACATGGCCTTGCTCCTATAGGCGACCGGGACACCAATTGCGGGGCCCGGTCGTCTGCTGCGGTTTCATTTACCGGATCACATTGATCGCAGCGGGGCGCGGCGATGGGATGTAAGAGAAAGAAATCCTTCGTATCCCCAGCCATGATTTCGACTGATCGACACGTCAGGTCGACAGTTCCAGAGCCTGCTTCCGCTCCTTCGCCAGGACCTGAGCCCAATCCTTGAATCCCGCCGGCGGCGGTGTTCGATCGATGATAAGGCCGGGTCTTGCATAGCGGGCTTCAGCCTTGTCCGCCGCTCGTCGCCCTTCAGCATCGTTGTCGTGCGCCAGCATAAGGTGGGAAACACTGCTGGGCAGCCGGACCAGATCGAACCTTCGGGCACCGAGAGGGGACCAGCACGCGAAGTTGTTGAGCAAGGTGAATGCGCGCGCGGTTTCGAACCCCTCTGCGAGAGCGAGCACACCGGTCCCCTGCCCTCGCCCCTGCCATGCACCCTGCGCCGGCCTACCGAGCATGAGCTTCATGCGATAGCGGGCGCTCTCCGGGTCAAGAAAGATACGCTGGACGGCGACCAGCCTGCGCCCTTCCCTTACCGCGATGAGCAATGCCGGATGATAAGTCGTTTTCGGCTTGGGACCGAGAGGGCAACGGAGGAGAAAGCGAATATCATCGGCGATCGGAAGCAGAAAGCGGGACGCCAGATAGCGCTCAGCCAAGGTGCCGGCGACCGGCATGGCGGCATCCCATAGCCGCTCGACATTCGCTCCACGGGAGGCCGGAGCATCGGTATAGGCGTAGCGGCGATCGAGCGGGACGCGCGAAAACTCGCGAAGCACGTCGACGCGATCGCAGCCGGCAAAGCACGTCACGAGAATGCCACGGTCGCCCTGGCGCAGCGAGAGGCTCGGTTTTCGATCATCATGGGCCGGACAAAGACACATGGCGGTCCGGCCATGCCATGTTCCGCCGAGTGTACCGACTAGGTCTATCAGTTCCTGCGAGGGTCGTTTGGCGATCAAGGTCATGATCCCCTCCTTTCGTGACCCTTGCTCCCCTCTCCCTCCCCTCGTGTTTGGTCGCCTAGGCTTCGCAAGCCCGACTCATTGTCGGACGCTTCCGAGCGTATCGTTAAGCATTTGACAAGTGCGCAGGGCCAGCTGACGAAAGGATTGTATTGAGGAATGGACGCCAGCGGAGCTAACTATGGCTAGCCGATGCGAGCACACGACCTCGCAATCACCATAGCGGCAATCAAACCACGCGCGGTGCACCTGTGGATAAATATGTGGATAACTGCAACGCTTGGCGGTCAAGTCAGCGTGTTTTCAAATCAAATTCGGCGTGTTTTCAAATGGCGTTCGTCGTGCTTACGGAATCTATATGACGTGCGATTGGATTCGCTTCCTGTCTCTATACAACTGAAAAATAATGGAAAAATCTAAGGGCTCGGTCATTAACTCTAATAATCCAAATAGTAAAATCCCCTAAAGGTTCCGCTTCGCGGGATAAGCGATTCTTTTGATTCGGATTTTTTGATGGGAAACAGGGTCGTACCATGCGCACTCAGGCCAGCGTTTGGGGTTCAAGGCCACTGCGTCCCGGCGGTTAGGATTGGTAGCGCTCGAACTGAGGCCGGTCGCGGTGAGCAGGCGAAAAAAGTTCCGGTTTGACTTTCGGTGCAAAAAATGACCATGAAAGGCTAACCAAGCGCCAGGGCAGGATTCGTTCAGGGGAATTTATGTCGTTCACAGTCAACACGCTGCGCACCGTAGCGACATCCTGCCAGCAAATGCGGGATCATATCAAGACGATCGTGTTCCGCCCGGACGCTCACAAGAAGCTCGACATCACCTTCGGCCCTACGCAGGCGGCAGCGTTGCTGGGCAGGACACCAGAAGCATTGTCGAAGGCGGAAGGCAAAGGGCGATTGCCGCAACCTAAGCAGCTCGGGAATGGGCGGCGTTACTATACGATTGAAGACCTGAGCGAGATCCGCAAGGCCCTCGGTATACAAGTTGGTAAACAACCCCATGAAGATGGAGTTGTGGTCGCCGTACAGAACTTCAAGGGGGGAGTGGGTAAGAGCACGATCACCAAACATCTTGCAGATTATCTGGCTTTGCAGGGTTACAAAATTCTCGTCATCGATTGCGATCCACAAGCATCAACAACAACGATGTTCGACATTGAGCCTGAAACGCTCATTGATGACGAGAGGACACTGGGTTCGTTCCTGTCACCACGTAGCACCTTCGAGAACTTTTCCGAGACGATACGTGACACGCCTTGGCCCACCATCAAAATTGTACCATCCAGTCTCGGGCTGCAGGATGCGGAATGGGATCTAACCGCCACGCTGACAGAGGGCGGGCAAGCGGTCCGGGAGAGCCTGCAGGCCTTGCGAATTGGCATCGCCAGCATCATCAAGGAATTCGATGTAATTCTGATGGATCCACCGCCTGCGATGGGCTTTCTCGGCCTGAATGTGATGGCGGCTGCGACTGGTCTCCTCGTACCCGTCCCCGCTCGGCAGCTCGATTATCTATCAACAATCCATTTTTTGGAGACGATCGCTGACAACATCGAGATTCTCGAGGCACATGGAACGCCAGTGCACTACGGGTTTATCAGGATGGTGTGTTCGGCATTTTCTCCCAACAAGCCCGGCGAGAACGATATGTGGCGGATCATGCAATCAACATACGCGGGGTTGCTGCTTAGTCAGCCGATTCTGGCGTCGGAGGAAATCAAGAACGCGACGCAAGCATTTCGCTCAATTTATGAGTCGAAACCATCGGCCGGACATCAGACCTATCTTCGTTGCCGAGAGAATCTCGACTCCGTGTTCGCTGAGGTGGTTCAGCAGATCCGGCAGCAATGGCCTTCGACAAGCCTGTCCGGCGCTCTGCCGGATGCCAATGTGAGTGCGGCGGCATGAGCCGGCGATCGCTGATCGACGAAGCGCTCGCCTCGGCCCCGGCCCAGGCGGAGCCCCCGGCGATTACAGGGGAAGGAGGCAGCCCACCAAAGCCGAATTTTACCAACAAGCGGCTCGAAGGTTTTGGCGAGGCCTCGAGGATGGTGAAGCGTCCGACAATAAGGCTCAAGCCGTCGGAATGCTCGATCTGGCCCGGGAATGCGCGCGATTATTCATTGCTCGACGAGCCTCGGTTGCGCAGTCTCATCGATTCGATCCTGGCCGAAGGTAGCAACCGGATCCCGGCGGTCGTGCGGCGCACTCCGGGAGCTGAGCTGCCCTATGAGCTCATCATCGGAACTCGGCGGCATTGGGCGATAGCCTGGCTCAACGCCAATCACTATCCGGATATAGATCTTGTCGCGATAATCGAGGACCTCGACGACGAAGCGGCTTTCCGACTTGCGGATATCGAGAACCGAGAGAGGGAGGATATTTCTGATCTTGAGCGCGGCAGGAACTACAAGGCTGCCGTTGAGGCTTACTATGGCGGTGTTCAGCTGCGGATGGCAGAACGGCTCAAGATGTCCAAGTCCCAGCTTGCTCGTTATATCGCCCTGACAGAGGTTCCGGATTTCATTATCAGTGCGTTCGCCTCGCCAATGGATCTCCACGCGAAATATGCCGAGAAGTTGCTTCCGGCGTTGAAGAAGCCCGGTGCCGTTGAAAAGCTGACCGCAGCTGCAGACCAGATTGCCTCCGAGCAGAGTTTCAGAAGGTCCGGCGATGAGCAGGCAGTCTCCGGCGCGGACGTCGTTGCTCGTTTGCTGAGCGCGCTTGCTCCCGCGGCCAAGGCACGCCCCGAGAAAGCGTCGATTTCGGCTGGCGGCAAAGCCGTTGGGGTGATCGAGCGAAACCAACAGAAGATGCTGACGATCTCACTCTCCCCCTTCGATGTTGGGGTGGACGATATTCTCGACGCGTTGCGGCCGGTGATTGAACAGGCGAAAATCATGCGTGGGAAGAAGCGGTAAATGCTTTGGTCGGAGCGAGTTCGGAAAACGTGGAATTGTAAGAAAATCATTTTGTTTCAATAATTTAAGAGATTTTCCCCCCGGGGGGAAACGCAAGATGATGAATTGGAGCGGCGGTGAAGGAACGGGGCAGCGGATCGACGGCGAAGGAACGCAAAGTCCAGTTTGAGATGTTCTTCACGCTGCCGGACTTCTCCGACATCTCGTTGCGCGATTATCAAGAAACCATGCAGAGGCCCTTTTTCAGCCTCTCGAAGCGCAAGCGCCTCAAACCGATAGAGTATGTAAGCCCGGATCGGACGGTGACCGTCCATGTGGCTCCCAATCCGACGTACGGTATGGCCACGATCTGGGATGCCGACATCATGATCTACCTCGCTTCGCACCTCAATGAGTTGCGTGAGCGCGGGACGAACGACATTTCGCCTGTCGTCCGCCTCCAGCCAGGAGATCTATTGAAACGAATCTGTTGGGGCACGAGTGGGCGCGCTTACGAACGCCTCGTTAGCGCGCTGGATCGTCTCCAGGCTACGACGATCAAGACGAACATCCGGGCAAAGAGCAGATCAAGGGAAACCACGTTTTCTTGGATCGACAGCTATACCCATCTCGTCGATGAGAAGACCCAGCGATCACTGGGCATGGAGATCACGCTCTCCAAGTGGTTCTTCGATGGCGTAATGGACCGTCGGAACATCCTGTCGATCTCACCCCTCTACTTCGAGATCACCAGCGGACTGGGCAAGTGGTTGTATCGTGCTGCACGAAAACACGCCGGAGGAAACGGCGCCGAGGGCTTCACGATCGGATTTCAGACACTTCACCAGAAGAGCGGCAGCGAAAGCTCCTACCCGGTCTTCAAGAAAATGCTTCTTGAACTCGCGAAGGCAAATGCTTTGCCTGACATCGCATTAGAGGTGATTTGGGAGGGACCGGGCGAGCCAAAGTTGAAGATGGTGATGCGCCGTTTCCTTGATTGCGCTCCTCCCCCCTCCCCCTCCCCCTCCCCTGCCCCCCAATTGGGTCCATCGGATACTAAGCTGTCCGCCGCGCAGAAGCCTCAGTCGGAGATGCCTGGCGAGCTTGCGCTGGAGGCTCCAGAGCCCCAGTTTGTCGATAGCCAACTGGCACTCCGTGTAATCGCGTCGGCAACCAGGGGTCTTCGATCGGAGGAGGCTCAGCGACTTCCCCCTCCCCCACTACCAGTGCCCCGATCCGATCGCTCAGCTCGCCAGCGTGCGCGAGACGTCCTTGATGAGGAAGTCTACGAGCAGATCAGGCGGGAATTTCCCGGTTGGGATTATGATGAGCTGATGAAGCGCTTCGATCTTTTCCTCGGCGCAAACCCTCTTGAGTTGCCCAGAAACTATTCGAAGCGGTTCTACGGCTTCGTTCGCGAGCATCATAAACGGAACAAGTACCGACTGTGATTGGGCAGCCTGTGTCTATCGTGTTATCAGTTCGGATGCCTGATGGTCATTCGGCAGCGGTTCTCGAGCAGAACAGAGCAGAACTTTCGGCGTTGGACGCTGCACCTGAGGCACATTCCTCACTTTCTTCTTCACCTCGCGCTGCCGCTATCGCTAGGGCGAAGGCTGATTCTAAAAACACGCCAGACCCCTTCGCCTGAATTTCACCAGGAGCTTTCGTGGAAGAGCGGTTGATCGTCAGGACTGAAGCTGTCGATCGCCCCGACATCCGTGCTGTGTAGGACGCAATCGGCATGGATGAGCCCGAATGCCTCATCTTCACCTCCATGACCTCGCCTTGCAGATCAGCAGCTGGGCCAATCGTAAAAGGATATCCATTCGGTGGTGAGCGCCATTCTCCGTACGGTAGGCGAGGGGGCCCAACGTGTTTTTAGAATCGCACCATAGTCGCTGTTCGGATCAATCATTGTGTGTCGATTGCGCAGAAGGAGCGGGCGTCAGCGACCAATTTGGCCTCAGACTAAGACTAAAGGGCTTCGCGAACGCGGTGTCCCGCGCGTAGGTGTCCGATTCTAATAACACGATGCGATGTGGAATTTAGCCGGCTCTCAGGAATACGGCGAGCGCTATGAACAACCAACTGGGCTGCTCTGAACAGGCGATCCGACAGAACTCGTGCCGGACGACGCGCCGCCCCCGACACGCCCGACACGAGCTCCGCGGATGTGTTCTTGGCTCATTCTTGAAAGCCGTCGGAAGAGGGGAGGGGAGGTGGATCGTGCGGTTGGGCAACCGCCGAAACAAATGCGGCTCCTTGCCCATGTGCTGCCTCCACTGCCGATGTCATCAGTCCAGCGCGCGGAAGCGCGGGGCGAAACGCTTGGTTGCCCGCCGGTGCGCGATCGTCATGAGGCGCTCACAACCCGATGGGTAGGGCATCGATCTAAACATGGGCGAATGACGACCGGGAGGGGGCTCTGTGTGCAAATTCGCCCCGAGAAGCCCGTACAGCGCGATTTGAGACCTCTGCCGTATCCGGGGTAGGCTCACGCGCGTTTTGGCGCTGTAAGGGGCATTTGCGGGGACAAAATATCACGGGCTTTCAGGTCTGGCTGTCCGATCGATCGTTGTAGCGCGCCAGCAAGGCGTCGATCCGCGCGAGTGCTTCATCATAGCCCTCGATCGTCTCGCTGGAAAACCGGCCCGGCTCATCGGCCAGGGGCGCGGACGCAACGGGCGGTCTGCCGAGCGTGACCGAATAGAGCTTGACCCCCGACAGGGTTTCGATGGCCAGGTCGCCGACATCCGACAAGGCGGCCAGCATTTTCCGGACCCCAAGGCGGGTGACGCCGAGCACCGCCTCGATCTGCGACGAGCGCAGCGGGCCGAAGCCAGCGAGGAGGCCGTACAGCTGCGGCGCGCGTGAATTCGCCCGCTTTGCGCGGTAGCGATCAACGAGGTGCTGGCGCGTATCGCGGACTTCCGCGACCATGTCGTTGAGGTGATCGAGGACATCGCGCAGCGCCTTGGCCTGGATGATGGCGGCGTGCGCCGGGTTGTCGTCGCCGTCGGCCGCGCGAACGGTATCGAGCCGGATCAGGCCATTGAGGGGTAGCGCGGTGCCATGGGCGCCGGAGGCGTGCAGATACCCGCCAAAGGCCAATTCGATCGCCCAGCGCGGGGAGGGCGGGCGCGGGCGATTGATCACGACTGGCCGAGTGCCGAGCGTGATCGTCTCGGTGGCGCGCTCGGCGGGGGCGAAGCGCGGGCTTTGGCGGATGGCGCGGTGGAGCGCGGCGAGCGCAGCAAAGGGGAGGGGGGCCGGGTCCAGCGCCGCGACCAGCGCCTGGGCCTCGTCGATCGCAGCTTGCGCGGCTTCGATGGCCGGTGCGCTGTCGGGGTCGCGCAGCGCCAGACAGGCTTTTTCAAACCCCAGCGCCGCGTCGGCCAGCGGCGTCCAGCGGCTGCGGGAGATCTCGGCGAGCAGGGTCGTCGCCAGCGCGCGCGGGGCGAGCCCGAACTGGAGCGGTTCGTCGGAAAGGGGGACAAGCCCGGCGAACCAGGCGTGGAAGCGTGCGTCGGTGAACGGATGCCCTTCCTGCCGGAGCGCCGAGACCAGCGTCTCGCGGATGAGGCGCGCCGCGAGGATGGGATGCAGGTCGGGCGGGCACCAGGCGAGGGTGGCATCGAGCTGGCCGAGGGCGCGGGCCGCGTGCGCCTGCGCGGCGCAGAGCGCCTCGAGATCCGCCGGGGAGGGCGGTTCGGTGATCTCGAAGCCAGGAAATGCATGCGACACTGACAAAAAATCCAGTAAAACCAACGGTATACTATGCATGTATAACGAATAGCCGATTACTATACAACTACTCTGATGCTTTACGGTACATACCTGTGATAATTGCAGTTATCACATAAGCGAATTTGACGCCCATTATAAGGTGCGGTACAAGCCCGCCTGAGGAGCGAGGCGCGTCATGGGCACCGAAACCGCCCAGAAAGGGCCAGAAACCGCTGTAGCGGCGCTTGAGGCGGTCCTGCCGGCCGTTGAGGCGCCGGCCGACCTCGCTTGGACGATCGTGCGGATGCGCGCCGGCGAGCGCATCACCGTCAACGAGGCGCTGATCAGCGCCTATCAGGCCGCTTCGTCGCCCCACAGCATCCGCGCGCTCAAATCCGACGTCGAAGCATTCGACAGCTGGTGTCGGCGCACTAACCGGATCGCGCTGCCGGCGACGGCCGAGACCGTGGCAGATTATCTGGATGCGCGGGCAGGGAAGGGGAGCCGTCCCGCGTCGCTCTCCCGCTACAAGGCGTCTATCGCCAAGATCCACCAATTGCTCGACCTGAAGGATCCGACGCCGGCCCCTCTGGTCAAGCTGCGGCTGCAGGCGGTGCGCCGCGAGAAGGGGGCTGCGCAGAAGCAGGCGCGGCCGCTGCGGTTCAAGGGTCCGGTGCGCGATGTCGAGCGCGACAAGGCGCGTGGGCTCAATATCCGGGCCTTGCTGGAAAGCTGCCCGGACGATCTGTCGGGGCGGCGCGATCGCGCGCTGCTCTCCACTGCCTATGACACCGGCCTGCGCGCGTCCGAGCTGGTGGCGGTCGCGGCCGAACACATCATTGAGGCGATCGATCCCGAGTCGCGGTTGCTGCAGATCCTGCGCCACAAGGGCGACCCGGAAGGGGAGGGGGCAACCGCCTATCTCAGCCCGCGTACCGTGTCGGCGATCGCGGCCTGGACCGAAGCGGCCGGGATCACGGCGGGGCCGCTGTTCCGGCGGGTGCAGGTGCGGCGGTACAAGGCGCGCGCTGCCGTGCGCGGGCGGCCAATAGACAGTATTTCAGGCCGGGAAACCTGGGATCTGCGCAAGACACTCTCCAAGCCGGCGGTGAAGGCGAGGGTCGAATATGATATCGGCACCGCCGCGCTGCACCCGGGATCGATCGGGCCGATCTTCCGGTCCATCATCCAGCGCGCTTTCGACCTCGGCGCGCTGCCGGACCTCACGGCCGAGGATCTGACGCGGCTTCTCAAGGGGATCAGCGCACACTCGACGCGGATCGGACTCAACCAGGATCTGTTTGCGAGCGGCGAGGATCTGGCAGGGATCATGGATGCGCTGCGCTGGAAAAGCCCCCGGATGCCCCTGAGCTACAACCGTAATTTGGCCGCTGAAGCGGGCGCTGTCGGTCGGCTCATGGGAAAAATTGAATGACGGGCGGGTGGAGGGCCGGCGACACCGTCGCTGGTGATGATGCTCGTCGGCTCGTCGCGGACCAGATCGAACAGCACAGCGCCGGGTTGCGCATCTGCGACAGCAACGCATGGTCTATCGACTTGCTCTTGGGCAACCGAACCAAGAAGATTTCATCGACGTTCTATCTCGCGGTGGTCGTGTTACCCGCGATATTCTCAAGCCGCTCGTCCTCGACTTATCGGCAATGGGTTTAAGAAACGCCGCCAATTCCGAATGAAGCCCGCCTGACTAAGATACACGTTCACTTTACAGCGATATTGAGCGGTCAATGGGCATCAGGCGATATGAGTTGAGCGAGGCACAATGGGCGCGGATTGCGCTCCTGCTGCCCGGAAAGTCGAGCGATCCTGGCCGTACGGGTTCAGATAATCGACTGTTTGTGAACGGATGTTTGTGGGTTCTGCGCTCGGGCGCACATTGGTGTGATCTGCCGGAGCGCTACGGCCGCTGGAAGACAGTGCACCGGGGGCCTGTCAGCCGCATCGGCAAATCCGTCATCCTTCATATGCAATTCCCATCGTCATGGTTGGTCGATTGGAGAAGCATCGGTTAATCCGAAAATAACTCAAAATGGACAATAAATCCGAATATATCAGTGTTTCAATTGAGAAACGTTCTTGACACCTGCCTATTTGCCGATAGGTCTCTAGCCATTCATTCTTCGTATCGGGTTCGCAAAACAAGAAATTATAGTGGCGGGTGACGTCATATAAATGGCGCATTTCCGTATCCTATTTTATTGCCTATCCTTGGAGTAGAATGGCATGGCGGATCGAACCATTCGTTTCTCAACTTCCGTTGCATTTCTGTGTTTGACCGTTGGCTGGGCTGGCGTTGCCATGGCGTCATGCACTGTGCCCAATACGTTAAGCAACGGCCAGGTAGCAGATGCCTCTGCGGTCATGAGCAATTTCAACGCCGTTGGAGCGTGCGCTGACGCCGCCGTCACACCGATCGGAACGCCGACCACTGGTTCGATCCCAGTCTTTTCCGGACCCAAGACGATAACTTCCGGCGATCTGACCGGAGACGTTACGACTTCAGGCAGCACGGCCACGACATTATCTCCCAGCGGTGTTGCGCCAGGAATCTATATCAACCCCTCCCTCACGGTTGATAACAAAGGGCGTATTACGGCAGCTACCAGCGGTTCCGGTGGAGGAAATTGGTGGCTGCAGCCGCCTGATTCTTCCATTTTGAGGGCATAGCGTGGGAGGTACGCCAAGCAACGCTAAGGACGAACAATACCGGAACGGCGTGCAAGGGCATCACCTGCGGAGGCCGATGATGCCCAGCTCTTGCCACATCCACGTAAAATCATAGGTAGCCATTGGCTCGCCGACCCCGGATTTTGCTGCGCCATTCTCTATATATTTGAGCCAGTCGGCCACTTTCGCCCGGCCAGCCTTCGTGCGGGCCAGAGCGCGCGGCGTCTTGTTGCCAAGGGCAGGCACCGCTTCATCAAGCGTTTTGGTATATTCGCGTGTCAGCATATCATGAACGATGCGCTCCATTTCGTCCGGCGGGATATCGAGCGGCTCTTCCTGCGGAGCGCGGGCGGCGTCATCAGCCATGAACTGGGCCAGAGTCCGGATTTCGGTCATAGGTGTGCTCACGCAATCACCAAGCCATTCGCCCATTTGCGCAATCGCTTTCTCCGCACGGGCGGCACTATTGACCTCAACGATCAGTTTGCGTCCCGCCAACTCGACATTGGCGAAGACGGGTGTGCCGTCCTCCATGGTCGTCACAAAAGCCTGCCCGCCTTTGGCCGTTCGTGGTTTTCTCTTCTTCGTCACCGGCACCAGCCAGTTCCAGAATGTGTCGCTGGCAGGCTCCAGCCATTGTGCCGCGTTCAGCCTGCGAACCACGCTCTTGCCGATCACGCCCTTGGCCAGGGGGAAGACGATGCGGTGGAACACAAGATCATCGCCATCGGCGTTGACCATATCCGGCATGGTGCCAGGCATGGCTTTGCCCAGACAATCGAGCAGCCACATGTTCGTGAACATCGGGCCTGATGCCCGTAAAATAGCATCCCGGTCGGTCTGGTTTAGTTCGGAGGTGTCCTTTGCATCGTCCGCAAGCCGGCCAAACGCGTCGATCAGTTGTAGGGCGCCATCAGCGCTGAACGGCAACAGCGCGCCCGAGATGCCATGGCGACCGTTCACATCGACAACCCGTGCAGCGATCTTGTCCCAGTTGACGAGGGTCTGTGTCGCGCCGTGTTCGCGGACCGTGACTGGCGCAACATCCCGCAACAGATCACGCAAGGTCATCGACTGACCGGGGACGACCTCGCTAACCTCATAGAGCGACATCATCGTATCCCGCAGCGCGCGCATATAGGCCTTGTTCGGCGCCTTCTCGTTCCAGCCTCGGCGCTTGAGATAGTCATCGACCAGATTGCGACCGTCAGGTTCCAGTTCCTGTGTCAGCAGATCTTCAAAGGCGCAGCCCCATAGCGGCCCTTGCCAATGATCACCGATGATCTCGAATATGGCGTCGGGTTCGAGGCCGGTCGCTTCACATGCCGGACCGAGATGCGCGGACAGCATTTCATCCATCGCCTCGTCCCACGGAGCACGATCCGCATATTTCATCAGCCCGGACAGATCGTGAGCAGATTTCAATCTGGACATTCAGGCAGGCCTTTCCACGCCAAGGCGGCGCATTTCGCGATAGATGGTGGATCTGCCGATGCCGAGTTGCCGTGCTGCCTCTGTCGGCGAGATACGGGCTTCGACCAGTTTGATGGCCGCATCCACCTTGGACATGTCGAGCGGCTGACGGCCAGGCTGCTTGCCCTTGGCGCGTGCAGCGGCGATCCCATCGCGGGTCCGCTCAGAGATTAGCCGCCGCTCGAAATGGGCGATAGCTCCGAACACATGGAAGATGAGTTCGCCGGCGGCCGACGAGGTGTCGATTTTTTCCTCAAGACTCAGGAGGGCGATGCCTTGGCTGCGCAAAGTTTCGACTGTGGCGAGCAGTTCAGTCAGCGAACGCCCAAGCCGATCGAGGCGGACCACGGCGAGCGTGTCACCCTTGCGGGCATAGGCGATCAGTTCGGCCAGTCCAGGCCGCTCCATGCTTTTTCCCGATATTACATCGGTGAACACCTTGATGGCGCCGGCATTCTCCAGTCGCATGGTCTGGCCCGCCACATCCTGATCGCCGGTGCTGACGCGGGCGTAGCCCAGAATGCCGCCCATCTATCGTGTCTCCCAAACGGTCGTTCTGTGGACGCTCTGAAGGGCGACCGCTTCACCCCGCCCATAGCCGTCCACATACTATGTCTCTTTACTCATGGCTGTCCATAGGCGCAGTTGACCTTTTGTGGACGGGAATCGGCATGACGAAGCGCAAGCATCAACTCCTGACCGAGAGCGAGCGCAATCAGATCCTTGCCATCCCGACCGATCGCGACCACTTGGCTCGGCTCTACACCTTCGAGCCTGCGGACATCGAGATCATCGGCGCGCGACGGGAACGACGGAACCAGTTGGGCGTCGCGCTGCAACTCGCGCTCTTGCGCCACCCGGGCATCACACTGGCGCAGTTGATACAGAACAGGGGAGCGATGCCCCATGATCTCGCCGCCTTCGTCGCAGAACAGCTTGGCCTGCGCGTCACGGATCTGGCTGACTATGCGGCGAGGGACCAGACCATGACGGACCATGCTCGCGAGCTAGCCGCGCGCTTGGGACTGCGAGGGCCGACGCGTGCCGATATTCCGTTCATGATCGAAGCGGCCACGAAAACGGCATGGGCGACCGACAAGGGGATGACGATAGCGACCGGTGTTGTCACCGCCCTTCGTGAGGCCCGGATTCTGCTGCCGTCCATCTCCACCATCGAGCGTGCCAGCAGCGCGGGGCGCGCGCGTGCCCGCAAGCAAGCCGCCTATGCCCTGATCGACGATCTCAGCGCTGAACAGGTCCACGCCCTCGACCAGCTCTTTGACGACGCCGGGGGCATGAGCCAGCTCGCTTCGCTCAAGACCATTCCCATCGCGGCAAGGCCCGATCATATCCGCCAGATTCTCGACCGCCTGCGGCAAGTGCGGAAGATCGGCATCTCCCCGGACGTGGCTGGCCGCATCCACGCGGACCGCTTCCGGCAATATGTCCGGGAAGGCCGTGCATCGCCTGCCTATATGATCGAGCGATACGTTCCCTCCCGGCGGCGCGCCACGCTGGTTGCCTTCCTGCTCGATCTTGAAGAGCAGCTGACCGACAGCGCTCTGGAGATGGCGGACAAGCTGATCGGCAGCATCTTCACCCGCGCGAAGAATGCCCAGGCGCGTAGCTATGCCGCCACATCGAAGAACGTGGCGCGGCTGATGCTGATCTTTCGCAGAACGATCGATGCGCTGACCGATGCGGTCGATACTGGCGAAGATCCAATTGAGGTCCTGGACGCATCGGTCGGGTGGAACACCCTGATGAAGGCGAGGCCGGAAGTGGCGAGCATCGCGGAAACCGCCAACCTCGATCCGCTGACGGTCGCGGCCGACCGCTATGCGACGTTACGCAAGTTCGCCCCCGACCTGCTTGAGACGCTCCAGTTCAGGGCCGGAAAGGGCAGTGCGAAAACGATCGCTGCCATCGAAATGCTGCGCGACCTCAACAGGTCGGGCAAACGCGATCTTCCTACCGACGCTCCGATGCCCTTCCGTAAAGAATGGCGAAAAATCGTCGTTGGCGATAACGGCAAGATCAACCGGCGGCTCTGGGAAATCGCAACGATCGCGCATCTGCGCAACAAGTTGCGTTCGGGGGATGTCTGGGTGGAGCGATCGGCGGGATACCGCCAGTTCGACAGCTACCTGCTCAGCGAACCGAAGGCGAAGCCAATCGTGTCGGCTCTTGGTCTGCCACCCACAGCCAGCGAATGGCTCGAACAACGGGGCCGCGAACTGGACTGGCGACTGAAGAAATTTGCCCAGCGCCTGAAGCGCGACGCTCTGGAGGGTGTGCGGTTCCGCGACGGCCGCCTCCAGATATCCCCGGTTCGCACGATCGCGATGCCCGATGCCGAAGCGCTGGCTGACCGGCTCGATGCGATGATGCCCCGCATCCGCATCACCGAGCTGCTGCATGAAGTGGCGCAGGAAACCGGCTTTCTTGCTGCATTCACGAACCTGCGCACCGGCGAAGCGTGCCCCAACGAAAACGCGCTGCTCGCCACCATCCTTGCGGATGCCACCAATCTCGGCCTGTCGCGCATGGCTGCCGCGAGCCAGGGCGTGACGCGCGACCAGCTCCTGTGGACCCATGACGCCTATATCCGCGACGACAGCTACTGCGCGGCGCTGGCCGTGCTCATCAACGCGCATCACCGCCTGCCATTCTCGCGCGTATGGGGCGACGGCACAACGTCCAGTTCCGATGGCCAGTTCTTCAGGGGCGCGAAGCGCGGTGCATCGGGCGGCGATATCAACGCCCGCTATGGCGTCGATCATGGCTTCAGCTTCTACACTCATGTTTCCGACCAGCGTGCGCCTTACCACGTCAACGTGATCTCTGCCGCGACGCATGAGGCACCCTATGTTCTCGACGGCCTCACCAGCCACGGCACCGATCTGAAAATCGTCGAGCATTACACCGACACTGGCGGGGCGACCGATCATGTCTTCGCCCTGTGCGCGATGCTGGGATTTCGCTTCTGCCCGCGCCTGCGCGACTTTCCAGACCGGCGCCTCGCGCCGATCGCGCCGGTTAAGGCCTATCCGGCCATCGCCCCGCTAATGGGCAAGCGTATCCGCACCGACATCATCGCTGAACAATGGGATGACGTGCTGCGCCTCGTCGGCTCGATCAAGGCCGGCCATGTCGCGCCATCGGTCATGCTGCGAAAGCTCGCCGCGTACGAACGGCAGAACCAACTCGACGTCGCGCTACAGGAAATCGGCAAGATCGAGCGAACCCTGTTCATGCTGGACTGGCTGGAAAATCCCGATCTGCGCCAGCGATGCCATGCTGGTCTCAACAACAGCGAACAACGCCATGCCCTGACGCAGGCAATCTACACCTTCCGCCAAGGCCGGATCATCGACCGCAGCCATGAGGCGCAACAATATCGGGCATCCGGCCTCAATCTAGTCATCGCCGCGATCGTCTACTGGAACACGATCTACATGGATGCTGCCGCCCAGCATCTACGATCAACCTCGGTCGCGGTGCCTGATTATCTGCTCGCCCATACGTCCCCCGTGGGTTGGGAGCATATTGCCTTCTCCGGCGATTTCCTCTGGGATCGCGCAGCCGCTTCCGCTGGCCGCAAGGCCCTCAATCTCCCGCCGGATAGCCGCGTCGCATAAGCGTTCGCTGATTGTTCGCCCTTAGCGTTGTTTAGCGTACCATCCACGCTATGCCCTCATTTTCACCCTTGACAGCTCTGATGGAACTAATCTCAGCCTATTAAATGATTCTGATGTCGGCCTATCGGTCAATTCGGGTGCCCCTGTCACAAGTACGGGATCACCCTCGCGCATCGCTTATGTGACATTGTCGAATCCTGCCGCAGCTTGGGATCTGAAGGTCAAGATGCCGTTCTCCTACGCCGCCTTAAATTATAGCAGCGCTGGTATACTCATATACAACTCGGCATCGAATCGCAGTTTGAGGATAATGTCTCAGACTAATCAGTTATTTTCTGTGTCTAGATTTTCAGGAAAAGGAACGTGGAATTCTAGTCCTTATGATGAGGGATGGCCATCCAGTTCTCGCCTGCAATGGACAAGAATACAGTTTGATGGATCAAATTATAAATTCTTCTTTAGTAATGATGGAAAACGATGGACTCAAGTCTACCAAGAGGCTCCATCGTCTTTTTTGACAGCTCTTGGCGGGGCAGGAGATCGTGTCGGATTTTTCATGGGACTTTCGCGTACAACCGGTCCAGAAGTGCTCGCAACAGTGGAATATTGGTCATTGACTGGACCTGGGGCTTGAGTGTCAGCAAGAAAATATCGGAATATATAAAAAAAATTAAACTCACCTTATAGGCCGACATTTTCATAGTTATTATCCGAATTTTCGCCGATTTGATGTTGGCATATCTTATTAAAAAATATGAAATTCTGATACCAATCGGAGATTGACTATGTCAGCAATTCTTGTGCGGCTCGGAATGAGGAGCGCTGGTATCGCCTTGGCTCCCGGTATGCTTGTGCTGTCCAGCGCTGCTGTAGCGGACGTTTTATATAGCTATGATCTCAATGGCCGGGTGACGACCGCGCTCTACGACAATGGCACCTGCGTCGTTTACACCTATGACGCTAACGGAAACCGGCTTTCGCAGACTACCTATCCGCCCGGTTCGCTTGGCTCGGCAACCTGGGGTTCGGGAACCTTCGGCTGTTTCAAATGGACATCCTGAATGTCGATGACCCGCCATGGGTCTGCGCCTCGGTCCAATCAGTCGATGAATATCGCCGTTTGAGGAGTTCCATATGAGCGGCAGCAAGCGTGTTTATCGATCCCTTGCTCGTGTTTTGGCGGCAGGCGCGGCATATCAGATGTCTCCCATGGCTTACGCAGCAGTGGAAGCGGCGCAACATGCGACGGTCATGTCGTCCACCGCTGCCGCAATCCGCGCCGCGCCCTTCGCTGAGCCGTTGATCGCAGTGAAGCCGACCTCTGATACCGAAGATCGGGCATTGTTAGCCGCCATTGCTGCCTATCAGCAGCGGAATGCACCGGACGATTTCAGCGCTCTCCTGAAATTCCTTAGTGATCATTCGCAATCCGGATGGGCCGCCGGTCTGCGCACGAATCTTGGCTTAGGCTATCTGCACTACGGCTATTTCTCCCGCGCGGACGAGGAATGGCAGAAGGCTTGGGCTGCTGGAAAGGTGGCATCGACCCCAGCGGCGCGCGCCTTGGTGGACAGAGCTATCGGCGAGCGTGCCCGCCTCCTTGCCTCGCTGGGTCAATTCGACAAGCTGGAGGTCTGGTTCACCGAGATCGGGACGAGGCCGATCACCGGCTCGGCCACGGAGTCCATCCAGACTGCGCGGGAACAACTCACGCTCGTCAAGAAAGACCCCCGACATCTGTTCAATTGCGGGCCGCTGGCGCTCCGCGCCCTGCTTCAAGCGCAAGGTGTCGCGACCAAGGATGCCTATCCGCTCACCTATTATAATGCGGGTCCGAACGGCACCAGCCTGGCCGAAGTGGGGAAGCTAGCGCAGGATTATAAGCTTGGGTATCGGCTGATATTCCGACAGCCGGGCCAGCCCATCCCCGACAAGGCCATTGTCCATTGGAAAGTAGGGCATTTCGCAGCGATTGTTGGACGCAAGGATGGGCGTATCGAGATCGAAGACCCGGTCTTTCCGGGAAACCGGCTTTGGATAACCCAGACCGCGCTTGATGCTGAGGCTAGCGGATATTTCCTGGTTCCTTCGTCAAGCCGGATCGATCCGACATGGCGAACAGTGGTCAATAGGGAGGCTGCTTCCATCTGGGGTAAAGGACCCACAAACGGATCGCGTCCCGGTGATCCGGGTGACCCGCCCGCAAGACGGGGAAGAGGCGGCCCCGGTAGTGCTGGAGGGCCTGGCGGCCCCGGTGGTGCTGGTGGCCCCGGTGGTAATGGTGGACCTGGAGCGCCGGGAGGGCCAGACGGCCCCAAGAAAGACTGCCCTTTATGCGCTTACAACATCGCCGAAGCGTCTGTCGCCATCACCCTGTCGGACACGCCGGTCGGCTATGATCCACCGATTGGGCCATCCGTCCAATCGGTCATCGCCTACAGCCAGCGCGAAGACAGTCAGCCCGCCAATTTCAACTTCTTCAATGTGGGCCAGAAATGGACTCTTAACTGGCTGAGCTATGTCACGGACGATCCCACCTTGGCCGGGGCTACCGTATCCCGTTTCATGCGCGGCGGCAGCGCTTTTTATTATGACGGGTACGTCACCAACACAGGTCGTTTCAAGGCGCAGGACACGGACGGAGCCGTGCTGGTCCTGAAATCCCAGTCCCCAGTGACCTATGAACTGCAATTGCCCGACGGCGGCATGGAAACCTATTCCACCTCCGACGGCAGCACCAGTTTCCCCCGGCGCATTTTCCTGAGCAGCGTTGCCGATCCCCAAGGGAACAAGCTGCTGTTCAACTATGACGCCCAGCGCCGATTGACATCCCTGACCGATGCCACCGGGCGGCAGACCACCTTCTCCTATGGGATTGCGGCCCAGCCGCTACAGGTCACCAAGATTACTGATCCCTTTGGGCGCAGCGCGGTCTTGGGCTATGATTCCAATAACCGGCTGACATCGATCACCGACATCATCGGTTTGAAGTCCCAATTCACCTATGACGCCAATTCTCTCGTCAGCGCGCTCACCACCCCCTATGGCACCACGACCTTCGCCTATACAGCGCCCGGTGCTAGTGGCCCGCCACGCTTCGCCGAAGTAACCGATCCGCTCGGCAACCATGAGCGTGTGGAATGGCTGGAGCCATCGTCCAATCCCGCCAGCGATCCGAGCAATACCGTGCCGCAGGGTATGCCGCTGACACCCACCAACAACTATCTGAACTACCGTAACAGCTTTTATTGGGACAAAGACGCCTATGTCGCCGCAGGCTGCACGCCGACAGGCGGATGCGATTATACAAAGGCGCGCAACACGCACTTCCTGCATTTCAACGGCGCGATCAAATCCACGACCATCGAAAGCATCAAAGAGCCGTTGGAGAACCGGGTCTGGTTCGCCTATCCAGGGCAGACATCCAGTTCCAATGTAGGCACTTTTTCCAAGCCGTCCGCCACGGGCCGTGTGCTGGATGATGGCACGACACAACTCAGCAAAATATTTTACGACAGCGCAGGCTATTATAATCCGACGCAAGTCACCGACCCGCTCGGCCGAACCACGAGCTTCAGCTATTCCAACGGGATCGACCTTGCCGCCGTCAGCCAGAAAACGACGAATGGGAATGTCACGACCATTGCCCAATATTCCTACAACACGAAGCACAGGCCGATCACTTATGTCGATGCGGCAGGGCAATTGTCGCTCTACACCTATAATACGGTGGGACAGATTCTAACGGCTACCGATCCCCTAGGCCGCAAGACTCAGTATCAATATACGGCGACGGCTGATCTCTTGAAGGTCGTCAACGCGCATAATGCCGATGCCGTGATCTACACCTATGACGCCTATGCCCGCGTCGCGACGATGACGGACTCCGAAGGATGGACGGTCGCCTACAGCTATGACGCGGCAGATCGGATGACCAGCGCGCTCTATCCCGACGGCACCAGCGAGGAGTACACATACGACAAGCTGAACCTCGTGGCGTATCGGGATCGCCTCGCACGTACCTGGCGCTACAGCTATGACGCCAACGGCAATATGACGGTCTCCACCGACCCGTCGGGCAAGCAAATGCTCTACAGCTATAGCGGCGAAGGTCGTGTCCTCAGCATGACAGACCCGGACAATAATGTGACGAGCTGGACCTATGACGTCCAGGGACGGCCCACCATCAAGAAATATGCCGACAACAGTACCGTCACCTACACCTATGAGACGACCACCAGCCGTTTGAAATCGCAGACCGATGCGTTGGGGCAGATCAAGCAGAACGGCTATGCGCTCGATGACCGGCTGAGTTCGATCACCTATCTCAACGCTGTCAATTCGACGCCCAATGTCAGCTATGCCTATGATCCCTATTTCCCGCGCCTCGCGTCCATGACCGACGGCACGGGTACAAGGCAATATAGCTATGGGGCCGTTGGCGACTTGGGCGCGTTGCAGCTTAAACACGAAAGTGGTCCGCTTCCGAGCAGCAACATCGAATACACTTACGACGAATTGGGTCGGGTGGTAAGCCGCACGATACAAGGCTCGACGACCGAAACCTACGGCTACGACACGCTGGATCGGCCGATCAGCCATGGTAGTGCACTGGGCAGCTTCACCATGAGCTATTTGGGCCAGACGGGTCAGATCACCCAACTTGCGCTCGCCGGTACGACCCTCCAGACGAATTGGAACTATCTCAACAATCTGGGCGACAGGCGGTTGCGGGAAATCGCCAACATTGGGCTGAGTTCTGGCAAATATTCGACGTTCGATTATGCGACCAATGCCGAGGACATGATTACGGGCAGCACCGAAAGCAGCGATGCGGCCACGGTTTACCCAACCGCGATGACGCAGACTGCCTCGTATAATAATCTCAACCAGCTCACCACACTGTCTGGGCAAAGCCGGACCTATGACGCGGTGGGCAATTTGACCGCTGATGGAACGCGCACCTATAGCTGGGACGCGGAAAGCCGGTTGATCGGGATCGGCTATCCGGGGCAGCCTAGTAAGGCGACAGCCTTCACCTATGATGGCCTGAGCCGTCGCATTTCGATTGCCAACACGCCAGCGGGTGGAGGCAGCGCCGTTACGGTGTCCTATGTCTGGTGTGGTTCGGACATCTGCCAGGCACGTGATGCAACCAATGCCGTGACCCGACAGTATCTCGCCGAGGGCGAATATGTGCCGGGATCGCCGGGACAATCCTATTTCTACGGCATCGACCGGATCGGCACTGTTCGTCGGGTGTTCGCGAGCATCGGGAGTACGCCCGCTTATGCCTTTGATCCCTATGGTGTACCGCTTCAAAGCACGGCCCCGCTGACAGATCTTGGCTATGCGGGCATGTTCCAGGAACAGGCGAGCGGTCTCGCCCTCACCCAGTTCCGCGCCTATGATCCCAATGCTGGGCGTTGGATCTCGCGTGACCCTTTGGGCGAACAATCTGTGCAAGGGGCTAATCTTTACGAATATGTGGGAGGGAACCCTATTAACAGAATCGATCCCGACGGGCGGTTCTGGTTCTTGGCTCCATTAGCTGGCGCTGTTGGCGGAGCGGCATTCAACGTAGCGACCCAAGGCATTGGCCTTTGGATAAAGGGATGCGATCCATTGGATTACAGAAACTATGACATCTCAGACATTGTTGTAAGCGCAGCTTTAGGAGCGACAATTCCCGGTCCACTTTCCGCTGCTGGAAAGATTTTCGGGCGTTATAATTTGCTTAGTGGCGCTCCCCGTGGACTAAACCCTCTCCTATATAAAGCAGCGGATTCAGCGACTGCAACTGATGTTGGGGTGCAAGCAGCTAGAGGTGCCGCTGCGGCGGCTATCAAGGAAGGTGTAGATAGGGCGATGGATGATGATTAATCGATCTATCATTATTGAGATAGTGGGATTTATATCCCTCATAATCCCTATTGTAATATATAACAAAATCGAGAAAATTTTTGGGTGGAATGTTGCTTTAATTGTGATTTTACCAATCTTATTTTCTATTAATTTTGTGTGGAGAAAAGCCAGAAAACGCGAGGATTAACAATTTTGTGCAGAGGTTGTTTGTTTGCTCACGAACAGCGGACCACGGCACTGTCACCGCGCGTGAGGCTGAGGCCTGGCTGGATTTTAATATTGCCATTATTAGCGGCATTCCCCCATGGGTCGCGTGCTATGCGCGTTGCGCACGAGCCTGTGGTCTCGGCCAGGCGGTGACGCTCCCTAACGCATAAAGGCTGGGGCGTTGCCCCGACGCACTTCGGAATGGCTTCCGCCCAGCTCTTGCACTGCGTTTCGTGCAGCAGGTTCCCCGCGAAGCCATCCACTCCGTTTGCTCCCCCAATCTCGCCGATGGGCAACAGGTTGCATGTGCAACCGGCCACCTCCTCTATGATCTCATCATAGGCCTTGAGATACGCTCGATTCTGGAGGTCGGCACCAGTTACGGCTACTCGACCCTGTGGTTCGCCCATGCGCTTAAACAGACCGGCGGGCGGCTCGTCACGACCGAACTGGTCGGCTACAAACTCGCTCATGCGCGCGAGCAACTGAAAGCCGCCGACCTCGACGACGTGGTCGACTTCCGCGAGGGCGATGCACTGGAAATCATCCCCACGCTCGAGGGCCCCTTCGAGCTGGTTTTCGTGGACCTCTGGAAGGATCTCTATATCCCAGCGCCGAGCGCTTCCTGCCCAAGCTGGCTCCCGGCGCCCTGATAATCGCGGACAACATGCTTAAGCCCGAATGGTCCGTGCCACAGTCACAAGCCTATAGCGCATGGATCCGGTCGCAACCCGGCATCGAAAGCATTCTGGTGACACGCCTCGAAGAGGAGACCCGGATCGGCAAGGGCGGGACCCTGGCGGCACAGCTGTCGCGGCTCGATCTGGTGGTGCTCGATGAGCTTGGATATCTGCCCTTTGCGCGCTCAGGAGGGCAGTTGCTGTTCCACCTCATCAGCAAGCTTTACGAGCGCACCAGCGTCATCATCACTACGAACCTCGCCTTCGGCGAATGGCCTACCGTGTTCGGCGACCCCAAAATGACCACGGCCCTGCTCGACCGCGTCACCCACCATTGCGATATCGTCGAGACCGGCAACGACAGCTGGCGCTTCAAAAACCGCAAATAACCCCCGGTTCGGCCGCTTCAAAATCTATATTGCGCTGCGCGCGTCTCCGGTCGGGCTACGCCCGCCCTCCGCCGCACGCAGCGCAAGGCCATCCTCAACAAACCAACATCATATCCGATAAGGGGGTCCCTCTTCGACGCCGATCGGGGGTCCCGTTTGAACGCCGTTTGACACATCAGCATCGAGATCGTTAGAAAAATAGCCGGTCAGGTCGGCTTTACCGTTCAT
>CAYLKZ010000018.1:0-39523 GCA_964384275.1 uncultured Sphingobium sp. | reverse complement strand
TGGGACTCCTTCTTGCCCATTATGCCCGCCCACACACGGAAATCCTGACAGTCCCCTGCGTGGCGATGAACGCGTCCAGTCGATCATTGATGTCTTTAACGAGGTTGATACATAACCCCACCAACGACCTTTACGGCTTGATCGGACTACCTGAGTTAGACTGAGCATAGACCGCTCCCCGCCGACATAGCCGTCATTGAGCTAGCCTTCCGCAATCCCTAATAGCTGCCATGCGTTCATCAAGCTGGTGCATCGGGGCTGGCGTAGGCACCTGATGGGAAATTTGAATGCCTCCTATTCCCTGCTGCCGAGATGCTTCAGGTTAGCGAGTTCGCCGAGCGGAAAGCCCTGATGATCGAACATCTGAGAGACTCTCCTACCGCTGCTCAACTCCGCCAGCCTGGCCTTAAGTCCGGCGAGGTCACGACATCCCAGAACCGGGAGCAACCGTTTCAGATAGCTTGTAGCTTCGGCACGCGCAAAGGCGGGAAACGCGGCGAATCGGTCGACGGCGTAGACAAGGGTCGTCGGATACCACTTATGATAGATGTCGAATTGGCCACTTCGAATGAAAGCAATCAGATCTGCCTGCATGACGCTTTCAAAGGTCGGGAGCGCGCCAACTCCATAGGCGTCCTTCATGAGATCTGCCTGGAGGTCGATCCGGTTGAGTTTGAGCCTCTGCTTTCTAAACTCGAGTGATTTCAAATAATGGCGAAACTCCGTGTAGTCGGAAGTCGCCGGACGATTGCTGCCATTGGACTCCTTCATCAGCCATGCTTTCGATAGCATCCATTCAGCAAGGTCGAAGCGCTCTTCGTCAATGGCGATGCCCAGGGTCGAGAGAAACGCGTCATGGGCGATCAGGCGAAAGGCGTCACGCTGCCACTCGTACCGGAGCTCCCTATTCTCGCTCTCGGCGCGAAACATGAGCGCTCCTAGGCCTTCGACGATGCCAAGCAGGCGGTCCCATGTTTCGCGGTCTGCTGCGAACCGGCAGATTGTACGGGTGAGTTCGGCAAGCTGATGCAGATAAGGCCGCATTGATGCCACCGCTTCCAGCATGATGTCGTCTTCAGGTTCTCCAGGGCGGGCCAAGGGGGCGAGAGCCTTTACTTCGGCAATCAATCTCTCGCCCATTTCGCGCACAAGAGCTGGTCCTGATGGTGCCATTTCTTGGATGCCCTTCAGCGCGCGCTGAAGGGCCAAACGCGTACCGGATGCGACCGGTGCGGCACCGAGAAGCGCCTCCGGCACTTGCCCCAGCTTCGGCTTTACGAAGCTGGGCCGATCCACCAGCCATCGCAGCAGTTGCTCGTAGCTTTCCTCGAACCGGTCACCGGAGCAGAAATCAAAGAAAATGCGGCCGCTGTAAAAGACGGGGATGAAGGGTTTGCCCTCTTCGTCCTGCTCTGTCACGAGCGCGGCATATTTGTCCTGACGGCTCGCCTTGTAGATCTCGGGCGAGATGATCTGACTCTCCGTTCCCACGCCACCCGAGCGACCGTTGGCCTTTGTCGTGTAAACCTTGTCGCAGATCATCATCACCTTGGTCACGCTTTCGTCCGTGACCATGCTCTCCATGAAGGCATTGGCATCATGGCCAGGCTTCAGATCCCATTTGTCTAGAATCACATCGACCCCGTCCTCGTGCAGCCGAGAGGCGAGGTTCAGAACCCAGGTCTCGTGCGTCAGCGAAGACCAAGAATAGGAAATGAAAGCGCGAATGGGTTCAGAAGGCCGGTCAGTCATAAAAGTCCTATGCGGCATAGGATTTCCGTTATTCAACCCCATAGTGCGATGCTGATCCGATGAAGAAGGGTATTCCTCGTCGTCATTGACAGCGAAGGAAGACCGCGCAATAATCGACATTCGCGTGCACAATTGAGTCCTTTGAAAGCTGCCGCACGTTCATGCGGCCGGAAGACTTAATCTTTAGGGGTGGGCGCCGGACCCTTTGCGGCATTTACAGCAGCAACCTTTGCCATCAAAATGACCGTTGCGGCTCCATAACGATTGTTGAGCACGAACTCGATCATTTCGAAAGCATCGAGCACATGATCTCGTATGATGCCGCCTACATGGCTGCCGGTGTTTCCAAGCCATTTTGTAGCCAGCAACACATCGCCATTTTCTGCGTCAGCCTTCTGAAACTCTAAGATGCGATGGTGGAGCATAATGCGCTTGCCAGCTCCGTCTGTTGCGGCAATCCCGGCCTCATCCATAAGATGTTCGACAGCCTGCCGAATGGCATTCGCAGCGGCCTCCGCGCTTAGCCAGATCATCGAGGCGGCTCTCTCGACGGCATCGATTATTTCACTCGGCGTTTGATCTGGGAATTGTATCGGAACTGGCGCTGGTATGATGGTCTCTACCGTCAAAATATTCTCTGTCACATACTCGTCCCAGTCGACCTGATAGTGATTCACCCTGGAAGATCCCGTGGCGACAGCGATTTCTCTGCAATCGGGCAGACTGCACTCCATAAAACAAGAAAATCGCTGCCGAATCCAATCTGGCTCCCACGCTTCATGAGCGCGTTCTGATTTTGATGGGCCAGTTTCTTCAGTCCAGAACTTGCCTTCCAAAGCTGAGAAATGGCCCTTTTTGCACGTTGGGCATAGCCAATGCGGCAGCTGATCGCGGAATGAATTCGCCCAGAGAGCGCGGTCGACTGCCATTCGTTACTCTTTTCCATTCCTATAAAGTGAAGCGAAGAATCTTGTTTCCGCCATTATGTGCTACAGTGGCAGAAGTGCCGAGGAGTTGAAATATCGTATATCGATGCCAGTCTTGTTTCGGATAAACTGCTCCTCTCGCCACCTATCAGGGAGATCGTTTTTGCAAGAAGTTACGTTTCCTTGCGATGCCTGCGGCGCGCAGTATCACCACGGACCTCACCGCTACGAAGGTCACAAGATCCATGCGTACGATATGATGGTTTGCGACACATGCTACGCTGCAAACTGGGACGGAGGGGGGCCGATGAGGGAACCTCGGATCATCAAGCACCTTGAGGCGAAAGGCATACCTATTCCGAAGCGGAATTCAAAAGGTTGGATACCGCGGGGCGCTTAAGTGCGCTTCACTCACCCAAGCCGCGTCGTTAAGTTATTTCAGGGCGCAGACCCTCCGACATTGCTGCCATTCGACGCCGGTTTCGCGCTTCCTGATACCGGCCGTACGTTCAGCTCGACATGATCGTGAAGATCGGATCTTCGTGGCTGCCCGTTGCCAGTGCTTGTTCACGATGTAAGAACCTCCCAAGGGGCCGTTGATCGATGAGGCCGCCGAAGCGCGCGGCAGTAGCGGCAAGCTGGGGACCAATTTCAAAAAGTTCCGAAGACAATCTTGTGCATGTTAAGATTTTATGCCACATGTGCGGAATAGAAAATTAACACGAGGTACGTAGATGCGCCAGTATGCCGAGCAGGTCATCTGGGAGAAAGATGATGCCCAGGCGAGGCTTCGCGAGTTAGGTCTGGACAGCGGAAAGCTGATCCGCTCCGCGGCAGTCGCGATCGGTCAGGCGAACAACGTCACCCGGAACTTCGCATTGAACGCTTGGGGTACCTTCGCTCACCATTACGGGCTAGCCGAGCTGCGTAACCAGTTCGTTGGTCCGAATTGGAGGATCGACCGATCCGAAGGCATCGAGTCCATCGTGAACGAGGAAAAAAGGCTCAAAGTGACGTTCCAGAACGTCGACGTTGCAATGGGTAAGAATGATCCCAAGCCGCGTTCGCCAAAGGGTGCGGGGGCGGAACGCGCTTGTGAGGGCAATTTGGGTTTGTTCCCGGAAGCTCCGGTGTTCGTGCCTGTGGCGCCATCGGAAACCGACACGTACGAGCTGTGGTCGCTGATGGTAGATGAGGCGGGCAACGTCGAGTTTTCCCGCCCTGTCGTTCAAGGAGGCACTTTCACGATCTGCCGGGAGCGCATCCTTATCGCTGATGCGGAAGACTGGCTGGGTCCGGATCCGAAGTCCGGAATCGGACCGTCTTCGGGTGACGGCGATGACTATGAGGTCAGGATCAGTCGAAAGAAGTAACTAGAGTATGTTCAATCCCAACAGGCTAAGCCTCGCCCGAAAGCGGCGCCGGCTGACCGGAAAGGGGCTCGCTGAGCTTTGCGGGCTCACGGCGGTTACGATTTCCCGATTGGAGAAGGGACTAAACGAGCCAGAACCTGAGTCATTGCAGAAGCTAGCCGCGGCGCTCGACTATCCCGTCGATTTCTTTGCGGGAGACGACGTCGAAGAGATTCCGACCGAAGCGATCAGCTTTCGCAGCCTCAAGAAGATGAGTGCGAAGGAGCGCGAGGCGGCCATCGCCGCCGGGGGCCTGGGCCTGTTGGTCTCGGACTGGGTGGAGAAGGAATTCACACTTCCTAGTGTGGACTTCCCCGTGCTTGTACACGAAGATCCGGAGCAGGCGGCTGTCGATCTGCGGCAAGCTTGGCAGCTGGGCGAGCGTCCGGTTACCAATATGATCAAGTTGCTGGAATCAAAGGGCGTGCGAGTCTTTTCGCTGTCCGAGGCTACAAAGAATGTCGACGCCTACTCGTTCTGGCGGGATGAAATACCTTTTGTTTTTCTGAATAACTTTAAGACGCCCGAGCACAGCATCTTCGATTGCAGCCACGAGCTCGGACATCTGTTTCTCCATAGGCATCAGGGGCCTAAGCATGAGCGGGGTGCCGAATACGAAGCCAACAAGTTCGCGTCCGCCTTTCTCATGCCAAGGAACGATGTTTTAGCGCACCTGCCGAGGTTCGTGACGGTGGACGACATCATCACGAAGAAAGTGCGATGGCGAGTCTCTGCGATGGCGCTCGCATATCGACTGCGGGACATCGATTTGCTTTCCGACTGGCAGTATCGCTCAGCCTGCATCGAGCTTTCTCATCGCGGCTATCGCAGCGATGAGCCGATCGGCGTTGAGCGCGAGACATCAGTGCTTTGGAAACGTGTCCTGAGTGACCTTTGGTCGGAACGGTTGACGAAGTCGGATATCGCCGATGCCGTGGGAATCCCGGTCGATGAACTGGAAAGCCTCCTTTTTGGTATTATTCGCCAGGAAACGTCGACGGTTGTCATCGAAGGCTCGGGTCTGCGGTTGGTTTAGTAGTGCGCGTGGCGTTCGCCGACATAGCTCTCGTTCTGAAGGCCGGATCGTACCATCGAAACTTGCCGTTCGTTCCTAGCGTCTATGCGACAGCGAACCTATAAGCTTCGAGGTTACCACAATTTCGCGGCGTCACTGTGGTTGGGGGGCAGTTTTGAAGGCTATATACGTCCATGTTTCCGACATTCACTTCGGCCAGGAGAAGGATGGGGGCCTGATCACGTCGAACGACGAAGCGAAGAGGTGCTTGATCCAAGACGCTCGCGCTGAAGTGGGCAAGTTTGGCGTTGAGGCGGCGGGTGTCATCGTCACCGGCGACATCGCCTACTCCGGCAAGGACTCGGAATACTCTGATGCGGGGAAATGGCTTGCTGAACTGACCGACGCGATCGGATGCAAGCGCACCGACGTCCAGATGGTGCCCGGCAATCACGATATTGATCGGAAAGCGATCACGAACACCTTAGAGACCGTCCTTTTCGCCTTCCACAAGGGCGGTGAGTATTAGCTGGACCGCCACCTCGATCACGCCGAGGACTGCAAGACACTCTATAAGCGGTTTGACGCCTATAAGGGCTTCGCTTTGGACTACAGGTGCGACCTCGATCTGAACGGTGGCATCTCCAAGAGCGCGAAACTCGATCTGGCTGAGGGTCGCGCAATCAGGTTCGTCCGTTTGAACTCCGCGATCACATGTTCGAAGAAGGACGATAAGGGGAATCTGATCCTCGGCGCGCGGCAGCGTATCCTGACGGCGAGGCCGAGGACGACGCATCCATAGCAGACGCAGGTCGCGTCGGCATGCCGGTGCTGACAGCGCCCGATGACGGGCTGCGCAGCCTGCCGGCAAGCCGCACGCTGGGTATCGTGCAGGTCAATGCCATAACGGAGAGCAGGCCTGCATGTTTGGTGGGCATCGTCGGACTTGCGGGTGCGGGCAAGACCGCCGCCCTGGTGAGCGCTTACCTTCTACTGTCCAACGGCTCCTTTAAGGGATTCTCCTTTGCCGACAGCGACACGCTGCGGGCGTTCGAGGAAATCACGCGTGCCAGCCGCACGTGGCAGAAGGGAAACCCACCCGAGCAGATCACAGTCCACACGACTCTGTCGAACGACCGCGAAGCAGGCTTCCTCCATCTTCGCCTCCGCCGCGATGAGGATGATCGCATATTTGACATGCTGCTGCCCGACCTGCCGGGCGAGTGGTCGCGCGTGCTCATCGACCGTGACGATACCGACCGTTTTGCCTTTCTTGGAGCCTCCAGCGTCATCTGGATCATGGTGGACGGCCGGCAATTCGGCAACGCGGGACGGGTTGCGCATGCGAGATACCGGGCGAAGCTCCTGATCGAACGGTTGGCGAACCTGCTGAAGGAGACCCGTCCCCGTCTGATTGTCGTGCCGACATGGCAAGACAAGGTGACATTCCCGCAGACCGAGGCCGAGATTCTGCGCGAATGCGGCAGGAGCTTCGGTTTCGAGGTCGATATCGCTCCCATCGCCTCATTCTCCTGGAACGATGACATCGATCCGGGTCAAGGCGTAGCCGAACTCTTCAGCATGACCCTGACGGCAGGACCGCCCCCGCCCGACTTCTGGCCGGACACCGACCCCGATTCAAATGATCGGAAGTTGGCATCTTTCCGGAGGGACGTATGAAGAAGGGATCGATCATTCTTGTGGGCGGACCAGCCTCGGGCAAAACGAACTACATCGCCCGGCTCTGGCTGTCCTTCGCCGCGAGGAAGGGAAAACTCCGGGCGAAGAACCTGCCGGGGAACATCGAATATGTGAATCAGGCGGTGGCCTATCTGCAGGCTCGGCAATTCGCTCCGCGCACGCTCGGAACCATAGAGCAGGTGAACCAGCAGAGCATGACCGTGCGCACCGATGACGGGCGCTCCGTTCGTTCGACCTCAAGGACTATCGCGACCTTGACCATGGCTATGCCGCCACGATCCACAAGACGCAGGCCGTCAGTGTCGATCGCACTCATGCGCTCGCTACGCCGGGGATGGACCGGCACGGAGCCTATGTCGTCCTCACCCGCCACCGGGAGGGCGTGGACTTCCATTATGGGCGGGATGATTTCAAGGACGAGTCCCGGCTTGTCCGCACCCTGTCTCCCGAGTGCGCCAAGGATATGGCGGGCGATTATGATCGCCGCGATCCGGCGCAGCAGTTCGCGGAACGGCGCGGCATCACGTTCGGCGAGCGTGTCGCCGAGATCGTCAGGCCGGTGGTGGAGAAGGCGCGCGGAATCTTCGACGGGTTGCGCCTCTCGCTGCCCGATCAGGATCGCGCGGTCCCGCCCACGCCTGCGCCCGAGCGCGGCATGTTCGACGGGCTGGACCTAGGACGCTTCGCTTCCGCGCCTGTCCACGATTCCGCGCGCCAGCAGCAGCGCGAGCATGACCCGCAGCCTATGCGCGCAGGCGGATTGCGGAGTGCGGTCGAACGCTACGCCAAGGCGGTGGACGCGATCCGGCAGACCCGCGCACAGGGCATCGACCCGATGCCCCACCAGCGCGAGGCGCTGGAAAAGGCACGCAACGCTCTCGATGCGATCCGGCCCGAAGGTTCCACCGATTTGAACAGTGCGTTCCGGGCAGGCCCGGAACTGATCCTGGAGGCGGCGGAAGGGCGCGGCCATGACGCCATGCGGGCGATGCAGACGGAGGCGGAAATCGGCATCGATCCCTTCCAGCGCGCGGACAGGTTCGTGGAGGGCTGGCAGCAGTTGCAGCGCCAGCATCAGGAACTTGTGCGCGACGGTAATTTCCGGGCGGCCAAGACCACCGCGCAGCACATGGCCGATATGGCGAAAAGCCTTGAGCGCGACGCCCAGCTTGAATCGGTGTTGGGGCTGCGCAGCCGGGAGCTTGGCCTTGAGATCAGTCAGGACATGGGCCGCAGCATCGGTCGCGAACTCTCCGCTTCCATCCCCTTCGATCATGGCCGCGACATGAGCCGCGGCATAGAACGCTAGACCAAGGAGAAGTGCATATGGACGAACAATCCCTGTTGAACGGCCCGGAGCCACAGCCGCCGACCGGCACAGCGGCGGAGGCGTTCGCGCAGCTGGCGGCGCGCGTCGAGGCGATGGAGCAACGGCTTGACGGGCGCTTGGCGGTCATCGCCCGCGCCCTTGAGCATATCGCCGTCGAGAAACAGAGCATTGAGGTTCCCGAATACAGTCCGACGCTGGCCAAGATCAACGCAGCCTTGGCCGAGTTTGCCAAGCATATGAAGGCGTTTGCGCAGTCCGAAGCGCTCAACATAACCCCGGAGAGCATGGCGGAGCGGATCGCAGCGTCAGCGGAAGCGGCGCGGAAGACGGACAAGGCGACCATCAAACAGGCGCATGGGCTTCTGCGCGAAGCCCATGCCGATCAGATGCGGGCCATTGGCGCGATCCGCACCAAGGATCAGCAATGGTGGCATATGCTCTACACCGGCGTAGGCACGGCGCTTGGCGTCTCGCTCCTGTGGCTGCTCTATCCGGGATGGGCGGCGGGTCTCGCGCCTAGCGGCTGGGACTGGCCCGAACGGGTCGCGACGCGCACGATGGGGGAGCCGTCGCCATGGGATGCGGGCATCCGCCTGATGCGGGCCGGGAACCCGGACGGCTGGCAGGCTATCGTTGACGCCGCTGACATGCGGCAGGCGAACCGCGACGCCATCGCCGCGTGCGAGAGGGCGGCGGAAAAGGCGAAGGAGCCGGTGCGATGCACAATCAGAATAGGACGGCCACGTTAGCCTTGGCCACTAGTAAGTAAGCCGGGCAATCAACGGTTTCCAGCTACGATTCTGATCGCGCGGTCATAAGGCGACAAGCAACCATCCCCTGTCCCCAGCGCGTCGAGAAGGTATCCGTCACATCAAACCACGATCCATCGTCGCCTTGGCCATGATACTGACCCATGCAAGAGCACTGGCACTCATGGCCTGTCGCATTCCGGCATTGATGAGCGCATATTTCCTGTTCGCGATATGGCTGAACGACATATAGCTTGCTGTACTTTGCAAGCGCACGATTAACGAAATCGTCAAACCAAGCTTTTGGAATTTCCCAATATTTATTCTTTATAGACCAAGTCGGGATGGCGCGTCGATCGTTCTGAAGCCAACTTCGGTTGTCGGTGGAATAGGGTAGACGCACGCGGAGCATCTGGCCTTTGCCGGTACGACGAAGGATTACCGGAATTTCTTTTTGTTGCCGCCAGACATGTTCAATCGTCAATTTATCCATGTCGCCCCCCTTTTGCGTTGGCGATATCCTTATAGACTCCTCATTCAAGCCACTTGGGTAGCGTCGGGAACGTCATACACGTTCTGCGAAAATGCCGATGCTAGGCGGTGATCTAGAAGCGCAGTCATCACATCCCGACAATTATTGGGGGTGCATACGATCAAGCCACTCCCGTCGAATTGGAGCGTAAGGCCGTGGGCGGCATGGTGCTGCCTGAGGTTTGCCATGAAGGCCTGATCTTTATAGTGCCCTTTCTGTCGGATCGAACACATGCGACGCAGATGAATCTTGTTGCTGCCAACGAAGGCGGTGAGCGGAGCTAGGTCCGAAAATATCTGCGCAAACTCGACTTCCGCCTGAAGCGTTACAAACTCATTGGCATGGGCCTCCCGGTAGCTCAGCACAGCTTCAAAGTTCGCCTTGTGCGGAATAATAATTCGATCACCGGCGATGAAAAAATCAACGTACTTCGACAATGAAAAACTTGGAGTGTTATCTAGTTCAAGCGCGTTATCGCGAAATCCAATGTCGATAACACCTTTTCTCTTTTTTGTTTTCCACGAGCTATCCGTTCGTCTCACAACATGCAAAACGTCGTCGCCGTGCGTTAGTCTTACGACAAAGAAGTCAGTGTTAATGACTTCCTTCTCCTTCTTCACTTTTTTCTGAGGCAGGGCGTTTGCCGATTGTGTTACAATCAATCCTGCATGCGTTTCGGCGGTGTCGATGAGCAGCGCGCTACCCTCATTGTTCTGTGCTAGCAGCCCATACTCCTGCACCTCCTCGATCCGGCTTCGTGCTTCTCCAATTGAGGCTTTCAAAGCAAAATTCAGATCGTCTTCGGTTGTGATCCAACGCCCGGTGTAGGTCGGGGCTGCGCCAGCGCCGCCGCCAGACTTCTTGAAAAGCCAAACCGTCAGTCCGGCATTCTGAATATCAAAATTATTGAGGACTGCTGGTATTGTCATTGGCTTTCCTGCGGTTTGATTATCTGTATGTCCTGCACCGGCCACTGTTGGTAAGGGCCGGGTTCCAAGTGGCCTTTCACGAGCGCTCGCCCTTTGTGAAGATCGGCACTCCCTGCGAAGTTGTAGGTAATATTATATAGTCGCCAACCAATGGCGATGAGGATCGGGTTGAGGAAAATTTGCCCAGATTTGTGCGTAATCCAAAACATCCATGCAAGAAATACGCAAAATCCTACGAACTTATCGGTTTCCTGATAATTTATACCCATGAAAGACACAATGTATGGCAGCGTATAATTCATCAGGTCGGTCGGAACATACTCCGCTTCATGAACTGTGATGTCCTGTGTAGTGCGTACAAGAGCTAGTGCCAGAACTGTAAGCCCGAAACAGGTGAGTGTCGCGATGAGCAAACCAATCGAATAGCCTGCATTTTGCAGGGGCAGTACGCATGAGTTCGCCTCTAAAGGCCAGCAAAAGGGATTTCCAAAGCTGGAGTATTTGACATTCTGCGAGAACAGGATGAGGGCCAGCGGTAGGTATGATCCAAGAAAGACCACGATCGCCGTAACGAACCTTAACTGCATTCCCCTCTCCCGAATTGAGGGCATTCTAGGCTGCGTTGACAAAGTGGATTCCCAAACGGGTTGATTTCTGATTCAGAGCTTCTCTTTGGGGGAGAGGCAATGGCTCGGGGCGATCTGACGGACGAGGAATGGGAGGTGATCGCAGGACTGCTGCCCTCGGAGCGGGGCCGCAAATCGCGTCCTGCCCATGACAACCGGCGCTTCCTCAACGGCATGCTGCATGTGTTGCGGGTGGGTTGTCCATGGCGGGACATGCATGAGCGCTATGGCCTTTGGAACTCGGTCTATGTGCGGTTTCGGCGCTGGGCCGAACAGGGCGTGTGGGATGCGATCCTGGCGACATTGGTCGAACTGGGGCTGACCGACGACTGGCAGCATATGATCGACAGCACCATAGTTCGCGGCCATGTCTCGGCAGTGGGCGGAAAAGGGGGGCTTGTGCGCAGGCTTTTGGTCGATCACGCGGCGGCTTTACGTGCAAGGTCCACGCCCGCTGCGACAATCAGGGACGTCCTCTTGGCTTCATCCTGACGGGCGGCGAAGCATCGGACTATGGCGCGGTCGATGCCCTGATGGCGATACCCGTCACCAAGCCTAAGGCGCTGCTGGCCGACAAAGGATATGATGGTGATGCCGTTCGCGAGAAGCTGCTGATGCAGGGCATTCTGCCGATCATCCCGCCCAAGTCCAATCGTCGCCAGCAAATACCCTGCGATTTCCGCCGTTATCGGGACCGTAATCGCATCGAGCGCATGTTCGGACATCTCAAGCAGTTCCGACGCATCGCCACGCGCTATGACAAAACGGCCCTATCCTTCGCCAGCTTCCTCAACCTCGCAGCCATCCGCAAATGGCTCCCTAACTTTGTCAACGCAACCTAGGCCATGTTGACAGAGTGGATTTCAAAACGCCCTCCCGCCACCGAACAATCGGAACCCGATCCGGCGATGCAGGAGTAACTCTCCCAACTCGTCACCAGCCTAGGAAACAGGCTCCTGTTCCGCCGCCAGGGCGACAGCCCTAGCGGCGATAGTGAAGGATGAACGCCATGAAAAAGGAAACGCGCGGCCCGTCACCACCTCCATGCCGATCTACCGCATGGAAGCCCTCATGTTGGCAGGCGCGCAGCATATGGCGAACGATGAAAAAATGCGCCGGGAAATCGCCAAGCGACTATCCTAAGGTGACGCAAAACACCTCAGTCTGTCCGAAAACTCCGTTGCGGATTCCCGGATGGTTGCGGGTTCGGTATGATCGGGCATGGCCTATATCGAAGGACATTCGCGCGATCAGATGCTGCTGCTCCCTGCGTCGGTCGATGACTATGTTTCGGCGGACAACCCGGTGCGCTTCATCGCTGCGTTCGTCGATGATCTGGATCTTGGCGAGCTTGGCTTTGACCGCTCGCGGCCCCAGCGCACCGGTCGCCCCGGTTATGATCCCGCCGATCTGTTGAAGCTGTATCTTTATGGCTATCTCAATCGCGTCCGGTCGAGCCGGTGTCTGGCGGCCGAGACGGCGCGCAACCTTGAAGTAATCTGGCTGCTTGGCGGGCTGCGCCCTGATTTCCGCACGATCGCTGACTTCCGCAAAACGAACCGCGCCGCATTTAAGCCGCTGTTCCGATCCTTCGTACTGCTGTGCCGCCGCCTCGACCTGTTCGGGCGCGAGCTAGTGGCGGTGGACGGCACGCGGCTCAAGGCGGTGAACAGCCGCAAGCGCAACTTCACGCGTCAGAAGCTGGCCGGATGGATCAAACTCGCGGACGAGCGGATCGAAGCGTATCTGGCCCGCCTTGATCTTGCCGATCGCGCCGAAGCCGAAGCAGAGGGTGCGGACCGACGTGCAACGGCGCTGGAGGCAAAGATTGCACGGATGCGGGAACGGCGTGAACTGCACAGTGCGATGCTGGCCGATCTTGTCGCGAGTGGAGAAAGCCAATTGTCGCTTACCGATCCCGACGCACGTGGGATGGCAACCAGCCCCAAGGTCGGCGTGGGTTATAATGCGCAGGTCGCGGTCGATGCCAGGCACAAGCTCATCGTCGAACAATATGTCACCAACACCGGCAGTGATCTGGGCTTTCTGGCGCAGACGGCCAGCGCCGCACGCGAGATACTGGGTGTCGAGCAGATCGATGTTGTTGCCGACAAGGGTTATTACAAAGGGGAAGATATCGCCACCTGCGAGGATGTTGGCGTCGTGCCCTATGTCGTGCGTCCGCAACGCGGCCCCGGCATCAATGAGGGCTATTTCGCGAAGAGCGAGTTTCGGTACGACGCCGACGAGGATTGCTACACCTGTCCCGGCGGACAACGCCTCGATCCCTATACGCGTTCACAAAAGCCGAGCGGGCATGTCACGATCCGTTACGCAAACATGCGGGCCTGCGGGACCTGCGCGCTCAAACCCCAATGCGCGTCCGGCACGCGGCGAAGCATCGACCGATGGGAAGGCAAGGCCGTGCTTGAGCGCATGGCGGAACGTCTAGTCGCACGGCCCGACATTATCGACCGGCGGCGCGAGACGGTCGAGCATCCCTTCGGCACCATAAAGCAGTGGATGAACCAGGGCGCGTTCCTCATGCGGGGCCTGGCCAACGTCAATGCCGAGTTCAGCCTGACAGCACTCGCCTATAATCTCAGGCGGGCCATCAACATCCTCGGCATTCCGGCTCTGCTAGGCGCTGTGCGGGCCTGAAATGGCGCAGCGTCCGCCATCGATGCCTCTACATCACGTTACATTGCCTGATACGGCCTATCAGGGCACCCTCTCGCGCTCTTGCCCCGAAAATCACCCCAAACCGCAAACCGAATTGTCCCGCTCGACCGAATTACTATCCAATCCGGCGTTTTCGGACGGACTGACATGATCGTCCCACTTGATCGCGGCCCCCCGGCGCGCTCGATCAGGGTGCGCGAAAAACCCTGACGGATTGGAAATCCGCACGAAAACCCCGATTTCAGGGTTTTCCGTCACCCTCACAAGCTCATGCCGCGATCCCGTTGCAGGACCAGCTCACGCTCGTGGAGCAACTGGCCTACCGCGCGCGCCATTTGGGGTTCGCGCTGGATCTGCTCGATGTAGAGATCCTTGGTGTGCTGGTTCGCCCCATTATAGGCGTCCACCGCCTTGCGGAGTGCCTCCGGGGTCGCTTTCCAGTCGCTGTTATGGTCGCCATAGCCGTGGGCGCCCGCCTCGCGCTTCCCGGCTATGGTCCTGAACTTCTCCGCCACCTTCTCCCGTTCCTGCGCCTGCTGGCGCTCCTGTGCCTGCTCACGCGCGCGCTCGGCGGCAAGCTGCTCCTGACGCTGCGCCTCGGCGGCATCGCGCCGATCGCGATCGACCGCGCCGCTCAAGGTGGCCGCGAACGCATGCAGCCTGCCCGATATGCGCTGCCCCGCATCGCGTAGCCACTCGGTTCCCCGCTCGATATACTGACGCAGGCCCCGCCGCTCGATGACGCCGGCGTTATGCTGGCCCACCATCGTCACCGGCTCATAGGCCCGCCCCTCCCGCATCGCCTGATGCTCGGCGCGGCGCTCCATCGCCGTCGCGCTCGGCCCCATATGCACGGTCGCCTCCTGCTCGATTCCCTGCCGCTGGTGGCTGCGATGGTCCACCCGCTCGACGCTACCGGCGCGCTCAAGGGCGACATTCTGCATCTCGGCCCACCGGCCCCGCCAGCGTTCGACCTCCCCGCTCGTCTTCTGGTCCAGTTCGCGGGTCTTCTCGCCCAGCCCTTCCGGGCCAATCCGCCGCGTCGTCGTCAGCAGATGAGCATGGTGGTTGCGCTGGTCGCCCTCGCGACCTGGTGCATGGATCGCCACGTCCACCGCCACCCCATGCCGCTCGCTGATCTCCCGTGCGAGGCCCAGCGCAAGCTCGCGCCGCGCCTCGGCCGACAACTCGGCGGGCAGCGCGATTTCATATTCGCGGGCGACAGTGGAGTTCTTGCGCGTCTCGGCCTGCTCGGCGGCGTTCCAGAGCGCGGCGCGGTCACTGGCCCACGCCGGGGCGTTGGCGGGCACGACCAGCGCGCTGTGCTCGACGCCCTGCTTGCGGGTGTAATCGTGGACGAGGCCGGTGCGCTCGTCCGTGATTTCGACGCCCGCACGATAGGCCGCCGCCGCTGTCGCACTGCGACCGGCGGAACGGCCTATCGTCTTTACCGCAAGATGGAAGCTCGCCATCGCCGCGCCCTTACTGGCCATGCGGGAGCATGGCGCGGGCGATAGCCCGCTGGGGTTCAGGGGTATCCCCTGACGCACGCAAACGCAAGTTTGCATAAGTGCGCCCTTCCTCTCTTTCGCTCGGTTGGGTCCGGTGCTATCAATATCGCGCAGCGAAAGGATTGACCATGGCAGCTCCCACGCCAGAGGCTATCGAAAGCGCACGTCGCAAGGTCCAGCAGGCCAAGGCGCGGTTGCAGGCACTGGAAGCCCGCGCCGCCACCCTGAACCGCAAGGCCGATGCCCGCCGCAAGATCATCCTCGGCGGCCTGCTCCTCGATGCCGCCATGAAAGACCCCGCATGGGAATCTCACCTCACTGACCTGATGAACCGCATCAGCCGCGATCAGGACCGCAAGGCGTTCGAGGGCTGGACCTTCAAGGGAGGCCCCGCCGATGCCTGATCCCTTCGACCCTGCCGAGTTCGATGCTCCCCCTCCCTCCGATCCCGGCGCGGACTATCGCATCCTGCTCGACGCCATGCGCAAGGCCGGAGCCGAAGGGGTCGCCCAGCAGGTCGCCGCCCTGTCCCGCCAGATCGGGCAGGACGCCCGCCAGCGCGCCGAATGGACCGCACAGGCAGGCGCGGGGGTCGATGCCCTCCATCGGGCCGCTGGGGAGCTTCAGCGGGTCAGCGCCGGGGTCTGGTGGGATCGCCTGAAGGAATGGATCAGCGCCGCCATGATCGGGCTGGGCCTGATCTTTGCCGCGGCCCTCGCCTACCGCTGGGCGCAGGAACCCAAGATCGAGCGCCAGCTATACGGATGCACCGCACGATGGGACGCCAAAACCCAACAGTGCAAGGGCAAGTGGGTGCCATTGCAAGCGCAATGATTTTACAATATTAATTAACATCGGCCCTGATTATCATTGGATATTCACTCTCTTCTGGAGAAAATTCAATAGATATAACAGTAAATTTCTTATGATCTACACCAGGAATCATAAATTCATCTTTAACTTTTAAGGGTTTTTTTGCCTCTAAAATGAAAACTTTTTCACCCACTATAACTCGAAAATTCATACCTTTTCCCTATTTAAAACAATTGGCAAGTTGCATGCCACAATGATGACATCACCTCAAGGGTGTGCATCATTCGTTTCATTGCGCCCCCTCGCACCAAAAACGGACCTTTTTGGCGCACCCTCCCTATCCCAGCTTTTCCGTGCCGTTGCGCGCACCAAAAATCCACACCAAAATGCGGCCCATGAAACTGATCGGCTATGCCCGCGTCTCGACCCGCGACCAGACCGCCGCACCCCAGCGTGAGGCGCTACGCGCTGCGGGGTGTGAGACGATCTTTGAAGATACCATATCGGGAGCCTCGCGCCGCCGATCAGGGCTTGACCAGGCGCTAGGCCAGCTCGCCCCCGGCGACGTGCTGGTGGTGTGGAAGCTCGACCGCCTCGGCCGCTCGATGCAGCATGTCGTCAATACCGTCCTCGATCTCGACCGACGCGGGATCGGGTTCCGCTCACTGACGGAAGCGATCGACCTCACCAGCTCGACGGGCAAGCTGCTGCTGTCGGTGTTCGGGTGGCTGGGCGAAGTCGAGCGCGATCTGACGATGGAGCGGACCAGGGCGGGCCTTGCGGCGGCGAAGCGGCGCGGGGTCCAGCTCGGCCGCCGCCGCAAATTGACGGCGGCCGATGTGGATCACGCGCGCCGGATGATCGGCAGCGGGGAGGAATCCGTCGCGGGCATGGCCCGGATTTTGAAGGTCGGCCGCAATACGTTGGGGCGGGCGCTCAAGCGGCAAGATCGCGTTGGAGAGGGTAGTTAACCCTACCCTCTATTTAGCATTTTGGCGATTTTGATCCGCGCGCTTGAGTAACAGGAAGGCCGTGGAGCGGTATTGCCCTGAAAACCCCATCCGGGGGGCTTGCCGAAAGTCCAAAACAGGGCTGTGTGGCCCGGAAATCGCGCCAGTGGGGACGTTTCCGCCTGCCTTACCCTCAATCGGATCGCCGTCCTATCCGCCTGGCCTCTCTGGAAAGCCATTTTGCAGACCTTTCCCCAAGCGCGGTGTCGCAGGCTGGACGCCGTCCTGTGATCCTGATCCCAAACGAACAAATTGCGTCGACCGCGTTAGCGGTCGTCCTTTTAGGCGTGGCGAAGCCGCGCCCTCTGCCGTGGCCGAAAGCGCACCGGGCCGAAGTTATCCACAACCCCGCCTAGTGTTAAAATATGGGTTAAGTGATGTGTTACGGGTTTCTGGCGGTTTTGTATTTTTTTGAAAACAAAGGATGAATCTGGCGTTTTTTGGCGCGGGGTGAATCCACTATGACGAAAAAGCGAATCCAGAGTGACGATAAGGTGAATCCAGAGTGACGATAGCGCCGACGCTACCAAGCGTAATCGAAATGACGATAGCGCGGGGGATGAATCTGAAATGACGATAATCCGGCTTGCGTATGTGAAATGACGATAGTAGCTGTAGCGTTAGTGAAATGACGATAAACCCCGCCCCTACCCTGTTTGACGCGCCGATCACCGCGCCGCTGGAAAGCGACGATCGCACGCCGCTGCTGCCGGTGCGGCACCCCAACCAGGACCTGTTTATCTGCGACGTGCTCGACGCCATCCCCAAGGACGACATGGCCTCGATGGAGCACCCGGTTTTCTCGCTCTCGACCAAGCCCGACAACCGGATGCGGCGCTATGAGCATAACGGCAACGTCATCGAGATTATCCCCTCCGGCAAGGGGCTGGCGACGATCCACGACAAGGACATATTGATCTACTGCATTTCCCAGCTCGTCGCAAAGATGAACCAGGGCGAGCAGCCTAGCCGCACCGTGCGCCTGCAAGCCTATGACATGCTCGTCGCCACCAACCGCCAGACCAGCGGCGAAGGCTATAGACTGATGGCGGACGCCCTCACCCGCCTACGCGGAACCACGGTGCGGACCAATATCCAGACTGGCGGCGTCGAGGAAACGCGGATTTTCGGCCTGATCGAAGAAGCCAAGATCACCCGCAAGACGTTCGACGGGCGGATGCTCGATCTCGAAATTACCCTGTCGGAATGGGTCTACCGCTCCGTCATCAGCAAGAACGTCCTGACCCTCCACCGGGACTATTTCCGGCTCCGCAAGCCGTTCGAGCGGCGCATGTATGAGCTGGCCCGCAAGCATTGCGGCGTAAAGGACGAATGGAAGATCGGGCTGGAGCTGCTCCAGAAGAAATGCGGCTCCAACAGCCCGCTCCGGGTGTTCCGCGCCCTGGTCAAGAAGGTCTGCGAGCATGACGCGGACCACGGCCATTTTCCCGATTATGCCGTGTCGATGGACGACGACGTTATCCTGTTCCGCAACCGATCGGGCCTCAAGGGCAAGCCCGATCCGGTCGCCAGCGACGACGACGACGCGCCTTATATCGACCCCGAAACCATGCACGACGCCAAGACGGCCGCGCCAGGCTATGACGTGTATGCGCTCTATGACGAATGGGTGTCGTGGTGGCGCGACATGGGTAAGCCCGAGCTGAAAAGCCCCCGTGCTGCCTTCCTCGGCTTCTGCAAGAAACGGCACGAACGCAAGCCGTTGCGCTGATTTCTACAAATGCGGACACGCGAGTATGCCCACATGTTTGCATGTTTGCATGCCAACAACGATATTTAGCCGTCGTTGTGGTGCAAGGTTATTCGATCAGGCAACAGCAGGCCGATGCCCTCCAACTCCTCGTGGATATGCGCCGACACCCCAAATGGGTTGCTCATTTTCAGGAAATGCGCAATAGGCAAAGGTCTATCTTGCCTACTATTGTAGGCAGATGAAAGATGGCAACGGATCGGGGGGTTACCGTGGAAGGCGGCGCATTTCAGAAATTTAAAGACAATATCTCTTTTGTAAAAGAAAAAATATCAAAGAACAATGCGTACTTTGGTGTATTATCAGGATTTATTGTTTTCTTTATATCCCTTTTCTTTTCTTGGTCTCAAGTGAGATCAGGAGTTGACACGTCAGATGTAGGGTCAAGCACTGGTTGGGCCGAAAGTGGATATATTTCCATTATGCCCCTCCTATATATTCTATACCTTGTTATCAAAGATAAGAAAATAACTGTTGGTAGGACGATAATCATGGGATCCGTATCACTGATCTTAATCCTCGTTAATAACGTATCTGGAAGAACTACTTGGATTCAGAGAAGTGGCATTTTCGGGGTGGATAAAAACAATTTAGGATCAGATTTGGGAATAGGTTTTTGGATTGGCCTATTTTCCTTGATTACCATCATATTATGTGGAATTTCTTGGGCTTTTCATACGGAAGATTCAGGCGAAAGTCCCAAATAGGCCAGGTGCAGGGTTTGGACAAAGGCGGGTTGCATATCTCATTGCGTCGAAATTACGGTTTCACTTCCTCGATCTTCATCACACCCGCCCCGGTCAAACCCTGGATACCCTAATGTCCACGAGCCGATTGGCGCGCCATGAATACTTCCCCAAATGCTAAATGTTTGCGGGCGGTCATGCTCACTTACCTACAGGGCTTTCCCCCATCTTGCGGAGCCAGTCGTTGAACGCCTCGGCCATTGCGTCTTGCAGGCTCATGCCGTTCTTGCGGGCGGTCATGTGCATGGCGAAGGACATTTCCGGGCTGAAATAGCCTGTCATGGCCTTCTTGCCCTGACGGCTCGGCGCAACCGTACTGCTGCTCGATCCGCTGCCGGTACTGCGCGCGATCGGCGCGGACGCCCCGCTCTCCGGCTCGGCCGTCGCCAGTGACGGCGCAGGATCGCGGTCCCGCAATGCAAGCAATGATCCCTTCCGGCTCATGCGGTGGTCCTCCGTTTCCTAGATGCTTGCATGTTTACATGCTCGCATGTCCACTTGTAAAGCTGGCGCACCTCGTCGGCCGCCTTACCGTTCGGCTCCACCTCCATCGCGGTCTTGCCCTCGGCAGCCGCGTGGCGGAAGGCGGCGCGGTCCGCGATATGGTGGGGGCAGGCGTCCAGCCCATAATCCTGCACGAGTTGCGCCGCCTCCTCATACATGCGCGGCGCGGTCGGACTTCCCGCCGTGAAGATCACGAAAGCGGGCTTGCCGCGCATCTTCACAAGGCTGGCGGTCGTCTTGATCGCGGCCAGGTCGAACGCGCTCGGCCGACAAGGGATCAATACCAGGTCAGCCGCCTCGACGGCGGCGCTGGCCGCGCTGTCGGCATGGGGCGGGGTGTCGATCACGATGAACGCCGCGCCCTGGGCCGTCGCCTGCTTGATCTTGGCGGCGAGGCGAGGGGGGGCGCTGTCGATCACGACCGGCGGCGCGTCCTGACGCCATGCCGCCCATTGGCTCGCCGTAGCCTGCGGGTCCAGGTCGATCACTAGCGCGGTAGCGCCGGAATCCTCGGCAGCGGCGGCCAGATGCAGGGCGAGGGTGGTCTTGCCCGCGCCGCCCTTCTGGCTGATGATCGCGATTGTTGGCATGTGAATATCCTTACATGACCGCATGTTTGCATGTGGCCATATAGGCTCGATCCGGCTACGTCAACGGAACCACGGGGAGGGGAGGGGCTATCAGGATTTGGGCCTTGAAAATAATAGCACTTAGTGCTACATATATCCTATGAATGACGCCGAGGAAACCGCGCGGACCTTCAAGACCGCTTGGTTTTCCAGGGCGGCGCGGAAGGCGCGAATTACAGATGACGAACTGTGCGAGGCTATTCGCGCGGTACGAAGGGGCCAAGCCGATGATCTTGGCGGCGGCGTGTTCAAGAAGCGCCTCGACAAGAACAGGCACCGAAGCATCATCCTCGCAAAAGGGCGGCGCTTCTGGGTTTATGCCTATCTGTTCGCCAAGAAGGACCGCGCCAATATTGATGATTCCGAATTGCGGGCATTTCGCGATCTTGCCAATCTCTATGCCCAAAAGACGGAGGATCAGATTGAACGGGAGCTGGAAGCTCGCGAGATAGTGGAGATTTGCACATGACCGCCAAGAGTAAGTTCAAGAGCGATGCTTTCGAGGCGATTCATAGCGCCGCCGCTGGCATGTATCGCGTCGGCTCGATCGACAAGGCCACGATGCGCCATTTCGATGAAAGCTGCCTGACCAAGCCGCCAGCGATCGCGCCGGACGAAATCAAGGAGCTGCGCGAGCGCAACAAGGTCAGTCAACCGGTATTCGCTCGCTACCTCAACACCAGCGAAAGCACGGTGGAGAAGTGGGAAACCGGGGCCAAGAAACCCAGCGGCGCGGCACTCAAGCTGCTGTCGATCGTTGAGAAGCACGGCCTCCAGATTCTCGGTTGATCGTCCACGGAGCGCGCATGAGGGCGATATCCATCCGGCGACAGGCTCATTCCCCTGTCGCGTTGCAGGATCAGCTCGCGCTCACCGATGAGCTGGCCTCGGCCACCCGTTCCCTCGCCTGCTGGCGGGCGCGGTCATACCTTACATGTCTGCCATCTGCATCGCTGCAACCGTCATCTTCTGGATCAATCAATGAGTCCTGATCTTAGCGGCGAATGAGGGAAATGACGGGACCACAATCCCAATGGTCGCTGGAACATGTCGTTTCCTGTGAACTCGCCAAATCCCTCAAACATAAATGCGATATAAAGATCAAAATTCTTACGAAATCAGTATAATCTGCAAAATATCATAAATCCCATATAAGGGTATTAACTATTAAATTTCTAATAATAAATAATATTATTACCATTTATTTGAATTTATATTCATTGTAAATCAATATATATATTATTTTAGAAAGTATTATAATGAATAATTTAAGATTAATATATTCTATTATATTGTTCACGTTTCTGGCTTCTGGGTGTGGTTCGAAAGAACCATCATCGCAATCTTCCACGCAGACAAATAATAATACAACGATCGATAGCGCAATGGAAGAAGACATCCAGGCTGCGAAACGTGCGAGTGTCGAGAAAGTTCAAAAATTGCTCGCACAAGGGAACTCGATGGCTTGTATGGATGAAGACATCCAGATCACAGTCAGGAGACAGATCATCCCTGAAGTGCCTTCCCCAAAAGATCAACGCTATTACAGCATAAATCAAAAATACAAGCTATCCATAACCGAGGATCAATGGCTTAATCGTTCAATGGAATTTGGATCATTCCAGAATGTTGTCATGTCAAATGTCAATCAGAATATCAAGGAAATGGAATGTAGTGGGACATTCGCCTTTGATGATCGAGGTTATCCAGTAACCTATTCCATTCAATCTTCTGCGGATCACGGCAACATTGTGGTGCGGTCCTATGGGGCTGCGGCCACTCAACAGGCTCGCCAGTTCTACTTAACTACGCTTGTAAATGATTTTTTTGCCATGGAGGAAGCTTTAGCCGCTGAGCGCGAATATCATCAATCAGAATCTCAATCAAATAGCGCGACTAGCACATTCACTACCGATGAAAAGCGAATGATCAATCAATTCGGCCCGCTTGCTGACAAATGCCAAGGAGGAGGAGCATCGGGGGCAGAACTTGAGCAGGCGTGCGAAGAGCGTGATCGCCTTTTAGATGATCTAAAATCCAAGCAAAATATCTGTTTCGGTAAAAGCCACCAAGCCACAGCAGATTACGAATTTCACCGCTGTCAGAAGGATTCCAACTGATTAATCGGTGTATTTAATGCCTCTAGGCTGCGTTGACAAAGTGGATTCCCAAACGGGTTGATTTCTGATTCAGAGCTTCTCTTTGGGGGAGAGGCAATGGCTCGGGGCGATCTGACGGACGAGGAATGGGAGGTGATCGCAGGACTGCTGCCCTCGGAGCGGGGCCGCAAATCGCGTCCTGCCCATGACAACCGGCGCTTCCTCAACGGCATGCTGCATGTGTTGCGGGTGGGTTGTCCATGGCGGGACATGCATGAGCGCTATGGCCTTTGGAACTCGGTCTATGTGCGGTTTCGGCGCTGGGCCGAACAGGGCGTGTGGGATGCGATCCTGGCGACATTGGTCGAACTGGGGCTGACCGACGACTGGCAGCATATGATCGACAGCACCATAGTTCGCGGCCATGTCTCGGCAGTGGGCGGAAAAGGGGGGCTTGTGCGCAGGCTTTTGGTCGATCACGCGGCGGCTTTACGTGCAAGGTCCACGCCCGCTGCGACAATCAGGGACGTCCTCTTGGCTTCATCCTGACGGGCGGCGAAGCATCGGACTATGGCGCGGTCGATGCCCTGATGGCGATACCCGTCACCAAGCCTAAGGCGCTGCTGGCCGACAAAGGATATGATGGTGATGCCGTTCGCGAGAAGCTGCTGATGCAGGGCATTCTGCCGATCATCCCGCCCAAGTCCAATCGTCGCCAGCAAATACCCTGCGATTTCCGCCGTTATCGGGACCGTAATCGCATCGAGCGCATGTTCGGACATCTCAAGCAGTTCCGACGCATCGCCACGCGCTATGACAAAACGGCCCTATCCTTCGCCAGCTTCCTCAACCTCGCAGCCATCCGCAAATGGCTCCCTAACTTTGTCAACGCAACCTAGGGATATGAATTCGCTGAGCAAGCGGTGGCGCGCAGTAAATTTCAATCCACGAACATAGAAGGGGGACGTGATTTGCTTTGCTGTCGCGCCAGTGGGCGGTGCTTCATTATGGCTTCGAGGATTGCAGCCGCATTCTTCGCGCGCAGCGCGCAACCCGTGGCAAATCGACAGAACGAACCACGAACTTCTTGCCTCATGATTTGCTAATCGGTAGGGTTCGCACGCACATTTCAGTTCGCGGTCGCGGGGGCATATGAATTACCGGCTAATCGATCTTTTCGCGGGAGCCGGGGGCATGACTTTGGGGTTCACCGATCGCCGCTTCTGCGGTGGATTCGAAAGCGTATGGTCGTTGGATTTCGATGCTGCGGCGGTCGAGACCCATCGTGCGAACTTCGGTCCCCATGCCGATTGCGGTGACATTGAAGAATGGGTTTCCACGGATCAACCTATACCGGCTGCGGACATCGTCATTGGGGGGCCACCGTGCCAAGGGTTTAGTCTACTAAACAAGCGTCGCGCCGGTGATCGGCGCCGAGCCCTCTGGCTTCCGTTCATGGATATCGTTGAGCGCAGCGGCGCGTCGATGTTCGTGATCGAGAATGTCGCCGAGCTAATCAAGTCGCCTGAATGTGCCGCGATTGAGAAGCACGCCAAAAAAATCGGCTTCCAAACTGTGAAAGAGATTCTGTTGGCAGCGGATTATGGAGCACCGCAGACCCGCAAGCGCACGGTAATAATTGGATTCAAGCATGGGATGGCTACTCCGCAGTTTCCGCCACTACCTACCCATGCGCAGCCAAATTCCATTACCAACCTACCGCCTTGGCGGACGGTGCGGGATGCGATCGCAGATCTGCCGAAGCCTGTGGGCACGGAGGTCCGTAAGACCAAAACCCCATTAAACTTGCATTTTGGCAGAAACCCGACCGAGAAAAGCCTAAAGCGTTATAAGGCTGTTCCTCCGGGAGGAAACAGGTTTGACCTTCAGCGGAACGCGCCGGAGATCACACCTGACTGCTGGATTCGAAAGACTTCCGGCGGCACCGATCTATTCGGCCGACTGTGGTGGGACCGCCCATCGGTGACGATCCGAACTGAATTCTTCAAACCAGAAAAGGGCCGCTATCTTCACCCGGATCAGGATCGTCCGATTACACATCGTGAGGCTGCTCGCCTCATGGGGTTCCCCGATGACTTCAAATTTGTAGGCACCAAGGTTGAGATTGCGCGCCAGATTGGCAACGCGGTCCCCCCGCCACTCGCGGGAGCGATTGCCTCAGTCGTTCGCCAAATCCTTGACGGGAAGATGAAGGCAGCGGCCTAAAGAGGTTCGATATTGAGAACGCCGGTGCGGTGGGTCTCGTCGTGGTGCAGATTACACAGGGTGACCAGATTGGCGGCCGTGTTCTCGCCCCCTTTGTGGTGATGGACGATATGATGCGCCTCAAGAAACCGATGATCGGTTTCAGGGAAGCCATGCGGCCAGCCACATCCCACCCAGCGGCAAGACCAATTGTCCCGGCGCATGACTTCGCGTCGAACAATTTCCGGGATATGCCGATCATGGGCGGGGGCCTGCTCGTCACGCATTAGCACATAGACACCGACCGGCAGCGATGGGTCGCCACTGGTGCGGGTTACCACTGGCCACCCGTCCTCGGTCCTCAACTCCCGCGTGCGCCGAGCCCATTCGCTGACATTCCCGGCAACATACCGCAGTTCTTCCGAAGTAATGGGCTTACCCACATTTGCCCTGAAAAAACGCAGCAGCTTGTCGCGCACGCCCGCGTCGCTCTTGCGAATTTGGTTTGCCATATTCCAGCGATGTGCGGCGTCGCGATCCTGCCGATCCTCAGCCAACATATATTGGTCTGGCTTCATTACGGGAAGAAGATCATTCCCCAAGCCGCCTTCCTCATCCGCATCCCGCTGCTCTCGCGCTGTCATGCCCGACAAAATTGGCCAGCCTTCTTCTACTCGTAGTTCGCGCAGCCGCCGTGCATACTCGCTAATTCCAGCGACGATCATCAGTTCGTTGCCGTCGATGACCTGACCTGGGAAAGTCCTTAGGTAAGCAAGGATGCGTTCGCGTGCGGAAAGTTGGGCACCTTGCGGCAACAGCGAGCAGCCAAGGTCTTGCAGGAGTTTGTGGGCAGGCACCAACGCTCGGACTTGATCTCTCAGCCCGCTATTTCCAAGGTACTGCTCGAAATTGGTTAAGAGGTCTATCAGATCGCGCCTTAGCGCTTCGGAATTATTGCCCCGTGGTCGCCTCGCCATCAATTTGTCTCGTTCGGCGCGAAAATGTAGTGCTTGCCATCGACCTCCGTCCTGTAAACGACGACCTCAATGGATTCGTTGCCAGCGGCAACTTGTAGCCACGTTGGGGGAGCACCCGGCCGGAGGCTTTGATAATCGATTGACGAACGAAGGATTTCCAACATTTCAGAAGGAAGCGGTTTGAATGCTGCGTCAGAAGACCGCAGCATACGTGTCATGAAAGGGACAACGTCGTGTCCGCTCGATATGCCTGCCTGCACACCGTCCAATTCTCTCTTGATGGCTTTCAAACTTCGCCCCGCCCAGTCACGCTATCCACTTGGCTCAAAATCAGGCTTTCGCTTCTAAGCTCACACTCCCAAAGAGTCACGACATGATAGCCGAGCGCAATCAGTTCTTGTTCGGCATCGCAATCCCGTTCCTTATTCCGGCTGATCTTCGCCGCCCAAAAGTCAGTGCGGGTGGCGGGCAGCTTGGAACGACGGCATCCTTCATGTCCATGCCAGAAACAGCCGTGAACAAAGATTGCAGTGCGGTATTTGGGCAATACGATGTCAGGTGATCCGGGAAGTGTCCGCCCGTGAAGCCTGAAACGATAGCCAGCGCGATGCAAAGTGCTACGCACTTTTAGCTCTGGCTTGGTGTTCTTGTTGCGCACGCGACTCATGTTCGCGCTTCGCGCCTCAGGTGTGATCCTGTCTGCCACAGCCTATGATAACGTCGAAGACGGAAAAGAGGGAGCCTTATCGATCCCCTGACGGACCTACGTGGTCTCGCAAGCTCCCAATGCGTGTCACCGCAACGCGACGAAAAAGTGGGAATGATTGAGGGTATCGAAATCTCAGTCAATGATTTTAGCGTGTAATTTCAACACGCTAAAATCATTGACTGGTGCCCAGAAGAGGACTCGAACCTCCACGACCTTGCGATCGCCAGCACCTGAAGCTGGTGCGTCTACCAATTCCGCCATCTGGGCACGGGGTAGGCCGCGGCAATTAGCCGGGGGGTGGATTCGTGTCAACGTGGAAAATCGAAAAAAATGAAAATCTCTTTCGCCCCGCAGAAAGGATGGCGGAAAAACGGGCATTGTTTCGTTCCTCGCTCTGGTGCATTGGGAGGAGCGTCAGGCCCGGCTGCGGGCCTTAGCGGCAATATTCCAACTGAATGAAGAGCGGGAAAAGCATCATGCTGGTGACGATATTCGGGGGCGGCGGTTTTGTGGGGCGGTATGTCGCGCAGGAATTGCTGGCCAAGGGGCTGCGCGTACGCGTTGCGGAGAGGAATCCGGGCAATGCGATGCGGGTGAAGCCGCTCGCGGGGCTGGGGCAGGTCCAGCTTGTTCATGCCGATGTCACCGACCCCGCCAGCGTGGGGCGCGCGGTCGCGGGGGCGGGCGCCGTGGTCAATCTGGTCGCGGTGCTGGACGGTGCGCTCGATGCGATCAACCATCAGGGTTCGGCCAATGTCGCGCAGGCGGTGCGCGATGCGGGCGTCGGCACACTGGTGCACATCTCGGCCATCGGCGCGGATGCGGGCAGCGAGTCGGCCTATGGCCGGTCCAAGGGGCAGGGCGAGCAGGCGGTGCGCGCCGCCGTTCCGGGCGCCATCATCATCCGCCCATCGATCATCTTCGGCCGCGAGGATCAGTTCACCAACCGCTTCGCCGGCATGGCGCGGCTGATGCCGGTGCTCCCGGTGCTGGCGCCCGAAACGAAGTTCCAGCCCGTCTATGTCGTCGATGTCGCCCGCGCGATTGCCGCTGCGGTGGAAAACAGCGCGAAGCATGCGGGGCGAACATTTGAACTCGCCGGGCCGCAGGTGATGAGCATGATGGAAATCAACCGCTTCGTCGCCGAGCATAGCGGGCAGGACCGCGCGCTGCTCGCCATGCCCGATGCGGTGGGATCGCTGCTGTCGCTGCTGCCTTTTTCGCCGATCACGCGGGATCAGTGGAAGATGCTGGGGCAGGATAATGTCGCCGCCGAAGGGGCGAGCGGCCTTGCCGATCTGGGCGTGGAGCCGACGCCGCTTGGCGCGGTCGCCGACAACTGGCTGGTCGTCTATCGTAAGCATGGCCGCTTTACCCGCCGCGCGGGGGCCTGAACCGGATGGCTTCCGATATCGTGACGCCGATCCTGCTCGGCATTGTGGAGGGGCTGACGGAGTTCCTGCCGGTTTCCTCCACCGGACATCTCGTGCTCGCCGGCGCGCTGCTCGGCTATCATGACGAGGCGAGCAAGACCTTCGATGTGGTGATTCAGCTCGGCGCGATCCTGGCGGTGGTGGTGCTGTACTGGCATCGCTTCTGGGACGTCATCAAGGGCCTGACCGCGCGCGACGCGGGCGCCTGGGCCTTCACCCGCAATATCTTCCTCGGCTTCTTTCCGTCGATGGTGGCGGGCGCGCTTGCCTATTCGGCGATCCGCGCGATGCTGGAATCCCCGGCCATCGTCGCCTGGGCGCTGATCCTGGGCGGCATCGCCATTCTGGTGATAGAGCGGATGAGCAAGGTCGTCACGACAGAGAGCGTGGAGGGCATGAGCTGGCGCACCGCGATTGGTATCGGGGTGATCCAGTGCCTGTCGCTGATTCCTGGCGTCAGCCGGTCCGGCGCGACGATCATGGGCGCGCTGATCCTTGGCGTCGAGCGCAAGACGGCGGCGGAGTTCAGCTTCTTCGTCGCGGTGCCGACGATGGCGGCGGCCAGCACCTATTCGCTGTTGAAGGAAGGCGCGAGCCTGCCTCCGGGCCATTTGGGCGATATCGGCATCGGCTTTCTGGTGTCGTTCGTCGTTGCAATCGTCGTCATCAAGGCTTTTGTCGCGCTGGTCTCCCGCTTCGGCTTCGGGCCATTCGCCTGGTATCGCATTGTGGCGGGAACGGCGGCGCTGATATGGTTGGCGCTAAAATAGGTCCGATACGGAATCTTATTCACTGCCCCCTATTATTGAAATCCATTCGCAAGAAAGAAAAAGCAAAAAACAGGTCATATAAACTTACCTAATAAGCAGAAAACTCGTGACTCCTGCGCTTTCATCGCCTATGGGCGGTGCAAGCCCCCACATTATTGGCGCAGGAGCAGAGACTATGGGCGATAACCCCATGCTGAAATTTGTCGGCACGCGGCAGGATTATCCCGAAAAGCGCACGGCGCATGACCGCGCCGATGATTTTCAGGAGATCAGCCGGACCTTCGTGATCGACAAGGCGGAGGAGCAGGCGTCCCGCTGTTCGCAGTGCGGCGTGCCTTATTGCTCCAACCATTGCCCGCTGCACAATCACATCCCCGACTGGCTGCGCCTGACCGCCGAAGGGCGCCTGCGCGAAGCCTATGAGCTGTCGAACGCTACCTCCACCATGCCGGAAATCTGCGGCCGCATCTGCCCGCAGGATCGCCTGTGCGAAGGCAATTGCGTGATCGAATTTTCGGGCCATGGCGCTGTCACCATCGGCAGCGTGGAGAAGTTCATCACCGACACCGCCTGGAAGGAAGGCTGGGTCGAGTCGGTCGCGCCGGGCAAGCCCACGGGCCAGTCGGTCGCGATCATCGGCGCTGGCCCCGCGGGCCTCACGGCAGCGGAATATCTGCGCGTCGCGGGCCATGAGGTGCATGTCTATGACCGGCACGACCGCGCGGGCGGCCTGCTGACTTACGGCATTCCCGGCTTCAAGCTGGAAAAGGATGTCGTGATGCGCCGCGTGCAGCGCCTCAAGGATGGCGGCATCATCTTTCATGAGAGCTTCGAGGTCGGCCGGGACGCGACGCTGGAAGAGCTGCGCGGCAAGCATAACGCGGTGCTGATCGCCACCGGCGTCTACAAGGCGCGCGACATCAAGGCGCCGGGCGTCGGCGCCAAGGGCGTGGTCAAGGCGCTCGACTATCTCATCGCCTCCAACCGCGCGAGCTTCGGCGACGAAGTGCCGGAACATAAGGACGGTAGCCTGTTCGCCAGGGACAAGAATGTCGTCGTCATCGGCGGCGGCGACACGGCGATGGACTGTGTGCGCACCGCCATCCGTCAGGGCGCCAAGTCGGTGAAGTGCCTCTATCGCCGCGACCGGGAGAATATGCCCGGTTCGCAGCGCGAAGTGCAGAATGCGGAGGAGGAGGGCGTCGAGTTCGTCTGGCTCTCTGCGCCGGTCGCGTTCGAGGGCACGGAGCAGGTCACGGGCGTCAAGGCGACGAAAATGCGCCTCGGCCATCCCGACGCCTCGGGCCGCCGCTCGCCGGAGGCCGATCCGGGCAGCGAGTTCACGCTGGCCGCCGATCTGGTCGTGCAGGCGCTGGGCTTCGAGCCGGAGGATCTGCCCCGGCTTTTCGACGCGGATGAGCTGTCCGTCACCCGTTGGGGCACGTTGCGCGTCGATCACAAGACGATGATGACATCGATCGACGGCGTGTTCGCCGCCGGGGATATCGTGCGCGGCGCTTCGCTGGTGGTGTGGGGCATTCGCGATGGCCGCGACGTGACCGAGCATATGCACCGTTATCTGAAGATCAAGGCCGCCAGCAGCGTTGCGAAGGAAAGGGAACTCGCATGAAGAACGGCACCATCCTGCGCCTGATCCTTTCCACAGGGCTCATCGCGGCGGCGGGCATCGCGCCCGTCGCTATGGTCTCCGCTGCGTCCAACCCCGCCGCGACGGCGGCTTCGGCCTCGGCGGCGGAGCCGGTCGATAAGGCGCAAATCGCCGCCGCCCGCCCGATGGTGGACAAGCTGTTCCCGGTCGGCATCTATCGCAGCATGATGGGCGAGAATATGTCGCGCATGATGGACGGGATGATGGACGGCCTCCTCAAGATGCCGATTGACGATCTCGCCCGCATCGGCGGCGTGTCGGAGGACAGGCTGGCGCAGATGAACCCGGCTTCGCTGGAGGAAGTGACGGCGATCGTCGATCCTTATTATCGGGAGCGCGCCAAGCGCGGCATCGATGCGATGATGGGCGGCATGACCGACCTGATGGACAGCTTCGAACCGCATGTGCGCGAAGCGCTCGTCCGCGCCTATGCGCGCAAGTTCAGCGCGGCGGAACTGGCCGACCTGAACGCCTTTTTCTCCACCCCGACCGGCGGCAAATATGCCGGCCAGTCGATGAGCATTTTCATGGACCCGGAAATCATGGGCGAGATGCAGGCGTTGATGCCGGAGATGATGCGGCAGATGCCTGAAATGGCGCAGAACGCGAAAAAGGCGGCGGATGCGCTGCCGCCCCCGCGCAAATTTTCCGATCTGTCGAAGGCGGAACGCAAACGCCTCGCCGCGCTGTTGGGCGTGAAGGAGAAGGATCTTGCAGATCGGTCGGAAAAGATCGGCTTCGTCGAAGAGAATAGCGAAGAAGGAACAGAGCAATGACCGGGCAGATGAGCTTCATGGCCAGCGTCGAAGAGCGGGAACGGATCGCGCGCGACGGCATGTATCGCCCTGATCTGGAATCCGATGCCTGCGGCGTCGGCCTCGTCGCGGCGACCGACGGCAAGCCCTCGCGCCGGGTCGTGGTGTCGGCGATTGACGCGCTGAAGGCGGTGTGGCATCGCGGCGCGGTCGATGCCGACGGCAAGACCGGCGACGGCGCGGGCATCCATGTGGACCTGCCGGTGCGCTTCTTCGACGACGCGATCGCCGTTTCCGGCCACAAGCCGCTGCCCAACCGCCTCGCGGTCGGCATGGTGTTCCTGCCCCGCACCGACCTCAATGCGCAGGAAACCTGCCGCACCATCGTCGAAAGCGAGATCATCGAGGCGGGCTATACCATCTATGGCTGGCGCCAGGTGCCCGTCGACGTGTCGGTCATCGGCACCAAGGCGCAGGCGACCCGCCCGGAAATCGAGCAGATCATGATCGCCGGGCCGATGCCCGAGGAAATGGACGTGGCGGAGTTCGAGAAGGAACTCTACCTGATCCGCCGCCGCATCGAAAAGAAGGTGGTCGCCGCGCAGATCAACGATTTCTATGTCTGCTCGCTGTCCTGCCGCTCGATCATCTACAAGGGGCTGTTCCTCGCGGAATCGCTGTCGGTCTTTTACCCGGACCTTCAGGACGAGCGCTTCGAAAGCCGCGTCGCGATCTTCCACCAGCGCTATTCGACCAACACCTTCCCGCAATGGTGGCTGGCCCAGCCGTTCCGCACGCTTGCCCATAATGGCGAGATCAACACCATTCGCGGCAACAAGAACTGGATGAAGAGCCACGAGATCAAGATGGCCTCGCTGGCTTTCGGCGAGCGGTCGGAGGACATCAAGCCGGTGATCCCGGCGGGCGCGTCCGATACCGCCGCGCTCGACGCCGTGTTCGAGGCGATCTGCCGCGCGGGCCGCGATGCGCCGACCGCCAAGCTGATGCTGGTGCCCGAGGCATGGCAGGGTGGAGAGGACATCCCGCGCCCGCATCTCAACATGTATGAATATCTCGCTTCGGTGATGGAGCCGTGGGACGGCCCCGCCGCGCTGGCGATGACCGATGGCCGCTGGGTCGTCGCGGGCGTCGACCGTAACGCACTGCGTCCGCTGCGCTTCACCCGGACCAACGACAATCTGCTGATCGTCGGGTCCGAGGCCGGGATGGTGGTCGTGCCGGAATCGACCGTGGTGCACAAGGGCCGCATGGGTCCGGGCCAGATGCTCGCGGTCGATCTGCACGAAGGCGTCGTCTACAACGACCGCGAGATCAAGGACCGGATCGCCGCCGAGCGTCCCTACGGCGAACTGGTGGAAGGCTTCCGCACGATGGACAGCCTGCCGCCGGCCGAAGAGGATGGGCGTCCGGTCTATGACCGCGCCGAGCTGACCCGTCGCCAGATCGCGGCCAATATGACGCTGGAGGATATGGAGCTGATCCTTTCCCCCATGGTCGAGGATGCGAAGGAAGCGGTCGGCTCCATGGGGGACGACACGCCGCTCGCGGTCATTTCCGACAAGCCGCGCACTATCAGCCATTTCTTCCGCCAGAATTTCAGCCAGGTCACGAACCCGCCGATTGACTCCCTGCGCGAGCGGCATGTGATGAGCCTCAACACGCGTTTCTCCAACCTCGCCAACATATTGGAGGAAGGGTCGCAGAACGAGCATGTGCTGGTGCTGGATTCGCCGGTGCTGACCTCGACCGACTGGGTGCGGTTGAAGAGCTATTTCGGCAGGACCGTGGCGGAGATCGACTGCACCTATCCTGCCGACAGCGGGCAGGAAGGGCTGCGCGCCGCCATCGCCCGCATCCGCGACGAGGCGGAGCAGGCGGTTCGCGCCGGGCAGAGCGAGGTGTTCCTTACCGACGAGGCGATCGGCGAGGATCGCCTGGGCATCGCGATGGTGCTGGCGGCGGCGGCGGTGCACACGCATCTCGTCCGCAAGGGCCTGCGTTCCTATGCGTCGATCAACGTGCGGTCGGCTGAATGCCTCGATACCCATTATTTCGCGGTGCTGATCGGCGTCGGCGCGACCACGGTGAACGCCTATCTGGCCGAAGCCTCGATAGCGGATCGCCATGCGCGGGGATTGTTCGGGGATTTCGACCTCGACACCTGCGTCGAGCGGTTTCGCATCGCGATCAACGAGGGCCTGCTGAAGATCATGTCCAAGATGGGCATCGCGGTCGTCAGCAGCTATCGCGGCGGCTATAATTTCGAGGCGGTGGGCCTTTCCCGCGCATTGGTGAACGATCTCTTCCCCGGTATGCCGTCGAAGATTTCGGGCGAGGGCTATGCCTCGCTGCATTACAGCGCGCGCCTCAAGCATCAGGCGGCCTATGACCGCGCCGTCGCGCGCCTGCCGGTCGGCGGCTTCTACCGCCAGCGCAATGGCGGCGAGGAACATGCCTATTCGGCGCAACTGATGCACCTCCTCCAGACGGCGGTGCAGACCGACAGTTATTCGACCTATCTGCAATTTTCGCGCGGCGTGCGCGATTTGCAGCCCGTCTATCTGCGCGACCTGCTCGAATTCAACTATGCGAACGAGCCGGTGGCGATCGACGAGGTCGAGGCGATTACCGAAATCCGCAAGCGGTTCGTGACGCCGGGCATGTCCCTGGGCGCGCTCTCTCCCGAGGCGCATGAAACGCTCGCCATCGCGATGAACCGCATCGGCGCCAAGGCCGTGTCGGGCGAGGGCGGCGAGGACAGCAAGCGCTACACCCCCTATGAAAATGGCGACAACGCCAATTCCAACATCAAGCAGATCGCATCGGGCCGTTTCGGCGTCACCGCCGAATATCTCGGCGCGTGCGAGGAGGTGGAGATCAAGGTCGCGCAGGGTGCCAAGCCCGGCGAGGGCGGCCAGCTTCCCGGCTTCAAGGTGACGGAATTCATCGCCCGCCTGCGCCATTCAACGCCTGGCGTGACGCTGATTTCCCCGCCGCCGCATCATGACATCTACTCGATCGAGGATCTGGCGCAGCTCATCTACGACCTGAAGCAGATCAACCCCCGCGCCCGCGTGTGCGTGAAGCTCGTCAGCCAGTCGGGCATCGGCACTGTGGCGGCGGGCGTGGCGAAGGCGCATGCCGACGTCATCCTCGTTTCCGGCAATGTCGGTGGCACCGGCGCTTCCCCGCACACCAGCATCAAGTTCGCCGGTCTCCCGTGGGAAATGGGCCTGTCCGAAGCCAATCAGGTGCTCACGCTGAACGGCCTGCGCCATCGGGTGAAGCTGCGTACCGACGGGGGGCTAAAGACCGGGCGCGACATCGTGATCGCGGCGATCCTGGGCGCGGAGGAATATGGCATCGGCACGCTGTCGCTGGTGGCGATGGGCTGCATCATGGTGCGCCAGTGCCACAGCAACACCTGCCCGGTGGGCGTGTGCGTGCAGGACGAGCGCCTGCGCGCCAAGTTCACCGGCACGCCGGAGAAGGTCATCAACCTCATGACCTTCATCGCCGAGGAAGTGCGCGAAATCCTCGCCCGTCTCGGCGTGCGCAGCCTTGATGAGATCGTCGGACGGACGGAGCTGTTGCGGCAGGTCAATCGCGGCGCGGATCACCTCGACGACCTCGATCTCAACCCGATCCTCGCCAAGGTCGATGCGCCGGATGAGCTGCGCCGCTTCAACATCCCGACCCATCGCAACAATGTGCCGGACAGCCTCGACGCGCAGATCATCGCCGATGCCAGGGCGGTGTTCGACCGGGGTGAGAAGATGCAGCTCACCTATACGGTGCGCAACACCCACCGTGCGGTCGGCACCCGCTTTTCGGCGCGGATCACCGAGAAGTTCGGCATGGCGACACTGGCGGACGGCCATGTCAGCATCCGCCTGCGCGGTTCGGCGGGCCAGTCGCTCGGCGCGTTCCTGTGCAAGGGCGTGACGCTCGAAGTGTTCGGCGATGCCAATGACTATGTGGGCAAGGGCCTGTCGGGCGGCATCATCGCGGTGCGGCCGATGGTGTCGAGCCCGCTCGAAAGCCAGAACAACACCATCATCGGCAATACCGTGCTCTATGGCGCGACCAGCGGCAGGCTGTTCGCGGCGGGGCAGGCGGGCGAGCGTTTCGCGGTCCGCAACTCCGGCGCGCAGGTCGTGGTCGAGGGCTGCGGCGCCAATGGCTGCGAATATATGACCGGCGGCCTGGCGGTGATTCTCGGCGAAGTCGGCGCCAATTTCGGCGCGGGCATGACCGGCGGCATGGCCTTCGTGCTCGATGTGAGCAACGACTTCTCCCGCAAGGCCAATGGCGAGAGCATCGTCTGGCAGAGGCTGGAGAGCTCCCATTGGGAAGGTGTGCTGCTCGACATGATCCGGCAGCATGTCGAGGCGACGGGCAGCCAGTGGTCGGCCAGCATCCTTGAGGACTGGGCGCGCTGGCGCGACCATTTCTGGCAGGTCTGCCCGAAGGAAATGGTGGCTCGCCTCCAGCATCCGCTGAGCGACCGGACGGCGGTGGAAGCGGCGGAATAAAGCCGGTCTTGCGACAGGATGAAGGGGCGGGAAGGGCGATTGGTTCTTCCCGCCCTTCTCCTTTTAAGGGGGTGCCATGGTGCGCGATGAGGTGGCGAAAGCCGCGCCCTGATCCGTCCATCCTGCATATTGGTTTGTAAACACCATCGCCGCCTTTCCCTGCATGGCAGGCTTTTCCTTTGGGTCCGCACCTGTGTCGGCTATAAGATCCTGATAACTCGCCACAGGATCGAAAGGCCCGGAATGAAAACTCCCGCAATCGCCATGCTGGCCCTGCCGCTTCTCGCCATGATGGCGGGATGCGCGCCCGTTTCCACCTCGACCTCCGTTTCAACCCCCGTTTCAACCGCTGCGCCCGACCCCGCGCATAGCTCTCGCACCGCGCTCGATTGGGCGGGGCGCTATCATGGCGTGTTGCCCTGCGCGGATTGCGAGGGGATCGATACGCTCCTCACGCTGAACGCGGACGGCAGCTATACCGAGACCACCCGCTATCTTGGCAAGGAGGATAAAGGCCGCACCAGCAGCGGTTCCTTCCGCTGGGATGACAAGGGCGGCACCATCAGCCTTTCAGGTGAGGAACCGGCGCGATATCGCGTCGGGGAAAACCGGCTCATGCGTCTGGCGATGGACGGGTCGCCGATCACCGGCGCGCTGGCCGACCATTATGTGCTGGGAAAAATCATGGACGGCATCACTGAGAAATATTGGAAGCTAGTGGAATTGCGCGGCCAGCCGGTTCCGGCGCTGGACCGTGAGCCTCATCTCATCCTGAAGGCCGAGGATGGTCGGGTTTCGGGCTTTGGCGGCTGCAACGGCTTCGTGGGCGGCTATACGCTGGATGAGGCGACATCGCGCATCCGCTTTGGCCAGCTGGCATCGACGATGATGGCCTGCGACAAGGGCATGGATGTGGAGCAGCGCTTTCACGAGGTGTTGCAGGAGGTGGATAATTATTCGCTGAGCGGCGACCGGATGACCCTCAACCGCGCGCGGATGGCGCCGCTGGCGCGGTTCGAGGCGGTGTATCTGAAATAGAGACCATCCGCCGCCATTTCCCCGAGCGGGGCGTGGTGATAGGAGGGGCGCTTTACCCCTTTAAAGGATGCAGTCATGCAGATCGCGGTGTTGACGTTTGACGGCTATAACGAGCTGGACTCGTTCGTCGCCGCCGCGATCCTCAATCGCCTGCGCGACAAGGGCTGGAAGGCGCATATCACCGCTCCCTCGCCGGAGGTGACATCGATGAATGGCGTGACGGTACGGCGCGAACGACCGCTCGACTTCGCGTCGGAAGCCGACGCCGTCCTGATCGGCAGCGGCATCCGCACGCGGGAGATTGCGGAGGACCGCGCCCTGCTCGCGCAGATCCGGCTCGACCCCGCGCGGCAACTGATCGGCGCGCAATGTTCCGGCACGCTGCTGCTGGCGAAGCTGGGACTGATCGGTACGCTGCCCGCCTGCACCGACCTGACCACGAAGCCTTGGGTGATAGAGGCGGGCGTCGAGGTCATCGATGCGCCGTTCGTCGCGCATGGCAATGTCGCGACGGCGGGCGGATGCCTCGCCTCGCAATATCTGGCGAGCTGGATAATCGCGCGCGGCGCGGGGTTGGCGGCGGCGGCCGAAGCGATGCACTATGTCGCGCCGGTGGGGGAGAAGGACGCTTATGTCGAGCGGGCCTTGCAAGCGATAAAGCCGTTCCTGCCGCAACCCGCGGCGGCGCTGTCCTGACAGGAAAAAGGCGCCGGATCGTCTCCGGCGCCTTCCCGCATGATATCTCAGGCCGGCTCCACCTCGCGCTCCGCGTCCTGAGCCTTCAGCCTGGCGCGCCAGGCATGGAGCAGCGGCTCGGTATAGCCGTTGGGCTGTTCCACCCCCTCAAACACCAGATCGCGCGCGGCCTGCCAGGCGAGGCTCGTCGCCTCATTTCCCGCCATCGGGCGATAGAGCGGATCGCCCGCATTCTGCGCATCGACCTTGGCGGCCATGCGGGCGAACGCGGCGTCGATATCCTGCGCGCTGACGACGCCGTGCAGCAGCCAGTTGGCCATATGCTGCGAGCTGATGCGCAGCGTCGCGCGGTCCTCCATCAGGCCGATGTCGTTGATGTCCGGCACCTTGGAACAGCCCACGCCCTGATCGACCCAGCGCACCACATAGCCCAATATGCCCTGCGCATTATTGTCCAGCTCGGCGCGGATGTCCTCGGCCGGCCAATCGACCCCCTGCGCCACCGGAAGGGTCAGCAGCCGGTCGAGCGGGGCAATGCCCTCGGCGCGGCGCTCTTCCTGACGGGCGAACACGTCGACCAGATGATAATGGGTCGCGTGCAGCGTCGCCGCCGTGGGGGAGGGCACCCATGCGGTGTTGGCGCCGGTCCTGGGATGGCCGATCTTCTGCTCCAGCATGTCGGCCATGCGATCGGGCGCGGCCCACATGCCCTTGCCGATCTGCGCCCTGCCCGACAGGCCGCAGGCAAGGCCGATCTGCACATTGCGGTCCTCATAGGCGGCGATCCAGTCCGACGCCTTCATGTCGCCCTTGCGGATCATCGGCCCGGCCTGCATCGATGTGTGCATCTCGTCGCCGGTGCGGTCGAGGAAACCGGTGTTGATGAACATGATCCGGTCCTTCACCGCCTCGATGCAGGCGGCGAGATTGGCCGAGGTGCGGCGCTCCTCGTCCATCACCCCGACCTTGATCGTGTGGCGGGCAAGGCCCAGCATGTCCTCGATCGCGTCGAACAGCCGGTCGGTGAAGGCGCATTCCTCCGGCCCGTGCATCTTGGGCTTGACGATATAGACGCTGCCGGTGCGGCTGTTGGTGAAGCGGCCCTTGCGCTGGAGATCGTGCATCGCGATCAGGCTGGTGACGATGCCGTCGATGATGCCCTCGGGCGCCTCGCCGCCATCGGGCAGCAGCACGGCGGGCGTGGTCATCAGATGGCCGACATTGCGCACGAACAGCAGCGAGCGGCCCGGCAGGGTGAAGGCGGCGCCGTCGGGCGCTGTATAGTTCCGGTCGCCATGAAGGCGGCGGGTCATCATCACGCCGTTCTTTTCAAAGCTGTCCTCAAGGTCGCCCTTCATCAGCCCCAGCCAATTGGCATAGGCGAGCACCTTGTCCTGCGCATCGACCGCTGCGACGCTATCCTCAAGGTCGCAGATGGTGGTGAGCGCGGCTTCCATCAGGATATCGGCGAGGCCCGCCTTGTCGGTGCTGCCGATGGGATGGTCGCGGTTGATCACCAGCTCGATGTGGAGGCCGTTGTGGCGCAGCAGGATATTGTCTCCCGCACGGCCCACGAGCTGGCCGGGATCGGCAAGATCGGGGTCGCCGCCCGGCCAGTCGGTCCAGCTCCCTGCACGGAGCGGAACGGCCTTGTCGAGAAAATCGCGGCCCCAGGCGATGACGCGCTGCCCACGCGCCGCGTCATAGCCCTTGCCCGCGGGCGCGCCGGGAATGGCGTCGGTGCCGTAGAGCGCGTCATAAAGGCTGCCCCAGCGCGCATTGGCGGCATTGAGCAGGAAGCGCGCGTTGAGGATCGGCACGACGAGTTGCGGCCCGGCCATGGTCGCCAGTTCCGCGTCGATATTGGCGGTCGTCACCTCGAACGGCGCGGGTTCCGTCACCAGATAGCCGATGTCGCGTAGAAACGCCTGATATTCGGCCTGATCGAGCGGCTTGCCTGCGCGGTCCCGATGCCAGC
>CAYLKZ010000017.1:0-40988 GCA_964384275.1 uncultured Sphingobium sp. | reverse complement strand
GAGACGATCACCAGCAGCGCCGAGGCGTGCTGCGCCCAGCCGCGGTTGAACTCGATCAGCAGGCTCAGGTAGCGCTGCCAGTCGGCGCTGTCGCGGCGCGCGTAGAGGAAGCGCCAGGGCTGCGAGTTGTAGGCCGAGGGCGCCCAGCGCGCGGCTTCGATGAAACCGAGCAGGGTGTCCTCGGGGATGTTCTCGCCGTTGAAGGCGCGCGGCGACCAGCGCTCGATGAACTGCGGGTCGATGGGATGGGTGGCGACGCGGGGATTGTGGCTCATGGTGTCTCCCGTGGAGGTGGTGCGCTGCACGGCGGAAGCGCTGCGCAGCGGTTGTCTTGATGGGTGGATGGTGGCACGGGACGCCGATTCAGCCCAGCCGTGCCCGCAGCTTCAGACCCAGCAGCAGGCCGGCCAGGCAGAACAGCGCGAACACCCAGCCGGACAGCGCGCCGGCCATGATCCCGGAGAGCAGGGTGCCCACCGTGCAGCCGAGGGCGAGCATGGCGCCGAGGCCGAGCAGGATGCCGCCGGCGAAGTTGCGCAGGCTGTCCCTGAGGTTCGGCCGGCTCGGCCTGAAGTCGCCGGCCAGCAGGGCGCTGGCCCAGGCGCCGAGGAAGATGCCGAGGACGAACAGGCCGTTCTCTGACAGCAGGCCGTCCTTCACCGTGGTGGCGCAGCCGGCGAAACTGTCCAGGCCTTCCAGGCGCTCGGGCAGCAGGCCGAGGGCGTCGGCGCCGGTGCGCGCCAGGCTGCCCAGCTCGGCGGTGACGCCCAGCGGGCCGACGCGGAAGTAGGCAAGCACGGCGACGAAACCGATCAGCAGGCCACCGGCCCAGGTCGGCCAGCGTCGTGCGAACAGGGCGTGCAGCAGGCCGGTGCCTGCGGCAGCCGGCTCGGCGGCGGTCCGGTAGCGCAGCAGCCAGGCGGCCAGCGCGCCGAGCACCGCCAGTTGCAGCAGCAGCGAGCCGCCGTAGCCGAGGTGCGCCGGCAGCCAGACCAGCGGCGCTTCCTGCAGGGGGCCCAGATACAGGGTGTTCCAGGCGAGGAAGCCGAGGCCGAAGCCGAGCAGCGCGCCGAGCAGGGCGAACAGCGAGGCGAAGGCGCCTTCGCCGAGGCGGTACAGGTGGGCGCTGATGCACGAGCCGGAAATGGCCATGCCGAGGCCGAATAGCGCGGCGGCGACCACCAGCACCCAGCTGACCGGGCCGATGTGCGCGTCCGGCGGCAAACGTCCGGCGAACGGATCGGGGGTGAAGGCGCCGAACAGCAGGTGGTAGCCGACCAGGCCTACTGCCAGCGCGGCGAGGATGCCCAGCGCGCCGCGCGGGTCGCGGCGCTCGACAAAGTCGCGGGTCAGGCAGAAGAAGCAGAAGCGCGAGCGCTGCAGCAGCACGCCGAACAGGGTGCCGCCGGCCAGCGACAGGCCCAGCGCCTGGCTGGCGCTGTCCTCGCCGTACAGCTGCCAGGCAAGGCCCAGCGGCAGGGCGGCGAGCAGCAGGGCGAAGACCTGCGTCGGGCGGGCGGGTGCCCGCAGGGGCAGGGCGGTGGTGGTCATGGGGGCTCCTGGACGACGAGCTGCCGGACGCTCCTGCGAGCGCCCGGCCGGGGCTGGCGGAAATGGCAGGGCTTACTTGCCGCCCCAGACCGTGCCGGCCACGTTGGTGATTGGCACGCCGACGCTGTTGCCATACTCGGTCCAGGAGCCGTCGTAGTTGCGCACCTCGTAGCCGAGGATCTTGCTCAGGGCGAACCAGGTGTGGCTGGAGCGCTCGCCGATGCGGCAGTAGGTGATGATCGGCTTGCTGCCGTCGATGCCCACGGCGCCGTAGATCTTCTTCAGCTCCTCGGCCGACTTGAAGGTGCCGTCGGCGGCCACCGCCTGGCTCCACGGTACGTTCACCGCACCCGGCACGTGGCCGGCGCGGATTGACAGCTCCTGGATGCCCTGCGGCGCGAAGACCTTGCCGGCGTATTCGTCGGGCGAGCGGATGTCCACCAGTTGCACATCGCTGCGCTTCTCGGCCGCGGCCACCACGTCGGGCAGGAAGGCGCGCAGTTCGGGGTTGGCGTCCTTGACCTGCACGTTGCCCTTGGCCGGGGTGCTCGCGCGGGCATCCAGCGGGCGCTTCTCGGCTTCCCACTTGGTGCGGCCGCCGTCGAGCAGCTTGACGTTCTGTACGCCGTACACGTCGAACACCCAGGCGCCCCAGGCGGCGAACCAGTTGTTGGTGTCGCCGTAGAGCACGGTGGTGGTGTCCTGGTTGACGCCGGCCTTCTGCAGCAGGGCCTGGAAGTTCTCCTTGGACACCAGGTCACGCTTGACCGGATCGACCAGGTCGGTGTGCCAGGCGAAGTTCACCGCGCCGGGAATGTGCCCGCGCTCGAACTGGCCCGGGTTCACGCTCACCTCGATGATCCGCACCTTCTCGTTCTTCAGGTTCTTCTCCAGCCAGTCGGTGCTGACCAGCACCTCGCTGGCCAGCGCGCTGCCGGCCTGGACCAGGGAAATCGCGGCCAGCACGCTGCCGGCGACAAGGGCTTTCAACTGCATGGGAACACTCCTTTTCTCTCGTGGGGTTGGCGCGGCATCGTTTGCCGGGCCGTCGTGGTGAACAGCGGGGAAGTTGGCACCTGGCTCAGCGTCTGGCCGCCCCCTCGCGCTGCTTCATGCCGGTTCTCCCTGGCGGACCGGGGATGGGGTCGGAACGTGACCGGGGACATGGCGTTGAGCGGCGGCCGGGTGGCGCGCCGGCAGGCGGTCGCCTTCGCCGAACAGCTTGTGGCGCAGGCTGCCCTCGGCGTAGGCGGTCTTGTACGAGCCGCGGCTCTGCAGCTCGGGGATCACCAGGTCGATGAAGTCCTCGTAGCTTTCCGGGGTGACGGTGCGCGACAGGTTGAAGCCGTCGACGCCGACCTCGTTGGCCCAGGATTCCAGCTCGTCGACGACGTAGTTGGCGTCGCCGACCAGGGTCGGGTAGCGGCTGCCGAGGCGGAAGCGTTCGAGCAGCTTGCGCCGGGTGAGGGCGTTGGCCTGGGCGGTCTGCGCCGCCGACTCGATGGCGTTGCCGCCGCGGTAGTCGATCGGCTCGTCGAGGCCGTAGCGGGCGAAGTCCACGTTGACGCTGCTGGCGAAGTGGGCGAGGCCGGCCTCGGCGCTGGCGTAGTGCCAGTAGTCGTCGAACTTCTCCTGCGCCTCGCGCTGGGTCTTGCCGACCACCGCGGCGATGCCGACGAAGATCTTCAGGTCCTCCGGCTGGCGTCCGGCGGCCGCAGCCTGCTGGCGCAGCTCCTGCATCACCCTGCGGGTGGCGGCCTTGTCCTGGGCGCTGATGAAGATCGCCTCGGCATGCCGGGCGGCGAACTGCTGGCCGCGCGGCGAGGTGCCGGCCTGGAACAGCAGCGGGGTGCGCTGGATCGACGGCTCGCACAGGTGGTAGCCGTCGAGCTGGTAGTACGGCCCCTGATGCTGGATGCGGTGCACTTTCGCCGGGTCGGCGAACACCCGCGCGGCCTTGTCGCGGCGCACTGCGCCGTCTTCCCAGCTGCCTTCCCAGAGCTTGTAGACCAGTTCCAGGTAGTCTTCGGCGCGCTCGTAGCGCTGGTCGTGGGCGGTCAGGCCGTCCAGGCCCATGGCCCTGGCGCCGCTATCCAGGTAGCCGGTGACGATGTTCCAGCCGATGCGCCCGCCGGTCAGGTGATCCAGCGTCGACATGCGCCTAGCGAACAGGTAGGGCGGCTCGTAGCTAAGGTTGGAGGTGATGCCGAAGCCCAGGTGTTTCGTCGCCGCGGCCATCGCCGAGACCAGCAGCAGCGGGTCGTTGACCGGCAGCTGGATCGACTCGCGCAGGGTCAGGTCGACGGAGCGCTGGTAGACGTCGTAGACGCCGATGATGTCGGCGATGAACAGGCCGTCGAACAGCCCGCGCTCCAGGGTTTTGGCCAGGTCGGTCCAGTACTCGAGGGTGTTGTAGTCGACCGAGTTGTCCCGCGGGTGGGTCCACAGGCCGTGGTTGATGTGGCCGACGCAGTTCATGTTGAACGCGTTGAGCAGGATCTGCTTCTTCGCCATGGTCAGAGCGCTCCGTGCCGCGGGGGCAGCGTGTCGTTGAGGTAGTAGTTGCCGATGGCGTGGAACTTCCAGCGCACCGGGTCGTGCAGGGTGTGGGTGCGCGCGTTGCGCCAGAAGCGGTCGAGGTTGTGCTCGGCGAGGCTGGCGCCGCTGCCGCCCAGCTCGAACAGCTTCGAGCTGGCCTTGAGGGCGATTTCGGTGGTCAGCACGCGGGCCTCGGCCACCGCCACGGAGGCAGCGGCTACGCTGCGCTCGTCCGGCGCGGCCTGGCTGGCGTCGAGCATGCGGCCGGCGCGGCGCAGCAGCGCCTCGGCGGCGCTCAGGCGCACGGAGAGATCGCCGACCCGCTCGAGGATCAGCGGATCGTCGCTGGCGCGTGCCACGCCCGAGTCGATCCACGCCCGGCTGTGCTGGCGCACGAAGTCGAGGGCGGCGGCGTAGGCACCCTTGGCGATACCGAGGTCGAGGGCGGCGTGGATGATCTGCGCCAGCGGGCCGATGGTGGTCGGGCGGTCGAACGACGCCTTGAACGGCACCACCCAGTCGTCCTGCACCGGCACGTCGGCGAAGATCACCGAACCGCTGCCGGTGACGCGCTGGCCGAAGCCGTCCCAGTCGTCGACCACGGTGACGCCGTAGCTCTGCCGCGGCACGAACACCAGCCAGCCGCTCCCCTCGTCGTCGACCGCCAGGGTGGGGATCCAGTGGGCGAACAGCGAGCCGGTGCAGTAGTACTTGCGCCCGTCGATGCGCAGCCGTCCCTCGGCGTCGCGCGACAGCCGGGTGCGACGCTTGAAGTCCTTGTGGCCGATCTCCGCCAGGGCGTTGCCGAAGCGCTGGCCCTGCAGCGCCTGGGCGTAGAAGAAGCGCTTCTGCGCCTCGCTGCCGCCGACGCGCAGCACCTCCAGCGAGTAGAAGTGGTTCTGCGGGATGTGGGCGATAGAGCTGTCGGCGGCGGCGAGGATCGCCGTCACCTCGGCGAGGGTGACGTTGGACACACCGGCGCCACCGTACTCCTTCGGCACGCTGATGCCCCACAGGCCGCTGCGCGAGAAGCGCTCGACTTCCTCCCAGGGCAAGCGTCGCTGGCGGTCGCGCTCGGCGGCGCCGGCGGCGAATTGGGCGGCCAGCTCGCGGGCCACGGCGATGGCCTCGGCGTCGTCGCGCAGCACGGCGATGCTGCCGCTGGGCGGGCTGACGTAGGGCGCGGCGATGGTCTCGAAATGGGTCATGTCAGCCTCCTCAGTTCCACTGGTGACGTTTGGGCAGCACGCCGTTGAGCGCGTAGTTGCCGAGCAGGTGGTACTTCCAGCGCACCGGATCGTGCAGGGTGTGGGTGCGCGCGTTGCGCCAGTGGCGGTCGAGGTTGTGCTCGCTGCGGGTGGCTGCGGTGCCGGCCAGCTCGAACAGCTTCTCGCTGGCCTCCAGGGCGATCTCGGTGGTGAGGATCTTCGCCGCGGCGATGGCCAGCGAGGCCTCGGCGCTGGACTCGGCGGTGACCGGCGCGGCCGCGATGCGGTCGAGGGTCGCGGCGGTCTCGCGCAGCACTTCGTTGGCGGCGTGCAGGTCGATCTGCAGGCGGCCGACCGCCTGGATGATGTAGGGGTCGTCGCTGGCGCGCTCGCCGCCGAAGTCGGTCCATGGTCGCGAGCGCTCGCGCACGAAGCGCAGGGTGTCGTCGATGGCGGCCTGGGCGATGCCGGCGTCGATGGCCGCCTGGATCAGCTGCGAAGCCGGCCCGCTGAGGCCCGGGCGGTCGATCAGCTGCCAGGCCGGCAGCACGTCCTCGGGGGCGATGTCCACCGCGGCGAAGTGCACGGTGCCGCTGGCGGTGGTGCGCTGGCCGATGCCCGACCAGTCGTCGACCACCTGCACGCCCTCGGCGTGGCGCGGGACGAACACCAGCACGGTGCGGCCCTGCTCGTCCTCGGCGCGGCTGGGAATCCAGTGGGCGAACAGCGCGCCGGTGGAGTAGAAGCGCGTGCCTGAGAGGCGCAGGCTGCCGTCCTCGCGGTGCAGCCGGGTGGTCTGCGCCAGCATGCTGGCGGTGCCGCGCGCCGGACCGGCGTTGCCGAAGCGCTCGCCGGCCAGGATGCGACCGTACAGGCGTTGTTTCTGCGTGTGGCTGGCCAGCTCGTGCACGGCGAACAGCACGCCGAACTGGTTCTGCGGGATCTGCCCGAGCGCCGGGTCGGCGGCGCACAGCAGGCGGAACACCTCGGCAATGGTGACGAAGGAGGCGCCGGCGCCACCGTAGGCCTTCGGCACGGCGATGCCGCCCAGGCCGCTGGCGGTGTAGTGGTCCAGCTCGTCCCAGGGCAGGCGGCGCTCGCGGTCGCGCTCGGCGGCGCCGCTAGCGAATTCGACTGCCAGGGCCTGGGCGACCTCGATGGCTTCGGCATCGCTGTGGATCACCCGCACCTGGCTCGGATCGAGCGGCAGCGGGCGCGGATCGCGGGAGCGGGGCGCAGCCGGCCCCGGCGCCGCGCTGGCGCGGCGTTGAAGATTTTCGGACATGGGGTACTCCTGCCGGGTGGCCGCCAGCGGCGGCGCCCGGGCGTCGACTGGGTTACTTGCGTTTGTTGAGGGCGTGGGCGAGGCGGTCGCCGCCGAACTGGATCAGGGTCACCAGCAGCACCAGCAGGACGATCACGGTGACCATCACCTGGGTGTCGAAGCGCTGGTAGCCGTAGCGGTAGGCCAGGTCGCCGAGGCCGCCGGCACCGATGGCGCCGGCTACCGCCGAGGCGTTGATCATGCTCACCAGGGTGATGGTGAAGCCGGCGACGATGCCCGGCCGCGCCTCGGGCAGCAGCACGTGCCAGACGATGTGCCAGCGCCGGCAGCCCATGGCCTGCGCCGCCTCGATCAGGCCGCGGTCCACCTCGCGCAGGCTGACCTCGGCGATGCGCGCGAAGAACGGTATGCAGGCCACGGTCAGCGGCACCACCGCCGCCCACACGCCGTAGCTGGTGCCGACGATCAGGCGGGTGAAGGGGATCAGCGCCACCATCAGGATCAGGAAGGGGATCGAGCGCAGCACGTTGACCACGCTGCCGATGGCACCGTTGGCCCAGCGCGCCTCGAAGATGCCGCCGCGTGCGCTGGTGACCAGGAACAGCGCCAGCGGGATGCCGAGCAGCAGGGTGATCAGCGACGAGACGCCGATCATCAGCAGGGTGTCGAGGGTGCCCTGCAGCAGGCGGTCAAGCAGCAGCGACATAGCCGAGCCCTCCCACGTGATCGGCCAGGCCCCTGGCCCGTTCGAGGATTGCCGCCTGCGGCTCGTGCGAGCGAACGCCGACCAGCAGGTGGCCGAGGGCGCGGCCCTGGATGCGGTCGATGCCACCGTGCACCAGGCGCGCCTGCGCGCCCAGCGTCTGACCGATGGCCAGCAGGTCCGGCTCGCGCAGGCTGGCGCCGGTGAAGTGCAGATCGAGCAGGAACAGGCTGTGCTCGCCCTGCGGCTGCGGGCGGATGCGCCCGACCAGGTCTTCAGGCAGGTCGTGCTGGCGGGTACCGAGCAGGGTGCGGGTGACCTCGTGCTGCGGATTGCCGAATACCTGCCACACCGGGCCTTCCTCGACGATGCGGCCGCGCTCGAGCACCACCACGCGGTGGCAGATCTCGTGGATCACCTCCATCTCGTGGGTGATCAGCACGATGGTCAGGCCGAGTCGGCGGTTGATGTCGCGCAGCAGGGCGAGGATCGCCTGGGTACTCTCCGGGTCGAGCGCCGAGGTGGCCTCGTCGCACAGCAGGATCTGCGGCTCGTGGACCAGCGCGCGGGCGATGCCGACGCGCTGCTTCTGCCCGCCGGACAGCTGCGCCGGGTAGACGTCGCGCTTGTCACTGAGGCCGACCAGTTGCAGCAGTTCGCTGACCCGCTGCTCGATCTCGAAGGGCCGCTTGCCGGCGACCCGCAGTGGCAGCGCGACGTTTTCCCAGACGGTCTTCGCCGACATCAGGTTGAAGTGCTGGAAGATCATGCCGACCCTCCGGCGCAGGGCGACCAGTTGGTCCTCGTCCAGGCTGCCGATGTCGACGCCGTCGATGCGCACCCGGCCGCCAGTCGGCCGCTCCAGACGGTTGAGGGTGCGAATCAGCGACGATTTGCCGGCGCCGCTGCGTCCGATGATCCCGAAGATCTCGCCGCGGCGGATGTTCAGATCGATGTCGTCGAGTGCGTGCACCACGCCCTGGCCGCCGCTGTAGGTCTTGCTCAGCCCTTCGAGGCGGATGTGACTGATGGCCTGCTCGATGTCGGATTCGTAGCGGCTCATGGCATCAGTTCTCCCAACCCGGCGAGTAGAGCTTGCCCTGGGTGCGGTCGAGGGCCGCGCGGACCACCGGCGAGTTCTGGTAGACCTTGATGAAACTGTGCAGACGCTCGTCGTTCTGGCCTTCCGCACGGGTCACGAACTGGATGGCATAGATCTTCTGCTCCTGGCCGTCGAAGATCAGCGCGCTTTCCGGGTCGATGGTGCCGGCCAGGCGCAGGTAGTGCGGCATGCCCTGGGCCAGATCGACGTCGTCCAGGGTGCGCGCCAGCTGCACGGCTTCCAGCTCGATGATCTGCAGCTTCTTCGGATTGTCGACGATGTCGGCCACGGTGGTCTGGTAGCCGGTGCCGGGTTTCAGCTTGATCAGCCCGGCCTTCTCCAGCAGCTGCAGGCCGCGCGCGCCGTTGACCGCGTCGCCGGCGATGGCCACCTTGGCACCTTCAGGCAGTTCGGCCAGGCTCTGGTACTTCTTCGAGTACAGGCCGACGTTGTTGATCACCCCAGGGGCGACCGCCTTGAGGTCGAAGCCGCCTTCCTTGTTGGCGTTGGTCAGGAAGGGGATGTGCTGGAAATAGTTGGCGTCGATGTCGCCGTGGGCGAGGGTGACGTTCGGCGTCTTCCAGTCGCTGAACTCGACCAGCTCGACCTTGACGCCCTGCTTGGCGGCTTCCTCGGCGGCGACTTCCAGCACCGGCACGAAGGCGGCGGTGGTGCCGAGTTTCAGCGGCTGGTCGCTGGCGGCGTGGGCGACGCCCAGTGCCGAAGTGGCGGCGGCCGCCAGGGTCAGCGACTTCAGCCACTTGCTGACGGCGCGGGAAAGGGAAGTTGGCTTGGACATATTGGACTCCTGAATCCGGATTCGCATTGATTTGGCGAGCGCCTGATGCGCTGTGAATTCCACAGGAGCAAGTTGGATGCCAGTTCTTCGAAGGCGCGTCGAATATAGGGTTCGGCATTGCTTTCAAATACTCCGCTGCTGGAGTTTTCGCTGAACTGTTTGCCAGCTGTTGCCTGGTAGACAGTTTTCCAGATCAACAGCGCTTGTATTCCTGAGCGGCTGAGCGTGAAATTCAAATATCGGGAGCTTTCCGGCTGCAGGCGCATATGAAAGTGCTGCTGGATATTCAACAGTTCGTGCGGGTGGCTGTTGGAATTTGCGCAGAGCTTCGCCCGACTGCAGTGATTTTTCCTCCATGAATCAGCGGCTTGAAGCTGTTTGATGGGCTGGCACAGCTATTGCTGAAAGCCTGGCATTCGATTCGGGCTGAATTCAGCCAAGCGTGCCAAGGAAAAAACAGATGAGCGTAAACATCAGTCGCAGATCGGCCCTCAGAACCCTCGCCCTGTTCGGCGGCGCCGGCGCCGCCAGTCTTGTCCTGCCCGGATGCTGGGAAAAGGAAAGTGCCAAGAGCGCCGCCGCCCCGGCCGTGGTGAAGAGCGTCGGCGACAAGGTGGTGGAGTTCAGATATCCGGACAACCCGTCGTTCGACCTGATCTATCTGGCCGAGGAACTGGGTTATTTCGAGGGCACCCTGGCGCGGCCAAAATATGTCGGCAAGATTGCCGCGCCGCAGCTGATCCCGCTGGTCGGTACCGGCGAGATCGACTTCGGCATGCGCATGGTTCCGCTGGTGATTTCCGCGATCGCCAGCGGCCTGGACCTCAAGGTGGTGTCCGCCGGTGGCAAGACCCTGGAAGAGGCGCCGCACATGAAGTACTTCGTGCGCAAGGACTCCGGCATCCGCACGCCCAAGGACCTCGAGGGTAAGACCATCGGCTTCAACAGCTTCGGCGCCTGCGCCGAGTTCGTCACCAAGACCTACCTGCGCCAGCACGGCGTCGACGTCGACAAGATCAACTGGCTGGTGGTGCCGGACAACCAGGGCGAGCAGACGGTGGAAACCGGCAACATCGACCTGGCGATCATCCATCCGCCGCATTCCGGCGGCGCCGAGCAGAACCCGGCGCTGCTGCGCCTGTGGAGCGACTACGACCTCGACCGAGGCCTGGGTGGCATGGCGCCGTACAGCGCGCACGGCCGGTTCATCCGCGAGCATCCCGAGGCGACCCGCGATGTGGTGCGGGCCATCGCCCGCGCCGGCAACTGGGTCAATGCCAATCCGGAGGAGGCGCGCAAGATCACCGCCAGACGCATCGGCATGGACCTCGGCAAGGTGGAGCGCTACGCCTACGTGGAGAACCTGGTGGTCACCGAGCCGCCGATCCAGTACTACATCGACATCCTCGAGAACGAGGGCAAGATCCCGCGCGGCAAGGTGCAGGTGAAGGACGTCTACACCAACGAGTTCAACCCCTTCGCCGGCCAGAAGGCCTGAGGTGCGCAGCGTGAGCGGCAAGATCGTGGCGCGCGACCTGCGCATGGAGTTCAGCACCAGGAACGAACACGGCCAGGCCGAGCGGGTGGTCGCCCTGCAGGACTTCGATCTGGAGATCCGCGAGGGCGAGTTCCTCTCGGTGCTCGGTCCCTCGGGCTGCGGCAAGTCGACCTTCCTCAGCATCCTCGCCGGGCTGGCCGACAAGAGCGGTGGCAGCATCCACATCGACGGCCGGCCCCTGCAGGGCATCAACGCCAACCAGGGCGTGGTGTTTCAGGGCTATGCGCTGTTTCCCTGGCGCACCGTGCTGGAAAACATCGAGGTGGGTCTGGAGATCCGCGGCGTCGGCAAGGCCGAGCGCCGCGAGCGGGCCCGCGAGTACCTGGAGCTGGTCGGGCTGCACGGCTTCGGCGCGCGCTACCCGCACGAGATTTCCGGCGGCATGAAGCAGCGGGTGGCCATCGCCCGTTCGCTGGTCTACGAGCCGGACGTGCTACTGATGGACGAGCCGTTCGCCGCGCTGGACGCACAGACCCGCGAGATCCTCCAGGGCGAGCTGCTGCGCATCTGGGATCAGCGCAAGAAGACCATCGTGTTCATCACCCACAGCCTCGACGAGGCGATCTTCCTCTCCGACCGCATCGCGGTGATGACCCACCGCCCAGGCCGGGTCAAGGAGATCATCGAGGTGCCGCTGGCGCGGCCGCGATTGGCCGAGGTGCGCAACTCCGAGGAATTCGTGCACCTGCGCCAGCGCGCCTGGGAGGTGCTCAAGGACGAGGTGCGCTTCGCCTCGGCGCCGGTGCCGGCGCCGACCTCGATACGCGCGACCGACTGGCCGGCCAGCGCGCAGACCGCCGAGATCAAGGGGTAGTCATGAAACTTTCGCTGAATCTGGCCGGGCTGTTCGAGCGCAGCCTGGGCGTCCTCGTCTTCGTGCTGCTCTGGGAGCTGCTACCGCGTCTTGGGCTGGTCAATCCGGGCTACCTCAGTCCGCCGTCGGCGGTGCTGCAGGCAATCTGGGAGCTGGCGCACAACGGCGCGCTGCTCAAGCACCTGGCGGCCAGCCTGCAGCGCTCGCTGGCCGGCCTGCTGCTGGCCATCGCCAGCGGGGTGAGCCTGGGCCTCTTGATGGGCTGGTTCGCCCGCCTGGAGGCCTTCGTCGACCCATTGCTGCAGTTCTTCCGGCAGACCTCGGCGCTGGCGCTGTTCCCGGTGTTCATCCTGTTCTTCGGCATCGGCGAGCTGTCCAAGGTGGCGATCATCTTCTGGGCGTCGTTCTGGCCGATCCTGCTCAGCACCATCAGCGGGGTGAAGCAGGTCGACAAGCTGCTGATCGACTCGGCCCGCTCGATGGGCGCCTCGCGCGGCTTCCTGTTCGCCAAGGTGGTGCTGCCGGCGGCCGCGCCGTCGATCTTCACCGGCATCCGCCTGGCCGGCGCCTACTGCGTCACCGCGCTGGTGGCGGCGGAAATGATCGGCGCGCACTCCGGACTGGGCTTCCTGACCATCAACTCGCAGGAAGTCTTCCAGGTGCCGAGCATGTACGCCGGGATCCTGCTGCTGGCGCTGGTCGGCCTGTTGCTCAACCTCATCCTCGCTCTGCTCGAGCGGCGCCTGACCCGCTGGCGCAAGGGGCTGAGCCACAATGCCTGACGTCCTGGTGCCGGCCTACCTGGGCGAGCTGCGCCGGCTGCGCGAGGCCGAACCGCCTCGCCAGCCGCTGGCCCCTCGCGCACGGCTGACGCTGGTGCTGGTGGCGGCCGCGTTGATCCTGGCCGCCGTCTTCGGCGGCAACTGGCAAGCGGCATGGTGGGCGCCACGGCCGGGCGATTTGCCGCCCGGGCCGTTGCTGGAGCCGGCGCTGACGCGCGGCAAGCTGCTGGTCGGCGTGCGCGCGTACGCCCGGCCGGCCTTGCCCGGTACGCCGGTGGTGGCGGAGCCCGACTCGGCCGACGCAGCCCTGGCCAGGGCACTGGGGGACTATCTGGATCTTCCGGTCGAACTGGTCGGCCTGGCGCCCGCGCAACGCGAGGCGGCGTTGGCCGAGGGGCGGGTCGACCTGCTGATCGCCGGCAGCCCGCCAGGGCCGCTGCCTGCCGGCCACCTGCGCCTGCCGGCGTCGGCTCGTCACGACGAGGGTGCGCTGCTGGTCCTGCGCGGCCTGCCGCTGGCGGCCGATGCGCCGCTGCGCGGGCGCAGCGTGTGCCTGGCCGAGGGCAGCCCCTACCACCACGCGCTGACCGGCAGGCACGGTGCCGAGGCGCGCAGCTACCCCTCGGCGGTGCACGCCATAGCCGCCTTCCAGGCCGGGGAGTGCGCCGCGCTGGCGGAGGAGGCCAGCCTGGTCGCCTGGCTGCTGCAGCAGCCCGACTGGCGCTTCTATCGGCGCCTGCCCATCGCCCTGCGCGCCGTGGACGGCGGCCATGTGCGCCTGCCGTCCGGCGAGCCGCAGAGCCGCGCCTGGCTGGCCGCCGCGCTGGCCGACTGGCGGCTTGGCGGCGGCCAGGATGCCGCCATGGCGCACTGGATCGGCGAGCTGAGCGTCGACGTGCTCAAGCTCGACCAGGGCCTGATCTGCCACTGACCCGCCATCCATTTATCCCGAATCACGAATAGAGCCCATCTGCAATGAATCTGCCCCTGGATACCCTGCTTGCGCGCATCAAGGCCACCGCGGTCGAGCGCGACGCCCGCGGCGGCCATGCCGCCGAGGAGAAGGCGCTGCTGCGCGACGCCGGCCTGCTCAAGCTGTCGATCCCGCGTGCCTACGGCGGCGAGGAGCGCCCCTGGCCGGAGATCTACGCGCTGGTGCGCCGCCTCGCCGCGGTCGACAGCTCGCTGGCCCACGTATTCGCCTTTCACCACCTGCAGGTCGCCACCGTGCTGATCTACGGCAACGTCGAGCAGCAGGAGCGCCTGCTGCGCCAGACCATCGAGCGCCGGCTGTGGTGGGGCAACGGCATGAACCCGCTGGATCGCCGACTGCTGGCGCGGCAGACCGCCGACGGGCTGGTGCTCGATGGCGTGAAGTCATTCTGCTCGGGGATCGTCGGCGCGCAGCTGATGACCCTCTCGGCGGTGCTGAACGACGCCGCCCAGCCGCTGCTGGCAGTGGTGCCGGTCGAGCAGCCCGGCGTGCGCATCCTCGACGACTGGGACCCCATCGGCCAGCGGCAGACCGACAGCAACTCGGTCAGCTTCGACAATGTGCCGCTGGCCGAGCGCGACGTGCTGCGCGCCCCGGAAGCGACGCCGACGCCGTTCCATACCCTGCGCAACTGCTTCGCCCAGCTGGTGCTGGTCAACCTGTACCTGGGCATCGCCGAGGGCGCCCTGGCCGAGGCGCGCGACTACGCGCAGACCCAGGCGCGGCCGTGGCTGACTTCGGCGGCGCAGCATGCCACCGACGACCTGTTCACCCAGAACCGCTTCGGCGAGATGCACGTGCAGATCGCCGCCACCCGCGCTCTGGCCGACCGCGCGGCGGAGCAGGTGGCCCGGGCCTTCGCCCGCGGCCCGGCACTGATGGCCGCCGAGCGCGCCGAGGTCGCGGTGGCGGTGGCCGAGGCGAAGGTGCTGGCGCATCGCGCCGGACTGTTCGCCAGCCAGGAGCTGTTCGAGGTGGTCGGCGCGCGCGGCACCAGGGCCGCGCTGGGCTTCGACCGCTTCTGGCGCAACGTGCGCACCCACACCCTGCACGACCCCATCGACTATAAGCTCAACACCCTCGGCCGCTGGGCGCTGAAGGGCGAGGCGCCCGATCCGCAGAACTATTCGTGAGCGGCAAAGACCGCCACTCTTGCCAACCCCCGCGGCAGCCGCTCGCGCCAGACGCGAGCGCCGCCCCCGACCTGAGGAACCCGCATGACCGATACGCCCCACACCCTCTGGCAGCAACGCTATGGCGCCGATAGCGCCGCGCCCACCGGCTTCGCCCCGGACGAGCTGCTCGCCAGTCTGCTGCGTCACCGCAGCGTGCGCGCCTACCTCGACCGGCCGCTGCCCGCCGGCACCCTGGAAACCCTGCTGGCCGCGGCCCAGTCGGCGGCCAGCTCCTCCAACCTGCAGGTGTGGAGCCTGTTGGCCGTCGAGGACCCGCAGCGCAAGGCGCGCCTGGCCGAACTGGCCAACGGCCAGGCGCATATCCGCCAGGCGCCGCTGTTGCTGGTCTGGCTGGCCGATTTCTCGCGCATCCAGCGCCAGGCCGAACGCTACGACGTCGACCTCCAGGCGCTGCCCTACCTGGACAGCTTCCTGATGGGCGCCATCGACGCCGCGCTGGCGGCGCAGAACGCGGTCACCACCGCCGAGTCACTGGGCCTGGGCACCGTCTACATCGGCGCCCTGCGCAACAACCTGCAGGCGGTGATCGAGGAGCTGCGCCTGCCGCCGCTGGTGTACCCGGTGTTCGGCCTGTGCATCGGTTATCCGGACCCGGACAAGCCCGCGCAGGTCAAGCCGCGTCTGCCGCAGAGCCTGATCCTGCACCGCGAGACCTACGCGGTTCACCCCGAGGAGCAGCACCTGATCGACGACTACGACCGCACCCTGGTCGAGTTCTACGCAGCCCTGGGCCAGCAGTCGCCGGGCTGGAGCCGCCAGTCGCTGGAGCGTCTGCGCACGGTGGCGATCCTCCACGGCCGCGAGCGTCTGGCCGAGGCGGTCATGGCTCAGGGCTTCCCGCTGCGCTGAGGCGAGCATGCCGTTGCTCGCGCTGCGGGCGACTCCTTTCCCCGAACGCCGCGCCCGACCCCTGTCGGGCGCGGCGTTTTCGTTGTGGCACTGCCTCGGCAGGCACTGTCCGCCCGTCAACAGCGAATGGGCAGTTTGCCTGTGTGGCAATTCGGCCGGCGGCGGCCTTTGGTCGCCAACTATTTGAAAAAAAAGGAAAAATAGGTTTGGCACGGTTGTTGGAAAGGGGGTGGGGGACGTCCATGCGGACGCCCGTCACGCTCCATCACCAGGAAAGAACAACGATGTCGTTGCACAAAAAACCACTCGCCGCCTTGCCCATCGCGATTGCCATGACCCTGCCGACCCTGGCTTGTGCCGCGGAGCAGGGCTTTCTCGAGGACTCCCACCTCAAGCTCACCAACCGCAACTTCCATTTCAGCCAGGACTTCCGCAACGGCGACTTCGCCGTGACGCCGGACGGCAAGCGCCAGAGCCGCCATGCCGAGTGGGCGCACGGGGTGATCGCCAACTTCGAGTCCGGCTTCACCCAGGGTACGGTCGGCGTCGGGATCGACGTCCACGGCCTCTGGGCCGTGAAGCTCGATGGCGGCAACGGCCTGGTCGGCGACGGCCGTGCCATTCCCGGCCTGGTGTCGCGCGACAACGCTGGCGAGCCGAAGAGCCAGTACGGCAAGGCCGGCGGAGCGATCAAGCTGCGCGCCCTCGACACCGAACTGCGTTACGGCGACGTGCGGCCGACCAGCCCGGTGCTGCGCGCCAGCGACATCCGCCTGCTGCCGCAGACCCTGCGCGGTACGATCTTCAAGAACACTTCCATCGAGGGTCTGACCCTACAGGGTGGCAAGCTGGAGTCGAGCAGCGACCGCAACGCCAGCAATCATCGCGGCGATCTCGGCACCGTCTACGGCGGCACCTTCAAGGACGCCGACGACGTGACCTACCTGGGCGGCGACTATCGCCCCAACAATCAGCTGCTGGTCAGGCTGCACACCAGCCAGCTCGACGACATCTGGAACCAGTCGTACTTCGGTCTCGCCCTGAGCCAGCCGCTCGGCGATGGGCTGACCTTCAAGACCGGCCTCAACTACTACCGGACCCGCGACACCGGCAGCGCGCTGCTCGGCGAGATCGACAACGACTCGTGGAGCGCCCGCGTCGGCCTGGGTGTCGGCGCCCATGCCTTCACCCTGGCCTACACCCGCATCGACGGCGACACGCCCTTCGACTACGTGTGGAACACCTACGACATCCAGCTGGACAGCGCCTCCCAGGTCTCCGACTTCAACAATCCCAACGAACGCTCCTGGCAGGCGCGCTACGACTACGACTTTGCCGGCGTCGGCATCCCGGGCCTGACGCTCACCGCCCGCTACGTGCGCGGCAGCGAGATCGACGGCACCCGGGCCACGGCGCCGCAGTACGCCTATTTCACCGGCACCAGCGACGGCAAGCACTGGGAACGCAACCTGTGGGTGGGCTACGTGGTACAGAGCGGCTCGGCCAAGGGCCTGTCGCTGAACGTCATGCAGGCCACCCACCGCACCAGTGGCAACCACTACGAGCGCGACGTTGACGAGCTGCGGGTGATCGCCGAGTACCCGCTGGATCTGCGCTTCCTGTGAGCCGCTTAATCCATCCGGACAGCAGGCCGAGGCCGCGTAGGCATTCGTCGGCCATGGAGTGTTCCGTTGCTGGCAAATCGGCTTCGGCAAATGTTGTCGCAAGGGCAGCCGATCCGCAGCCTGCCTTACCCATCACCGGCACCCCGGGTGCCGCCTTGATTCGAAGGACATCCCCATGAGCAGCCAACCCCGATCCACCGCAGCCCCTGCCGAGCTGCTGGCCGTCGACGACATCGAGGTGATCTACGACGGCGCCATCCTTGCCGTCGGCGGCGTGTCGCTGCGCGTCGAGCAGGGCGGTATCGTCGCCCTGCTCGGCGCCAACGGCGCCGGCAAGAGCACCACCCTCAAGGCCATCTCCGGTCTGGTGCAGGCCGACCGCGCCAGGGTCAGTCGCGGCAGCATCCAGTTTCTCGGCGCGGACACCGCCGGGGTGGCGGCCAGCGTGCTGGCGCGGCGCGGCATCGTCCACGTCCTCGAGGGCCGTCACGTGTTCGCCCACCTGACCGTCGAGGAGAACCTGCGCAGCGGCGGCTTCCTGCGCGGGCCGAGCCGCCGCCAGCTGGAGCAGGATCTGGAGCGCATCTACGCCTGGTTCCCGCGCCTGAAGACCAAGCGCAAGACCCAGGCCGGGCTGACCTCCGGCGGCGAGCAGCAGATGCTGGCCATCGGCCGCGCGCTGATGACCAAGCCCAAGCTGGTGCTGCTCGACGAGCCGTCGATGGGCCTGGCGCCGATCATCGTCGAGGAGATCTTCGACATCGTCGCCCAGCTCAACGCCAAGGAGGGCATGAGCTTCCTGGTCGCCGAGCAGAACATCAACGTCGCCCTGCGCCACGCCGACTACGCCTACATCCTCGAAAACGGCCATGTGGTGGGCGAGGGCGCGGCGCAGGAGCTGGCGGCGCGCGAGGACATCCAGCACTTCTACCTGGGGGGCAAGGCAAGCGGTTGAACCGCTGTTGATCCGGCAGCAGTTCGCGGGACAACTGTTGCCGGGCCAGCAGCGTGACCATCCATGACCCGCTTGCAGGCCCGGAAATCGCGGTGTCGCGGGCTGGCACGCAATCTGCTGAGTCAAGGTACCTGCGCCTCGGGGCGCGTCCATTTCTTCAGTACAGGTTCACCCGCCATGCCCGCACTTGCCGACGCCGCCTTCGACTCCGTCGAGGCCGCCCTTGCCGCCATCGCCCGCGGCGAATTCGTCGTCGTGGTCGACGACACCAACCGCGAGAACGAAGGCGATCTGATCATCGCCGCCGATGCCATCACGCCCGCGCAGATGGCCTTCCTGGTCCGCCACAGCAGCGGCCTGGTCTGTGTCGCACTGCCCGGCGAGCGCCTCGATGCGCTCGAGCTGCCGCTGATGGTCAAGGCCAACACCGAGTCGCACCAGACCGCCTTCACCGTCAGCGTCGACTACCGCCACGGCACCAGTACCGGCATCTCCGCCGCCGACCGCGCGGCGACCCTCAATGCCCTGGCCGACCCGGATTCGCAGCCGGACGACTTCGCCCGTCCCGGCCATATCTTCCCGCTGCGCGCCCGGGCCGGCGGCGTGCTCGAGCGCCCCGGGCATACCGAGGCGGCGCTGGACCTGGCCGTGCTCGCCGGGCGCCGGCCGGCCGGCGTGCTCTGCGAGATCGTCAACGACGACGGCAGCATGGCGCGCCGCCCCGAACTGCTGGCCTTCGCCCGCGAGCACGGCCTGCCGATCATCACCATCGAGCAGCTGATCGCCTACCGCCACGCACTGGCCCCGGAACCGGCACCGCGACTGCTTGCCGAGACCCGCCTGCCGACCCGCCACGGCGAGTTCCGTTTGCACCTCTACGCCTTCGCGGGCGGCGAATACCCGGTGCTGCTGGCTGGTGAAGTGGCCGGCGATGGGTTGTTGACCCGGCTGCACTCCGAATGCCTGACCGGCGACGTGCTCGGCTCGCTGCGCTGCGACTGCGGCGAGCAGTTAGACCTTGCCCTGGCGCGCATCGCCCGCGAGGGGCGCGGGGCGCTGCTCTACCTGACCGGCCACGAAGGGCGCGGCATCGGCCTGGCCGCCAAGCTGCGCGCCTACGCCCTGCAGGACGCGGGGCTGGATACCGTCGAAGCCAACCAGGCCCTCGGCCTGCCGGTGGACGCCCGCGACTACCGCGCCGCCGCCGCCATCCTCCAGCACCTGGGCGTGCGCTCGGTGCAGCTGCTCAGCAACAACCCGGCCAAGGCCCGCGCCCTGCAGGAACTGGGCATCGGCGTGCAGCGCCAGCTCGCCCACGAGGTGCCGGCCAATCCGGCCAACCAGCGCTACCTCGCCGCCAAGCGTGAGCGTCTGGGCCATCGACTGGTGCTGCCGGTGGTGGTGCAGGGGCGGGGCTGACCGGCAGGGGCAGACGCTTCGCCCTGGCCGATCTCTGCTGAATTACGGGCCATTCGAAACGAAGCCCCCGTTGCCTTGCGGCAGCGGGGGCTTCGTCCTTCAGGGGGTGGCGCTTACAGCCACGGATGGCGCGGCGGCTTGATGCCGTTCAGGTAATAGTTGCCCACCGCATGGAACTTCCAGCGCACCGGGTCGTGCAGGGTGTGGGTACGCGCGTTGCGCCAGTGGCGGTCGAGGTTGTACTCCTCGAGGGTGGAGCGGGTGCCGATCAGTTCGAACAGCTTGTTGGTGGCCTGGATGGCGACCTCGGTGGTCAGCACCTTGGCCTCGGCGACCAGGATGGAGGCGGCGGCGACGGTGTCCTCGTTGGGGGTATCGACGGCGATCTGGATCTGGTCGGCGGCCAGGTCGAGCACCGCCTCGGCGGCGCGCAGGCGGATCTGCAGGTCGCCGATCGCCTGGATGCTGTACGGGTCCTGGTGGGCGAACTCGAGGCCGGAGTCGATCCAGGCGCGGGCGTTGCGGCGCACCTGGGCGATGGTCTCGGCCAGCGCGCCGCGGGCGATGCCGGCGTCGATGGCGGCCTGCAGGAACTGCGAGATGGGGCCGGCGGCGGTGGGATTGGCGAAGGCGTTGTAGACCGGCACCACGTGTGAGGCCGGGACCCTGACGTTCTCGATCAGTACGGTGCCGCTGGCGGTGGTGCGCTGGCCGAAGCCGGACCAGTCGTTGATCACCCGCAGATTCTCGGTGTCGCGCGGGATGAAGGCCAGGTGCGGGCGCTTCTCGGCGTCCACGGCAACGGTGGGCACCCAGTGGGCGAGCAGGGCGCCGCTGGAATAGAACTTCTGGCCGTTGACGCGGAAGCCGTCGCCGTCCGGCTCGATGCGCGTCTCGAAGTCGGCCACGGTACGGCTGTTGCGCTCGGAGAAGGCGTTGCCGAAGCGCACGCCGTCGAGCACCAGGCCGAAGAAGTGGCGCTTCTGTTCCTCGGTGCCGTCCAGGCGGATGTGGTCGACGATGACCAAGTGGTTCTGCGGCAGCTGGGCCAGCGACGGGTCGGCGGCGGCGATGGTCTTGATCACTTCGGCGACGGTGCGATAGCTCACCTCGGCGCCGCCGTAGGCCCTGGGCACGGTGATGCCCCACAGGCCGCTCTGCGAGAAGGCGTTGAGTTCGTCGATCGGCAGGCGGCGCTCGCGGTCGCGCTGGGCGGCCTCACGGGCGAAGTCGGCGGCCAGGGCGCGGGCAATCTCGATGGCCTCAGCATCGCTCCGGATGCGGTGCGCCGGTCGGGTCGGCAGCGGTTGCAGGTAGGGGTCGACGACGCGGTCGGCAATTTGCTGTTCGCTCATGGCGGGTTTCCTTGTGCGGGTTACGGGGTGGGAGGGAGTTCAGAAGCGGTAGCCGAGATTGAGGCTGTACACCGTGGGGTCGACGTCGACGCTGCCGACCTTGACGCCGTCGACCTTCACGTCGGTGTCGATCTTGGCGTAGCGCACGTCGCCGCCGACGCTCCAGTTGTCGTCGAGGGCGAAATCGAGGCCGACCTGGAAGGCGGCGCCCCAGGAATCGGAGAGTTCGAGGTCGGCGCCGTTGTCCAGTTTTTCGTCATAGAAGTACGTGTAGTTGACGCCGACGCCGACGAAGGGGCGCAGGCGCGCTTCGGGGGTGAAGTGGTACTGCAGCGAGACGATCGGCGGCAGCTGCTTGGTGCTGCCGATCTTGCTGCCGTTGAGCTTGATGTCGTGCTTGAACGGCAGGCCGCCGAGCACGTCGATGGCCAGGTTGGGGGTGAGGAAGTAGGCCAGGTTGAAGGTCGGGCCGGTGTCGCTGTCGATGTCCACCTCGCCGGGCAGGATGCTGCCGGAGTCGGAGGTGGGGACGATCTTGCTGACGCCGATCCGCGCCTGCCAGGGGCTGTCGGTAGCGTGGGCGCCGAGGCTGCCGGCGAGGAGCAGTGCGCCGAGGGTGGCATGGCTGAGCCAGTGCAGTGACATGCGGAATTTCCTTGTACGTGCTGTTGTGCGAATGCGGCGCAGGGCCGCGCTACGGGGCGCTCCACGCGTCCGTACGTCCGGTCGGCAGGGGTTGCACAAGGACTAGAGCAGGCTTCGTGCCATATTTTTAAGTGATTGTTTTTAAAGGACTTTTAAGGATTTTTTGGCTGGCGGGGCTGTGTGCCGGAAAACAGCGCTGATGATCCGCTGTTGGTGGCGGAACAACGGCTGCAGCGGGGCAATTGCCGATGAAAAAAGGCCAGCGCAAGCGCTGGCCTCGGGGCAGGGGGATGGGGCGCTCAGTCGCGCGGGAGCGGCGGGCAATGGCTGATGCGGTAGTCGACTAGCGCCAGGTACTGCTCCTCGGCCGCCATGGCGGGCTGCTCGATGCTGCCGCGCAGCAGCAGGGCGAGGCCTTCGAAGCACAGTTGCAGGAATTTCGGCATGGCGGCGCTCCCGGTCACTTGGCGGCGGAAGGGCCGCTGCCGATCTGCCAGACGTAGGGCGGCTCGCTGCCGTTGACTTCCCAGTCGCCGATGATGCGCTCCTTGTAGATCAGCGGGTTGTGCGAGGCGGCGGTGCGCGCGTTGCGCCAGTGGCGGTCGAGCTGCTTCTTCTCGCTGGTCGCCGAGGCGCCCAGGGTGTTGAACAGGTCGGTGGTGACACGCAGCGCCAGGTCGGCGATCACCACCTGGGCCTGCGCCGACTCCAGTTCGGCGGCGACGTTGGCGGCATGCTCGGCGGCCGCGTCGTTGCCGAAGCGCGCCTCGTAGGCGCGTTGCGCCGGGATGGCTGCACGCAAGGCGGTGGCCTCGGCAGCGTAGACCTGTGCCGAAGCCTTGCCGATCACCTGCAGCACCTGGGCGTCCTGGCTGACCCGCGGGGCGTTGCCGGTGCTGAAGATGCGCGTGCGCTCGCGTACCTCGCGGGAGAAGTCGCGCAGCGCGGCGCGGCCGCTGCCGGCCAGCACGGCGATCAGCACCAACTGGTAGAAGGCGGTCTGGTATTTGAAGCGGGTGTCGAAGTCGAGGAGGTTCTCCTCCTCGACCACGGCATCGGTGAATACCGAGGTGCCGCTGCCGGTGGTGCGCTGGCCGAAGCCGTCCCAGTCGTCGCTCTGCTGCACGCCGCTCTGGTGGGTGCTGACCGCGGCGATCACGTTGCGGCCGTTGTCGTCGCGCTGGGCGAACAGGTCGATCCAGTCGGCGAAGATGCTGCCGGTGCTGTAGTACTTGGTGCCGTTGACCACCCACTTGCCGTCCTTCTGGCTGACCCGGGTGCCGACTTCGCCGATCTTCACCGCGCCGACCTCGGTCCAGGCGTTGCCGACCAGCTCGCCGGCGACGAAACGGGCGAACCACTTGTCCTGCGGCGCGCTGGCGTGGGCGTTGAGGCGGTCCTCGACGAAGGCGAAGTGGCCGCGCAGGGCCTGCGGCACGCTGGAGTCGGCCTCGGCCAGCTCGATCAGCAGCTGGAACAGCTGCGGCAGCGAGGCGCCGGCGCCGCCGTAGGCCACCGGTACGCGCACGGCGCCGAAGCCGGCTTCCTTCAGCCACTGGATCGGCTCGAAGGGCAGGCTGCGGCTGCGCTCGCGCTCGACGGCGCCTGCGGCGATGCGCGCGAAGATCGGCCGGAAGCGCGCGGCCAGTTGTTCGTAGTCGGCGCCGGTGGAAAGCGTGTTCAGTTGTTGCTGGGCAGTCATGACAGGGCTCCTGTGAACGGTCTGCTGGGGCGGCCTGGATGGCCGCGGGTGCCGTTGACAGATGCATGGCACAGCGCGTGCCAAGTGCTGCAGGCCAGCATTCATGCGGCCTCCAGCGTTTCGATAGGGAATGTGCGCTGTTGGCTTCGGGGCAGGTTGCTGGCCGACTGCTGCTCAGGCAACAGTGGGCGCCCGCCAGGAGAGCCCGGTTTCTGCGGACTGTTCTCCTTCCAGCTGTGCGCCAGGCAACAGCTGTTCAGCAGCCTGCTCGGATCGGGACACTGCGAAGAACTCCTGATATCAATTTAAGTCATTGATATTAAAAGGATTTTATAAGTGGCACGGTTGCTGCTCTAGGTCTCTTGCGGGTGCCGCTCCGGCGCCCTTGGCAACGAGGCTGAGCGATGAGCAAGAAACTGAAAGTGGTCGCGGTGTCCGGCAGCGTGCAGCAGCCGTCGCGCACCCTGGTGCTAGTCAAGGCGCTGCTGGCGCAACTGGAGCAGGCGCTGCCGATCGAGGTGCGCCTGATCGAGCTGGCCGAGGTCGGCCCGCAGTTCGCCGGGGTGCTCAGCCGCGAGCAACTGCCGCAGACCGTGCGCGACGACCTGCTGGCCATCGAGAACGCCGACCTGCTGATCGCCGCCAGCCCGATCTACCGCGCCTCCTACACCGGCCTGTTCAAGCACCTGTTCGACTTCGTCGACCACCAGGCGCTGGAGGGCGTGCCGGTGCTGCTCGCCGCCACCGGCGGCAGCGACCGCCATGCGCTGGCCATCGACCACCAGCTGCGTCCGCTGTTCGCCTTCTTCCAGGCGCAGACCCTGCCGATCGGCGTGTACGGCGCCGAAAGCGATTTCGACAACTACCGCATCGCCACCCCGGCGCTGTACGAACGCATTGCGCTCGCCGTCGAGCGCGCCCTGCCGTCCCTTGCCTTGCGTGCACACCCGGCCCGCCTCGGCGTGGCCTGATCCCAGTCATTCCCTTACCGATTCCGATACGGAGAAACAACATGAGCCAGAACGACATCAAATTCGCCTACTGGGTGCCCAACGTCAGCGGCGGCCTGGTGGTCAGCAAGATCGAGCAGCGCACCAGCTGGGACATCGACTACAACCGCAAGCTGGCGCAGATCGCCGAGAACGCCGGCTTCGAGTACGCCCTGTCACAGATCCGCTTCACCGCCGGCTACGGCGCCGAATTCCAGCACGAGTCGGTGTCCATCAGCCACGCGCTGCTGGCTTCCACCGAGAAGCTGCGGGTGATCGCCGCGATCCTGCCGGGGCCGTGGCATCCGGCGGTGCTGGCCAAGCAGATCGCCACCATTTCCGAGCTGACCAACGGCCGCATCGCGGTGAACATCGTTTCCGGCTGGTTCCGCGGCGAATTCACCGCCATCGGCGAACCGTGGCTGGAGCACGACGAGCGTTATCGCCGCTCCGAGGAGTTCATCGACGTGCTGCGGGGCATCTGGACCCGCGACGACTTCACCTACAAGGGCGACTTCTACCGCTTCCACAACTACAGCCTGAAGCCCAAGCCGGCGCAGGTTCCGGAGATCTTCCAGGGCGGCAGCTCGCGCGCTGCGCGTGACATGGCCTCGCGCGCCTCCGACTGGTACTTCACCAACGGCAATACCGTCGAGGGCATCAGGGCCCAGGTCGACGATATCCGCGCCAAGGCCGCGGCCAACAACCACCAGGTCAAGGTCGGCGTGAACGCCTTCATCATCGCCCGCGACACCGAGGAAGAGGCCAAGGCCGTGCTCGCCGAGATCATCGCCAAGGCCGATTTCGAGGCGGTCAACGCCTTCGGTCATGAGGTCAAGCAGGCCGGCAAGGCCAGCCCGGAAGGCGACGGCAACTGGGCCAAGTCCACCTTCGAGGACCTGGTGCAGTACAACGACGGCTTCAAGACCAACCTGATCGGCACCCCGCAGCAGATCGCCGAGCGCATCGTCGCCCTCAAGGAGGTCGGCGTCGACCTGATCCTCAGCGGCTTCCTGCACTTCCAGGAAGAGGTCGCCTACTTCGGCGAGAAGGTGCTGCCGCTGGTGCGCGAGCTGGAAGCCCGGCGCGCCGCCGAAAAAGCCGCGGCATAAGGAGCTGAGCATGGTTCGGTTCGCGGACAGCGGGGCGGGCAGCCCCGCCACCCTGCCCGAGTGGTTGCAGTGGCAGGCGCACCAGCAGGACGCGGGCATCGCCCTGCGCCACAAGCGTCTGGGCGTCTGGCAGGTGCGCCGCTGGGCGCAGGTCGCCGACGAGGTGAGCACGCTGGCCGGCGCCCTGCAGGCGCGCGGCTTCGCCAGCGGCTCGACCCTGGCGATCCTCAGCCGGCCGCGCCCCGAGGCGCTGCTGGCGGCGCTGGCCGCGCAGTGGCTGGGCGGGGTAGCGGCGCTGTTCGATCCGCTGGAGGCGGCGGGCGATCAGCTGGAGCTGCTGCGCGAACTGCAACCGGAGTTCGTCTTCGCCGAGGGCCTGGAGGAGCTGCAGCGCCTGCGTGCCGCGGCGCTCGCCCCGCGTCTGGCGTTCTACGCCGACGGCCGCGGGGTGAGCGAGGAGGAGGGCGGGGCGCAGGCCTACGCCCGCCTGCTCGCCGAGGCCTCGGCGTACCAGACAGCGCCGCAGGCGCATGCTGAGCGCAGCGCCTTCGCTTTCTACCGGCGCGGCGTCGACGGCGGTCACGAGCAGCAGCGCATCAGCCATGCCGAGCTGCTCCGCGAGGGGCGCCGCCTGGTGGGCGTCGAACAGCTCGGCACCGGCGAGGAAGCGCTGGCGGCGCGTGCCTTCGCCGCCGGCGGCCAGGCGCGCTACCTGCTGGCGCCCTGGCTGATCGCCGGCTTCCGCCTGAACTTCCCGGAAAGCCTGGCCACTCGCGACAACGACCGTCGCGAGCTGGGGCCGACCCTGGTGGCCGGTACCCGCGAAACCTACGGCCGCCTTTACGAGCTGGCGCTGGCCCGCCTGCCGCAGCCGGGCACGCTGCAGCGCCGCCTGGTGGACTGGGCGCTGGCGCGCCGTCCCGGCCTGCTGCGCCGCACGCTCGGCCACGCCCTGGTGCGCCGGCCGTTGCGCGACGTGCTGGGTTTCTCGCGCACCCACGCGCCGCTGCTGGTGGGCGAACCGCTGGCCGAGGAGGCGCAGCAGTTCTTCGCCGGGCTGGGCGTCACTGTACGCACCTGGCCCGACCCCGCCGAGTGGCAGCGCCCGCCGCAGCGCCCGGTTCCGGCCGTCAGCGGCTGGATCGATGGCAGCTCGCAACTGGCCTGACGAGGAGAAGCACCGATGTCGCAAGCACTGCTCGAGCTGGAGCACATTTCCCTGTCGTTCAAGGGCGTCAAGGCGATCACCGACCTCAGCTTCGCCGTCGCCCCCGGCGAGATCTGCGCGCTGATCGGCCCCAATGGCGCGGGCAAGAGTTCGCTGCTGAACATCATCAATGGCGTGTACCGGCCGCAGGAAGGCCGGATCCGTTTCGACCGGGTGGAGCGCAACAGCATGCGCCCGCACGCCGCCGCCGAGCTGGGCATCGCCCGCACCTTCCAGAACATCGCGCTGTTCAAGGGCATGAGCGTGCTCGACAACGTGCTCACCGGGCGCAACCTCAAGCGCCGCAGCAGCTGGCTGGAGCAGGCGCTGCGCCTCGGCCGCGCGGCCGGCGAGGACGACCGCCAGCGCGCGGCGGCCGAGCGGGTGATCGAGTTCCTGCGCATCCAGCCGTGGCGCGAGGCCATCGTCGGCCGGTTGCCCTACGGCCTGCAGAAGCGCGTCGAGCTGGCCCGTGCACTGGCCGCCGAGCCGCGCCTGCTGCTGCTCGATGAGCCGATGGCGGGGATGAATGCCGAGGAGAAGGCCGAGATGAGCCGCTTCATCGTCGAGGTCAACCGCGAGTTCGGTACCACGGTGGTGCTGATCGAGCATGACATCGGCGTGGTGATGGGCATCTCCGACCATGTGGTGGTGCTCGACTACGGGCGCAAGATCGGCGACGGCCCGCCGGAGCAGGTGCGCCGCGATCCCGAGGTGATCGCCGCCTACCTGGGCACCCGGCACTAGATGGCAGCGTAGGGCGGGAAACTCGCGCAGCGATTTCCCACCGGGTGGCCAGCCACCGCCGGTGGGCAAGGCTGCGCCGTTGCCCACCCTACAAAAAAACGCAATCGACAACGACCGCCTGCGCGCAGGCGGCCAGGGCGCCTTGCGCCCGCAAACGGGAAACGCAACATGGAATTCTTCTTCGAAGTGCTGATCGGCGGGCTGCTGGCGGGGGTGATGTACTCGCTGGTCGCCATCGGCTTCGTGCTGATCTACAAGGCCTCGGGCGTGTTCAACTTCGCCCAGGGCGCGATGGTGCTGTTCGCCGCGCTGACCTTCGTCAGCCTGCTGGAGCGCGGCGTGCCGTTCTGGCTCGCCTTCCTGATCACCCTGGCGGCGATGGTGGCGCTGGCACTGGCGATCGAGCGTGCGGTGCTGCGCCCGCTGGTCAACCGCTCGCCGATCACCCTGTTCATGGCCACCCTCGGCCTGTCCTACGTGATCGAGGGCTTCGCCCAGGCACTGTGGGGTGCCCAGGTGCATGGCCTGGAGCTGGGCATCAGCGACGAGCCGCTGGAAGTCGGCGGCCTGCTGCTGTCGAAGTTCGACCTGTTCGCCGCAAGCACCGCCGCCGCACTGGTGGCGGTGCTCTCGCTGCTGTTCAACAAGACCCGCATCGGCCTGTCGCTGCGCGCGGTGGCCGACGATCCGCTGGCTGCGCTGACCGTGGGCATCCGCCTGCAGCGCATCTGGGCGGTGGTGTGGGCGGTGGCCGGCTTCGTCGGCCTGGTTGCCGGGCTGCTGTGGGGCGCGCGTCTCGGCGTGCAGTTCTCGCTGTCGCTGGTGGTGCTCAAGGCGCTGCCGGTGCTGATCATCGGCGGTTTCACTTCGATCAGCGGTGCCATCGTCGGCGGCCTGATCGTCGGCGCCGCGGAGAAGCTCGCCGAGGTCTATCTCGGCCCCTTCGTCGGCGGTGGCATCGAGAACTGGTTCCCCTATGTGCTGGCCATGCTGTTCCTGCTGGTGCGCCCGGCCGGACTGTTCGGCGAGCGCGCCATCGAGCGCGTCTGAGGAGAGAAGATCATGCTCTATCGTGAAGCCGGTCAGTTCAGCACCCGCTACGCGGACGACCGCCGCCTGTTCCGTCTGCGCCAGGACCGCCTGGGGCTGGCCCTGCTGTTGCTCTTCGCTTTCGTCGTGGTGCCCTTCATCGGCAACGACTACTGGTTCAGCGCCATCCTGATTCCGTTCCTGGTGCTGTCGCTGGCCGGGCTGGGGCTCAACCTGCTGACCGGCTATGCCGGCCAGTTGTCCCTCGGTTCGGCGGCGTTCATGGCGGTGGGCGCCTTCGCCGCCTACAACTTCGAACTACGCGTGGCGGGGCTGCCGCTGCCGGTCAGCCTGCTGCTCGGCGGGGTGGTCGCCGCACTGGTGTCGCTGCTGTTCGGCCTGCCCAGCCTGCGCATCAAGGGCTTCTACCTGATCGTCTCGACCCTGGCCGCGCAGTTCTTCGTGCAGTGGGCGCTGACCAAGTTCGGCTGGTTCTCCAACGACAACGCCTCCGGGGTGATCAGCGCGCCGAAGCTGGAGATCCTCGGCGCCGACTTCGGCTCGCCGGTCGGTCGCTACCTGCTGACCCTCGCTGTGGTGACCGCGCTGTTCTGGCTCGGCCACAACCTGGTGCGCAGTGAACTGGGACGCAACTGGATGGCGGTGCGCGACATGGACACCGCCGCCGCGGTGATCGGCATCCCGCTGGCGAAGACCAAGCTGCTGGCCTTCGCCATCAGTGGCTTCTTCCTCGGCGTCGCCGGCTCGCTATGGGCCTTCACCTACCTGGGCACCGTCGAGCCGCACGGCTTCGATCTCAACCGTTCGTTCCAGGTGCTGTTCATCATCATCATCGGCGGCCTGGGCAGCATCCTCGGCAACTTCCTCGGCGCCGCCTTCATCGTGCTGTTCCCGCTGCTGCTGTCGAACCTCGCCGGCCTGCTGCCGGCTGGGCTGATCGACGCCGGGCAGCTGGAGAACCTGCAGAAGATGGTGTTCGGCGCGCTGATCATCGCCTTCCTGATCAAGGAGCCGGAGGGCCTGGCGCGCCTCTGGCAAGGCCTGCGCGAGCGAGCCAGGGTGTGGCCGCTGCGTTACTGAATCGAGTTTTCCCGAATCCCAAGCACCACCGGACGCAGGTCCGGCCCCGACCTCTTATTTTTTTGACAAGGACAATCACGATGTTCAAACGCAGTTTCGCCAGCCTGGCGCTGGCCATCAGCCTGGGTAGCGCGGCCCTCACCGCCCATGCGGGGGGCGAACAGTACTTCCCGCTGCAGAGCTACCGGGTCGGCCCCTATGCCGCAGGAGGCACCGGCTTCTTCGGCGGCTTCATCGACTACATGAAGTACGTCAACGCGGGCGGCGGGGTCAACGGCGTCAAGCTGACCTGGAGCGAGTGCGAGACCGAGTACGTGGTGGAGAAGGGCGTCGAATGCTACGAACGCCTCAAGCGCGGCCTCAACGGCGCGCCGGCGGCGGCCACCAACCCGCTGTCGGTAGGCATCGCCTATGCCACCCTGGATCGCTCCACCGCCGACAAGCTGCCGCTGATCACCATCAACCACGGGCGCACCGACTCCACCGACGGCAGCGTGTTCCCCTACGCCTTCCCGCTGCAGCTCAACCCGTATTCCGAGGTGTCGGCGATCGTCAACTACATCGGCCAGCAGGCCGGCGGTCTCGACAAGCTCAAGGGCCAGAAGATCGTCACCCTCTACCACGGCTCGCCCTACGGCAAGGAAACCAACGAGGTGCTGAAGATCCTGGCCGACAAGTACGGCTTCGCCCTGAGCCTGGTGGAGGTGCCGCACCCGGGCAACGAGCAGCAGTCGCAGTGGCTGAACATCCGCCGCGAGAAGCCGGACTGGGTGATCCTGCGCGGCTGGGGGGTGATGAACCCGGTGGCGCTGAAGACCGCGCAGAAGGTCGGCTTCCCGGCCAACCGCATCATCGGCAACATCTGGAGCAACTCCGAGGATGACGCCGCCCCGGCCGGTGCCGCGGCCAAGGGTTTCATCGCCATCACCACCCACCCGTCCGGCACCGACTTCCCGGTGCTGCAGGGCATCAAGCAGGAAGTGGTCGACAAGGGGCAGGGCGATCTGGCCGATCCGAAGCGCTTTGGTACCGTCTACTACAACCTCGGCGTGGTCAACGGCATCCTCAACGTCGAGGCGCTGCGCATCGCCCAGGAGAAGTTCGGCAACCAGCCCTTGACCGGCGAGCAGGTACGCTGGGGCTTCGAGAACCTCAAGCTGGACGACGCCCGCCTGCAGGAACTGGGCGCCCTGGGTCTGGTGCAGCCGCTGCAGCTGTCCTGCTCCGACCACGAAGGCGGCGGCGCGGTGCGCTTCCAGCAGTGGGACGGCGAGAAGTGGAACCTGATCAGCGACTGGGTGCAGGCCGACCGCGCCCTGCTGCGACCGATCATCGAGGCCTCCTCGCGCAAGTACGCGGCGGAGAAGGGCATCACTCCGCGTGATTGCAGCAAGGAAGGCTGAGGCGGGGCAACGGAGAAAGCCGGGACGCGCGAACGTCCCGGCTTGATGGCTGAAGCATGCTCGCAGCGACTGGAATGGTGTGTTCGTGGCGGCGCTGCAGGGCCGTTGACGGCTTGGGCAGCGGCGAGCTCATTGCCCCCGGCCGTGCCAGGGCACCAGCCGGCGCTGCAGGGCGCGCAGGCCCAGTTCGAGGGCGAAGGCGATCAGGGCGATGACCAGGATGCCGACGATCACCACGTCGGTGACCAGGAACTGCGCGGCCGACTGCACCATGAAGCCCAGGCCATGGGTGGCGGCGATCAGCTCGGCGGCAACCAGGGTGGACCAGCCGACGCCCAGGCCGATGCGGATGCCGGTGAGGATGTCCGGCAGGGCGCCCGGCAGGATCACGTGGCGGATCAGTTGGCCCTGGCTGGCGCCCAGCGACTGGGCGGCGCGCAGCTTGGCCGGGTCGACCGTGCGCACGCCGGTGGCGGTGGCGATGGTGATCGGGGCGAAGATCGCCAGGTAGATCAGCAGCACCTTGGAAAGCTCGCCGATGCCGCACCAGATGACGATCAGCGGCAGGTATGCCAGCGGTGGAATCGGCCGGTAGAACTCGATCAGCGGGTCGAACAAGCCGCGGACGATGCGGTTGCGACCGATGGCGATACCCAGCGGGATGGCGGTTGCCACGGCGCACAGCAGGGCAAGGCCGATGCGCCCGAGGCTGGCGGCAAGGTGCTGCCACAGGCTGGCACCCATGTAGCCCTCGCCGAACAGGCGCCAGGCACGCTGCAGCACGGCCTGCGGGCTCGGCAGGAACAGCGGTTCGATCAGCCCGCTGGCGGTCACCGCCCACCACAGGGTGAGCAGGCTGCCCAGACTCAGGCTGCCGATGGCGAGCAGGCTGGCCTGGCGTTGCGGTCGGCGCGGAGCGTCCTGGCTGGCGGTTGCCGGCAGGGACAGTTCGAGGCTTTTCATGCGGGGTTTCTCTGACGTTGGGCGAAAACGCGCGCCAGCACGTGCTCGCGGGTTTCGATGAAGCGCGGGTCCGACTTGATGGCCCGAGCGCTCTCACCGGCGGCATAGCGGCGGCCGAAGTCGAGCTGCAGGCGTTCACCGATGCGCCCGGGATTGGGCTCGAGCAGCAGCAGGTCGCTGGCCAGGAATACCGCTTCCTCGATGTCGTGGGTGATCAGGAACACCGGTTTGGCAGTGCGCTGCCAGACCTGCAGGAGCAGCTCCTGCATCTGCTCGCGGGTGAACGCATCGAGGGCGCCGAAGGGCTCGTCCATCAGCAGTACACGTGGCTCGGCGGCCAGCGCGCGGGCCAGACCGACGCGCTGCTTCTGCCCGCCGGACAGCTCCCAGATGCGCCGTTGCTCGAAGCCGGCCAGATCGACCAGGGTGAGCAGTTCGCGTGCGCGCTGCTCCCGCTGCGGGCGGGCAACGCCGGCCAGTTGCAGGCCGAAGGCAACGTTTTCCAGCACGTTCTGCCAGGGCAGCAGGGCATCGTCCTGGAACACCACGCCGCGCTCGGCGGAGGGGCCGGTGACGGCCCGGCCGTCCAGGGTCAGGTGCCCGCCGCTGGGCGGCACGAAGCCGGCGATGAGGTTGAGCAGGCTGGTCTTGCCGCTGCCGGAGGGGCCGAGGGCGACCAGCAACTGGTCGGGACCCAGGCTAAGGGATATGTCGGTCAGTACCGGCTGGCTTGCGCCGGGGTACTGTGCGCTGATGCGCTCCAGTTGCAGGAAGGCCATGGAGGTTCTCGCTACGGGAAATAAAGGCTCGGGGCGGGCGCGGCCCGCCCCGGTAGCTCAGTTGGCGATGAACCGGTTGCTGACGTAGGGGGCGTAGTCCGGCAGCACCGCGTCGACCTTGCCCTGCTCCTTGAGGAACCTGGCGGTATCGGTAACGGCCTGCACGGTCGGCGCGCCCAGGGCGGTGACTTGGTCGGCGGCCAGCGGGAAGACGTTGCCCTGCAGCAGCAGCGGGACATCTTCGGCCTTGGCGCCACTCAGCTTGACCACCTTGGCGATGTTGTCGGCGTTGGCCAGCCAGGCTTGCGGGTCCTTGCGATAGTCGGCGTAGGCGTCGAGGGTAACCTTTGCGAAGGCGCGTACCGCTTCCGGGTGCTTCTCGGCGAAGTCTTTGCGCACGATCCAGGCGTCGAAGGTCGGCGCGCCGAGCTTGCCCAGCTCGCCGGAGGTGATCAGTACCTTGCCGTTGCTCTTGGCCACGCCGAGGGCCGGGTCCCACACGTAGGTGGCGTCGATGTCGCCGCGCTGCCAAGCGGCAATGATCGCCGGCGGCGCCAGGTTGAGGATCTGCACCTGACCCGGATCGATCTGCCAGTGCTTGAGCGCCGCCAGCAGGCTGTAATGGCCGGTGGAGACGAAGGGTACGGCGACCTTCTTGCCGATCAGGTCGGCCGGGCTGGTGATGCCAGCCCCGTCTCGCGCCACCAGGGCCTCGGCGGCGCCCAGCTGGGCGGCGATGAGGAAGGTCTGTACCGGCAGCTGGCGGCTAGCCGCCGCAGCCAGCGGACTGGAGCCGACATAGCCGATCTGCACATCACCCGAGGCGACCGCGGTGATCACTTCCGCGCCGCCGTCGAACTTGCGCCATTCGATCGTGGCGTTGCTGGCCTTCTCGTAGACGCCATCGGCCTGGGCCACCTTGGCCGGGTCGACGGTGGTCTGGTAGGCCACGGTGAAGTCGGCGGCCTGGGCACTCAGGGCCAGACTGCCGAAGGTCAGAGCCGCCAGCAGGCGGCGGGGGAACAGGGAATGGATCATGACAATACTCCTCGACAGGCGGCCGGCCGCTGAACGGGGAGGCCGGATCACGGGACAGGGGGAAATGAGTCCGGTGGTCCGGTATCAGCAATAATATTGTTATAAAAAATTTAAATTAAATAATATTTTGTTATTTTTTTATAAGCATCCCGCAGCCCGCGTCCATCTATCACTGGCCTTTCGCACAGATCTCCTTCAGATCGAGATGTTGACGACCTTGCTCCCCTGGCTGGTGTCTGCCGGACGCCGCCGGTTGACCACCAGTTCGCCGAACTTGATCAGCAGCGCGCGGGTGACGTTGCGGCTGAGGCCTAGCAGGCTGGCGGTGTGCACCTGGTTGTAGTGGCAGAAGCGGTAGGCCGTGCGCAGCAGGGCTTCCTCGACCTTCTCATGCAGGGCGCCGCTCTGTTCCTCGAACAGCTTGAGGAAGGCGCGCTGCAGCAGGGCATCGGCCGACTCGTCCTGAGGCGTGGCAGGTCCTTCCGGGCGCTCGATACGCAGGTTGGACAGGTGCAGGTCGTCGGAACCGATCACCTGCTCGCGGCAGAGCAGCAGGGTGTGGTGGATGACGTTCTCCAGTTCGCGGATGTTGCCCGGCCAGGAGTAGCCGAGCAGCTTTGCCTCGGCATCCTTACCCAGGCGGATGCCGCTGTAGCCCAGGCGCCGGCTGTACTCGGCGATGAAGTGGCGGGCCAGCGGCAGCACGTCGCCCGGCCGCTCGCGCAGCGGGCTGAGGTTGAGGCTGACCACGTTGAGCCGGTAGTAGAGGTCCTCGCGGAAGTGTCCGGCGTTGATCGCTTTTTCCAGCTGCACGTTGGTCGCCGCCAGCACCCGCACGTTGATCGGGATGCTCTTGCGCGAGCCGAGGCGCACCACCTCGCGCTCCTGCAGCACGCGCAGCAACTTGACCTGGATCGGCATCGGCAGGTCGCCGATCTCGTCGAGGAACAGGGTGCCGCCGTTGGCCTCCTCGAACCAGCCGGCCTTGGCGCTGAGGGCGCCGGTGAAGGCGCCCTTCTCGTGGCCGAACAGCTCGGCCTCCACCAGGGTTTCCGAGAAGGCGCCGCAGTTCACCGCGACGAAGGGCCCGCCGCGGCGGGCGCTGAGGTTGTGCAGATGGCGGGCGACCAGCTCCTTGCCGGTGCCGGTTTCGCCGATGATCAGCACGCTGGCGTCGCTCGGCGCGACCTGCTGCAGGTGTTCGAGCAGGGCTTGCGACTTGGCGTCCTCGAACACCTGCGCCGTGGCGCGGATCGAGGTGGCGAGGGCGGGGGAGTGCGGCAGGGTCAACAGTTCCATGGCGTTCGCTACGAATAGAAGGTGGGGGTCGGCAGCGCCTCGTTCAGCGCCCAGTCGCCCAGCTCATGGAGCTTGTAGTCCAGCGGGTCGTGCAGGGTCTGGGTGCGCAGGTTGCGCCAGTAGCGGTCCAGGCGCAGGGCGGCGTGGGTCGCGCGGGCGCCGGTGACTTCGAACAGGCGGCTGGTGAGATCAAGGCCGACCCGGCTGGCGGCGACCTTGGCGCTGGCCACGGCCACGGCCAGGCGGCCGCGCTCGTCGGCGCTGAGGTTGTGTTCCTTGCTCCAGGCCTGGTCGAGCAGGCCGTTGGCGCGCTCGACAAGGACACGCACGCCCTCCAGACCGACCCAGAACTCGCCGTAATGGCGCAGTACGTAGGGATCCTCGCCGGCGTGCTCGACACCGGACTTGAACCACGGCCGGCTCTCCTTGAGCGTGTAGTGGCGCGCCTCGGCGAAGGCGCCCTCGGTGATGCCGAGGAACAGGTTGGCGAAAGTCAGCTGGGCGATCAGCGGGCGCAGGCAGGCGAAGGGCGTGCTCAGCGGGCCGGGATCGAGGAGCAGCTCGTTCTCCTCGACGCGCACGCGCTCGAAGGTGACGCTGCCGCTGTCGGTCTGCCGCTGGCCCATGTTCTCCCAGTCGCCGTGCAGGGTGATGCCGGTGCGGCTGCTGGGGATGGCGGCGATCAGCAGCTTGCCGCCGGCCGCCTCGTCGAGGGCCGAGGCGATCAGCATTTCCGAGTCGGCCGAGCCCGAGCAGAAGCTCTTGCGCCCGGAGAACTCGCGCCAGCCGTCGCGCTTCTTCGCCACGGTGCGGGTGTCCAGGGGATTCAGGGCGTTGCCCCAGAACCAGTTGTTGCGCGCGGTATGTTCGAACCAGGGTTGCCACTGGTCCGGGCGGGAGAACAGGCGCACGGTGGCCAGCATCAGGTGCTGGAAGCCGTAGACGTGGGCGATGGAGCTGTCGACCCGTGCGAATTCGCGGACGACCTCCAGGGTCTCGCTCCAGCTGGCGCCCTGGCCGCCATACTGGCGCGGGATGCTCAGGGTCAGCAGGCCGCTGCGGCGCAGGGCATCGCGCTCGGCTTTCGGGGTACCGCCCTGCTGGTCGCGTTCGACGGCGCTTTCGGCGAATTCGGCAGCCAATTGGCGGGCTGTCTGCAGGGGCGACAGCACTTTGGGTGGGGTGATGGCAGTCACTCGCTGTTCCTCTTGGTGGTGGCTGGCGAGAGGCAGGGGAGAGAGCGGTCGGATGTCCTGACGAGCAGCGACCCGGCGCCTCGCTGGAGGTGGCCGTGCGCTGCTCAGGCGATCTTCTGCAGACGGGCTGAGCCGGCGGCGAGCGTCGGCAGGGCGCGTTCGATGGCCAGGCGCACGCGTGCCTTGAGGGCTTCGCTGCTGATCCGGTAGTCCGTGAAATCGGCTTCCGCGGCATACACGCCGATCGGCAGGGTGAGCGACTGGAAGAAGCTGAACAGCGGCCGCAGCTGATGGTCGATCACCAGTGCATGGCGCTCGCTGCCGCCGGTGGCGGCCAGCAGCACCGGCGTGCCGACCAGCGCGTCCTGACCGATCAGGTCGAACAGGTGCTTGAACTGTCCCGGGTAGGAACCGCGATAGACCGGCGCGGCGACGATCAGCAGGTCGGCGGACTCGATGGCGCGCAGCTCGTGCTCGACGGTCTCCGGCAGCTCCTTGCGCGACAGCGCGCCGCCCAGCGGACGGGCGATGTCGCCCAGCTCGACGATGCGGCTGTCGATGGGCAGGCGATGGGCGAGTTCGGCGACCAGCGCCTCGGTCAGCACCAGGGTGCGCGAGGGGCGGAAGGTGCTGCCGGTGACGGCGACGACTTTCAGAGGAGTGCTCATGGAGTGTGTTCCTTTCAACAGTTGCTTGCGGTACAGGAACACAGCAATGCTCGTGCCATGACTTAAATCCTTTTAAAATCAAGTGCTTGTGATTTTTAGCCGAAAGGCCGCTGTTGCCTGCCTGGTCAATCTGTTGAGTCGCTGCTGCCTGGACAACAGTTGTGTGGCTGTTGCCCGGGCAGCAGGAGTATTGCCACCGCCCCGGTGCCCGCTGGGCGGAAGTGCTGGCCGGCTAGCTGACGCTGCCATTGCCCACCTGGTTCTGCACGTTCGCCTGGCTGACGTTGCTGCCCGGAGGCACACTGCGCGTCAGCCAGACGTTTCCACCGATGGTGGAACCGGCGCCGATGGTGATGCGCCCGAGGATGGTGGCCCCGGCGTAGATCACCACGTCGTCTTCAACTATGGGGTGGCGCGGTTGCCCCTTGAGCAACTGGCCTGTTTCGTCGGACTCGAAGCGCTTGGCGCCCAGGGTCACCGCCTGGTAGATGCGCACCCGTTCGCCGATCACCGCGGTTTCGCCGATCACCACGCCGGTGCCGTGGTCGATGAAGAAGCTGCTGCCGATCCGCGCGCCGGGGTGGATGTCGATGCCGGTGGCCGAATGGGCCAGCTCGGCAATGATCCGCGCCAGCAGCGGCAGTCCGGCGCTGTAGAGGTGATGGGCGATGCGGTGGTGGATCACCGCGATGATCCCCGGATAGCACAGCAGTACCTCGTCGACGCTGCGTGCCGCCGGGTCGCCGCGATAGGCGGCCATCACGTCGCCGTCGAGCAGGCGGCGCAGCGCCGGAAGGGCGAGGGTGAAGTCCTGGACGATGCGCCGCGCCTGGCGCTCGATCTCCTGACTCGGTCGCACGCCCGGCTGGGCGGCGTGGCCCAGCTCCAGGCTGGCCTGCTGCAGCAGGGCGTTCAACGCGGCGTCGAGAGTGTGGCCGACATAGAGGTCCTCGCTCTCCTGGCGCAGGTCGGGCGGGCCCAGGCGCATGGGGAACAGCGCGCCCGCCAGCGCCTCGACGATTTCGCCCATGATCTGCCGCGAGGGCAGCTCGCGGCCGCCCGGCTCGCGGTCGCGGCCATGCTGCGCCCGCCATTCGCGACGCGCGGCGCGCAGGTCGCGGACGATACTCTCCAGTTTCCAGCCGCTCGCGGCGGCAGGACTCACACGCTGATCCATCGATTGCTCCATCCCGTGGTTCCGACGGCTGCCGGGTGCCCCGGCAGCCGTCTGTTGCTCTGTCAGTCCTGCAGCCAGGGCAGGCCGCGATACCGCCAGCCGCCGCTGTCGCCGCGCTGCTGATTGGCGTCGAGGTCGCCCTCGAAGCCTTCCAGCACGTTGAACACCCGGGTGAAACCGGCCTTGGCGGCGGCGCTGGCGGCTGCAGCCGAGCGCTTGCCGCTGCGGCACAGCAGCACCAGCACCTCGTCGCGCTGGCTCCGGCCTTCCAGCTCGCGCAGGAAGCGCGGGTTCCTGATCAGCGCCGGGCAGGTCTGCCAGGCGACATGCTGGCTGTGCGGCACCCGGCCGACGAACTTCAGCTCCTCGGCGGTGCGTACATCGATCAGCCGCGCGGCGCCGCTTTCCACCAGCGCCCAGGCCTCGGTGGGGTACAGGCTGCCGGCGTAGTCGAGCTGGGCCTGCCGGCCGCGCAGACGGCCACGCTCAAGCAGTTGCTGCGGCGTGAGCGCCTGGGCGGCGGCCAGCTCTAGGGCGGGGAGGGGTTCAATGGAGAAATGAGATTCGGCGGCGGACATGGTGGAGTCCTCTGGAGGGCTGGTCGGTTCGGCGCAGCGGCCGAGTGCCGGCACTCTAGGGGTTGGTAAATATATCCAAAAATAATTATTTATTTTATTTTTATTCTTTTATCGAATATTTGTGGATGTCTTTTGTCCGTGGCCGTGAAAACCTCGCGGGCGGGGCTGCCGGCAGGCGTCCGGCGTCTGGAACTGTTCCCCAGGCAACTGTCGGCCGCTCAACAGCGATTCGACAATCTGCCGGATTTCGCACAGTTGCCGGATGCGGGGCTACGGCACGGGCAGAGGGAGGTCAGCTCGATGATCGCTGGGTGATGACCGGTCCTTCACCGTCTTTTCGTGCTTTTTAGGGGGTATTTCGGCTTCTGGTACGGTGCTTGCTCAAGTCGAGGAAAGGGCGACACAGAGCGCTCACCGGTACCACGCCAGCGGCGAGCCGCTGTGCGCCTTGCGATGACCCTGGTCGTACGCGACCGCAATAGGCCATCCCGATCGACACTTGAGGCAAGCATTCATGAGCCTGGACATCTTCTGGTTCCTCCCCACTTCCGGCGACACCCGCTATCTGGGCAAGTCCTCCTCCGGGCGCCCGGCGACCAACGAATACCTGCGGCAGATCGCGGTGACCGCCGAGAGCCTCGGCTACGACGGCCTGCTGATCCCCACCGGTTCGAGCTGCCTCGACCCCTGGGTCACCGCCGCCAGCCTGGTGCCGGTGACCAGCCGCATCAAGCTCTTGGTGGCGCTGCGCACCTCGGTCAGCGGGCCGACCGCCACCGCGCGCCAGGCGGCGACCCTCGACCAGGCGCTCAAGGGCCGCCTGCTGCTCAACGTGGTGCCCGGCGGCGACGCCACCGAGCTGGCCGCCGACGGCGTGTTCCTCAGCCACGACGAGCGCTACGAGGCCGCCGACGAGGTGCTCACCGTGTGGCGCGACCTGCTGCAGGGGCAGACCGTCGACTTCGAAGGCAAGCACGTCACCGTCAAGGGCGCGAAGAACTTCTTCCCGCCGGTGCAGAAACCCTATCCGCCGCTGTACTTCGGCGGATCCTCCCCGGCTGCCCACGAACTGGCGGCCAAGCACGTCGACGCCTACCTGACCTGGGGCGAACCGCCGGCGGCGGTGGCCGAGAAGATCGCCGACGTGCGCGAGCGGGCGAAGAAGTACGGCCGCACCGTGCGCTTCGGCGTGCGCCTGCACGTGATCGTGCGCGAGACCAACGAGGAGGCCTGGGCCGCCGCCGAGAAGCTGATCAGCCACCTCGACGACGAGACCATTGCCAAGGCGCAGGCCAACTACGCCAAGATGGACTCCGAGGGCCAGCGGCGCATGGCCGCGCTGCACGGCGGCCGCCGCGACCAGCTGGAGGTCAGCCCCAACCTGTGGGCCGGCGTCGGCCTGGTGCGCGGCGGTGCCGGCACCGCGCTGGTAGGCGATCCGCAGACCGTGGCGGCGCGCCTCAAGGAATACGCCGATCTGGGCGTCGACAGCTTCGTGCTGTCCGGCTACCCGCACCTGGAGGAGTCGATCCGCTTCGCCGAGCTGGTGTTCCCGCTGCTGCCGGGCAAGCAGGCGGTGACCATCGAGGAGGAGGTCACCGGCGGCGCCTTCGACGTGCGCGCCACCAAGAAGGACGAGGCCGCCGCATGAAGGTCATCGACATGCGCTGCCGGCCGGCGTACCTGCACGACTTCTTCGGTGCCACGCCGGGCAATGCCGCCCATGCGACGGCGCGCTGGCTGAACCGCCGGGTCGGCACTCGCGGCGACGATGCCCACTTCGAGCGCTCGCTGACCCAGGAGGGCTTCCTCGCCGAGGTGCGCGAGGCCGGGCTGAGCCGCGCGGTGGTGGTCGGCCGCCACACGCCGAGTCAGCACCTGCCCAACGATTTCATCCACGAGATCGTCCACGGCCACGAGGAGCTGCTCGGCATCGCCGGCATCGACCCGGCGCTGCAGGGCGTGGAGGGCGCCATCGCCGAGATCGACCGCGCCATCGATCGGCTGGGCCTGTCCGGCATCGACCTGGAGCCGGGCTTCGGCGAGCCGGCGCGCCATCCGGACGATCCGCTGTACTGGCCGGTCTACGAGCACCTGGCGGCGCGCGGCATCCCGCTGTTCCTGATGAGCGGGCCGACCACCCCGGACCCGGCGTTCAACGATCCGGGCCGGCTGGCGAAGATCGCCCGGGCGTTCCCCACGTTGCAGATCGTCTGCTACCACGGCTACTGGCCGAACGTGGACCAGTTGCTCGGCGTGGCCTTCCGATACGAGAACATCCTCGCCGTGCCGGACATGTACCTGTTCCTGCCCGGCAGCGCGGCCTTCGTGCAGGCGGCCAACGGCTTTCTCGGCGAGCAGCTGCTGTTCGGCTCGTCCTACCCGTTCCGCCCGATCGGCCAGTCCATCGACGACTTCCTCGCCCTCGGCTTCAAGGAAAGCGTGCTGGACCGTCTGCTGTACGGCAACGCGGCGCGGCTGTTCAAGCTGCCCGGCTGAGTGTGCCGCCGGAGGCGGCCGCGGTGGGGCGCGGCCGCCTCCTCCTCTTTGCGTGGCCGCGGGTGCTCCCTACGGCCGCATCGTGCTCTTCGCGGCGCCGACCGAGCTCGATTCGACGCTCGG